>NZ_JASFDV010000015.1 GCF_030766825.1 Nocardiopsis sp. CC223A
GATCGACGGCACCGTCCCAGGCTCCTGCGCCGTGGTCGGTGGTCGCCGCGACCCGGTCCATCAGGGCCCGGGCCACGGCGGGCGAGAGCACCGGCTCCCCGACGGCGGCCCGGTGCACCGCCTCCACGATCCGCTCCGGCTCGGTGTGCTTGAGCAGGTATCCGGCGGCCCCGGCGCGCAGCGCCCGGGCGACGGTGTCGTCGGCGTCGAAGGTGGTCAACACGATGACCTGGGGGTCGTCCGCGCCGCCGGTGCGCAGCGCCCGGGTGGCGGCGATCCCGTCGAGGCGGGGCATGCGCACGTCCATGAGCACCACGTGGGGCCGGTGTTCGGCCACCGCGGCGACCACCTGCTCCCCGTCGGCGGCCTCGCCGACCACGGTCAGGCCGGGCGCCCCGGAGAGCATGATCCGCAGCCCGGTCAGTACCAACGGGTCGTCATCGACGAGGAGAACGCGCACGGGTGTGTCCACACCCCTAATATCGCACCCCCGAGTCGTAGGGGGCCGGGCTCGCCGCCGGGACGGGTCGATGGGCGAACGGTCGCGGGGCCGGCTCCGTCCCGGGTGGTCGCGCCGCCGGGACACCGTCGGCCCAGGGCAGTTGCGCGTCGAGGAGGAAGAGGCCTTGGTCGGGACCGTGGGTCAGGGTGCCGCCGTCGAGACCGACGCGTTCGGCCAGTCCGGTGATCCCGGCGCCCGCCCCGGGGATCTCGGACACGGCCGTCCCCACCGGCAGCGGGTTGCGCACGGACACCGCCAGCCCCAGCCCCGGGCCGCCGTGGACCCGCACCTCCACCCGGGCTCCGGGGGCGTGCTTGCGGGCGTTGGTCAGCCCCTCCTGCACCACCCGGTAGGCGCTGCGACCCACCCGGTCGAGGGGGGCGGCTCCCCCGGGCAGTTCCACTCGGGCGCTCACGCGCTGCCCGGAGCCGGTGGCCTCGCGCAGTAGCCGGTCCAGGTCGGCGAGGGTCGGCTGGGGTGGGGCGGTGCCCTCCTCTTCCGTGCCGCCGTCACCCCAGGTCCGGGCGGTGTCGGCGGCGCGCAGGACCGCCAGGACACCGCCCAGCTCGTCCAGCGCCCGGTGGGCGTTGTCGCGGATGACCTCCACAGCCGCGCCCAGCTCCTCGGCGGTCGGCGGCGGGGCCTGCCCCTGCTCGCTCCGGCGGACCCGGTAGGCCAGGGCTCCGGCGTGCACCGACAACAGGGACATCCGGTGGGCGAGGACGTCGTGCATCTCCCGGGCGATGCGCCGACGCTCGTCCGCACGCGCTTCGTCCAGTCTGCGGTCCCGGTCGGCGCGGGCGCGCAGCACGTCCTCGCGCAGCCGCTCGATCAGCCGGAGTCGGGACCTGATC
The DNA here is from genome assembly GCF_030766825.1 of Nocardiopsis sp. CC223A. Lineage (GTDB taxonomy): Bacteria > Actinomycetota > Actinomycetes > Streptosporangiales > Streptosporangiaceae > Nocardiopsis. The sequence continues at coordinate 1,357 of NZ_JASFDV010000015.1, forward strand.
GCCGACCCCCAGCCCAGACAGCCCGAGAGCAGGAGTACGGTGACCGCGATCGCGAAGAACAGCTGGTCGCGGGGGACCAACAGCAGGAACCAGGGCAGCCCGAGGAGCAGGGTGCCCGCCGCCACCGAGGCCGCCTGCCACCAGGGGCGGCGGGCGGTGAGTCCGATCAGCGCGATGACCAGCGCCGCCAGGGCTGCGGAGGAAACGGCCGAGAACAGGCCGACGGCCACGGCCGCCGCCAGGGGGTACCGGGGCCGGGCGACCAGGGTCAGGGCGGCCGCCGCCCCCAGCGCCACGTCCACCCCCATCAGCCAGGCGGGCACGTAGGAGTTGTACCCCGCCCGGTACAGGAAGGCGTACAGCACCGCCCAGCCCAGCCCGACCCCGACGGCCACCATCGTCCCGCGGGCCAACCGCCGCCGGTCGGCACGCGGGGCCTCGTTCGCCGTGCCTCCGTCACCTCCGAACGCGTCGCCGCCCTCCACCATCACGCCCCCCGAGATCGATGTCGATCTCAGGGTAGGGCGGGGGCAGGCGGCCCCGCCTCGGCCGAAAGGCCGATCCTGCGGGCGGGGCGGCCGGCGGGGACGTCGGCCGATCGGCCACCGCGGCAGCGGTGGAACGCGGTCGATCGGCCGATGCCCGGCCCCGGCCCGCGGCGGGACGATCGGGGGCATGGTGAACGACGCCTTACCACCCCCGGAAGACGTGCCCGCCCTGGAACTGGTCGGGCTGACCAAGACCTTCAACGGGACCAGGGCCGCCGACGGGGTGACCCTCTCCGTCCCCCGCGGGTCCCTGTTGGGCCTGGTGGGGCCCAACGGCGCGGGCAAGACCACCTCCATCTCCATGGCCGTCGGCCTGCTGCGCCCCGATTCGGGGACGGCCCGGGTGCTGGGCGTGGACATGTGGTCCGACCCGGTGGCCGCCAAGCGCCTGCTCGGTGTGCTCCCCGACGGCCTGTCCCTGCCCGAGCGGCTCACCGGCGGCGAGCTGCTCACCTACTGGGGCGGGCTGCGCGGGCTCGGCCGCGACCTGGTCCGCGAGCGGGCCGAGGAGCTGCTGCGGGTGCTGGAGCTGGACGGGGCCGACCGCAGGGGGGTCCTGGTCGCGGAGTACTCCACCGGCATGCGCAAGAAGATCGGCCTGGCCACGGCCCTGCTGCACGCTCCCCGCGTACTGGTGCTGGACGAGCCCTACGAGGCGGTCGACCCGGTGTCGGCGCGGGTGCTCACCGCGATCCTGCGGCGCTTCACCGACGGCGGCGGCACCGTGGTCGTCTCCAGCCACGTGATGGCCCTGGTGGAGCGGCTCGCCGACCGGGTGGCGATCATCGCCCGGGGCCGGATGCTGGCCGACGGCACCCTGGACGAGGTGCGCGGTCCGGACACCGCCCTGGAGGACACCTTCGTACGGCTGGTCGGCGCGCGCGGGATCGGCGAGGAGGAGCTGTCGTGGCTGTCGTCCTGATCCGCCTGAAGCTGGCGCTGATGCGCCGCTCCTTCACCGGCATGCGCGTCCTGGGGCTGGTCCTCGCCCTGCCGGGTGTCATCGCGACCTGGTACTTCACCCTGTTCGTCCCGGATCCGGGAATCCGGTCGGACCTGTTCGCGCTGGTCTTCGCCGTGTGGGCGGTGGGCTGGGCGCTGGGCCCCACGGTCGCCAACGGGGCGGGGACGCTGCGGTCGCAGTACTTCGCGCTGCTGCCGATGGACCGCCGACGGACCGGAGCGCTGCTGCTGGTCACGGCGTTCGTGGACGTCGGCCCGGCACTGACCCTGGTCGCGGCGGCGGCGCCGGTGTGGCACGGCGCGACGCTGTCGGCGGGTGCGGCCGTGGTCGCGGTGCCCGCGGCACTGCTGCTGTGGATCTCGCTGATCTCCCTGTCCCGTCTGGTGTTCCGGGCCCTGGGCGCGGCGATGCACTCGCGGCTCGGCGTCGAGATCGCCTCGGTGCAGTGGGGACTGATCCTGGCCCTGATCTTCTTCGGGTGGATGGCCGTGCAGCCGGCGCTGGCGGCGACCCTGGAGCTGCGCGAGCACGGCCTGGGCGAGGGGGCGGCGGGCGCGGTCCTGGCCGCGCTGCCCACGTCCTGGCCGGTGCACGCGGTGGACGCGGCGGGGGCGGGCGCCTGGGGCCCGGCCCTGGGCTGGCTGGCGGCCTCGGCCCTGACGGCGCTGGTGCTCGCGTCGGTCACCGCGGTGCTGCTGGCGCCCCGGGTCGGGGCGCACGGGGTGCGGCGCCGGGGGCGCCCCCTGGGCGCCCGGCCGCTGTCCCGCCCGGCCCGCGGCCTGCTGCCGGACACTCCGCTGGGAGCGGTGGTCGGCAAGGAGCTGCGCCAGTGGTGGCGCGACCCGTGGCGGGGGCTGGAGGTGCGCGCCTCGCTGTGGGCGGGCCTGTTCATCGGGCTGCTGAGCTGGTGGAGCGGGGCGTTCTCGTTCCTCGCGCCGTTCTCGGGGGTGATCTGCGCGTTCATCATGGTGCTGGCCACGGCGAACATGTACGGCCACGACGGGACCGCGCTGTGGCAGGCGGTGGTGGGCCAGGGCCCGGGCACGGCCAGGGCGGACGTGCGCGGCCGCCAGATCGCGATCTGGCTGCTGAGCGCCCCGGTGTCGCTGGCGCTGAGCGCGTTGTTCATCGTGTTCACCGGTGAGCACTGGACGTGGCCCTACGTGTCCACCGGGCTGGCGGCGGTGTTCGGGGTGGGGTCGGGTCTGTCCCTGCTGTTCTCGGTGGTGGCCCTGTCCCCCGGCGTGGACCCGCAGCTGCGGGTGGACGCCAATGACAGCGGGGACAACCAGGTGCAGGTGTGGCTGTCGCTGGCGGCGCTGCCGGTGCTGACGACCCCCGCGGTGCTGGCGGCGGTGTTCCTGGGCCTGGCCGGGGCACCGTGGGCGGCGCTACCGGTGGGGGCGGCCAACGGCCTGCTCGGGGCCTGGTGGCTGGGGCGGGTCGCGCACCGGCGGCTGGCCGACCGCCTGCCGGAGACGTTCACCCGCATCCGTTACGGCAGGGAGGTCGCGCTCCGGTCGGTGCCGGAGCGGGGGTCCCTGCTGGACCGGCTGGAGCGGACGGCGATCTCCGGCAACGAGGAGACCCGGCCGCAGGGGTCGTGAACGCCGGGCCGGGGCGCGGGAGGCGCCCGGGCTCAGCGTCCGGAGTCGGCGCGGACCTTCTCGTAGAGGACGTCGAGGCCGTCCAGGAAGGACGACAGGGCCAGGTCGAAGCTGTCCTCGTCGATCTCGGCGGCGTGCTCGGCCAGCCGGTGGGCCTGGGACAGGTTGGGGTAGCGGTCCCGGTAGACGCGCACGTCGTCGTCGAAGCCGCGGGCGAAGGAGCCGGTGGCCGACCCCAGGACCAGGTACCGGGTGGAGGCGCCGATCATGGTGGCGTAGCGGGGCGGCCAGCCCGCGCCCACCAGGCCGCCGTGGATGGCGTCGGCGCGGCGCAGCGCCTCCTCCCGGCGGCCGGGGCCCGCGGCGATCACCGGCAGCAGGTTGGGGTGGGCGATCAGGGCGCCGCGGTAGGAGCGCGCCCACGCGGTGAGGCCCCGTCGCCAGTCACCGCTCTCGAACTCGGCGACCTCGATGTCCCGGGTGACCTCCTCGGCGATCGCGGTGAGCAGCTCCTCCTTGGTGCGGTAGTGGCTGTACAGGGAGGCGGCCCGCACGTCGAGCTCCTCGGCGAGTTTGCGCATGGACAGCCCGTCCAGTCCGTCCCGGTCGATGAGCGCGAGCGCGGCGCGGCGGATGGCCTCACGGCTCAGGATCGGTGTCTTGGGTCGGGCCACGGGCGTAGGTCCCCTCTGCGGTCTGCCGACACCGGCCCCTACCGGTGTCCGGCCCGATCATCGCACGGTACCGGGCCGGACGGGTTCGTTACGGAAGGGCCCGCCCCCTCTTGCACCGGCGGCCGGGATCGTCGTACCCTCACATAACCGAACACTGTTAGGTTAATTGGGAGCAGGCCGTGATCGATTTCTCGTTGAGCGAAGAGCAGCGCGCCGTCCGCGACTGGGTCCGGACCTTCGTCGAGCGGGAGCTGATGCCGCTGGAGAACGAGGTGCTGCGACGCGAACGCGAGGGGCACCCCCCGGGCCTGAACCGGGATGAGCGCATCCGACTGCGCGACCTCGCCCGCAAATCCGACTTCTGGGGTGTGGAGACCCCGGTGGAGTACGGCGGCATGGGCCTGGACCCGGTCACCGCCGCGGTCATCGAGATCGAGCTGGGACGGACCTTCCTGACCTTCAAGTTCGGTGGCGAGGCCGACAACATCCTCTACCACTGCAACGAGGAGCAGCGGGAGCGTTACCTGCTGCCCACCATCGCCGGGGAGAAGCGCTCCTGCTTCGCCATCACCGAGCCGGGCGCCGGGTCGGACGCCAAGGCCATCCGCACCCGGGCCGTCCGTGAGGGCGACGAGTGGGTCATCAACGGCGAGAAGACCTTCATCACCGGCGGCTACGAGGCCGACTTCGCCATGGTCTTCGCGATCACCGACCCCGAGAAGGGCGCCAACGGGGGCGTGACCTGCTTCCTGGTGGACCGCGACATGGGCTGGACCGCCGAGCCCATCGACACCATGGGCGAGCGCCGCCCGGCCGCGCTGATCTTCCAGGACGTGCGCGTCCCGCACGAGAACATCCTCGGCGAGGAGGGCCAGGGCTTCGCGCTGGCCATGCAGTGGATCGGCAAGGGCCGTTACCTGCTGCCCGCGCGCGCCGTCGGCAGCTGCGAACGCCTGCTGACCATGGCCGTCGACTACTCCAAGACCCGGGAGACCTTCGGCGCGCCGATCGCCGACCGCCAGGCCATCCAGTGGATGATCGCCGACTCCCAGGTGGAGATCGAGGCGCTGCGCCTGCTCGTGCTGCACGCCGCCTGGCAGGTGGGCGCGGGCCGCGACTCGCGCCACGCGCAGTCCATCGCCAAGCTCTTCGGCGGCGTCAAGGCCAACGAGATCGTCGACCGCGTGCTCCAGATCCACGGCGGCATGGGGTACACGCGCGAGCTGCCCATCGAGCGGTTCTACCGCGACCTGCGCCTGCTGCGCATCTTCGAGGGCACCGACGAGATCCAGCGCCGCACGATCGCCCGCGACCTGCTCAAGGGCCACGTCAAGGTGGGCGCAACCCTGGGCTGACCGCGGGGACGGGGCCCGTGCCGACGCGGCACGGGCCCTTCACGCACGGTCGGCCGGGGAGGTTCAGCGGACGCCGACCAGGTCGCAGACGAAGATCAGGGTCTCGTTCGGGCCGATGGCACCGCCCGCGCCGTGCCGGCCGTAGGCCAGGTGCGGCGGGATGACCAGCTTGCGGCGGCCGCCGACGCGCATGCCCAGGACGCCCTGGTCCCAGCCCGGGATGACCTGGCCCTTGCCGAGGGTGAAACTCAGCGGGGCGCCGCGGTTCCAGCTGGCGTCGAACTCCTCGCCGTTGGAGAAGGCCACGCCCACGTAGTGAACGTCGACGGTGTTGCCGTGTCCGGCCTGCCGCCCCTCGCCGACCACGGTGTCGGTGATCTCCAGGTCCGCCGGGGGCGGGCCGTCGATGGGGTCGATCTCCGGACGCTCCAGAGCCATGGTGCTACCTCTTCTGTGACACAGGTGAACAGAGAGGGCCAGCGTATCGGTCCGGGGACTCAGTCCAGCAGTGCGCCGACGGTGGCGGCGACGACGTGTCCCTGACCCTCGATCTTGACCGGTCCGCTGTCGGCCTGGACGAACACCGACTCGCCGCGGCGCAGCTCGGTCCGGCGGCCGACCTCGGGGATCAGCTCGACCCGGCCGTTGAGGGCCAGCACCACGGCGGGCCCCTCCCCCGGCAGGTGGGCGGTGACCCGGCCCGGGCCGATCTCGTGCAGGGCGAACTCCGGCGCGGCCGGGTGGAACTGCCGCCGCCCGCCCTGGAAGGTCGGCAGGGAGTACGGGATGGGCAGGACCGAGAAGTCGACCACGTCGAGCAGCTCGGCCGGGTCCACGTGCTTGCGGGTCAGCCCGGCCCGCAGCACGTTGTCGGAACCCGCCATCACCTCCACGGCCGTGCCCTGGAGGTAGGCGTGCAGGTTGCCCGCGGGCAGGAAGAGGGCCTGGCCCGGCCACAGGGTGACCCGGTTGAGCAGCAGCGACGCCACCGCTCCGGGGTCGCCCGGGTAGCGGGCGGCCAGGTCGCCGATGATGCCGGCGTGGGCGCAACGGGGGCGGACCCGCTCCCACTCGTCCACGAACCCGCCGATCAGCCGTTCGCGGTCGGCGCCGTCCAGGGTGAGCAGGCGGGTGAGCGCCGCCCGCAACGCGGCGCGGTCGTCCTCCCGGGAGAGGTCCTCGCGCAGCAGGGCGGCCAGTTCACAGGACAGGTCCAGCAGGTCGCGGTGAGCGGCGGCCGGCTCGCGGAAGCCGCACAGGGCCTCGAAGGGCTCCAGCGCCAGCAGCAGTTCCGGCTTGTGGTGGGGGTCGCGGTAGTTGCGGTGCGGTGCGTCGACCGGGATGCCCCGGCCCTCCTCGGCGGCGAACCCCGACCGGGCCCGGTCGGCGTTCGGGTGCACCTGGAGGGAGAGGGGCTCGTCGGCCGCCAGGACCTTGAGCAGGAACGGCAGGCGCACGCCGAATCGGTCGACGACCTCCGGGCCCAGGACCCGGTGGGGTTCGGCGGCGATCAGTTCGGGCAGCGGGAGCGGGCCCTGCTCGCACCGCGCGGTGCTGGGGGCGCCGTGGTGGGCGCCCAGCCACAGCTCCGCCTGCGGGGTGCCGTCCGGCTCCAGACCCAGCAGCCGGGGGATGGCCGTGCGCGCACCCCAGGCGTACGGTCGGACCTGGTTGGTGAGCCTGTGCATCCGCTCCCCGCTTTCCCGTCTGCGTGTTCTCACCTCGTGGGCGCTCCGGCGAGGTGGGCCCAGTCTGGCCAACGGAGAGCCCCCCGTCGACCCGGCACGCCCCACCCCCCGCGGTGGTGCACGCATCACCTCACGGTGTGGGCGGGCACCCGGCGGCCCCGGGACCCGGCGGCGGCAATGAAGTTACCGGCAAGTAAATCATGATCCCGGACACATGGACAGCACCGCCGTGCCACCGTCCGGCGAACGGTCGAGGTCCGGACGGCGCGGGACGGCGGCGCCCCGGGACCCGCGGAGCGCCCGGAGTGTTCAGCGTTCGCGGCGGACCCGGTCGGACTCGGCCACCAGGCGGTCGATCATGGCCTGGCGCAGCCCGGGTTCGGCGGTGGGCAGACCGGCGATGTCCGACAGGTACAGCCCGTCTCCGGCGCGGAGGATGATCTCGGCCAGGACCGGGTCCTCCAACTCCTCGTGGAGCAGGCGGCGCCAGCGGTCGAACAGGTCCCGGACGTGCACGAAGGCCTCCGGGGGCATGTCGTCCTGACTGCGCAGCGCGGCGATGATCGCCCAGTAGAGCTCGCGCTCCTCCGAGCTCTGCGGCAGCGAGGTGCGCAGGAAGACGCGGACCACGCCCTCCTCGCCCTCCGTCGCCTCGCGGAACTCCTGCTCGGCCAGGACGGACAGGCGCTCGATGAGGCCGGTGAGCATGGCGGCCTTGGAGGGGAAGTGGTACAGGAGGCCGCCCTTGGAGACGGAGGCGGCGCGGGCCACCGCCTCAAGCGTCACCGATGAGTAGCCCTCCCGGACGAGGATCTCCTGGAGGGCGTCGAGGATGCGGTCGCGGGTGTTGGAAGCGTTCACGATTGACACTGTACCGGCCGGACGGTACTGTACCGTCTGGACGGTTGAAGAATCCCGCGAGGTGCGCCCGGCGCACCGCACGGTCGACAGCGCTTCCCGTCCCACCCGTTCGGCCCGGAGCCCGCCTTCCCGCCGGACCCGCGCCCCGGCCACTGCCGCAGGCGCGAGAACAGCGACACGTGAACGAGGAGAGATGACTTCCGTCAAGGCCGGGAACGGCCACGACCGCGCACGCAACGGCAGCCCCGCACCGGCCGGTCCCCGCGAGTGGACCGCACTGGCCGTCCTGGTCCTGCCCGTGATCCTGATCTCGGTCGACTCGACCGTGCTCGGCTTCGCCGTGCCCGCACTGAGCGAACAGCTGGCGCCCACCGCGGGCCAGCTGCTGTGGATCATCGACGTCTACGGCTTCATCCTGGCCGGACTGCTGATCACCATGGGCTCGCTCGGCGACCGCATCGGCCGCCGCCGACTGCTGATGATCGGTTCGGCCGCGTTCGGCGCCGCCTCCCTGTTGGCCGCCTTCGCGCCGACCCCCGAGATCCTCATCGCCGCCCGCGCCCTGCTGGGCGTCGCCGGCGCTTCGCTGATGCCCTCGACCCTGTCCCTGCTGCGCAACATCTTCCTGGACGCGCGCCAGAGGCTGCTGGCCATCGCCCTGTGGGCCTCCGGGTTCTCCGCCGGCGCCGCGCTGGGGCCGATCCTCGGCGGCTGGCTGCTGGAGCACTTCTTCTGGGGCTCGGTGTTCCTCATCAACCTGCCGGTGATGGCCCTGATCCTGATCCTGGTGCCGCTGCTGGTGCGTGAGTCGAGCAACCCCGACGCGGGCCGCCTGGACCCGATCAGCGTGGTGCTGTCCCTGGCCGCGATGCTGCCCGCCGTGTACGGCGTCAAGAAGCTCGCGACCGAGGGCCTGTCCGTGGTACCCGTCGCGTCACTGGCGATCGGCCTGGCCCTGGGCCACCTGTTCGTGCGCAGGCAGAAGAAGCTGGACGACCCGCTCATCGACGTGGACCTGTTCCGCGACCGCGTGTTCAGCGTCGCGGTGGTCACCAACCTGATGATCGTCTTCTCGCTGGTGTCGTCCCTGTTCTTCCTGACCCAGTACCTCCAGCTGGTGTTGGGCATCTCGCCGATGCGGGCCGGGATCGTCCTGGTCCCGGGGCTGGCGCTGTCGGTCCTGGGCAGTCTGGTGGCGGTGCGGCTGTCGCGCCGGCTGAGCCTGGCCACCGTGGTCGGCGGGTCCCTGCTGGTGACCGCCGCCGGGTTCGCGGTACTGGTCATCGCACCGGTGAACGACGTCACGCTGGGCGTGGCGGTGGTGACCGCCGGGTTCGCTCTGATCGCGACCGGCGCCGGGTTCGCCGAGACGCTCACCAACGGCGCCATCATGTCGGCGGCCCCGCCCGAGCGCGCCGGTGCGGCCTCGGCCATCTCCGAGACCGCCTACGAGCTGGGCGCGGCCCTGGGCGTGGCCGTGCTGGGCAGTGCGCTGACCGCGTTCTACCGCTCGCACCTGACCGGGCCCGAGGGCGTGCCCGCCGACGCGGTGGGCGCCGCCCGCGAGACGTTGGGCGGCGCCGCGAACGCCGCCGCCGACCTGGGCGGGGCGCCCGGGGCGGCACTGATGGAGGCCGCGCGCACCGCGTTCACCAGCGGCATGCACCTGACCAGCACGATCGCCGTGGCCATCGTGATGGCGGCGGCCGTCCAGGCGTGGCTGCTGCTGCGCGGCCGGGGCAACCCGGCGGTCGAGCGGCCCGCGCCGCCGGTGCCCGCCGGACGGCGCGGGGAGGAACGGGTCGGCTGACCCGGGTCCCGGGCGGAAGGACCCCGCGGGGACGTCCCCGCGGGGTCCTTCCCCGTTCAGGGCAGGCGCAGCAGGTCGGCCTCGCCGCCCCGCCAGTCGGGCGGGATCACGGCGTAGGCGTCGGCCAGTGCGGCACCGCGCAGACTGGCCGGGCCGTCGTGGCCCACCGGAACGGCCCGGCCGTCCTCCAGCCGGACGGCGACCAGCCGGGTGTCCCGGGGGTGGGCGCTCACCTCCCCGGCCACCGGCACCGGGTCCGGGGCCACCGTGGGGTCGGAGCGCCCGGCCATCGCGCACAGCAGCGGAACGACCAGTGTGAGGGCACCCACCAGGGCCGCCCCCGGGTTCCCGGGCAGGCCGACGACCGCGGTGCGCCCCCGGCGCGCCAGCAGCTGCGGGTGCCCGGGGCGGCAGGACACCCCGTCCACCAGGACCTCCGCGTCCAGGTCGGCCAGCACCGAGCGCAAGTGGTCGGCGGGGCCCTTGGAGGAGGAACCGCACACCACGAGCACATCGGCGCCGGAACCGGCGATCGCCGCCGCCAGCACGTCGCGTTCGTCCCCCAGGTGACGCACCCGCTCCACCCGGCCGCCCGCCCACGTCACCAGGCCCGGCAGCATCGGGCCGATGGCATCACGCACGAAGCCCTCGCCGGACAGCCCCGACGTGGTGACCTCCGCGCCCGTGACCAGCGCCTCGACCCGGGGGGCCAGCACCGGCAGGGTCTCGTGGCCCACCGAGGACGCCAGGCCCAGCACCGCCGGACCCACCGCACGACCCCGGGTGAGCACCGTCTCACCGGGGGCGGTCTCCTCTCCCTCCCAGCGCACGTGCCGCCCCGCCCGCGCCGGGCCCGCGACCCGGTCACCGGAACGTTCGGCCAGCTCATAGGGCAGGACCGCCTCGGTCCCCTTGGGCACCCGCGCGCCCGTGGCGATCTCCACCGCCTCGCCCGGCGCCAACCCCTCGACGGCCACCGGCGCACCCGCCAACCCCGCGCCCACCAGCTCCCACGGGCCCGGACCCGCGACCGCGAAACCGTCCATCGCGGAGGCGTCGAACGCCGGAACCCCCGTCAGCGCGCGCACGTCCGCGCCCAGCACCGCGCCCAGCGCCCGGGCCAGCGGCACCTCGCGCACCGCCACGGGCAGCCGCTCCCCCGCCCGGTGCGCCCGGTCCCGGGCCGCCGGCCAGCCCAGCGGCCCCTCGCGGCCCGATCCGCACCCGCCCATGGCGTCGCCCTCCCCGTCGTCAACGGCCTGGCCACCATTGTCCACCCGGGGCCGTGACGGCGGCGTTCCCGTCCCCTCCCAGCGTGCGGGCGAAGGCCCGCGGAAACCCGATTTGCCGTCTGCCGACTTTCCGCTAAAGTTCTAACCAGCGACAGGGCAACGGCCGAGGGAACAAGGCCCGCCCGGTCTGCAAGCGGACGTGGCTCAGCTGGTAGAGCATCACCTTGCCAAGGTGAGGGTCGCGGGTTCGAATCCCGTCGTCCGCTCGGAGGAGACGCGCAGGCACCCGGTGCTCGCGTGGAACTCGGTGGAGTGGCCGAGAGGCGAGGCAGCGGCCTGCAAAGCCGTCTACACGGGTTCGAATCCCGTCTCCACCTCACATCGCTTCACGCGGGCGGTTAGCTCAGTTGGTTAGAGCGCTACCTTGACACGGTAGAGGTCACAGGTTCGAATCCTGTATCGCCCACTTCACTCGCGGAAAGACCCTGTCGGACGGCCCGAGGCCGCCCGACAGGGTCTTTCCGTCGTTCCCGCCGGGCCCCGCCCCGGGATCAGTCGTCGGTATCGGGGCGGACGCCCGCGCAGAAGGTGCTCAGGCCCAGGCGGGTGATGAGGGCGGCGAGGACGGCGGCCTGGGTCGGGTCGGAGACCAGGTCCCCGGACAGGATCGTGCCGATCGTGCCCAGGTCGACGACGGTGTTCACCGGGTCGTCGTTGAGGACGGGGCGCACCCGGGGGTGCAGGCACACGCTCCGCTGGAGCCGTGCGTAGTGGGCCCGGAACCAGCGCCGCCCGTGGTCGGCCGCCTCACTGTCGTCGTCCGGGGCCAGCCCGGGGCCGGAGCCCAGCAGCAGCCTTCCCAGCTCCTCGTAGAGCTCCTCCTCGTCCATCGCCTCGAACCGGGCGAACTGCGCTTCTCCGTGGGCGGTCATGCGGCCTCCTGTTCCATGGTGACGAGTCGGTGTGCGGTCAGTGTCGCGGCGCGCAGCGGCGGTTCCAGGGGCCCCTCGCCCAGCGCCTGCCGGACACGGGTGAGAAGCCGGGCGAACGGCAGGGGCAGGGCCGGGCCCGCCCCCGGTCCGGATAGGGGGGTCAGGCGGCCGGGCGCCGGGCCTCGACCGCGGCCAGGGGGTCGGCGGCCAGCAGGTGCTCGGGCAGGCCGGTCTCCCGGCGCAGGGCGCGCAGCAGTCCGCTGCGGCTCAGGTAGCCGGCGGCGCGCGCCGCCTCGGTGAGGCCGTACCCCGCGCGGAGCCGGGCCAGCGCCGTGTTGAGCCGGGCACGGGTGCGCCACCGGGTGAACGAGAGTCCCGTCTGCTCGGCGAAGAGCCGCTGGACGTGGCGGACGCTGGTGTGGTGGCGGCGGGCCAGCTCGTCCAGGGTGGCGCCGGAGACCCCCGCCTCACGGGCGATGGCGCGGGCCGCCGGGTGCTCGGGCAGCGGCACGGGGAACCCCGGCCGGTACAGCTCACCGAGTACGGAGTCCAGGACCTCGCGGAACGGCGCGATCTGCTCCGGGGTGGCCGGGGCCGCGCCCAGGACGGTCATCATCACCCGGGTCACCGCGGGTACCGCGCCCAGCAGGTGGACCCGCTCCGGGGGCCGCGTGTCCGGCGAGAGCATCGGCCCCAGGGCCATCCCGCCGTCGCGGATCCGCATCGAATGGGGGACGTGCGGGGCCAGCCACAGGTTGTGCCGCGCGCCCAGGGTGACCTCCCGGCCGTCGACGACCAGTTCGGCGGCGCCCGAGACCACGTGGATCAGGTGGGGCACGTCGTGCTCGTGGGTGTCGTGCCCCAGGAAGCGGACCGAGTTCTCGGGCACGATCCGGCAGAGTTGGTCCGGGGTCATCCTCACTCCAGGGAACATGTCGTCTCGGGCAGCCACCGATGTCGTCCGGGGCACGACCGACGGCGAACCGGGCATTAGCCTAGCCTTACCTTATCTACCTGCGGTTCGTGCTGTTCACGCACCCTCTCCCCTACCGAGGATCCATGCTCTCCCTACGACCCCTTCCTGTTCCCCTCATGTCCGCGCTGGCGGCCGTGGCCCTGCTGTCGTCCGCGTGCGGCTCCCCGGAGACCGCCGCCGAGTCCGGGGGCGGCGACGGGTCCGCGGAGACCCGTGTCGTGCAGACCGACCAGGGCGAGGTGACCGTCCCCGCGGATCCGCAGCGGGTCGTGGTCCTCAACTACGCCCTGGCCGGGTACCTCTACGGCCTGGACGTCCCGGTGGTCGCCACGACCCCCGAGGACGCGGACGGCGAGGGCGTCCACTCCGAGTTCTGGGCCGAGGACGCCGAGGCGGACGGCACGGAGTACCTGCCCTGGAGCACCGACGGGTTCGACCTGGAGGCGGTGCTGGGCGCCGAGCCCGACCTCATCGTCGCGGGCGGCCTCGGCTTCCCGCTGGTCCAGGCGGTCGACGCCTACGACCGGCTGAGCGAGATCGCCCCGACGGTGATCGTCAGCGGCTCGCACACCACCTGGCAGGAGCAGTTCGGATTCCTCGCCGAGGAGGTCTTCGACGAGGGCGAACGCTACGAGGAACTCGTGGCCGCCCACGACGAGCGCGTGGAGGAGGTGAAGGCGGCGATCACGCCGCCCGAGGGCGAGGTCACCTTCCTGGTGGTGACCGCGGACCAGACGCCCTACGTGCTCATCGAGGACACCGGCCTGCCCCTGGCCTTCGAGCGCCTGGGATTCGAGACGGACCCGCTGTTCGCCGAGAACGACGTGGAGCCCTACACGGCGGGCGGCGACATGTTCGAGCTCTCCACCGAGCAGGTCGGGCAGCTGGTGACCGCCTCCACGGTGTTCGTGCTCGGGTTCAACGGCGACACCGCCGACGTGGCGTCCCTGTCGGAGTCCCCCGTGTACGCCGCGCTGCCCGCATTCGAGGAGGGGAACGCCTACGACCTGCCCTACTGGGTCCTGCGCGGCGACTACGACGAGGAGCTCGCCCTGCTGGACATCGTCGAGGAGCGGTTCTCGTGAGGTGCGCTCCCCCGCGGTGGCCCCTGCACGGGAGCGCCGCGTGCTCCGAACGGTGAACGCCGTGCTCCGGAGTGGGGCCGGTGCGGGCGGGGCGGACGCGGAAGGCGTCCGCCCCGCCCGCCTGCGCCCCCTGTGGCTGCTCGCGGCCGTCCTCGTGCTCGCCCTGGCCTGTACCGCGAGCCTGCTGGTGGGATCGGCCCCGCTGCCGGTGTCCACCGTGTGGGCCGCCCTGACCTCGGCCGGTGAGGGGATCGACCACCTCACCGTGGTGGGCCTGCGCGTCCCGCGCACCCTCCTGGGGCTGCTCGTGGGGGCGGCGCTCGGGGTGGCCGGGGTGCTGGCCCAGGCGCTGACCCGCAACCCGCTGGCCGATCCCGGCATCCTCGGCGTGAACGCGGGGGCCGCCTTCGCGATCGCCGTCGGCGTGGCCGCGCTGGGGGTGACCCGCCTGCACCAGTACCTGTGGCTGGGGATCCTCGGGGCGTTCACCGCCGCCGCCCTGGTGTACCTCATCGCGGCCCGCGGTCCGGCGGGGGCGGACCCGCTGCGGCTGACGCTGGTGGGCGTGGCCTTGGGCGCGGTGTTCCAGGGTGCGGCCTCCTCCCTGTCCCTGCTGGACCCCCGGGCCTTCGACCGCATGCGGTACTGGGGCGCGGGCACCCTCGCCGACCGGCCGGAGGACACGGTGGCGACCATCGTGCCGTTCGTGCTGGCCGGGCTGGTGGTGGCGCTGTCGCTGGCCCGTCCGCTCAACGCCCTGGCACTGGGCGACGACCTCGCGCGCGCCGTGGGGGCGCGCGTCGCGCTCACCCGGGGCTGCGGGATCGCGGCGATCACGGTGCTGTGCGGGGTGGCCACCGCGGCCGCGGGGCCGATCGGGTTCGTGGGCCTGATGGTGCCGCACGCGGTGCGCCTGGTCACGGGCCCGGACCTGCGGTGGATCCTGCCGTTCACCCTGGTCCTGGCGCCGGCGCTGGTCCTGGTCTCCGACGTGCTGGCGCGCCTGGTGGTGCGTCCCGCGGAGGTTCAGGTGGGCGTGGTCACCGCCTTCGTGGGGGCGCCGGTGCTCATCCTGCTGGTCCGCCGGGCCCGGGCGGGTGCGCTGTGAGCGGCGCGGTCGTCCTGCGGGCCGGGCGGGTGAGCGTGCGCCTCTCCCGGCGGGCTCTGGCCGTCCACGCACTGGCCGCCGTGGTGCTGGTCTGCTGTCTGTCGGCCGCCCTGTCACTGGGCTCGCGCCCGTTGTCGCCCGCCGAGGTGCTGGCGGCGCTGGGCCCCGACGCCCGCGGGCCGGACCGGATGGTCGTCGTGGAGTGGCGGGCGCCGCGGGCGGTGGCCGCGGCGCTGTTCGGCGCCTGCCTGGGGCTGAGCGGGGGGCTGATCCAGTCGCTCACGCGCAACCCGCTGGGCAGCCCGGACGTCATCGGGTTCAACACGGGTGCGTTCACCGGTGTCGTGTGCGTGATGCTGCTGGGCGGCACCGGGTTCGCGGTGCTGGCGGGCGGCGCGGTGCTGGGCGGGCTGGGGACGGCGGCACTGGTGTACGTACTGGCGCTGCGCCGGGGGATGCGGGGGTTCCGGCTCATCGTCGTGGGGATCGCGGTGAGCGCGATGCTCGGCTCCGTCAACACGTGGTTCTCGGTCAAGGCCGACCTGGACGTGGCGCTGCGCGCCGCCGTCTGGGGGGCGGGGACGCTCAACGGGACGTCGTGGCCGCCGGTGGCGGCCTGCGCCGTGGCGGCCGCCGCCCTGCTCCTGACGATGCCGGTGCTGGTGCCGCGCATGCGCCAACTGGAGCTGGGCGACGACACCGCGTCCATGTCGGGGGTGCCCGTGGAGCGGACCAAGGCGCTGATGATGGTGGCGGGCGTGGGGCTCACCTCCGTGGTGACGGCGGTGACCGGACCGATCGCGTTCGTGGCCCTGGCCGCACCGCAGATCGCCCGGCGGCTCACCGGCCGCGGCGGGGCGGTGGACCCGGTGGGGGCGGCGTTGGTGGGCGCGGTCCTGCTGTCGCTGGCCGACCTGGTCGCGCAGCACGCCCTGCCGGACACGGCACTGCCGGTGGGTGCGGTGACGGTGTGCCTGGGCGGCGGGTACCTGGTGTGGCTGCTGGTACGCGAGAGCGGCCGCTCCTGACCGCGGAGCCGCCGCGGCACCGCGCACCGCCCCGTGCCCCGGGGCGGCCCCGCCGGGCGTCCGGGCCCGCGTTCGCCGTCCCCCGGCAGCGTTTCCCCGGACGGTCCGATGAGCCGTCCCTCCTGTTCCGTCGCGGCTTTCCCCGCACTTCGTCACGGAGTGAGGCTTTTCCCGGAGTTCGCCGTACCCCGGGGGGCTTCGGGCTAAGCTGCGATGGCGGACTTCAGCACCCCCGTCCCCGCCCGCCATGCCGCGGATCCCTCCCCGCTGCGGCGACGGAACCGTCGAGACCTCCGAAACCCGACCCCTGGCGGCTGTCATGGCGAACCATTCAGCGGTCCGACCCCCCTCGGACACCCCGGCGACCTCAGCGCACACCGCACGCGAGACGGCGTGGCATCCGCGGAGCCTGCTCGCCTCGCTCCCACCGGACGACCGGGCGGCCCTGCTGCGCCTGGGCACCCCGCGCCGCTTCGAACGGGGTGCGATGCTGATGCGGTTCGGCGAGGCCGGACACGACGCGCACCTGATCCTCGACGGCTGCGTGAAGGTGCTCGGCGGGCACGCCGACGGCCACACCACCCTGCTGGCCGTCCGCATGGCGGGCGACATCGTGGGCGAACTCTCGGTCCTGGACGGGCGGCCCCGGTCCGCCACGGTGGAGGCGGCCGCCCCCACCCGGGTGCGGACCATCGGCGGCGGGGCGCTGCGGACCTTCCTGCACGAGCACCCCGGGGTGGGCACCGCCGTGCAGCACAACGTCAACGCCAAGTTGCGCGAGGCCATCGGGCACCGCACGGACAGCTCCGGGGCGCCGGTGATGCTGCGGCTGGTCCGGGTGCTGGACCGGCTGGGCCGGTACTGCGGCCGCCGCACCGAGGAGGGCCTGGCCATCTCCGTCCCGCTCAGCCAGGCCGACCTGTCCGCCCTGGTGGGCGCCACCGAGCAGAGCGTCCGTCGGGCGCTGGGCGTGCTCCGCTCCTCCGGGGTGCTGCTCACCCGGTACCGGTCCCTGGTCATCGCCGACACGGACCGGCTGGCCGCCCTGGCGGAGGAGACGGCTCCGGAGCCCGCGAGGCGCAGGACGTGAGCGGGCTGCCGCCCGGGAAACGGCGCGTCTGCCTCATGGCGGACATCGAGTCGTACAGCACCCGGCGCAACACCGAACAGCTCTCCCTCCAGAAACGGCTGCGCTCCGTGGTGGAGGAGGCGGTGACCGCCGCGGGGGTCCCCCGGCGGCGGGTCGACGTCCAGGAACAGGGCGACGGGCTGCTGGTCCTGCTTCCGCAGAAGCTGGACGACGAGCCGCGGGCGGTGTCCCTGCTGTACACGGCCCTGGGCGACGCCGTGGGCCGGGGCAACCTGCGGGTGCGGGCCTCCCTGCGCATGCGGCTGCGGGTGGCCGTCGGCCAGGGCATCACCCACCGCGGGGCCAACGGGTGGAGCGGCGACGGGGTACTGGAGGTGTCCCGGCTGTGCGACTGCGGGCCGCTGCGCGCCGCCCTGGCGGAGAACCCCGGGCGCGACGTGGGGGTGATCCTGCCCCACCACCTGTACCGGGACCTGGTCGAACAGGGGGACTACCCGGGTCTGGCCCCGGAGGGGTTCACCCGGGTGGCGGTGGAGCTGCGGCCGGAGCGGCTGTCCGGGGACGCCTGGATCGGCCTGCCGGAGACGGCCGCCGCCCCCGGCCCGCGGGCCGCGCCCGAACACGACCGGCGGGTGCGGGGGCTGGGCCTGTCCCTGACCGACGGGATGGCGCGCGGGGCGGGGGCCGCGGCCGGGGCCGCCGCCATGGGGTTCGTGCTGGACCACACCCTGTCCTCCGGTTCCGACGGGGACGGGGGCCCGGCCGACGCGCAGGAGGACCCCGGTGCGGGCGGCGAAGCGGACGGCGGCACGGACGCCGACGCGGGGTGAGGCCCGACCGGACCGCGGGGGCCCGGCCGGGCGTCCGCGGTCCGGTCAACGGGCGGCGGCCCACTCCTCGACCTTGCGCGCCGCCCGGTCCTGGATGGAGTCCAGGGAGCGCTGGTGCCCGGCGAGCCGCCGCCTGCGCTCGTCGGCGGCCTCCTTGGCCTGGTCCCGCTGCTGGAGCGCGTACTGCACCTGGTCGCGGACCTCGGTGATGGAGTCGGCGAGGTCGCGGTCGACGCGCTGCCGGTGGGCGTCCAGTTCCCGGTGGACGTCGGCGGCGAGGTCGGCGGCCAGCTCCGGGACCTTGGCGCGCAGTGTCGCGGCGACGGACTCGGCCGTGGTGCGCACGATCCTGTCGTTCAGCTTGTCCATCTTGAGCAGGGTGTTCACGAACCCGGTGGTGAAGACCGCGGCGGCGAGCATGACGGGGCCGAAGCCCAGCATGCTCAGGCCGAAGGCGACCGCCAGCTGCGGGACGAGCGTCTTGGCCATCTCCTTGAACCCGAGCTGGGAGCCGACCAGCAGGGCTCCCGGGTTGAGGAGCAGGCCGACGCCGACCCCGGTGATCCGGGAGAGCGTGGAGGGCAGGTGCTCCCCGCCGTCGGGGTCGCCGGCGTTGAGCAGGGAGGTCCGGATCGATTCGAGGTTCTCGGCGAAGGAGACGAACCGCTCGCCGATCTGCTCCTCCAGGTCGGTGGCGCGCTCGTCCAGCAGGGCCGCCAGCTCCGTCTCCCGCCAGTGTTCGACGTGGGCCATGATGCGGCCGCTCAGGTCCTCCGTCACCTCCTGGGCCCGCGCCTGGGCCTGGGACCTGGCCTTCCAGAACTTGAGGGTGACCCGGCTCTCGTGATCGCCCTCCTGCGCCCACTCGACGCAGGAGGCGGCGGCGGACCGGAGCATCCGCTCGGCGGCGTCGACCACCATGAGCCGGGTGGCCTCCAGGTGGTTGCGGACGGTGCGGTCGATACCGCTGCGCTCCTCCCACAGCCGGTCCAGGGGGATCTGCTGGCGCTCGTACTCCTCGGTGAGCCGTTCCAGGTCCTGGTCCATGAGGGTGTACAGGTCGTCGATGGTGGAGCGGGCCCGCGCGGCCAGGGCGCGGATCTCCGAGGACGCACCGATGATCTTGACCCGGCTGCGCTGCTCGGTGAGGAAGCGCTCCAGGTTCTCCTCGAATTCGGGCACGCCGGAGGCCGCGAGGGCGCCCGGCGCGCCCTCGGTGCGCCCGCGCAGCGCGCCGCGCGCGTCGGTGAACAGGACCCGCTCCCCGGTCAGCCCCCACCTGTCGCGGACCCGGCGCAGCACGTTCTCGCGGAACTCGTCGACCTCGTCCTGGTCCACCTGGTCGATCCGGTTGACCACGAGGTAGAGGTTGTCGTGGTCGAACACGCCCAGGTCCTGGTCGATGACGGTGCGCTCGCTCTCCGTCAGGGCCTGGACCGCGTTGACCACGAACACCACGGCGTCGGCCTCGGCCGTGTACCGGAGGGTGATGCGGGAGCGCTCGGGGTCCTCGTTGAGGCCGGGCGAGTCGACGATCCGGACGTTGTTGCGGCACAGCTCCAGCGGCCAGGCGACCTCGGCCCGTTCCCAGGTCCGGGGTGAGGTGCCGTCGGCGTCGATCGTGATGTGGTGGACGAGTTCCTCGGGGGCGACGGCGAGTGGCCGCGCGTCCGCGGCGAGCGGGTGGAGGGTGACGGCGCGCTCCTCTCCCCAGGTGACGACGGTGAGGACGGCGGTGGTCGGCCACCCCTTGGCGGGGAGCACCTTCTCGCCGAGCAGGGCGTTGACGAGGGTGCTCTTGCCCGCGTTGAACTCGCCCATGAACACGACCGAGAAGTCGTCCCTGAGCACACGGTGGCGCAGGTCGGCGACCTGGCCCCCCAGTGTCCTCTGGCCGAGTTCCCCGACCGCTCCGGCCAGCCCGTCCACCAGGTCCAGGAGTTCCCCCCGCACCTGGCCGAACGCCTGGTATCCGCTGATCACCCGTGTGGTCCGGGTCATCGTCCCGCTCCCCTCGTCTGTACGGGCCCCGCCTCAGCGAGGACCTCGGCGGTCAGTTCCCGGACCCGGTCCGCGATCGCGGTCCAGTCCGGTCCGGGTTCGATGGCGGGCACGGAGGGCCCGTCGCCGCGGTGCCACTCCTCGCGTGAGCGGGTCACCTCGTCCTCCAGGTAGCCGTAGAGCCGGTCCAGCTCGTCGCGGACGGCGTCCGCGCAGGCGTCGATCTCGGCGTCCACCAGCACGGGCAGCCGCTCTCCCACCGTGTCGCGCTGCTCCTGGGCGAGGGAGCGCAACCGGACCTCGCCCAGGGTGGTGCCGACCACCGAGGCGGTCAGGGCCAGCACCGGGCCGAAGCCGGGCAGCAGCAGCGCCGCCGCCAGGGCCGCCCCGGAGGGCGCGACCCGGTAGACGACCCGGCGGCGGCCCAGGTCGGTCAGGTCCCGGTCGTCGGGCACCGGGACCTCGACCCTGGCGAACCCGGAGGCCGGCGGGTCGGGTACCCGCAGGTGCAGGCCGAAGGATTCCGACAGGGCCGCGTCCACCGCGGTGATGTCCTGGGCCGCGACCGGCTGGAGCTTGAGGCGGATCTGCTCGTTCCAGAGGGTGAGCCGCTGCCCGATCCGGTGCGGCAGGTCGCGGGTCCACCAGCGCTGGGGGTTGGTGCTGTTGCCCAGTTCGTAGCGGAGTGCGGCGGCCAGGGTGTCGCGGGTGCGGTCGCGGTCCTCCCGCAGGCGCGTGTACACGGCGTTGCGGCGGGCGCGGACGTCCTCGCGCAGCAGGTCGAACTCGCGGAGCCGGTCCTCGTGGACGTGCCGGGCGGCCGCGGCCTCCCGGGCCCGCAGCGCGCGGTCGGCGGCGGCCTCCCGCTCCCCCGCCGCGGCGCGCTCTCCGATCCGGGTCAGGCAGGCGGCGAGCCGGTGGGCGACGTGGTGGTCGCGCGCGGCGCCGGGCCCGTCGGCGGCGTACGCCAGCCAGGCGCGGACGTCCTCGGGGAGCGGGGCGGAGCCGTCCCCCGCCGGTACGACGGCGACGCCCAGGTCCGGTGACATCTCGTGAGCGCGCTCGCGGACGTAGCGCACGACCTCGTCACGCTCCTCCTCGTCCACGAGTTCGGTGTGGACGAGGACGATGAGGACGTGCCCGGGTGCCAGGCCGCGGTCGAACAGCCCCTCCAGGAGCGACCGTTCGGTGAGGGTGAAGGCCGCGGTCGCGGTCAGGGTCAGCAGGACGGCGTCGGCGGCGTGGGCGGCCTGGTCGCCCTCGGGGACGAGGAGGAACTCCAGCCCCCGGTCGGCCAGCGCCGGGGTGCCGGCCCGGACGGCGGTGATCTCCGGGTCGGGTCCGGGCGCCGCCTCCAGGCGGGTCCAGCCCCGGCCGGTCCGGGCCTCCCAGGTGTCGCGGTCGGCGGGGTGGACCAGCACCGGAAGGTCGGCGCCCCGGCCGCGCGGCAGGATCGGGCGGCCGACCAGGGCGTTGAGCAGCCGGATGCGCTCGGGCACGGGTCCCATCGCGACGGCCACACGGACCTGTTCGCGTTCGGCGTGCGCGGCGATGTCGGAGAGTTCGTCGAGCAGGGCGGTGTCGGCCCCGGCCAGGTCGGCCAGGGTACGGGCGGCGGAGAGTCGCTCGCCGAAGGGGCGCGGCGGCTCAGTCATCGAGACCTCCGAAGTGGTCGGTGGTGGTGAGGGCGGCGACGCCGCGCAGCCGGGCGCGCTCGCGCGCGACCTCCGCGCGGTGTGCGACCGCCTCGGCGTGCCCCTCGGCCAGGGCACGGGATCGCTCGGTGAGGGTCTCCTGTTCGGCGCGGTGGGCGCGGTGCAGGGCGGCCACGGTGTCGGCGTAGGTGTCCCGGTACCAGCGGGCGCGGCCGCGCAGTTCGGATTCGGCCTGCGCGACCAGGCCGTCGGCGGCCTCCAGCAGGTGGTCGACGATGTCGGAGACCGCGTCCTCCAACGGCCCGTAGGCCCGGGTGACGGCTTCGTCGCGGACCGTTTCCATGTCCCGGACGAAGAGGTGGCCGCCCAGGAAGCCTCCGATGATGCCGCCCAGCACGGTGCCCACCCCGGGCAGTAGGAACGACCCGATGAGGGCTCCGGCGCCGAAGCCGCCGCCGATGGACATGACGTCGCGGCGGCCGTCGGCGGCGAGGAACGCCTCGGCCGCCACGAAGTCGTGCGCGGCGGGGCGCATGTCGAGGGCACCGCCGCGGGCGTCGGAGCGGGCGAGTTCGGCGCGGGGCGCCGTGTCGATCCTGCGGAGCGCGTCGTAGGCCAGCATGAAGGCGGCCCGCAGATCGGCCAGCACCGAGTCCAGGCAGCCGCCGATCCGCCTGTGGACGCGATCGGCGCCCATGTCCAGGAAGACCCGCAGCCGGGTGTCCGCCCAGGGGGCGATGTCGGTGGTGAGCACCTGGCGCACCTGCGCGGCGTTGGCGCAGGGTTTCATGGCCTCGTGCATCCGCTCGCGGATGCCGGCGAGGGTGTTCTCGGCGTCCCGCTGGAGGTCGGTGCCGAGGGAGGCGCGTTCGGCGGTGAGGGCGCCCAGACCGGTCTCGACCTGGCGGGCGAGGAGTTCGTTCATGTCGGCGGGGGTGGCCGCGTCCAGTTCGACACGTCGCCGTTCGAGGCCGTCGCGGTACTCCCCGAGGTCCTGTTCGAGTTCGGCGAGTGCGCCGGAGACGACCCGCAGGGCGGTGTCGGCGACCGCGGAGGGGCGGCGCAGCTCGGTGACGCGACGCAGCCAGGTCCGGGTGAGCTCGAAGCGCTCCACCCAGACGCGGTCCGCGGTCGCGGCCCCCTCCGGGCGCAGCGACCTGACCACGTGCAGCGGTGCGACCCACGCCAGATCGGGATCGACCCCGAGGTGGTCGCCGATCCGGCGGCGGGCGGCGGCGTCCATGGGGTCGAGCTCGTCCGGTTCGATGTCGTCGGCGCGGGTCACCACGAACACGCAGCGGGCGCGCAGCCCGTCGTCCAGTTCCTCCGTGAGGAACGCCGCCATGCTCTCGGGCAGGACCTTGCTCTGCTGGTTGACGACGACGGCGGCGTCGGCGTCGGCGATCGCCTGCCGGGTCAGGTCGGCGTACCCGCGGGTGGACTCGGCGCCGGGTGTGTCGATGAGCACGAGCCCGCTGGCCAGCAGGGGCGAGGGGAGCTCGACCCGCACCGAGGCGACCAGGGGCGCCACGGCGGGGTCGGTCGTGACGGTGCGCAGGGCGTCGCGCAGCGGCAGGACGTCCAGTGCCCGCTTCACCTCGTGGACGGCGCGGGCGGCGGTGGCGGCCCGGACCGGTCGGAGCCGTCCTTCTCCGACCGGTACCGGGCCCTCCCCCTCCCATCGGTCTCCGTCCCGGAACCCGACCCGGAGGGTGAACCGGCGGCCGTAGGAGATGTGGACCACCGCGGCGGTGGTCTCGCCGATCCCTGAGGCCAGGAGCTCGATCTCCAGGAGCGCGTTGATGAAGGTGCTCTTGCCGCTGCTGAAGGCGCCCAGCACCGCCAGGTGGTAGTGCTGTTCCGCCAGCCTCCTGCGGGCACGGCCCAGCGTCGCGCCCCACAGGGCGCGCCGCGGGTCGTCCCCGTCGTACAGGCCGAGCAGTCCCTCGGCGAAGTCGAGCCGTTCCCCGGCCGCCGTGACCCCTGGTGGCATCCGCATGGCCGCTCCCCTCGTTCGAGAGAACGAGACCACGGCATCGACCGGGCTGAATAGCGCAAATGCTCGGTTCCGCGGAGCAATCCCCTACGCGGCCGCCCCGTCACCCACCGCACCCTGTGGGCGGGGGCCGTCAACGCCCCGTCGTCGGCCCCCAGGGTTTGGTCACCGAGACCGCGATGGCGAACGCGACCGCCGTGGAGGAGACCACCGGAGGGAAGAGCATCTCCGGATCGAAGGCCAGGGCACCCCCGGAGGCCGACGCCGCCCGCGCCTCCTCGGCCAGCGCCCCGACGGCCGGGGAGAGCGCGAAGACCACCAGGAGCACCAGGACCACGTTGAGCACCAGCTTGACCAGCACCCATTTGTAGCGCACCAGCCCGTACCTGCTCCCCAGTCCCAGCACCACACCGCTGGCCAGGGTGAGTGCGCCGACCGCGATCATGGGCCAGGTGGCGAACGCCGCCGCGGCCACCGCCAGGGCCGCTCCGTCACCGCCCAGCAGAGCGGTGACCACCAGGATCCCCAGGACCAGATCGAGCCCGAGCCAGGCACCGGAGGCCGCGATGTGCACGATGAGGACGGCCTTGCGGGTGCGGGGGCCGAGCCTGCCCGGGCGCCGCCGCGGGGTCGGCCGTGATCGCCTCCGCCCGCCCCGCCGTGTCCGCTCCGTGGTTCCCGCCGTGTCCATGGCCCCTCCGCTCATCACCTGTGCGGCCAGTATTCGTGTGGGGCGGCGACACGGCGTACAGCGTGCGGCGTATCCGCGCGTACGTGATTTCGCGGGTGCGCCCAGGGATCGGAGGTGATCCACGCCACGTTCGGCCGCCGGGGCGTGCCACCGGGACTGAACACTGTTTACCCTGGCGGTGAACAGTTGTTCACCCCCTCCCACCCCCCGGAGGCCCCATGTCGTCCGCACCGCGGATGCCCGCCTGGCTCACCACCGGCGTCCTCACCCTCTGCGGCATGATCGTCGCCCTCCAGCAGACCCTGGTCATCCCGCTCCTCCCGGACCTGCCCGGGATCCTGGACGTGTCCGCCGACGACGCCTCCTGGCTGGTCACCGCCACCCTGCTGGCCGGCGCCGTGGCCACCCCGATCGTCGCCCGCATGGCCGACATGTACGGCAAGCGCCGCATGCTGCTGGTCTCGCTCGCGGTGATGACGGCCGGGTCCCTCATCGCCGCCGTCGGCGGGAGCTTCGTGCCGCTCCTGATCGGGCGCGCCATGCAGGGGTTCGGGGCCTCCCTCATCCCGGTGGGCATCAGCATCATGCGCGACCAGCTGCCCCGGGAGAAACTGGCCGGGGGCGTCGCGCTGATGAGCGCGACCCTGGGCATCGGCGGCGCGCTCGGACTCCCGCTGTCGGGGGTGCTCTACGGCGCGTTCGGATGGACGTCCCTGTTCTGGTCCACCGCCGCCGTCGGCGCCGTGCTCATCGCGCTCATCCGGCTGTCGGTCGCCGAGTCGCCGCAGCGCTCCCCGGGCCGCTTCGACATCCTGGGCGCCCTGGTGCTGTCCGTCGTCCTGGTCGGCCTGCTGCTCGTGTTGTCCAAGGGCGCCGCCTGGGGCTGGGGCGGACCGCGGGTGCTCGCCCTGACCGGGGTGTCGGTCCTGTTCCTGGCCCTGTGGATCCCGCTCCAGCTCAAGACCCGCGCCCCCATGGTCGACCTGCGCACGGCGGTGCTGCCGCCGGTGCTGCTGACCAACATCGCGTCCTACTTCGCCGGGTTCGCGATGTTCCTCAACGGCCTCGTCCTCACCCAGGAGCTCCAGGTGCCGACGGAGACCGGGTACGGCCTGGCGCTGCCGGTGGTCACGGCGGGTCTCCTCATGGTGCCGAGCGGGCTGATGATGCTGGCGTTCTCCCCCGTGGCCGGCCGCATGCTCGACCGGTGGGGCGGCAAGCCGACCCTGCTGATCGGGCTGGCCCTCATGGGGCTGACCTACCTGGTCCGGGTACTGGTCCCCGGTTCCCTGGTCAACGCGGTCCTGGGGAGCACCCTGGTCAGTGTGGGCACGGCCATTTCCTTCGCGGCGATGCCCGTCCTGATCATGAGCGCGGTGCCCCGTGGCGGGACCGCCGCCGCCAACGGGATCAACGCGCTGGTCCGCTCCCTGGGCACCTCCTCGGCCAGCGCGCTGCTCGCCCTGTTGTTCGCGTCGCTGACGGTGACCGTGGACGGCGTGCCCCACCCGTCGGCCGCGGGCATGGACGCCGCGCTGTGGGCCGGGGTCGCGGCCTGCGCCGCGGGCGTCGCCGTCGGGCTGTTCATCCCGGTGCGGGGGCGGGAGGCCGAACCCGACCCGGGTCCCGTGCCGGCACCGCCCCGGGACCACTCGGTGCCGGCCCCCGACGCGGACGGTTACCCTCGTCATCCCCGGGAATCCACGGGGACCTGAACGCCGGGAGCTCCGCACCGTGACCAGAACCGACAGCCGTGAGGCGATCATCGCCGCCGCCCGGGCGCTCTTCAGCGAACACGGGTACAAAGGGGTGACCGTCCGCGACATCGCCGCGGCGGCCGGTGTTTCCCCGGCCCTGGTCATCAAGCACTACGGGAGCAAGGCCGAACTCTTCGACGCCATGGGGCCGCACCGCATCCCCACGGGCGACCTCGACCTGCCCCGGTCCGCGCTGGGCCGGGCGCTGGTGCAGAAGGTCCTCACCCGCCACAGGCACGGTCTGCCCGAGAACTGGCTGATGACCACCGCCCGGGTGCGCGAGTCCCCGGGGGCCGACCGCGTTCCGGTGTGCGAGGAACTCCTGGACAGCGTGGCCCGTATCATCGGCGACACCACCCCGGACCGGCGCCACGCGAGCGCCGTCGCCTGCCAGATGATCGGGCTCGCCGAGGGCCTGCGGGTCGTGGGCCTGTTCCGGAAGCTCCCCGACGAGGAACTTCTGGACCTGTACGCTCCGGCCGTGCAGGCCCACATCGACGCCTGCGCCCCCGCCGTACCCGACCCGCCCGCCGGGGGCCGGGGACCACGCGGCGCGACGTCGGCGGTTCCGGGCCGCAGGACCTGACGTCGCACCGTACCCGGGACAGGGCCCGCCGGGTCCGCACCTCCTCCAGGGCCCGAGCGGAGGGCATCCCATGAGGATCAGCAACGAATTCGTCGTCCACGCACCCGTCGAGCGGTCCTGGGAGCTGCTCACCGACGTGGAGTCCCTCGTCCCCTGTATTCCCGGGGTACGGCTGGTCGGGGCCGACGGCGACACGCACCTGGCCGAGGCGCGCATCAAGGTCGGCCCCGCCGTGGTCGCCTGCCACGGAACCGCACGCCTGGTGGAGAAGGACGAGAGCGCCCGCCGCATCGTCGTCGAGGCGACCGGCCGGTCCCGGCGCGGCGAGGGGACCGGCGCGGCCCTCATCACCGCCGACCTGCACGGACGCGGGGAGCACACCGCCGTGTCCGTGACCACCGACCTGGAGCTGACCGGCGGGCTGACCCGCTGGAGCGAGCCCGTGCTCACCGAGGTCGCGGGCGGGCTGATGGAGCGCTGTGCCCGCCGCCTGGACGAGCATGCGCCCCGGGGCGGCACGGACGGGGGCCCGGCCGCGCCGAAGCGGGACGGGGTCGGCGTCCAGCGGCTGTGGTCGGCGGCCGCCCTGCTGGTGGTGGCGGGCAGCATGCTGCTGGGCTACCTGCTCTTCGGCTAGCCGTACCGGCCACGGAGCCACAGGACGACGTCGCCACCGCCTACACCGTCGGCCACCTGTGCGGTCTCCTCACCATCGTGCCGCCGACCGGCCGGATCGCGCCCCGCATCATGCGGTTCGACCTGCGCGAGGAGTCGGCGAGGCTGTGGCGGAAGAGCAGAAGGTGAGCGGCGGCCGGGATCGGGGCGGGGGGAGGCCCCGGCGCCGCCCAAGACCCTGTTGCAGACCGGCGATGTGCCGGCCGTCGTGGTGGCGCCCGCCGACGTCCGGAAGGTCGAGAGGAGGCCCGGGTACCCGATGGTCTGCCAGAGGACCACCGGCTTCGTCCGCCTGGAGCCGGGCCCGGCACCGGGCGTCCTGGCCGACCGGATCGTCGTCCCGGTCTGTGACCGGCGGCCGGCCCCTTCCGGTCCCGGTACCGCCCGGGCCGCGTTACCAGGGGGCCGGTCTTGTCCCCGGAGGACGGCTCTGGTGATATTGGTGTGTCCCCCGTCACCCCCGGCGGGACGCACCCCCCGATCTGGCGCACGGAGCACGCGCGGGCGTGCCACGGACGGCTCCGCCGTGCGTCCGCGCCGGAGGAGACATGACCCGTCCCCCGCGGGAGAGCGGCCGCACGGACCCGTTCTCCGACATCCCCCCGGAGGTGGGCGCCCGCCTGCGCTCCCTGGCGCCGGTGCTGGTGGAGGAGGCCCTCGCCGGTATCCACCGCAGGCTCGGTGAGGCCCTGGTGGCACCGGGCTCGAAGATCGGGGCGCGCCGCCTGCTCGACATCGGGGTGCAGGGCTTCATGGCGCGGTTGGGGACGGATCGCGGCCCCGACGAGGCACTGCTCGCGCGTTTCCGGGCGTTCGGCGCCCACGAGGCCGGACACGGACGCGGCCTGGAGCGCCTGCACGCCGGAATGCGCGTCATCGCCGCCGTCGTCTGGCGTGTCCTGTCCGACGACGACGCCCTGTCCCGCGACCGGCTGGGGCCGCTGGGCGAGGCCGTCCTGCTCTTCCAGGAGGAGCTCGGCGCGGCCGCCGCCCAGGGGCACGCCCGGGTGAGCTCCGCGGGCGTCGACGCCTCCCGGCACCGCCGCACCCGGTTGCTGGAGGCCCTGCTGACCGGGGTCGGCCGGGACCCGGCGGCGGTCGCGGCGCTGGCCCGCGGCGCCCACTGGCGCACACCCGAGCGCGCCGCCGTGGTCCTGGTCCGCCCCGGGCCGGCGGGCGGCGGGGCCGGGCGGCCCGACACCCTGCCCCCGTCGCTGCCGCCCGACGCGCTGGTCGACCTGGAGCGCCCCGAACCCTGCGCGCTGCTCCCCGATCCCGAGGGCCCCGGCAGGCTGCGGGCGCTGGAGCGGTCGCTGCGGGGCGCCTGCGCGGTACTGGGGCCGAGCGTGCCGCTGGAGCGAGTTCCGGAGTCGCTGGAGCGGGCCCGGGATCTGGCCGAACTCGTGCGTTCCGGGGCGGTCCCCGGGAACGGCCTGGTGCGCTGGGACGACCACCTGCTGGCGCTGCTGTTCTCCCGCGACACCGGCCTGCTCTCCGCGATGGCCCGGGCCCGGCTGGCTCCGCTGGCCGAGCTGCGCCCGCACCAGCGGGAGCGGATGGCCCAGACCCTGCTGGCCTGGCTGGAGGCCGGATCCAACGCCAACGAGGCCGCCGAGCGGCTGCGCATCCACCCGCAGACCGTGCGGTACCGGATGCGGCGGCTGGAGGAGCTGTTCGGGGCGCGGCTGCGCGACCCCGGCGAGCGGTTCGAACTCGAACTCGTGCTGCGCGCCCGCCGGCTGCCCGGGACCGTCGAAGACCCGTGAGGGTCGCACGGAGGCCCCGGGCGGATCGGGGTCAGTCCCGCGGGGCGAGGTCCCGGACCACCCCGGCCGGGTCGATCCCCGGCGGCAGGATCGGGGCCAGGGCCGGGGTGGTCACCCCGTTCTCGACGTAGGCGCCGATGCGCTCACGGCAGTACTCGGCCGGGCCGTGCACGATCAGCTCGTCGACCACCGAGTCGGGGATGGCGGCCAGCGCGCCCTTGCGGTCCCCCTCGTCCCAGGCCTTCCACATCGGGTTCAGCTCCTCGCGGCCCAGCCACTCGTGGAACGCCCGGTACACCGGGACGTTGAGGTAGGCCGAGATCGCCCAGCGGCCGATCCCCCGGGCGGTGTCCGCGTCGGCGCCGGGGATGACGAAGATCCGGGCGACGATCTCCTTGCCCTCGCCCTGTTCGTGCACGTACGGGACCACGGTCCGCACGTCCTCGGGGGACAGCCAGTTGATGATCGCGCCGTCGGCCTCACGCCCGGCCAGCCGCAGCATGCCCGGCCGCAGCGCCGCCACCAGGATCGGCGGGACCTGCGGCGGCACCGCGCCCAGGGTGAAGCCCTGGACGGAGAACGTGTCGTAGTCGGCCTTGACCCGGGCGCCGGTGAACGCCTCGCGCAGGAAGCGGACGGTGTCGCGGACCTTCTTGAAGGGCTCGGTGAAGGGGATGGCGTTCCAGCGTTCGACGATGACGTTGGAGGAGGTGCCGATCCCCAGGGCGAACCGGCCGGGCGCGGCCGCGGCCATCGTCGCCGCGCTCATCGCCAGGGTCGCCGGGCCGCGCGTGTAGGCGGGCACGATGGCGGTGCCCAGGCGCAGGTCGGGAGCCCAGACCGAGGCCAGGGCCAGGGGGGTGAACGCGTCGGTGGCGCCCGCTTCGGCCGACCACAGGTCGGTGTAGCCCTGGTCGGGCATGCGCTCGATGATCGCCCGCTGGTCGAGGAGCGGGATCCCCTCAAGCGGAACGGTCATGCCCCAGCGACTGGTCATGGTGGCTCCCTGTCGGTGTCGTCCGTGCCGGTGACCCCCGACCATACCGCCCGGTCGGTCTGTTGTCTTCGGGCGGGCCCGCGACATGGCGACCCGGTCCCGCACCGGAAGTGCGGTCCCGCACCGGAGTATGTTCGTAGGGCCCGAAGAACACAGCGGACGAAAGAGGCCCTCACCGTGGCCGTACCACCCTCCCCCTACGACTTCCTGCCCCCGGTCGCGCCGTTCACCGTGACCAGCACCGACGTCGCCGACGGGCGGCTCCTGTCCCGCGCCCAGGTCAGCGGGATCATGGGCGCGGGCGGCGAGGACGTCTCGCCACAGCTGTCCTGGAGCGGCGCCCCCGAGGGGACGCAGAGCTTCGCCGTGACCTGCTTCGACCCCGACGCCCCCACCGCCAGCGGGTTCTGGCACTGGGCCGTGGCCAACATCCCCGCCGACGTCACCGAACTGCCCGCCGGGGCCGGATCCGGTGAGGCCGGCGCCCTGCCCGCCGGTGCCGTCACCCTGCGCAACGACGCGGGCGGCCACCGCTACATCGGCGCCGCACCGCCGGCCGGGCACGGACCGCACCGGTACTTCTTCGTGGTGCACGCCGTGAACGTGCCCGAACTGGCCGTGGACGCCTCCGCCAGCCCGGCGTTCCTCGGGTTCAACCTGTTCTCGCACTCCATCGGGCGCGCGATCATCACCCCCGTCTACGAACAGAAGTAGGGCGGGGACGGACGGCGTGTCGAGGGCGGGTGTCCTCTCCCCAGAGAGCACCCGCCCTCGGCCCTCTTCCTCCCGGGGGCCGATGGATACACGCGCGAGGGGGTCCAACGGTTCACCGCCGAGCCGGATCCGGCCAATGACGGGCCATCACGCCCGCCGGAGACTACTCTCGGTCCATCCCCCCGCGATCCGCCAGACACGGCTTGGAAGGGTTCGTCCGGTGCCAGAGAAGTCTTCGAGGAAACCGACCATCGTGGTGACGACGGCGGGGTCGGCGCCCACCCCCGGCACCATCCTCCACCTGCGGGCGCAGGGCTACCGTGTGGTCGCCACCGACGTCGACCCGACCGCACCGGGCCTGTACCTCGCCGACCGCGGCCACCTCGTCCCCCCGGGTGACAGCGAGGCCTTCCTGCCCCGCATGCGCGCGCTGTGCGCCGAGGAGGGCGCGGTCGCCGTCATCCCCCTGGTCGACGAGGAACTGCTGCACGTCGGCGGCCTGGCCGAGGACGGGGTCGCCGTGCTGCTGCCGCTGCCCGAGTTCGTCGCCACCTGCCTGGACAAGTACCGGCTCATGCGCGAACTCGACGCCGCCGGGATCGGTGTCCCCCGCACCCGGCTCGCCTCCGAATGGCCCACCGACACCTTCGACGCCGAACGGGGACTGGTGGTCAAGCCGCGCAGCGGCCGGGGCAGCCGCGGGGTGCGGATCATCGACTCGGTCGACGACCTGGCCCGGGTCGTGGCCGAGAGCGGTCACCCCGCCGACGAGCTCATCGTCCAGGAACGGATCACCGGCCCCGAGTACACCGTGTCCGTGGTGGCCTGGCGCGACGGCGGTGTACAGGCCGTCGTCCCCAAGGAGGTCGTCCTCAAGCAGGGCGTCACCAAGTACGCGGTGACCCGCCGCAACGAGGCGGTCATCGAGACCTGCCGGGCGGTCCAGGAGTCCCTGCGGGCCGACGGGCCCTTCAACGTCCAGCTGTGCCTGGACGAGAGCGGCACGCCCCGGGTGTTCGAGATCAACCCGCGTTTCTCCTCCACCTCCGCGCTCACCGCCGCCGCCGGGGTCGACGAGATCGCCGGCCTGGTGGGCCAGGCGATCGGGAACGGCCCGCGGCTCGCCGACGACTGGCGCGAGGGGGTGACCATGGTGCGGCGCTGGACCGACGACTTCATCGACGAGGAGCAGTTCACCTCGCACGGCATCAGCCCGGCGCCCGCCACCGTCGGCGTTCCGGTCCGGGACCCCGGCCCGGCGCCGGTGGTACCGGTGACGGGTCGGTGAGCGGGACCGTGAGCGAGCCGATGGGCGGGACGGGCGGCGCGGCCACGGGAGAGCCGGGCGGCGGGCACCCGCTCGCGGAGGCGGTGGCCGGGGCGGTCACCGAGGTCGGCGTCCTGCTGCGCGAGTGGCGCGCGGACGCCGCGGCACTGCGGGGCGTGTGGGAGGGGAGCCAGTTCAAGGCCGAGGCCGACGCCCGGGCGCACCGGGCGCTGTCGGAGCGGCTCACCGCGATCGATCCGGGCATCCCCGTGGTCAGCGAGGAGGACCCCGATTCCCTGGCCCGGGAGCGTCCGCCCCGGTACTGGCTGATCGACCCCATCGACGGGACCGCCAGCTACGCGCACGGGTTCCCCGGGTACGTCACCCAGGCCGCCCTGGTCATCGGCGACCGCCCCGAGGTCGCCGCCGTGTACGCCCCCGAGCCCCGGACCCTGTACACCGCCGTGCGCGGCCGGGGCGCCCGCCGCGACGGCGTCCCCCTGCCCCGGCACCGGGCCGCCCCGCCCGGGCACGGGGTGCTCACCGACAACACCCCCGAGCCGCGCGGCATCGCCGCCCGGGTCGCCGAGCACTTCGGGTACGACGGCTACCTGGAGAGCGGCAGCATCTCCCTGAAACTGTGCCTGATCGCCGAGGGGACCGCCCACCTGTTCGTCAAGGACGTGCCCGTGCGCGACTGGGACGTGGCCGCTCCCGGCCTGATCCTGGCCGAGACCGGGGGGCTGCTCACCCGGCTGGACGGCACGCCCTTCCGGTACCGCGGAGGGTACGAGCACACCGGGCTGGTCGGCGGAGCCGACCCGGCGACCTGCCGCACGGTCGCGCGCTGGCTCGCCGACCGATGACCCTTCCCCCGCCCCGGGGCGCGCGCGTATCGTGTGGGCACCGCACCGCGCCCCAGGGGGTGGGAAGTGGAGAACGGGTACCGTACACGCGCCTCCGACGATGAGCGCGAGCAGATCGTCGAACGGCTCACCACGGCGTTCGTGGAGGGCCGCCTGGACCTGGTCGAGTACGAGCGCCGGGTGGAGTCGGCACTGCGCGCGGTGCTGATCGGGGAGCTCGACCGACTCATCGCCGACCTGCCCGCGCCCGCCCGGCCGCCGCTCGTACCGCCCGCCCGGGAGGAGCCCCGCTGGGAGCACGCCGACGAGTGGCGCTGGTGGCTGGGCATCGCCGTACTCCTCACCGGGGTGTGGGGCGCGGCGGTCCTCATCGGCGGCGAACTCGTGCCGTACTGGCCGCTCGTCCCGTTGGGCATCTGGGCGGCGGTGCTGTTGGCCTCCCTCATCTGGCCCGACGAGGGAGAACCCCGCTAGCCGACGGCATGGAGCCAGCGGACGGGCGCACCGTCACCGGCATAGCGGAACGGCTCCAACTCCCCACCCCAGGCACGACCGGTGAGGCGATTCGGCCCGACGAGGGAGAACCCCGCTAGCCGACGGCATGGAGCCAGCGGACGGGCGCACCGTCACCGGCATAGCGGAACGGCTCCAGCTCCTCGTCCCAGGCACGACCGGTGAGGCGGTCGATCGCCGCCGCCAGGTCGGACCCGCCCGCGGCGGCCTCCTCCACGGCCAGGCGCAGCCGGCCCTCCGGCACCAGGACCTCCCCGGCCGCGCTGGTGACCGCGGTGAACATGCCGAGGGACGGCGTGTAGCTGTAGCGCACGCCGTCGCAGCCGGGCGACCCCTCCTCGGTCACCTCGAACCGCAGGCGCTGCCACGTGTTCAGCGCCGAGGCCACCTCCCCCGCGGTCCCCGGCCGCCCCTGCCAGTTCAGCTCGGCACGGTGGTTGCCGGGTGCCGCTGGTTGGGCGACCCAATCGAGTTTCACGGGCACTCCTACGACACCCGCGACCGCCCACTCGACGTGTGGGCACAGCGCCGCGGGCGCGGAGTGGACGTACAAGACGCCACGTGCGGACACCGAACCTCCTGATACGAACGAGTGCGCTTCCCCGACGCCCTCGTACCACGAGAAGGTTGCATACCCGCCTGAATGCCTTTGCCCCATTGTGCCCGAAGGGCACCCTGAGGACCAGCGATCTTCTGGGATCTTCCGGCATCCCCCGCCCCTCCGGAGTAACCTGTGCCCCGAAGGTGCTATAGGGGGAGTCCGATCATAGTGGGGGCGTGTTTGCCAGACCAGTCGCACGAGGACCCTGAAACCGTACTTTCCAGCGACCCACGGCACGAACGTCCCCGAACATTGGCCACAACCGGACTCGACCTTGACGATGCCGAACTCGTGCGACAGGCGGCGTGCGGCAGCCGTGGGGCCTGGCGGGACATCGTCGACCGCCACCTGCCGATGGTCAACGGCATCGCCCGTTCCTTCGGACTGTCCGCGCCCGACCGCGAGGACGTCGTGCAGACGGTGTGGCTGACCCTCAACCTGCACCTGCCCCGGCTGCGCGAGCCGCACCACCTGCGCGCCTGGCTGTCCCGGGTCACCCGCGACAAGTGCCTGCGCCAGCGCAGGCGCGACGCCCGCCAGTACCCGACCGATCCGGAGAAGTTCGCCCACGTCGACGGGGACGCCCCGGACCCGGAGGCCGAGTACCTGCGCAAGGAGCGCGACGAGGCGCTGCGCCGGGCGGTCGACCGGCTGCGCGACCCGGCCGAGCGCCGGGCCGCCCTGCGCTTCCTCGAACCCGATGCCGCCCCGCCGCCGCAGGACCGCCGGGTCGCGTTCAACGAGCGCCGCCGCATGGTCCGCAGGCTGCGCAACACCTTGGAGGACGAGATATGAGCGGCCGGGAGGGCATGGAGGGCCGGGAGGCCGCACTGGCGGCCTTCGACCGGAGTGCGGACGACATGGACCTCGCCGCCCTCGTGGTCGACCGGGGGCCCCGCCTCGAAGAGGTGCGGTCGGTGGACGACCCGGTCGTCGGAGAGCTGGCCTTCGAGTTCGAGGACGTGCGCATCGACCTGTCCCTGCACGCCCGCGGACCGTCCCGGACCCTGTCCGGGACGGTCCGGGGCGAGTTCGGGTACGCCCTGCTGGAGGCCCACCGGCCGGGCGGCCGGCGCGAGGACGTCGCCTCCATCGAGGAGACCGGCGAGTTCGCCCTACAGGATCTGCACCGCGGGCCGATCCGGCTCACCCTCCGCCGTGACGCCGAGGCCCCGCTCATCACGGAATGGTTCACCCTCTGACCGCCGTCCGGTGTGCGGGCCGCGGGACCCCGGCGCCGTGCGCGTTCGGGCCTCCCGCGGGGGCGGCGCACCCTGCGCGGGGGAGAAGGCCGGGAACACCCCCCAGAGGGTGACCCGCGGCTCCGTCCTCGGCGGCGGGGCCCAACGGTCACAGATCGGGCGGTTCCGAATTGCCATTGCACCCCGACAGGAACCACCGGGCCGTCGTCGGTTTTCGCCCCGTCTTGCCCCCGTTTGAGCGACCGACTCCGAGGTGACTTCGGGTTCACGCCTCCACACGGGCGGTGACCCGCTGCTATTCCTAGAGGTGCTCCTCCCCCTCGGAGAAAGGCGGCCGGACCTTGACCCCGTCCCCTCCCGCACCCCGTTCCTCGACCCCCTCCGTCCGTTGGCGAACAGGCCGGGACGGGCGGGTGGAAAGGTCCGGCCGCCTTCTCCTCCAACGCGTGATCCTCGGTGTCGACCTGGCCGAACGCGGCCTGTTCGACCAGACCGTGGAGATCCTGGACGGCACCCATGCCCGGCTGCGGCGGCACCCGTTGGCCGAGGAGGCCGCACCGGTCCTGCCCGGGTTCCTCGCCAACCTGGGGTTGGCCAGGATCCTGTGCGGCGGTTTCGGCGCTGCCGAGGACCACCTGGAGGAGGCCCGTTCCCTGGCCCGGGAGCGGAACCTGGACCTGTTGGAACTGGTCACCCGGCAGAACCTGGGCTGTCTGACGCTGCGCAGGGGCGACCCCGCCGGGGCGATCGCCGTGTTCACGGACCTGGCGCACCGGCTGCCCGCCGACCGGCGCGAGGCGCTGTGCACCGACCTGGCGGAGGCCCTGCTGGCCGAGGGCCGTCTGGAGGAGGCCGCGCTGACACTGGCGGACGGCCCGTGGGCGCACGGCCGGTCGGCGCAGCCGGTCACCCTGCTGGTGGAGGCCAAGCTGCGGTTGCTGCGCGGTGACCGGTACCGGGCGCGGGAACTGGTCCGCCGGGTCCAGGACGCACACGGTCCGGGGTCGCTGTGGTTCCGCTTGGCGGTACGGGTGGAGGCGATGGCCGACCGGGTGTGCGCGGCCCCGTTGGAGCGGTTGTACACCTCGCCGCAGGAGCGGGCGCACGCCGCACTGGAGCTGCGGCGACCGTTGAGCGTTTCCCGGCCCGTCCCCCGTCTGGTGGCGGCGCACCGGGCGGTGGACGTCCGGCTTCCCCCGTGGCCCCCCGCCCCGCGGATGCCCGGCGGGCCGCGGGTGGTCCACGGATCACACCCGGCCCGGACCCCCCGGGCGACCGGTGGCCCACGGACGGCCCACGGGCGGCAGGAGACCTCTGGTCCGCGGGTGACCCATGAATCACAGGAGATCGGTGATCCGTGGGCGGCTTGCGCGGGACCGGCGGGAGGGGATCCGCACGTGGCCGGGGATCCGCAGGTGGTACGGGCCGGGGTGGAGGTGGCGCTGGCGCGGGGTGATCTGCGCGGGGCGCTGGAGTGGGCCGAGTTCTCCGTGCCCCCGGAGCCGCGGGTGCCGGCGGGGCGGTGCGACCCGGTGGTCGAGCGGTACCGGGAGGCGCTGGCGAACGGGCGGGACCGGCACTGCCTGGTGTACGCGCGGCGGTGGGAGCGGGCACGGTACGCACGCGGCGTGCCCGACCGGGAGTGCGGTCCGGTGGGCGCCCGGTTGTCCGGGCTGTTGGCCGACCGGGCGTTCGTGCGTCTGGTGGTCGTGGGCGAGGTGGTGGCGCTGGTCGTGGTCGACGGCCGGGTGCACGCCCGGTCGCTGGGCCCGCCCGCTCGGGTGGCGCGGGGGGTCGCCGCGGCCCTGGCCCCCGTGCTGGCGCTGGTGCGCGACCGGCCGCTGGTGATCGCCGCCGATCCGCGGCTGGGTCACCCACCGTGGGGTGCGCTGCCCGGGCTGCGCGGTCGTCCCGTCGCGGTGGTGCCGTCGGCACGGTCGTGGGTGGACCGGGCGGCACGGCCGCTCCCCCACTGGCGGCGGGTCCTGCTGGCGTCGGGACCGACGCCGCGGGGCGCCGCTCGGGAGGTCGCCGACCTGGGCGGGGTCCATTCGGGGGCGCGCAGGGCCGCCCGGGTCCACGAGGTCGCGGCGGGGGCCGCGGGCTGCGACCTGGTGCA
This sequence comes from Nocardiopsis sp. CC223A, assembly GCF_030766825.1. Classification (GTDB taxonomy): domain Bacteria; phylum Actinomycetota; class Actinomycetes; order Streptosporangiales; family Streptosporangiaceae; genus Nocardiopsis. The sequence continues at coordinate 38,551 of NZ_JASFDV010000015.1, forward strand.
CCTGTCCGGGCACGGCCGGGTGGCGGAACGTTCCCCGCTGCTGTCGTCGGTCGCCCTGGCCGACGGCCCGCTGCTGGCCCTGGACCTGGTGTCGGCGGCACCGCCGGAGGTGGTGGTGCTGACCTCGTGCGGGGCCGGACGCTTCGCCGGGGCGCTGCTGGCGGCGGGGGTGCGCGCGGTGGTGGCCAGCCCGGCCCCGGTGCGCGATGCCGGGACCGGGCGGGCCGTGGCCGGTTTCCACCGGGCGCTGGCGGCGGGTGCCGCTCCGCCCGAAGCGGTGGCCGCCCATCTGGGACGGCACGGCTTCGTGTGTCTGGGGGCCTGACTCACCAGCCCCGTTCGCGCCACTCGTCCAGGTGGGGGCGCTCCACGCCCAGAGTGGTGTCGCGGCCGTGGCCGGGGTAGACCCAGGTGTCGTCGGGCAGGACCCCGAACACGCGCTCCTCGACATCACCGAGAAGGGTCCGGAAGTCCTCGTCGGACCAGGTGCGGCCGACTCCGCCCGGGAAGAGGCTGTCCCCGGTGAACAGGTGGGTGTGACCCTCGGGGTCGTCGTAGCGCAGCGCGATGGACCCGGGTGTGTGGCCGCGCAGGTGGATGACGGTGAGGTGGCCGTCCCCGACGGGGATCCGCGAGCCGTGGACGACGGGTTCGTCGACGGAGACGGGCAGCTCCCCTCCGTCCTCGGGGTGGGCCACGGTCCGGGCGCCGGTCTCACCGACGACCTCGGCCAGGGCCTGCCAGTGGTCCTGGTGGCGGTGGGTGGTGATCACCCGGTCGAGTCCGTCGGAGCCGACGAGTTCGAGGATGCGGTCGGGTTCGGCGGCGGCGTCGATGAGGACGGCTTCGCCGGTGGAGCGGCAACGCAGCAGGTAGGCGTTGTTCTCCATGGGGCCGACACTGATCTTGGTGATGGTCAGATGCGGTAGTCGTCGCAGGTCGGCGGGGCCGCCGACCCTGGTATCTCCGGAGTAGCTCACCCGACCATTGTGACCTCTTCACAGGAGCGAACGCACCGGACGCCCCGAAAGGAGGGGCGTCCGGCCGTGGTCACCTGGCCCAGCGCGGGGGGCGCTTCTCGAAGAAGGACAGCCGCCCCTCGGCGGCGTCCTCGGCGGCGAAGAACTCGGCGGACAGCTCGCCCATGCGGGAGAACGCCTCGGCCCGCCGTTCGGGGGCGGCCAGCGCCCCGGCGCCGAGTTCGCCGAGCAGTTCTTTGGTGCGCGAGAGCGCCTTGGGCGCGGAGCCGCGGATGCCCTGGAGGACCGCGTCGAGGGCGTGCGCCATGTCACGGTCGGGTACCGCCTGGGTGATGAGCCCGGCCTTGGCGGCGGCGGAGGCGTCGAACAGCTCGCCGGTGAGGAAGTAGCGGCTGAGCTGGCGCGAGTGCATCCGCGCGGACACGGGGACGGAGATGATCGCGGGCACCACGCCGATGCGCACCTCGGTGAACGCGAAGGTGGCGCTCTTGGGGGCCAGGGCGATGTCGGCGGCGGCGACCAGGCCGATGCCGCCGGCGCGGGCGGCGCCGTTGAGGGCGGCGATGACGGGCTTGGGGGCGCCCATGATCTGCTCGAAGACCTCCGGCAGCTCGGGGGCCGGCTCGACGGGCTCCCCGGCCAGGGCGGCGGCGACCTCCTTGAGGTCGGCCCCGGCGCAGAACACGGGTCCGGTGCCGGTGAGGACGACGGCGCGCACCTCGTCGTCGGCCATGGCGTCGGACAGCGCCTTGGAGAGTTCCGACCGCAGCCGCGCGGACAGCGCGTTGCGGTTGCGGGGGGAGTCGAGGGTGACCGTGGCCACTCCCCTGTCCACCTCAAGGCGTACCAGTGGCGTGTCGTCCTTGGTCGTCGGGGACGAGTGCTGCGTCATCGCAGACCGACCTTTCTCCGGGTCCATCATCTCCGCGGGTGCGGGGAGTGTGTGAGAGCGTGCGCACCGTCGGGGTACGGCGCACCCGAGAACGCCCGGTTTGTGACCGGACGCGCCTCTCTTGTGGCGGAATGCACGAATCCGATTCCACCCTAGACGGACGGATTGTTAAGGCACCACGGCCGAGTGGCCCGTGTTCGTTAAGTCCCTGTCACGGTCAGAGGGCGAACGTGTGAAGCACAACGGGGCCGGGGACCGTTGCGGTCCCCGGCCCCGCGGGAATCCGGTGTCAGCGGGTGGCCGCCGACAGCGCGTTCGCGAAGTTCAGCATGGTGGCGACGGCCTCGGCCCCGTCGGCCGCCTCGCTCACCCGCAGCGTGAGCGGCTCGGCGGTGATGGCGCCGGTGTAGCCGTGGTCGAGCTCGCAGCTCTCGTCGGCGCAGGAGGCCGGCTCCAGGTCGATGTGGGCGACCGCGCCCCAGTTGACGGAGAGGTTGACGCTGAGGACCAGTTCGCTGGGCATGCTCCCGGGCGTGTACTGCGCGGGGTTGGGCACGACCCTGGTGAGGGCGACCGACTGGATGTTGCCGAGCTGGATGCTGTCGGTGGTGGTGGACGCGTGCGAGGTACCGCCGGTCTCGGTGGGCGGGTGCTCGTCGGTGTGGCACACCACGAGCCGGGTGGCGGTGAGCAGCATGACGGTGATGTGCCGACGCATCTCCATCGCCGGGTCGAAGGTCGCCTCGTGGTGCACGACGAACGCCTCGGCGTTCTCGTCGCCCAGGGCCGTGGCGACGGCGTCGATCACCAGCGCGGGATAGTAGCCGCTGCGTTCGATCTCCAGCCGCCAGTCCGTGGACACGGCGCGTGTTTTCCTCATATCCCTATCCTGCCTGCTCCCCGCGGCACTTCGCGACCGCTGGGCGAAACGGGATGCCCAATGCCTGATCAGGACGCCACCCCTCGCCCGTGCGCGGGCACCGGCCACCGCATCAGAACGTCACCCCGCGCAAGCGCCGGGGCCCGGCGTCGGGCCGGATGTCGGGGGCCTCGCGCAGCCACATGCGGGCGCCCAGCACGTGCGCGCCGGTGGCGTTGACCAGCACCGGGTCCAGGTCGATGTAGCCGATCTCGGGGAACGCCTCCACCAGGCGCGACACCCGGATGAGGAGTTCCTCCAGCGCCTCCACATTGGGCTGTTCGGCCAGCGAGGTGGCCCCGGCGGGCAGCCCGAACAGCAGCGGCGCGGCCCGCACGGCGTGGATGAGGTCGGCGGCGTCCATGTCGGTGAGCGGGGCCAGCCGGAACGCGCGGTCGTCGAGGAGTTCGGCGGTGACGTCGGCCAGGCCGAAGGAGACCACCGAGCCGAACGACCGGTTGTCGCCCGCCCGCACCACGGTGGGCACCCCGGGGGCGACCATGCGCTGCACGACCAGGTCGGCCTCGGCACCGAACCGGTCGGCCAGCGACAGGTAGGCGCTGCGCACGTCGTCGGGGGTGCGCAGGTCGGCGCGGACGAAGGTGCCCCCGGACCGCACCCGCAGGTCGGGGGAGTCGGCCTTGACCACGACGGGGTAGCCCAGGCGCCCGGCGGCCACCACGGCCTCGTCGGGAGAGGACACGGGGATGTCGGGGTAGGCGGTGATGCCGTAGCAGGAGAGGAGTTCACGGGTGTCCTCGGCGGAGACCGCGGTGTCCTCGTCGTAACGGCGCTCGCCGCCGAACCAGACCTCCTCCTCGCCCGGGCCGTTCTTGAGCGCCCGGGTGATGGTGGCCCGGGCGCGGGCGCCGTCGATGTCGGGCAGCTCGGGGTGGCGGCCGGGCTTGCGGTCGCGCCACTGGGTGTACCGGGTGGCATAGGCCAGGGCGCGCACGGCGTCCTCGGGCGCGGGGTAGGAGGGCACCGAGCCGCGCAGCGTCTCCCCGCGCTCGCCCACGTGGCGCAGCTCGTCGGGAACGCCCTGGCGGGCCAGGTAGGTGGTGACGATGGGCTTGTCCGAGCCCAGGGAACGGGCCCGCAGCACCCGCGCGACGTCGTCGGAGATGGGGTGCAGGGCGGGGACGAACACGACCACGACGGAGTGGACGTCGTCGTCGGCCAGGGCCGCCTCCAGGGCGCGGTCGAAGTCGTCCGCGGTGGCCTGCGGGCCCAGGTTGACGGGGTCGTGCGGCTTGAGGCCCTGGCGGATCGCCGCGTCCTTGACCAGCAGCTCCAGGGAGTCGGAGTTGCCGATGACGCCGACCCGGGGCCCCTTGGGCAGGGGCTGGTAGGCGAACACCTGGGCGGCGTCGAACATCTGCGTGATGTCGTCGACCCGGACCACCCCGGCCTGCTGGAACAGCGAGGTGACGGCGTAGTCGGGCAGGGCCAGCCCGCCCGCCGCGTGGCCGGTGGGGGTGGTCTGCGCGGACCCGCCGCTGCGCACCGCCACGACCGGCTTCAGCTTGGCCAGGCGCCGGGCCAGGCGGGTGAACTTGCGCGGGTTGCCCAGGGACTCCAGGTACTGGAGGACGACCTCGGTGGACGGGTCCTCCTGCCAGTACTGCATGAGGTCGTTGCCGGACACGTCGGCGCGGTTGCCCGCGGAGACGAACGTGGACAGGCCCATCCCCCGGTCGGCGACGCGCTGTAGGATGGCCCGCCCCAGGGCCCCGGACTGGGAGAAGAACCCGATGGGCCCGCTCTGCGGCAGGTCGGGCGACAGAGTGGCGTTCAGGGACACCGACGGGTCGGTGTTGGCGACGCCCAGGCAGTTGGGTCCGACCACGCGCATCCCGGCGGCGCGGGCGGTGCGCACCAGCTCGTCCTGGCGGGCGCGCCCCTCGGGGCCGGTCTCGCCGAACCCCGAGCTGACCACGATCAGGCCGTGCACGCCCTTCTCGGCGCACTGCTCCACCACGTCGACGACCGCTTCGGCGCGCACGGCGACGACGGCCAGGTCCACCTGGTCGGGGATGTCCAGCACGGAGGGGTAGGCGCGCACGCCCACGACGGCCCTGGCCTCGGGGTGGACGGGGTAGACGGGACCCTGGAACTCGCTGTCGAGGAGGTTGCGCAGGGCGGTCTGGCCGATGGTGTGGGCGGTGCGGCTGGCGCCGATGACCGCGACGGACTCCGGGAACAGCAGCCGGGCGATGGAGCGCGACTCGGCCCGCTGTTCGCGGGCCCGCATGACCTCGGTGGAGTCGTCGGTGGGCTGGATGTCCAGGGTGAGCCGGATGACCCCCTCGTCGAAGGTCTGCTGGGCGGTGTACCCGGCTTCGCGGAAGACGTTGATCATCCGCCGGTTCTCCGGGAGCACGTCCGCGATGAACCGGCGGATGCCGCGTTCGCGGGCGGCCGCGCCGATGTGCTCCAGCAGGACGGAGGCCAGCCCGCGCCCCTGGTGGGCGTCCTCCACGACGAAGGCGACCTCGGCCTCCTCCGGGGCGACCTTGTCGTAGCGCACCACGGCGACGAGGGCGTCGGAGATGGTGGCGACCAGGGCCACCCGGTCCTCGTAGTCGACCGTGGTGAAGCGTCTGACGTCGCGGTCGGAGAGGCGGGGGTAGGGCGCGAAGAACCGGTAGTAGATCGTCTCCGGGGAGAGTCTGCCGTGGAACTCGCGCAACAGGTCGGCGTCGCCGGGGGTGATGGGGCGCAGGTGGGCGGTGCCTCCGTCGGTCAGAACGACGTCGGCTTCCCAGTGGTTCGGGTAGGACTGCACGACTGCGAGACTAGACGACAATCGGTCGATTCCGGGGAAAGTCGATGCGGCCGGTGCGAGATCGCCGGCGGTCCGCCCTTGTTCCCGGGGGTCGAAGGTCCCCATCCGGGAGCGAGCACCCTATGGCCGGATACGCTTGCCCACGGGGCTCGGCTCCGGGACGAGGTTCCCGAATCAGCGCGTGTCCGGGGTGCCGTCACTTCGTTACACACCGCTGACGATTCACCTGTTAACGTCGAGCGGGCACGAATTCTCATGACTCGGTGGTGGCTGGCGATATGACACGAGTGGTCGTGATCGGTGATCTGATGACCGACGCCGTAGCGCGCGCGTTCCACCCGTTGGCCCGCGGCAGCGACACCCCGGCGTCGGTGGTGATGTACGGCGGCGGATCGGGGGCCAACATCGCCTCCTGGCTGTCGGTGGAGGGCACCGACACCACGTTCGTGGGTCGGCGCGGCTCCGACATCACCGGTCGCACCCGCGAGATGGAGCTGATGGGCTACGGGCTCGACTCGCGGATGGTGATGGACCCCGAGGTCGCGACCGGGACCTGCGTGGTGATGATCACGCACCGGGGCGACCGGACGATGCTGAGCGACCCGGGCGCCAACGCCCGCCTTCAGCCCGAGGACCTGCCGCGCGACGTGTTCGGCCCGGACGGGCACCTGCACGTGTCGGGCTACACGCTGATCAACGCGGACTCGCGCCGGGCGGCGCGGGTGGCGCTGCGGATGGCGCGCGAGAGCGGCATGTCCATCTCGGTGGACGGCGGCTCGCACGCCCCGCTGGAGCGGGCCGGCGCGGAGAACTTCCTGGACTGGACGCAGGGCGCCCGCCTGCTGTTCGCGAACCTGGCCCAGGCCAAGGTGCTGACCGGCCGGGAGGACCCGGATGCGGCGGCCAAGGTGCTCACCGCCTGGTTCCCGAACGTGGTGCTGAAGCTGGGCGAGGAGGGCGGCCTGTGGGCGTCCAAGACCCGCGATGACGTGGTGCGGGCCCCGGCCGACCAGGTGGAGCCCTCGCCGGGCTCGGTGGGCGCGGGCGACGCGTTCATCGCGGGCTTCCTGCCCGCGTGGCTGGCGGGCCGCCACCCCAAGGAGGCCCTGGCACGGGCGCACCGTCTGGCGGCACGGGCCCTGCACCAGCCGGGCGCACGCCCGGACCTGGGCAACGGCCAGCCGGTGCGGCGCGGCGCCCCGCGCGGCCAGCGCATCCGCTGACCCGCACCCCCGCGACGTTCCGCGAACGGGGCCCGGCCGCGGCCGGGCCCCGTTCGCGTGTCCGGACCCGCGGCGGAGGAGGCGGGACGCGGCGGAGGAGGCGGGACGCGACGGAGGAGGCGGGACGCGACGGAGGAGGCGGGACGCGACGGGGAGGCGGGACGCGACGGGGAGGCGGGGAGGGGCTGCGCCGCTGCCGGCCGTTGCGGGCTGCCCGCCACGCGCCAGGCAGGGGGCCCGGCGCAGGCCGGACGCACCCGGTACCGGCGCACCCGGGCGACCGAACACGCGCCCGGGACCGGGACCGCGTGACGGACGGCCGCGGCCGCACGCGTCGGCGTGCTGTCGGTGGGTGCGCCCGGTGCCGCGGGTCAGCCGCCGGTGGTGGCGAGGGTGAGGGGCAGGACGGCGGGGGCGCCGAGTTCGCGCAGGATCGCGGCGCCGACGGTGAGGCTCCATCCGGTGTCGGTGTGGTCGTCGATGAGCAGGACGGGACCCGGGGTCGCGGCCTGGAGGTCGGCCAGGGCCTCGGCCAGGCCGGGGGCCGGGACCAGGGCCCGGTGCACCTGGGCCAGGCGCATGGCGCTGTTGTGCCGCCGCTCCCCCGGGCCCTCCGGGGTGGCGTAGGCCAGGGAGCCCACCGGGGCGAGGCGGCCCAGAGCGCACAGGCGTCCGGCCAGGTCGTTGATCATCCGTGGTCGGGTGCGCGAGGGCATGACCACCGCGCCCACCGGCCGCCGGTCCCAGTCCCAGGCGGCCAGGACGCGCACCAGCCCCTGGAGGACGTGGTCGCTCACCGGGGCCTCCGGGGCGCCCTCGGCGAGCAGGGCGCGCAGTTCGGTCCCCCAGCCGATGTCGGTGAACCGGCCCAGGGCACGGCCCGGCGCGGCCTGGAGCTCGGGTTTGATCCGCCCCGACAGCGACACCCCCAGGGTGTCCATGCCGGTGGGCCACTGGCGGCGCGGCTCGATGAGCACGCCCGGCCGGTCCAGGTGGGCGGCGGCCGCCTCCCGGCGGCCGGGGTCGACCCCGGTCTCCCAGGTGCGGCCGGTGCAGTTGTCGCAGCGCCCGCAGGCGGTCGCCGCCGGGTCGTCCAGCTGGCGGCGCAGGAACTCCATCCGGCAGGTGTCCAGGGCGATGTAGTCCAGCATCGCCCGCTGCTCGGTCTCCCGCGCCTTGGCGACCGCCTCGTAGCGTTCGGTGTCGTAGGACCAGGGCCGCCCGGTGGCCTCCCAGCCGCCGCGCACCCGGCGTACCGCCCCGTCGACGTCCAGGACCTTGAGCATCTGCTCCAGGCGGCTGCGGCGCAGGTCCACCCGGGTCTCCAGGCGGGCGACGGACAGCGGCCCGCCCTCGGCCAGCGCGTCGAGGGTGCGGCGCACGGTCTCCTCCGGCGGGAAGGACAGGCTCGCGAAGTACTCCCAGATGCGGACGTCCTCGCGCCCGGGGAGCAGCACCACCTCGGCCCGCTCGACGCCGCGCCCGGCCCGGCCGACCTGCTGGTAGTAGGAGATCGGCGAGGAGGGCGCACCCAGGTGCACGACGAACCCCAGGTCGGGTTTGTCGAAGCCCATGCCCAGGGCGCTGGTGGCCACCAGCGCCTTGACCCGGTCGGCGAGCAGGTCGTCCTCGGCGGCGCGGCGCTCGTCCGGGTCGGTCTGCCCGGTGTAGGAGCGCACCTCCATGCCCTGCTCGGCCAGGAACCGGGCGGTCTCCTCGGCGGCCGCGACGGTGAGGGTGTAGACGATCCCGGAACCGGGGATGCGGGGCAGCCGATCGGCCAGCCAGGCCAGCCGGTCGGTGGGCTCGGGCAGGTCCACCACCGACAGGTGCAGGCTCTCCCGGTCCAGGGCGCCGCGCAGCACGAGGGTCTCGTCCCGGTCGGTCCCGGCCCGCAGCTGCTCGGCGACGTCGCGGGTGACGCGCTCGTTGGCGGTGGCGGTGGTGGCCAGCACCGGCACGCCGTCCGGCAGGTCCAGCAGCAGGGAGCGGATGCGCCGGTAGTCGGGGCGGAAGTCGTGCCCCCAGTCGGAGACGCAGTGGGCCTCGTCGATGACGACCAGTCCGGCCCCGGCGGCCAGCTCGGGCAGCACCCGCTCGCGGAACTCGGGGTTGTTGAGGCGCTCGGGGCTGACCAGCAGCACGTCCACCCCGCCCGCCGCCACGTCGGCGTAGACGGCCTGCCAGTCGGTGGTGTTGGCGCTGTTGACCGTGCGGGCGTGGATGCCCGCGCGCTCGGCGGCGGAGATCTGGTTGCGCATGAGGGCCAGCAGCGGCGAGACGATGACGGTGGGCCCCGCGCCCCGGGCCCGCAGCAGCGCGGTGGCCACGAAGTACACCGCCGACTTGCCCCAGCCGGTGCGCTGGACGACCAGGGCCCGGCGCCGGTCGGCGACCAGGGCGTGGATCGCGGTCCACTGGTCCTCGCGCAGCCGGGCGGAGTCCCCGGCCAGGGCGCGCAGGTGCGCCTCGGCGCGCTCGCGCAGCTCCCCGGCGGCGGGGTCGGTGGTGAGGGTGGGGTCAGGGGTGGTGGCCATGATTCCTTCGTACCAGAGCGGGCCGACGTCCGGGCCGTTGTCCACAGGCGCGCACCCGCCACGTCACCCGTCCCCCCAACGGACGCCTCCGGCGCGAACCCCGCCGGGCGCCGGTCCCCGAACGGACCCGGGAGTCGACAACGGTAACAAAACAGAAACTTTCAAAGTTTCCTCCATTGCGCCCACATCTTCCCCTGCGCACACTCTGAACACGGTTCCTCACGCATGGGAGCGCTCCCATGTGCGAACCCCCCGCTGAACCCAGAGAGGCGCACCGATGGACGACAACCGCCCACCCCCCTCCCCCACCCCCTCCCGCCGGTCCCCCGGCCGCGGCACCGCCGCCGTCCTGGCGGCGCTCGCGATCGGCGGCGCGACCGCCCTCACCGTCACCACCCTCGCCACCGGCCCGAACGCGACCCCGGCGGCCGCGGCGACGGCCCTCGTCCCGGTCGGCTCCGGGAGCTACGACGACGCCCTCCCCGCCGGCGCCACCGGCCCCTCCGACCTCAACGGGGCACCGGTCGACCCCAAGGTCACCGGCGACTTCCAAGGACCGGCGCCCACCAACGAGTGGTGGTCCTCGCTCATCTTCCAGCGTTACCCGGACAACCCCTACGGCGAGAACCTCTACGCCCACCCGGCCACCTACCGGCCCCACGCCGAGGGCCTGGAGATGGGCCACCCCCGCGAGCCCCGACTCGTCGCGGACGGCCTCAAGTACGAGTTCCCGCACACCGCCGACCTCTCCCTGGGCGCCGTCGGCCTGGACTCCCCCGACACCCGGGTCGCCGACAGCGGCGACTGGACCGTGACCGCCCGCTGGTCGGGCGGCCCCACCCTGGACGTCACCATCGGCCAGGGCCTGCCCTTCGCGCACGCCCGCACCGACGGCGGCGACGCCGAGGTGGCCTTCACCGGCTCCCCGGACGTCTGGCACGAGGACGGCTCCACGGTCGGCGCCACCGTCAACGGCAACCACTACGCCCTGTTCTCGCCCACCGGATCCCCGTGGTCCCGCTCGGGGAACACCTTCACCGCGCCCACCGGGGACGGCGGGCACTACTCCGTCGCCCTGCTGCCCTCGCCCGACGCGCTGGACGACTTCGCCCCCTACGCCCATTCCGCGGTCACCGGCTCCGTCGTCGAGTACGACTACGACGAGGCGGCCGCCACCCTCACCAGCACCTACCGGGTGGAGACCGAGGCGCTGGAGGGCGGCACCGAGGGCACCGTCCTGGCGATGTACCCGCACCACTGGGACAACAGCGACGACGAGGTCGCCGGCCTGTCCTACGCCTCCCCGCGCGGGGAGATGCGCGTGGCCCTGGGCGGTTCCTTCACCACGGAGCTGACCGCGCAGGGCATCCTGCCGAGCCTGCCCACGGTCGACTCCGCCGACCACGACCGGCTGCGCCTGCTCATCGACGAGGTGCTCGACGAGGACGCGCACTTCCCCTCCCCCGGCGACACCTACTGGGACGGCAAGGCCATGGGGCGCCTGGCCCAGCTGGTGCCCATCGCCGACTCCATCGGGTACACCGAGGCCCGCGACGAGCTCCTGGGCCTGCTCAAGGGGCGTGTCGAGGACTGGCTGACCGCCGGAGGCGACCGCGGTCTGCACTACGAGGCCGACTGGGGAACGCTCCTGGGCTACCCGGACAGCTTCGGCGCCACCACCGAGCTCAACGACCACGACTTCCACTACGGCTACCTGGTATCGGCCGCCGCCACCATCGCCCGCTACGACCGCGGCTGGGCGGCCGAGGACGCCTGGGGCGGCATGGTGCGCATGGTCATCGACGACGTGGCCGCCACCGAGGACGGCCTCTTCCCGCGCCTGCGCTCCTTCTCCCCCTACGCCGGGCACGGCTGGGCCTCCGGCCACGCCGGGTTCGCCGCGGGCAACAACCAGGAGTCCTCCTCCGAAGGCATGCACTTCGCCTCCTCCACCGCCCTCTTCGGCGCGCTGACCGGCGACGACGAGCTGCGCGACCTGGGCGTCTTCCTGCACACCACCCAGGCCTCCACCGTCACCCGCTACTGGCAGGACCACGGCGGGGAGACCTTCCCCGACGCGTTCGACCACGACGTGGTCGGCATGGTCTGGGGCGACGGCGGCGACTACCGCATCTGGTGGGACGGCGGTGACGAGGAGCACTACGGCATCAACTACCTGCCGATCACCGCGGGCTCCCTCTACCTGGGTCACGACCCCGCGCACGCCGGGGCGATGTACGACTCCCTCGTGGACCGCCTGGGCCGCGAGCCCGACATCTGGCGCGACATCCACTGGGCGCACCGGGCGCTGTCGGACGGCGACGCCGCGCTGGACATGTTCGAGGCGCAGTGGCAGACCTACGAACCGGAGGCGGGCGGCTCCAAGGCGCACACCTACCAGTGGATCTCCACGCTGGCCGAGGTCGGCACCGTGGACACCTCCGTCACGGCCGACACCGCCCACTACGCGGTGTTCTCCGACGGGGACGGCCGTGCCTACACCGCGTTCAACCCCGGCGGCTCACCGATCACCGTCACGTTCTCCGACGGCACCGAACTGGAGGTGGCCCCGGGCGCCCTGGCCTCCACCGTCGGCGAGGGCGGCGGGGGCGACCCGGGCGACCCCGACCCCGGGGACGGTGACCTGGGCGACGGCGTGCTGTACCCGAGCGGCTCGGCCCTGTCGACCGAACCCCCCGGCTCCGAGGGCGCCATCACGGTGCCCGACGCCGGCGGGGTCAACCGCGACGGCACCCCGCCCGCGGACGCGGTGGTGCTCGAACTGGAGGGTGTCAGCGGATCCTTCGACGGCGGGGGGACCTCCTTCTCCCTGCCGGTGGACTCCGGGAACTCGGTCGCCAACGCCGTCCAGGTGCGCGTCGAGTACGACTTCGACGGTGACGGGACCGTCGACCGGACCGAGACCTACCCCTACTTCGCCACCAACGACGTCACCGGGTGGGAGTCCTACACGCAGGGGTCGGGCCCGTCCTCCGTCTCCGGCGGCTTCGCCGACCTCGACGGCGGGACCGTGCGCCTGCGGATCTGGAGCGCCCTGGGCACGGCCGACTCCGCCGTGCGGACCGGCGCGGACGGGGGTGCCACCCTGACCGTCCCCTTCGGCGACTGACGCGCGGACGCCGTCCGGCGTCCCCGGTGGCCCCGCTCCGGCTCGCTCCCGGAGCGGGGCCGCCCCCGTGTGCGGGGGGTCATAAAACCCCACCACCACGGACGAAAACCATCAGTCGTGCGGCTCACACACGCCCGACCACGTGCCCGTGTACGTTTCAGTCTCTGGTTCGGGCCAGAATTACGGACATGGCCCGTACAACTTCCCACCCCCCTGAGGATCTCGCCGAGAAGATCATCGACATCGACGTCTCGGAGGAAATGCGCGGCAGCTTCCTTGAGTACGCCTACTCGGTGATCTACCAGCGCGCCCTGCCCGACGCGCGCGACGGCATGAAGCCCGTCCAGCGCCGCATCCTGTACCAGATGAACGAAATGGGGCTGCGTCCGGAACGCGGGCACGTCAAGTGCGCCCGCGTGGTCGGTGAGGTGATGGGCCGCCTGCACCCTCATGGCGACTCCGCCATCTACGACGCGCTGGTGCGCCTGAGCCAGCCCTTCGCCATGCGCGTCCCCCTGGTGGACGGCCACGGCAACTTCGGCTCCCTGGGCGGCGACGACGCCCCCGCCGCCATGCGTTACACCGAGGCCCGCCTGGACCGGGCCGCCGAACTGCTCGTGTCGGGCATCGACGAGGACGTCGTCGACTTCAAGCCCAACTACGACGGCCAGGAGACCGAACCCGAGGTCCTGCCCGCGGCCTTCCCGAACCTGCTGGTCAACGGTGCCTCCGGCATCGCGGTCGGCATGGCCACCAACATGGCCCCGCACAACCTGGGCGAGGTCATCGCGGCGGCCCGCCACCTCATCGCCCACCCCGAGGCCACCCTGGAGGAGCTCACCGAGTTCGTCCCGGGTCCGGACCTGCCCACCGGCGGCACCATCGTCGGCCTGGACGGCATCCGCGACGCCTACCGGGCCGGGCGGGGCACGTTCAAGACCCGCGCCACCGTCGCCATCGAGAAGGTCAGCGCCCGGCGCACCGGCCTGATCGTCACCGAGCTGCCCTACAACGTCGGCCCGGAGAAGGTCGTCGCCCGCATCAAGGAGCTGGTGCAGTCCAAGAAGCTCCAGGGCATCTCCGACCTGAAGGACCTGACCGACCGCACCCAGGGGCTGCGGTTGGTCATCGAGCTCAAGAACGGCTTCAACCCCGAGGCCGTCCTGGAGGAGCTCTACCGGCTGACGCCGATGGAGGAGTCCTTCGGCATCAACAACGTGGCCCTGGTCGACGGCCAGCCCCAGACCCTGGGCCTGCGCGAACTCCTCCAGGTCTACGTCGGCCACCGCCTGGAGGTCGTGCGCCGCCGCAGCGAGTTCCGTCGCCGCAAGCGCCGCGAGCGCCTGCACCTGGTGGACGGCCTGCTGGTGGCCCTGCTCGACATCGACCGCGTCATCGCGCTCATCCGCGAGGCCGAGGACTCCACCGCGGCCCGCGAGTCGCTGATGGCGGCCTACAGCCTGTCGGACGTCCAGGCCCGCTACATCCTGGACACCCCGCTGCGCCGTCTGACCAGGTTCGACCGGCTGGAGCTGGAGACCGAGCGCGACCAGCTCAACAACGAGATCGACGAACTCACGTCGATCCTGGAGTCGGACAAGAAGCTGCGCCGGGTCGTCTCCAAGGAGCTGGGCGACGTCTCCAAGAAGTTCGCCACCCCGCGCCGCACGCAGCTGCGCGAGAGCGACGGAGCCTCCCGCGCCGCGGTGATCCCGCTGGAGATGGCCGACCAGCCCTGCCACGTGCTCATGGACGTGGACGGGCGGATCGGCCGCAGCAAGGGCGCCGCCCCGCCGCCCATGTTCGAGGGGCTGCGCGTGCGGCACGACGCGATCGCCGTTTCGGTGCCCACCACCTCCCGTTCGGACATCGGCCTGGTCACCGACCTGGGCCGGATGATCCGCGTCCCGGTGGTGGAGCTGCCCGAGCTGCCCGACGAGGGCGAGGAGGCCCCGCCGCTGGCGTCGGGTCTGCCGGTCACCGAGTTCGTCCAGCTCGACGGGGACGAACGGGTGGTGTCGGCGGTGTCCATGGACGCCTCCGGGCCCGGCTTCGTCCTGGGCACCGTCGCCGGCGTGGTCAAGCGGGTCGCCCCGGACTACCCGCCCAACAAGGACGACTTCGAGGTCATCACCCTCAAGGACGACGACCGGATCATCGGCGTCTCCCAGCTGTCCACGGGCGAGGAGGACCTGGCGTTCGTCACCTCCGAGGCCCAGCTGCTGCGTTTCCCCGCCTCCGCGGTGCGCCCGCAGGGCCGCCCGGCCGGCGGTGTGGCGGGCGTGCGCCTGCCGGAGGAGGCCCGCGTGCTGTGGTTCGGCGCGGTGAGCAGCCCCGACGACTCGGTGGTGGTCACCGTGTCCGGTGCGGGCAACGCGCTGGAGGGCACCCAGGCCGGAGCGGCCAAGGTCACCCCGTTCACCGCCTACCCGGCCAAGGGCCGCGCCACCGGCGGTGTACGCTGCCACCGCTACCTCAAGGGCGAGGACACCCTGCTCATGGCGTGGATCGGCCGGAATCCGGCGCGGGCCGCCCGCGCCGACGGCAGGCCGGTGCGCCTGCCCGACACGACCGAGCGTCGGGACGGGTCGGGTGAGGCTCTGCCGCGCGCGATCGTTACGGTAGGGAGTGGACGAACCGACTTCGGTATCACGGCACCGGGATCCGGGGCCTGAGGAAGCCGCAACATGCCGTGCACATCGACCTGGTTCGATGTGCACGGCATCGTCTTGAGCACGGAAAGAGGGGGACTTCATGGGCAACGGCAGCGGGAGCAGCCCGGCGGGCGGGGCGTTCGACGACGTCATCGCCGCCAACGACGACTACGCGTCCCGGTATTCGCTGGCCGGGCTCAAGCCCGTCGCCGCGCGCGGTCTGGCCCTGGTGACCTGCATGGACTCCAGGATCGAGCCGCTGGACATGCTGGGTCTCAAGCCCGGTGACGCCAAGATCCTGCGCAACGCGGGCGCCCGGGTCACCGATGACACCCTGCGGACCCTGGTGCTGGCCGTGTACCTGCTGGGGGTGGAGCGGGTGCTGGTCCTGCCGCACACCCGCTGCAAGATGGCGTCCGTGCCCAGCGACGACGCGGTGCACGACACCATCCTGGAGGAGTACGGGGTGGACACCCGCAGCCTGGAGTTCCACACCGACAACGACCAGTTGGGGGCGCTGCGGCACGACCTGGAGCGCATCCGCCACCACCCGCTGCTGCCCGCCGGGCTGCCGGTGGCGGGGGCGATCTACGACGTGGACACCGGGCGGATCTCTCCCGTCGACCTCTGAGAGGGGGCTCACGGGCGTGTGCGCCCCCGGTGACCGGGGATCAATCAGGGGAATGCGGTCATCTCCCCGACCGTTTGACCCGAGGACGGCCCCCGTGCCGCCGGGAGGAGCACTCGTGGAAGAGAGCACGTACGACATCTTCAACCGCGCCCGCATGTTCATGGAGCTGGGCGACCCCATCTACGCGGCCAAAACCCTGGAACCGGCGGTGGAGGACGAGCCCGAGAGCCGTTCCCTGCTGGAGCTTCTCGGCCGCGCCTACTTCCACTCCGCACAGTTGACCAAGGCGGAGCGGACGTTCCGCCGGATCATCGAACTCGACCCGGTGGACCACTGGGCGCACATCGCGCTCGCCCGCACCCTGGAACGCCAGAGCAGGCACGACGAGGCGGCCACCTACCGCCGTATGCACGCGGTGATGTCGGGCGGCTCGCTCGACTGAGGCCGCCCGCGCAGACGGCCCCCGGGACGTGCGGTCCCGGGGGTCTCGCCGTACGTGCCCGCTACCCTGCTGGTCATGGCACCTTCGACAGACCCCGACGGCACCCCCTGGGTGGACCGATGCAGCGACTCGCGGCGCTCCTGGGCCGACGAGGCGGTCCGCAAGGTGACCGCGGACGCGAACCGCTCGGCCGACACGCACCTGCACGTGTTCCCGCTGCCCCCCGAGTGGGGCATCGACCTCTACCTCAAGGACGAGTCGGTCCACCCCACCGGCAGCCTCAAGCACCGGCTGGCCCGGTCCCTGTTCCTGTACGGGCTGGCCAACGGGTGGATCGAGGAGGGCACCACGATCGTGGAGGCCAGCTCCGGCTCCACCGCGGTGTCGGAGGCGTACTTCGCGCGACTGCTGGGCCTGGACTTCGTCACGGTCATCCCCCGCAGGACGAGCCCGGAGAAGATCGCCCTGATCGAGCGCTACGGGGGCCGCTGCCACTTCGTGGACTCCCCGCCGGACATGTACTCCGAGGCGGAGCGGCTGGCCGCGGAGAGCGGCGGTCACTACATGGACCAGTTCACCTACGCCGAGCGGGCGACGGACTGGCGTGGCAACAACAACATCGCCGAGTCGATCTTCGAGCAGCTGTCGATGGAGCGGCACCCGTGCCCGGACTGGATCGTGGTGGGCGCCGGCACCGGCGGCACCTCTGCGACGATCGGCCGCTACCTGCGCTACAAGCGGCTGCACACCCGGCTGGCGGTGGTGGACCCGGAGAACTCGGCGTTCTTCCCGGGGTGGGTGACCGGCGCCGCGGACTACGGGACGGGGATGCCCTCGCGCATCGAGGGGATCGGCCGCCCGCGCATGGAGCCGAGCTTCGTGCCGTCGGTGATCGACCTGATGATGCCGGTGCCCGACGCGGCGAGCATCGCCGCCATGCGTCACCTGTACGACCGCACCGGCCTGTCGGCGGGCGGCTCCACCGGGACCAACCTGTGGGGCGTGTGGCACCTGGTGGCCCGAATGCGCGCAGAGGGCCGTCGGGGCAGCGTGGTGACCCTGATCTGCGACGGCGGCGAACGCTACCGGCACAGCTACTACAACGACGCCTGGGTGGCCGAGCGCGACCTGGACCCCGCCCCGTACCGGGACGCCATCGACCGCTTCCTCGACGACGGTGTCTGGGCCCCGCCCGCCTGACCGTGAGGATGTAGATGGCACCGCTCGCGGGTCTGACCCGCCGCCTGGCTGACGCCCCGGCTGTCCTGATGGGGAATCGTCGACCCACCGGGCGGTGCCGCCACACGCGCGGCCGAAGAACAGCTCCTACAAGCCACTTGACATCTATAGGAGCTTCCCCGGTACGGCACCGGGCCCCGGGGGGAGACACCTCGGGTTCCAGCGGTGGTCGCGACACCCTGGCTTCGGGGAGGTTGCGACCACCGTGTCGTTCTCGAAGCAGGCACCGGCCCGTCTGCGAGCACGGTTCCTGGAACGGATGGCCGATGGCGGCGGTGTCACCGAGGTCGCCCGATCCCCGGGCGTCGACCGCGACACCGTGTTCGGGTGGGCCGCCCGCCGGGGGTGGCGGCGGGCGGGCCGAAGCGGAGCGGAGGTCCGGAAGAGCAACGCCTCTACGCGTCGATGCGGGCGACGTCCAGCTCCTGGGCACCCTGCTGGATGAACCGGCGGCGCGGCGCGACCTCGTTGCCCATGAGCAGGTTGAACACGTTGGCGGCCTCCTCCGCCTGCTCCACCCGGATGCGGCGCAGGGTGCGGTACCGCGGGTCCATGGTGGTCTCGGCCAGCTGGTCGGCGTCCATCTCGCCCAGACCCTTGTAGCGCTGCACCGGCTCCTTCC
Source organism: Nocardiopsis sp. CC223A (assembly GCF_030766825.1). Taxonomy (GTDB): domain Bacteria; phylum Actinomycetota; class Actinomycetes; order Streptosporangiales; family Streptosporangiaceae; genus Nocardiopsis. The sequence continues at coordinate 56,608 of NZ_JASFDV010000015.1, forward strand.
AGGAGATGCCGCGCTTCTCCAGGTCCAGCAGGGTGCGCGTCAGCTCGGCGTCGGAGTACGTGTAGATGTACTTGTCCTCGGGCTTGGCGCCCCGCTTGCGGCGGGTGTTGGTGAGCTCGATGCGGTGCAGCGGCGGAACCGCGGCGAACACCCGGCCCGCCTCCAGCATCGGCCGCATGTAGCGGTAGATGAGGGTGAGCAGCAGACAGCGGATGTGCGCGCCGTCCACGTCGGCGTCGGCCATGAGGATGACCCGGCCGTAGCGGGCGGCGTCGAGGTCGAAGCTGCGCCCCGAGCCGGCGCCGATCACCTGGATGATGGCGGCGCACTCGGCGTTCTTGAGCATGTCGGCGACCGACGACTTCTGCACGTTGAGGATCTTGCCGCGGATGGGCAGCAGCGCCTGGAACTCCGAGTCGCGGGCCAGCTTGGCGGTGCCCAGCGCCGAGTCCCCCTCGACGATGAACAGTTCGCTGCGGTCCAGGCCCTCGCTGCGGCAGTCCACCAGCTTGGCGGGCAGTGCCGAGTTCTCCAGGGCGTTCTTGCGCCGCTGGGTCTCACGCTGCTGGCGGGCGGCCAGGCGGGCCTTCGCGGCGTTGACCACCTTCTCCATGACGGTGCGGGCCTTGGCCTTGTCCGCCCTGTTGGTGGAGGTGAGGAATTCGCGCAGTTCCCGGCCGACCACCTGGGAGACGATGCGGGCGGCCGCGGAGGTGCCCAGGATCTCCTTGGTCTGGCCCTCGAACTGGGGCTCGGGCAGGCGGACGGTGACGACCGCGGTGAGGCCCTCCTGGGTGTCGTCCTTGGTGACGGGGTCATCGCTGTTCTTGAGCAGCTTGACGGCGCGCAGCTGGTCGTTGATGACCCGGACCAGGGCCCGCTCGAACCCGGTGATGTGGGTGCCGCCCTTGGGGGTGGCGATGACGTTGACGAAGGAGCGGACCGTGGTGTCGTAGCCGGTGCCCCAGCGCAGGGCGACGTCGACGTCCAGGCGGCGCTCCACGTCGGCGGGGACCATGTGCCCGGCGTCGTCGAGCACGGGAACGGTCTCGGTGAAGTTGCCGCTGCCCTGGATGCGCAGCACGTCGCTGACCGCATCATCGGGTGCCAGGAAGGTGCAGAACTCGCTGATTCCGCCGTCGAAGCGGAACTCCTCCTCGAAGGGCTGGTCCTCGCCCTCCACGCGCTCGTCGCGCACGGAGATGGTGAGCCCCGGCACCAGGAAGGCGGTCTGGCGTGCCCGCTCCAGCAGGGACTCCCGGGCGATCTCGGCGCCCTTGATGAAGATCTGCATGTCCGGCCAGAACCGGATGCGGGTGCCGGTGAGCTTCTTCGCGATCTTGCGGAACTGCTCCAGGCCCGAGACGGCGGTGAACTCGGCGTCGGGCCCGGCCCCCGCGAAGCGGCCGGGGATGCCGCGGCGGAAGGAGAGGCCGTGGGTGTGGCCCTGGCGGTCGACCTCCACGTCGACGCGGGCGGACAGGGCGTTGACCACGGAGGCGCCGACGCCGTGCAGACCGCCGGAGGCGGTGTAGGAGCCGGTGCCGAACTTGCCGCCGGCGTGCAGCTTGGTCATGACCAGTTCCACACCGGACAGCCCGCTCTTGGGCTCGATGTCGACGGGGATGCCGCGGCCGTCGTCGGCCACCGACACCGAGCCGTCGTTGTGCAGGACGACGTCGATGCGCGTGCAGTAGCCGCCCAGGGCCTCGTCGACGGAGTTGTCGATGATCTCCCACATGCAGTGGGTGAGGCCGCGGCTGTCGGTGGAGCCGATGTACATGCCCGGCCGTTTGCGCACCGCTTCAAGACCTTCGAGGACCGACAGGTGTCGGGCGGAATAGTCCTCGGGGTCGTGGACGGCTGCGGTCAAGGCGGTCACTCGGACATCTCCTGCGTCTTGAGGGCCATCGGGGCTCGGATACGGTGCGTGCCCTTTGTACCGCGCCGCACCGACGAAAAGGTCCAGGCCACGGCGTACGGGTCGGTTCACCTCGTGCACCGAGGGAGGTTCGGGCGGGTTCGTACGGGTCCGGCAGCGGTGCCGGACGGTCGCCCGGGGCGGGTCCGCGGCGACCGGGAACACCGCGGAGAGCGGGTGACGGCGGTCGGCAGGGTCCTGCCCCGCGCGAGACTACCACCTCCGGTGGATGCGACCTGGATACTCCCCTTTTCCGGGGATGCGTCGGGCGTTCAGGGGGTACAACGAGGAGTAGAAACGACGAGCGGCCTCAAAGGCCCCAAAGGGAGATATCCAGGCACCAATCAGGCGGATTCCGCTGTCGGCGTACACGGCCCCGGGTTGGGAACGTCTGGGTCGGGTTAGATGTTGTCTGAGGTGACCGACGCCGAGTATTGAGGATGGCGAAGTGACTGGAACCCTTGCCCCCACCCAGCCGCTGACGGCTGCTGACCGTTGCGACCGCTGTGGTGCACAGGCTTACGTTCGGGTGCTGCTGAACTCCGGTGGCGAGCTGCTGTTCTGCGCGCACCACATGCGCAAGCACGACGATTCCCTCCGAAAGATCGCTTCGGACATCCAGGATGAGACCGACAAGCTCAACGACGACAAGTAGCGTCGGTCACACGACACGGGCACGGGCGGCGGTCCCCATCGGGGGCCGCCGCCCGTCGCGTGCCCGGACCCCGGTCCGCCCTCAGGCCAGGACGCGGCTGTGGTACCCGGACACTTCGGCGAACCCGAAGCCCTCGTAGAGGCGGCGCGCCGCCGTGTTCTCCGTCACCACGCACAGGTAGGCGTCGGTGGCGCCCTTGTCGTGGGCCTGCGCCAGCAGATCGGCCAGGATCGCCGAGGCGACGCCCCGGCGCCGGGCGGCGGGGGCGGTGACCATGGCGCAGATCGCCGCCGAACCACCCGACAGCACCGCACAGCCCCGGCCCGCACCGTCGGGCGCGGTCCCGTACAGCGCGGTGGTCCCGCGCAGGATGCGGGCGATCACGTCCGCCCCGGCCGGACCGTGGGCGAGCCAGTCGGCCCCGGGCGCGGTGGCGACCACCGTGGTGCCGGGGGCCGCCGGGCGCTCCCGCGGTTCCCGGGCCAGCACCAGGGCGGGCTCCACCACCGCGTACCCGTGCCGTTCCAGGCGGGCGTCCGCGTCCTCCTCCCCCGGCCACACCTGGGCGCAGGGGGTGAGCCCCCGCCCCCGGTAGAACGCGGTGACCCCGGCCGGGTCCGCGTCGGGGGCCAGGAGCAGGGCGCTGTTGGCGCGCTTGGTCACACCCTCTGCGGTACCGAACCGCCACCCGCCGCGCTCGACGACCTCGAACGCGGGCCAGTCCCGCGCCACCCGCGCCGCCCACTCGTGCATGCCCGCCGTCCCTTCACCGCCGAAAGCGGCGATCCTAGCGGGCCGCGGCCCCGCTCCGGCCACCGGGGCGATCCCGACGACCTAGCATGTGGACCGACCACCCCGTCCGAACCTGGAGACCGTTCGATCATGCTCATCCTGCTGCCGCCGTCCGAGGGCAAGGCCACCTCCGGCACCGGACCCGCCGTGGACCCGGAGTCCCTGGTACTGCCCGCGCTGGCCCCCGCCCGCCGGGAGGTCCTGGCGGCGCTGGAGGAGCTGTGCTCCGGGCCGGAGGACACGGCCCTGGAGGTGCTGGGGCTCAGCCCGGGGCAGGCCGACGCGATCAAGCGGGACCTGGACGCGGCCACCGCGCCGACCCTGCGCGCCGCCGACCTGTACACCGGCGTCCTCTACGACCGCCTGGGCCTGCCGGAGCTGCTCCGGGAGCACCCGGACCGCGTCCGGGAGCGGGTACTGGTCTTCTCCGGGCTGTGGGGCGTGGTCGGTCCCGGCGACGCACTGCCGCCCTACCGGCTGTCGATGGGTGTGAAGCTGCCGCCGCTGGGCGGGCTGGGCGCCTACTGGCGCAAGGCCATGGCCGCCCCGCTGGGCGAGCTGGCCGCGGACCGGCTGCTGGTGGACTGCCGGTCGGCGACCTACGCCGCCGCGTTCAGGCCCCGGGGCGCCGCCGCCGAGCGGCTGGTGTCGGTGCGGGTGCTGCGCGAACAGGTCGTCGGCGGACGGGTCGAGCGTTCGGTGGTCAGCCACATGGCCAAGGCCACCCGGGGCGACATCGCCCGGTCACTGCTGGCCGACGGGGTCGAGGCGGCCGACGTGGCGGAGCTGGCCGCGGCGCTGCGGGACCTGGGGCACACGGTGGAGACACCGGAGGCGAAGCCCGGGGCCCCGCGGGTCCTCGACGTGGTCGTGCGCGACCGAGCCCGGGCCCCGATGTCGCCCTGCGTGGGATAACGAGCCGACGTCGCGACTTTATCCCGCACCTACAGGCGCTGCGCGAGCATGGGCGGTGTCGGATGGACGACGGAACACACCTGGGATCGAATCACCGCGGCCGGGCGGTACCCGGTCCGGTCCGCGCGTGTGGGAACGCGCGGACCGACGGTGCGGAACGCGGGCGTCGCCACACCCGTCGACCGACGAAGGCACCGCGCAAGCCGTGTGCCCTCCCGTTCTGCGAACGGGAGGGCACACGGGTTCGGTCCGTTTCAGACCACGGCGTACTCGGGACGCCCTAGTCCAGGTAGTCGCGGAGCACCTGGGAACGCGACGGGTGGCGGAGCTTGGACATCGTCTTGCTCTCGATCTGCCGGATGCGCTCGCGGGTGACCCCGTAGACCTTGCCGATCTCGTCTAAAGTCTTCGGCTGGCCGTCGGTCAGGCCGAAGCGCATGGAGACCACGCCGGCCTCGCGCTCGGACAGGGTGTCCAGCACCGAGTGCAGCTGCTCCTGGAGCAGGGTGAAGCTGACCGCCTCGCCCGGCTGGATCGCCTCGGAGTCCTCGATGAGGTCGCCGAACTCGCTGTCGCCGTCCTCGCCCAGCGGGGTGTGCAGCGAGATCGGCTCACGGCCGTACTTCTGCACCTCGACGACCTTCTCCGGGGTCATGTCGAGTTCCTTGGCCAGCTCCTCCGGGGTGGGCTCGCGGCCCAGGTCCTGGAGCATCTGGCGCTGGACGCGGGCCAGCTTGTTGATGACCTCGACCATGTGCACCGGGATGCGGATGGTGCGGGCCTGGTCGGCCATCGCGCGGGTGATCGCCTGGCGGATCCACCACGTGGCGTACGTGGAGAACTTGAAGCCCTTGGTGTAGTCGAACTTCTCCACCGCGCGGATCAGACCGAGGTTGCCCTCCTGGATCAGGTCCAGGAAGAGCATGCCGCGGCCGGTGTAGCGCTTGGCGAGCGAGACGACCAGGCGGAGGTTGGCTTCGAGCAGGTGCTTCTTGGCGCGGCCGCCGTCCTCGGCGATCCACTCCAGCTCGTCGCGCAGCTCGAAGGTGAGCCCGTCGGACTCCTCGGCGAGCTTCTCCTCGGCGAACAGGCCGGCCTCGATCCGCTTGGCGAGCTCGACCTCCTGCTCGGCGTTGAGCAGCGGCACCTTGCCGATCTGCTTGAGGTAGTCCTTGACCGGGTCGGCGGTGGCGCCGGCGGCCACCACCTGGGCGGCGGGGGCGTCGTCGTCATCGTCGTACAGGACGAAGGACTCGTCCTCGTTCCCGGTCTTGACGGGGGAGCCGACGGCCTCGGGACGGACCGGCTTGGTGTCCTTCTCCGGCGCCTCCTCGGCGGTGTCCTCGACCAGTTCCAGCTCGGCGCCGGTGTGTTCGAGGTCGTCGTCGAGGTCCTCCTCGTCGAACTCCTCCGCGTCCGCCTCCGGAGCCAGCTCCAGGTCCTTCTTGCCCGCGGTCTTGCGACCGGCGGTCTTCTTGGCCGCGGCGGGGTCCTTGGCGACGGTGGCCTTCTTGGCCGTGGCCGTCTTCTTGGCGGCGGCCGCGGCGGGCTTCTTCGCGGTCGTCGTCTTCTTGGCGGCGGCCTTGCGGGCGGGTGCCTTCTTGTCGGCGGCGGCCTCGGCGGAGTCGACGACGGCGGTGACCGTCTCCGGCTGCTCCTGGGCGGCCGCGGCACGCACCGGCTTGGCGGCCCGGGTCGTGGTGGAGGTCGTGGTGACCTTGGTGGACCTGGTCGAGGTGGACCGCGTGGCCGCCGTCTTGCGCCGCGTGGTCTTGCGCCGGGAGGACGCCGACTCGGGAACGAGTACGGTCACGCCCTCCTTCGCGAGGCTGCGGAGCACGGACTGCGCCTGCGACATCGGGATTTCGGCCTCTTCGAAGGCACGGCGCACGTCCTCGGGCTCAAGATAGCCCTGGGACCGCCCACGCTCGATCAGCTGCTGAATGACGGGCTCTTGCAGTGACTCGGACTGCTTCGAGCGAGTCGAACTGGCAGATGACACAAACACCTCTCGAACGGACGTGTGGCGAGATTGTCGGACCCGGTGGTCCGCCTGGCCGGGACCGGGCACCGCGCCCTCTCCCGCCTGCGGCCTGGGATCGTCCCCGCCGGGGCGGGGAAGCCGTTTGTCTTTCAAGCGTATGCGCTCTCGGAGATCATTCCCCGCAGGAGACGCACGGTGAGCGGTCGGCTCTCCGGGCGGCTGCGCGGAATCATCCCCGTGCGGGGCGGAACGGCTTCTTCACTGTAGGCAAAGGAATGGACTTGTTCGTACGGTCCACCGCTCCTCCTCACGGTGGCCTCCTCCGTACGCGACTCATCGGTCCGCGACGGATTCGATCACCGGGAGCTGGACGGCGAGCAGAGTGACGTCATCGTCCTGCTCATACCCTTCGAGCATGCTCTCAACAAGGTACTCCAGCATCTGCTGTGGATCGCCCACCACTTCCGGCGGGGCCGAGGACGCCACGTCGACGAGCTCGTCGAGCCCGCAGTCGACGGACCGTTTGCGGTTCTCGACCAGTCCATCGGAGTAGAGGGCCACGGTGTTACCGGGTTGGACGAAGAATTTGTGATGCCCCCGCACGGACGTGATCCCCAACGGCGTGTCGGGGTCGGTGTCCAGCAGTGAGGGCCGGGCTCCGCCCGCGACGACCAGCGGCGGCAGATGCCCCGCGTTGCTGAGGTCGAGCTGGCCGGTGACCGGGTCCAGGACGAAGTACACCAGGGTGGTGACCTGGTCCATGGCCTCGGTGGCGCTGAACATGCGGTCCAGTCCGGTGAGGACATCGGCGGGCTCCGGCATGGAGAACGCCAATGCGCGCAACGCGTTGCGGATGCGACTCATTCCCGCGGCGGCCGGAATGCCCTTGCCCATGACGTCGCCGAGCACCCCGGCGATGCGCCCGTCGGGCAGCGGGAAGGCGTCGTACCAGTCGCCGCCGACCTGGACGTGGCGGGAGCCGGAGCGGTAGTACGCGGCCAGTCGCACCCCGCGCACGTCGGGCAGTTCCTCGGGGAGCAGGCTGCGCTGGAGCTCCTCGGCGGTGTTGTGCTCCTGCTCGTAGAGGGCGGCCCGGCCGATGGCCAGGGCGCACTGCCCGGCCAGGGCCTCCAGGAACACGCGCTCCTCGTCGCCGATCTCGCGCGGTGCGGTGAAGGCCAGGCGCAGCGCCCCGATGGGGCGGCCGGCCACCATCATGGGCAGCGCCGCCCAGGCCCGTTCGGGGGTGAGGCGGACCAGTTCCTCGACCTCGGGCGCGTCCTCCAGCAGGGCGGCGAGTTCGGCGGGGTCGGCGGCGGTGCGGGAGGCGCGCTCGGCGATCGCCAGGGCGCTGATCTCGGGGTGGCCCAGCGGGAAGGACCCGCGGGGCAGCGGGTGGGCTCCGGCGGCCACGACGGTGTCCAGCCGCGCCCCGTTGCGGTCGAGCAGGACCACGCTGATGTGGTCGGCGCCCACACCGGAGCGGCCGATCTCGGACATGGCGGCGACGACCTCGTCGACGGTGAGGGCCTCGGCCAGGTCGGAGGTGGCCTGCTGGAGGCGTGCGGTGCGCATGGCCGCCTCGCTGAGCTGCTGGTTGAGCCGCCGGCGCAGCTCGTCGGCCTCGCGCTCGGTGGTGACGTCCACGAGGCTGCCCACCCACTCCACGGGCGCGCCGCCCTCCGTCACGGGCTTGGCCCGGGCCCGGAAGTGGTCGTAGCCGCCGGAGCGGGTGCGCACCCGGAACAGCGCGTCGAACGGGGTGCCGTCCAGGACCGCGTCGTTCCAGGCGCGCTCGACGGAGGCGCGGTCGTCGGGGTGCAGGGCCTTGAGCCAGCCGCGGCCGAGGTAGTCCTGCGTGCTCTGGCCGGTGATGTTGCGCCACTGCGGGCTGTCCTCGTGCACCTCGCCCCGGGCGTCGGCGGTCCAGACGACCTGGTTGCCGACCTGGAGCAGGGCGCGCAGGCGCTGCTCCTCGCGGTGCACCTCGCCGCCGTCGCGGACCGCGATGAGGGCCAGCCTGGAGTCGCCGGTGACGGGGTCGGCGACGGGGAACCAGGTGAGGTCCCACAACCGGCCGTCGTCGGTGCGGTGACGGCCGCGGACCACCCGGTCCTCGGCGCGTTCGGCGGCCTCGGTCCCGGCGGCCGGGACGCCGCAGGCGCGCATCAGCTCGGCGGGGTCGTGCCCCGGGCACGGCTCGGGTGCGCAGTCGAACACCTCGGCGACCAGCCGGTTCGCGGCGACGATCCGCCCGGTGGAATCCAGCAGGGCGAATCCGATGGGGGAATCGTCCAGAAGTGCACGGACCGCATCGCCCGGAACGGCATCGCCGTCGGAACGGGGCGGAGGAATGGACGTCTCGGCGCTCACCTGCTCGACACCTCCGCTAAACCCTCGGATTTCCCGACCCGACCGACCGAGCACGCGGACCCCGTCGATCCGGGGATCGGACCGCGCCGGGGGTGGTGAAGGTCTGCGGCGCGGTGCCGAAATGGGATCGGGGGGTTCCACGGCCCTCGGGAGTCACTCCCACGACTCCTCTCGGCCGCTGTCACGGCTCAAGCATAGGACACGCCCGTCCGGGTGCAACGGCCCGCGGTGAGCGGGACGGGCGAGGACGGGAAGGTAAATAGTAGGCCACCTGCGGCCATCGTCCGAGGAGACCATTGGTTTTCCCCAGGAGGTTTCCGCCGAATTCCCAGGCATCGGGATACTTGTCCGCTTTGGGATCATAGCTTGGAAACAGCTCCGTTATATGCCCGAAACGTCCTTTTCGCCTTGTTGACCTGGGGTGATGGTGGTGCGCGAGTAAACGATGGCCACTCCAGGTTTTATCAACAGCGTGCCGGGACAGGGGTTGACAGCCCGCTCAGAACAAGTGGAATGGGTGGAGGTCACCGTCCAGGCCATCATCAACCAGGAGTGTGAGCGAGAATGCTCCAGACCTTCCCGGTCCAGGATCTCCGACGGATCTCGGCGCGTCTGCACGACGAGTTCAGCGGTCTGTCCCACCGCTGTGTCGAACGGTGTGTCAGTGACACCTGGAACTGCGTCGAACACCTGGGCATCGCGGTCACACCGCACCTCGTCGAACGGGTGGCCCGTGAGCACCTGGAGGCGATGGTCAACTCGGTACCGCCCTCCCAGGTCCCGCGCAAGGCGACCACGGTGGCCTCCCGGGCCCAGGGGGCGACCCTGTTCGCCGGACACCGGGTGATACCCCGGCCGCGGTGATCCGCCGTGTCCGCCGGGAGCGGGGCGCGCCCCGGCGGGCGCACCCCGCCCACCCCTTTCCGGAGCGGCGGACACTCCTGGAGGAACCAGGCGAAACCCCCGGACCGTGAATCCCGGGCCCCCGGCTGTCATACGCTCGGACCGTGCCCTCCCCTACGCCTCCCTCATCCGCGAACCCCGAACCGGTTCCCGGCGCCGCCTTCGACGAGATGCTGCGCGCCGCCAGGGCGATGCTCGCCATGCGGCACCCCCTCGACGCCGAGCTGGCCTTCAGCGAACTGCTCGGCACCTGGTGGGGCGAGCGCGTGCCCGGACTCGACGTCGAGCGGGTACTCGGCGAAGGGCTGATCACCCACGCCGCCGCCTCCGGCAAACCCGCCGGGCTGGGCGTGCTGGCCGCGGTCGCCGCCCTGGGCACCTCGCCCGGCCAGCGCCGCCTCGCCGAACAGGGCATGATCGCGCTGCGCGAGCAGGGGCTCCAGGTCCCCGAGTGGGCGTCCCAGCTGGGCCGGGTCGTGCCCCTGGGCGCCTATGTCAACAGCGACCTGTTCGGGGACACCGACGACGTGGTGTGCGTGTTCGGCCGCGGGGAGCGCGGCGCCGCGACCGTCCCCGAGCACGCGCTCATCCTGGTGGTGGACCACAACGCCGGCGGCGTGCTGCGCGACGCCTGGGTCACCACCAAGGTGGAGAAGCTGTTGCAGGGGTGCCGGGAGCGGGCGGCCGCCGACGAGTTCACCCGGTTCGCCGAGTTGGAGCCCGCCCAGGCACGCAGCCGCCTGGTCCGCGCCCTGCGCGTGACCGAACAGGTGATCACGCGCGGGAGCGACGGCGCCGCCCCGCCACCGGTCGGCCCGACCGCCGCCGACCTGGCGGGCGGCTCCCTGGCCGCGCACTTCGCCCTGGCCAACGCCCGAGTGCGGACACTGCCGGAGCGCTTCGGCCGGGACGTGGAGGACGGCGTCCCGGTGTGGCGTCGCGACCGCCGGGCGGTGCTGGCCGCCCGCTTCCTGTCCTCCGACGAGGCCGCCGAACTGTCGGACTCCTACACCGCGAGCCGCTGCGTCGACCACATCATCGCCTACGGCTGCGACGTGGACGCCGGGCGGCCGACGCGGGTGAGCCCCCGCAAGGTGGAGGCGTTCCTGCTGCGCTGGCTGCCGGGCCGGGTGGTGCTGCTGCCCGAGGAACAGGAGGCCATGCCGCACGTGCTGGCGGCGTGGGTGCGCTGGGCCGGTCCGCGCACCGGCCTGCCCGAGGTCGCCGTGGGAGCGACCCTGGACGCCGTGTGGGAGTCGACCACCGAGTTCACCAAGGTCTACCGGGACCCCGCCCGGCCGCTGGGGCTGCGCCAGGAGGCGGTGCGCAGATTACTGCCCGATGGCGACTTCTCGGCGCTGGCCCGGCGCATGTTCGCGTTCCCGCTGCTGGCCAGCGACCTGATCTCCTGGGCCCCCGAGGAGTTCGACCCGGCGACCCCGCGGGGCCGCCGGGCGCTGCTGCGGCTGGACCACTTCGGCGAGTACGAGGCCGCGACCCCGCCCACCGGCCGCCACTCCACCGGCCAGGACCACTGGTACCGGCCGGTGACCGGGGACGACCCGGGCCGGGAGCGGGCGTTGGACCGGCACGAGCGGCTGGCCGAGCGGCTGTGGTCCGGGCGTCCGGCCGAGCTGTGGTCGGCCGCCCGGCGGCTGCTCGACCGGGGCCGGGACAGGGCCTCGGTCCTGGCCGAACTGGGCGACGTGCTGGACGCCGCCACGGACGGCACCGACCTGCGCCGTCGCCTCGACGCGCTCTGAGGACCCGCACCGTTCCGACGACGACGCCGTTCCGGGCCGTGTGCGGCGGGTCAGCCGACCATGCGGGCGCGGAGGGCGTCCACCGTGGCCGAGGACAGGCCCAGGCCATCGGAGACGTAGCCGTCGAAGGAGCCGTACACCTCGTCGATGTGGGAGAACGAGGCCCGGAGGTACTCGGCGCGCACCCTGGTCATCGGGGCGACCTCCTCCCACGCCAGGCCGCTGTGCTCCGACAGCCGGCGCATCCACTTGTCGGTGTTCTCCTGGCGCTCGTTGCTGGCCAGGTAGTCGGCGATCACCGTGGCCCGGTCCACACCGAGCAAGGTGAGCAGCAGGGCGGCGCCCCAGCCGGTGCGGTCCTTGCCCGCACTGCAATGGAAGACCAGGGCGGTGGGACCCTTGGCGGCGAGCTCGACCAGGTCTCGGTAACCGGTGAGGGCGGCCTCGTCGGTGACCAGTTCCCGGTAGACGTCGAACATGAAGCGCTCGGCGGCGCCGTCGGCGAACATGGCCCGGGCGCGTTCGCGGTCCAGCAGGGCCTGGGAGAAGTTGGCCCCGGCCGCGGTCGGGTCCTGCACCGAGATGGCGGTGTAGGCGGCGCCCTCCGGGGTGATGTCCGGCAGGCTCTCCCGCTCGTGGGCGGTGCGCAGGTCGATGAGCTGGCGGATGCCCAGGCCGTTGTAGACGGGCAGGTCCGGCTCGGAGATGGTGTGCAGGGCGTCGGAGCGGTACAGCATGCCGTGGCGGACCGTGCCTCCCCCGGCGGTCCGGTGGCCGCCGAGGTCGCGGAAGTTGGGGGCGCTGGAGAGGATGAAGCCGTTGTTCGTCACGAAAGCGACGATACCGACCGCCTCCCCGGCGCCCCGAGCCCGGTTCGGGGTCAGACCCCCTGACGCATGGCGGTGATCTCCTCTCCCGCCTCCTTGACGTCCTTCGCGGTGTCCACCCCGCGCCAGAACCCGCTGATGCGGTAGGCGGTGAGCCGCCCCTGTCCGGCCAGGTCGGGGAAGGTGGACGACTCGTGGTCGCCCTTGACCGGCAGCAGCGGGGTGATGCCGGGTTCGAACAGGTACACGCCGGCGTTGATCCACACCGGCAGCAGCGGGCTCTGGGTGAACCCCTCGATCCGGTCCTGGTCGTCGACGTCAACGATGCCCCAGGTGGTGCGGAACTGGGCCAGTGCCAGGGTGGCCAGGCCGCCCTTGGCCCGGTGGTGGGCGGTCATCTCGTCCAGCGGGAACCAGGTGAGGACGTCCCCGTTGAGGGCGAAATAGGGCGCGTCCTGCGCGGGCAGCCCCTGGGAGGCGTAGCGCAGGGCGCCGCCCCGGCCGAGGGGTTCGTCCTCGACCAGGAGGGTGATCTCAGGGCCGTCGCCGCGGGAGGCCAGGTACTCGCGCAATACCTCGGCCTTGTATCCGCAGGAGACCACGACGTGTTCGACGCCGTGGCCCGCCAGCCATTCGAGTTGGTAGTCGATGATGGGCCGTCCGGCCACCTCCACCATCGCCTTGGGGCGGGTGTCGGTGTAGGGCCGCAGCCGGGTGGCCTGCCCGCCGGCCAGGATCAGGGCCTGGGTGACGGGCGACGCGGAGGTTGAGGGTGAAGCGGTCATGACCGGACACTAGCAGCACGTGGAATCCGTTGCCCGGTGCGCCGTCGGCGGTTCCAGGTCAGCTCTGCTGGGTGGCCTCGGCGTAGGCGGAGCGGACGTCGGCGCTGGTGAGGACGGTCAACTCCGCGGCGGTCGCCGCGTCACCGACCTCCTGGGAGACCCGTAGGTCCCGCTGGGAGCACGCCTTCTCGAACAGGGAGCGGGCGAAGCGCCCGTTGCCCAGCTCGTCGATCCACCCCTCGGCGCACACGTGGGAGAAGATGCTGCGCAGGTCCTCCACCGCGGTTTCGTCGAAGGCGTCGCCGGTGCGGGCGGCCAGCGCCTCGGCGATCGCGGTGAGCTCGTCGGCGTTGTAGGACGGGAAGCGCACCCGGACGTTGAACCGGGAGGCCAGCCCCGAATTGGAGGCCAGGAACCGTTCCATCTCCGCCGGGTACCCCGCCAGCACCACCGCCAGGCGGGAGCGGTCGTCCTCGGCGCGTTTGAGCAGGGTCTGCACCGCCTCGGCGCCGAAGGCGTCCCCGCCGCCGTACCCCGGGTTGATCAGCGAGTACGCCTCGTCGATGAACAGCACACCGCCCAGGGCCCGGTCCACCAGCCGGTTGGTCTTGATGGCGGTGGCCCCCAGGTGCTCGCCCACCAGGTCGGCGCGCTGGGCCTCCACCACGTCGGCGCGGGCCAGCATGCCCAGGGCGGCGAAGACCCGGCCCAGCACCCGGGCGACGGTGGTCTTGCCGGTGCCGGGCGGCCCGGTGAAGACGAAGTTCCGCATGGGCGCGTGGTTGAGCAGGCCCTGCTCCTCGCGCAGCCGGGCCACCCGCAGCTGGGCGACCAGTGAGCGGACCTGGGCCTTGACCGGTTCCAGACCGATCATGGCGTCGAGTTCGGCCAGGGCCTCCTCGATGCCCGGGGCCTCGCCGAACCCGGGCAGGCGCGCGGTCAGCTCGTCGTAGGCGGCGATCACGTCGGCGGACCGCAGGGTGATGAGCTCCTCGGCCTCGGGCCGGGGCGCGGGCCGGTCGCCCTCCATCCCGGAGGTGACCACACGCACGTCGCGGGCCTGGGCGGCCTTCTCCACCAGGGAGCGGGCGAACCGGCCGTTGCCCAACTCGTCGACGGCCTCACGTTGCACGGCCTGGTCGAGTCTTCGCCGCAGGGTCCGCTCCGCCTCGGCGTCCAGGACGTCGCCGCGCTGGGCGACCAGGGTCGCGGCGATGCGGAACAGCTCGTCGGCGGTGTAGCTGGGGAAGGTGATCCGGGTGGAGAAGCGCGAGGCCAGGCCCGGGTTGGACGACAGGAAGGCGTCCATCTCCTTGTCGTATCCGGCCAGCACGATGACCAGGTTCTCCCGGTCGTCCTCGGCGCGCTTGAGCAGGGTCTGCACCGCCTCGTTGCCGAACCGGTCGCTCTGCCCGTCGCCTTCGTTGACCAGGGAGTACGCCTCGTCGATGAACAGCACACCGCCCAGGGCGCCGTCGATGAGCCCGTTGGTCTTGATGGCGGTGGCCCCCAGGTACTCCCCCACCAGGTCCGCGCGCTGGGCCTCCACCACGCGGGCCGTGGGCAGCAGTCCGAAGGAGTGGAAGATGGTGGCCAGGGTGCGGGCCACACTGGTCTTGCCGGTGCCGGGCGGACCGGAGAAGACCAGGTGGCGCAACGGCCGCTCGACCGGGAACCCGGCGTCGGCGCGCAGCCGGGCCGCCTCGATGGACGCGGCCAGCCCGCGGACCTGCTGCTTGACCGGGTCCAGGCCGATCATCGCCTCCAGCTCGGCCAGGGCCTCGTCGACGGGCACCGGTTCGGAGTCGTCCTCGGCGGCCGGGCGCCCGCGGGCCGGGGCGGCGGCCGGGCGGGCGGTGTCGGCGCGGCCCTGGACGCGTTCGGCGGGGGTGCCGCGGGAGACCGGACGGGTGTCGGACCGGGCGCTCTCCCGGGCGGCCTCGGACTCCCGGCGGATCTGCCGGGAGGAGGACAGCCGCCACAGCAGGCAGGCGCCGGCGGCGGCGTAGAGCGCCCCGATCCCCCAGGCGGAGGGCGGGGCGGGGGCGACCATGCCGACCAGGGCAAGGGAGAAGCCGAAGATGAGGCCCGCGGTCAGGGACAGCGCCGCGGTGTGCCAGACCGGGAACTCGCGCACGGCGGTGCCGGCCGCCACGACGAGCAGCGGCAGCACCGGGACGAGCAGGGTGACCGGCTCCCCGGCGAGCGGGAGCTGGAAGAGCGGGAAGGCGACCGCGGTCCAGACCAGGCAGACGACCACGGTGACCAGGGCGTCGGCCGAGCGCATCAGCGCGGCGAAGAGCAGGATCAGGGCGAGGGCGACGGAGACGGCGGTGCTCACGGGTACCGGGGTGACCAGGGCGGCGACCGCGACGACGGTGAGCGCGACCAGCCCGGCGATCAACCGCCTGGCCAGGGGGACCGCCCGGTATCGGGTGCGCAGGCGTTCCAGCCCGGAAGGTCCGGGGACCGCGGTACCGGGGCGCGTGTCGCGCGTCATCGGTGCCCCTTCCTGCGTGGGGGTCCGGAGGCGTGCCTCCGACCGGGGGTCTCTGGCCGGAGGGGCGGTCGAGGGGTCGACGGCCACGCCTTCAGCCTTGCCGCAACCGCCCCCGGTTGTCCAGTGCGGGGCGGCGTGTCGCCCCCGCGCACCGGACGGCCGGGGCGGTCACAGCAGGGGGATCTGCCCCCCGGGGCCGGGCCTGGGCCTGCGCAGGTGGCTCCAACGGGGCAGGTCGTCGAGGTAGGACCAGCTCATCCGGTGCTGCGGGGTGGGGCCGTGCTCGGCCAGGTGGGCGCGGTGGACGGGCGAGGGGTAGCCGGCGGCCCTCTCGAAGGCGTAGCCAGGGTGCTGCTCGGCGAGTTCGGCCATGTACGCGTCCCGGCGCACCTTGGCCAGGATCGCGGCGGCGGCGACGCTGATGCAGGTGAGGTCGCCTTTGACCTGGGTGCGGACCCGCCAGGGGCGGCCGATGAAGTCGTGGGAGCCGTCCAGCAGGACGGCGTCCGGGCGGACGGTGAGCCCCGCCAGGGCACGGTGGGCGGCGCGGCGCAGGGACTCGGTCATGCCGACCTCGTCGATCTCGGTCGCCTCGGCCCAGCCGAAGGCGTGATCGGCCACCCAGGGCTCCAGCCTGGCGGCCAGGTCGCGGCGGCGCGCAGGGGTCAGGCGCTTGGAGTCGGTCAGGCCCGCGGGCGGTTCGCCCTCGCCGGGAACGGCCGCGCAGACCAGCAGCGGCCCCGCCCAGGCCCCGCGCCCCACCTCGTCCATTCCGGCGACGACCCGTGCTCCGGCGGCACGCAGCCGGTCCTCCACCTCGTAGGTGGGCGCGGCGGGAGGTGCGGCGGGCGCCTTGGCGGCGGGCTCGGAGATCGACACGCTCCCAGACTAGGGGGCCGAGGACGCCCGCGGGGTACGGGCACCGCATCCGCCCGATCCCGGGAGCGGACGTCCGGAACGGGTCTTTGCGCGACTCGCCGCTCATCACAACGAGTCAGCGCCCATGACTTTGGGTAGTTTCCGCTTGTCAGGATCGCGCACAGGTGTGACCCGGAGGAATGGACATGCAGCGCCCCACCCGGCATCCCCGGAGCCAGAGGCCACGCCCCCGATCGCGCGTCCGCCTGCGCCGCCGCGGCCTGTACGACATCGGGGCCGCACTGACCCGGATCGGCGTCGGCTGGGTGTTCGCCGACCACGGCCTTGCCCTGCGCGGCCAGGAGGCGCGGCTGGCCGCCCACCTGGCCGAGTCCGGGACACCCCTGCCCACCCTGGCGGTCCACCTCCTACCCGCCCTCATGGTCGCCACCTCGCTGTCCTTCGCCGTGGGCCTGCTCACATGGCTCGCCGGCCCCCTGCTCGCCCTGTGCGCGGTGCTGGGCGCCCTCTCCCCCGCCGCCCCCGGGCTCTCCCCGTTCGACTCCTGGCCGGTGACGGTGCTGGTCACAGCGGTGTGCCTGCTCATGGCGGTCAACGGCGGACGGTGGTCCTGGGACCACCTCGTCCTGGCCCCCGAATCCTCCGAGCGTCCCGAACGCCGCAGGACGCCCCGCCCCCACCCGGACCGGGCGGCGGGGAAACCCCCCGCCATTTCCACGCGTCGACCCGAACACGCTCCGCCACTGCTCTATCCTGTGGGACAGGCCGCTGTACGTCGGCCGTATCAACTGTGACGCGGCCCGTTCCGGCTCCTCCTTCCCGCGCCTTCCCGGGACCGCGTCCGTCACCAGCATGGATTCGGTGAGGGGAACACCATGTCCGCCGTAGGTTCCGGCCCGACCCCTGACGGGTCCGTGGCCAAACTGATCGAGATCGCCGAGAAGCCCACCCTGGGGCGGCGGCTCATCAGCTGGGCCTCCCGGCCTCCGGGGCGGCTCTACATCCCCTCCTGCACGGTGGTGGCCCTGATCATCCTCTTCGAGGACAGCGTCCCCTCCGGAAACCTCACCGCCTTCGTCGTGGGCCTGGTCGGCGGGCTGCTGCTGGCCGGGATGGGCGCGCTGCGCCTGGGCATCGCCCTGGCCGTCGCCCGGCCGATGATCCGCCACTACTGGCTGCGCTGGATCTCCGCCCCGCTGATCGCCGCCCTGGCCATCGGCGTCTCCGCGGCCGACGTGCCGCTGAGCGCCCGGGTGCAGGCCTCCGCCGAGGACCTGCTGGCCCTGTCCGACCGGGCCGACGAGTCCTCCGCCATCCCCCTCAACGGGGAGCGGGCCGGGCTGTACTCGCTGCGCAGCCTCAGCGTGGCCGACGGGGTGCTCCACTACGAGGTGGAGGGCGCCGGGCTGGTGGGCCGCGCCGGGCTGGCGCACAGCGGCGAGACCCTCCCCGAGGGCGTGTTCGTCAGCGGGCAGGGCACGCGCATCTACGAACACGTCACCGACGACTGGTACGTGTGGGTGGAGCACTAGGCACCGGACCGCGCGGGAACGGATCACCGAAGGGCCGGGGATACCCCCGGCCCTTCCTCGTGCCTTTGCCGCGGCTTGTGCTCCTCCAATGTGGTTCTCACCTTGGCCGTGTAGACAGGGAAGCGCCCGGGAGGGGTCCCCCTGACCCCGGCCCGACGGCGAACCCTTCAGGAGAGGACTCATGCGCGAATTCACGCTCACCCTTCACCTGCGCATCCACGACTCGATCACCGCGCTGCGCCGGGCCCACGCCCGGGGCGACGACGACCTGGCCCTCGGCCAGGCCGGAGAGATCGAGGACCTGGTGGAACTGGCCGCCCGCAACGGCATCGACATCGGGGCGGGCTACGCCGACCTCTCCCCCCGCGGCTGACCCGACACGGAGAAGGGCTCCACGACCACGACGGCCGCGGAGCCCTTCCGCGTTCACGGGAGAGGACGGGTCAGCGGCGGCCGCCGTACCCCTCCCCGTTCTCGAACTGGCGCCGCATCGCGACGTCCTGCTGCTCCTGGTACTCCTCCGCCAGCTGCTGTTGGCGGGCGGCAGCGGCGGCGACCGCGCCGCGGGCCGACTCCAGGCCCTCGGCCGCCTTGGCCGACGGGCCCGAGGTCCGCGAGCCGTTCAGCACCTGCGGCAGCAGCTGTGCGGTGAGCAGCGTCGACAGCGCCGAGGAATCCCCCGACCCGGCCTCGGTCTGCACCACGACCGGACGCGGAGCGCGTTCGGCCAGCGTCGCGCCCACGTCCAGGCGGCGGCGGGCCAGCTCGTACTCCAGCACCGCCCGGTTGTCCCGGTAGGCGGTGGCCAGGCGCCGCTGGGCCTTGGCCTCGTTCTCGGCGGCGACCAGGTCGGCCCGGCCGCGCGTCTCGATCTCGTAGCGCACCCGCTGTGCCTCGGTCTCCTGCTCCTGGAGCATCTGCGCGACGTCCTTGCGGGCCTTGTTCAGGGACGCGTTGACCTCGACGATCTTGGCGTCCCGGACCTTCTTGGACCGCTCGATGTCCATCAGCAGGGTGTCGATGCGGCGCTTGCGGGTCAGCTCCCACTCCTGCTCGTAGGCCACCAGCTCCTTGGACACCCGCTCCCGGGTGGCCAGGTGCTGCTGGTACTGGTTGGGCAGCTGCACATCGGGGATGTTGCAGCCGGTGATGTGCACGCCGTACTTCTCCAACTGCTGGTTGAGCAGGTTGCGCATGTCCTCGACGTTGGACCCGCGCAGGTCGTAGGCGGCCTCGGTGCGCACCATGCGGCTGCGCTGGCGGATGGCGTCCTGCACCACGCTGGACAGCACCAGGTCGAAGTTGCTGGCGCCGATCGTCAGCACGAACCGCTGCGGGTCGTGGATGCGGAACTTCAGGAAGAACTCGATCGACTTCAGCGGCACGTTCTCCCGGGTCGGGCAGGCCACCACCGGCGCCGTGTACGGGATCTCCGTGCTGGTGTCCACCACGTAGTCCACACGCTTCCACGGGTGCCACAGGTAGTGGCGGCCCGGGGCGATGACCTTCTGCACCTTGCCGTACTTGGTGAGGATGCCCTGGGTGCCGTGCTCGATCTCGATGATCGAACCGCGCCACCACCACAGCACCGCCACCACGATGGAGACGACGCCGACGAACAGGGAGGGCAGCGCCAGCACCGCGTTGATCGGTGCGGACAGCGCGCCCTCGACCGCCACGTTGACGGACATGACCAGGCCCGAGGTGAGGGCGAACAGCCCGATCCACACCAGGACCATCCACCGCAGGCCGCGGTTGTCCCTGGGGATGACCACGGGCACCACGGCGCCCTGGTCGCCGCCGCGCAGCAGCCCGGCGAGATCGCCCCAGGAGGAGAGGGACTCCTTGATGCTGGAGCCGCTCCTGCCATTGACCGGCTGGCTCATCTAGCGACCTCCCTCGAACGGGCCGGGCCCCTGGGACCACGGCGGCAGCGGCGGATCCTGCGGACCGGCGTAGGGTTCGCCCGCCGGCGGGGCGTCCGGGCCCGGTTCCTGCGACGCCGGCCCCGCGTCGCGGGCCTCGGCCAGTCGCTCGTCGATGGCCTGGTCGGACACCGACTGGCGGATCTCCTCGACCAGGTCCTCACCGGGGGCCTGCTCGTCCGCGGCGGCGGCCCGCTCCGGCTCGGTGCCGTCCGCGCGCAGCAGGGCGTCGATCTCGTCCTGACGCTCGGAGATGCGGGCGTTGATGTCGCCCAGGCGGGCGCGGATCGCGTCCATGTCCTCCTGGGAGAACAGGGCGGCGTCGGCCTGGCCGATGATCTCCTGCGCGATGCGCAGGTAGTCGACGCTGGCCGCGTCGCCCGAACCGATCCGCAGCACCTGCGGCAGGCTGTCGGCGACGTCCGACAGCTTCTCCAACAGGGACTCGCGGAACCGGTAGTTGAGGATCTCCGGGGCCTCGGCCGCGCTGACCGCGCGGATGTCCAGGGCCTGGGCCTGCAACAGGGCCGCGTTGGCGTTGGCCTCGGACTCGGCCTCCACGAACCGCTGGCGGGCCAGTGCGCGGGCACGGTTGGTCTCCCGCTCCAGGGCGGTGTCCATCTGCGCCTGGTACTGGGCGATGTCGGCCTGGATCGCCGACAGCGTCTCGTTGAGGGTCGCCAGCTCCTTGTTCAGGTCGCCCTCGTTCTGTTCCTTGCGCAGTTGCAGCTCGTACTCGAACGTGTAGGCGTCCTTGGCGACCCGCACCATCTCCGGCGCCGCCAGGTCCATGCGGTACTCCTGGCTGGAGGGCTCGGCGTGGGTGATGTTGGCGCTGGTCAGCACGACGATGTCGCTGAACTGGCGGTTGAGCTGGGCCAGCAGCCCCTGGGTGCTCTCACCGACCAGGTCGTAGATCGCCGAGGCCTCCTGCTCGTAGATGAGGCTGCGGGTGGTCTCGCTGATCGCGTTGTTGAGCTTCTCCTGGAAGCCGTGCACGCCGCCCAGCGTGTAGACGAACCCCTCCGGGTTCTTGATCTGGAACTGGACGAACAGGTCCACCGACGCCTGCACCCCGCTCTTGGTGGGGGCCGAGCGGATCGGCGCGTTGAACGGGTACTCGCGCACCACGTTCACGATGTAGGACACCCGCTTCCACGGGTTGAACAGGGTCACCAGGCCCGGCGGGTAGATGCGTTCCATCCGCCCGAAGTGGGTGACGATGGCGACGCAGCCCTCCGGCACCATGACCATGCCCTGGCGCCACCACATGAAGGCCGTGACGGCGATGGTGATGATCCAGTAGTGGACGCCGAAGAACGGGTTCAGCAGCGCGTTGCCGCCGGCCAGCGAATACGGCAGGAGGATGAAGAGTACGCCGACCAGGCCCAGCGCGATGAGCGCGACGGCCGGGAGCATGGTGACGAACGTGCGGCCCCGCGGGATGACCATCGGGCAGACCACGTGCACCGGGCCGTCCGGGCCGCGCTCGTAGCTGCTGCGGTTGATGGCCTCACCGGCGTTGTTGAGCGAGGCGGTCTTCTGCTCGATCCGAGTGCCCACGGAACCGCCCTGGTCGCGGGCGGCGACGAAGTCGCTCGGGTCGAGTCCACCGCCTTCGGTGACCTGGCTGGAGGTCTGTTGCAGGACATCGGTCACGGCCTGCCGCGGATCGCCTCCCTGGGCGACCGCTGCGGCCGCGCCGCGCACCGTCTGCGCGAACGACATGGGCGGGAACTCCTAGGTTCGGAGATGTGTGGGAACCATCTGCTTCGACGCCGCGTACCGGGGACCGGTTCCAGGTCGGCGGCGGTCCCCGCCGGACGAACGCCATAGCGGATGGCTTCGACCTTCGCATATGTCATGCCCGGAACCCAGGGGTGCTCCCGGAGCGTGGCCGGACGGTGATCCCTCAGCGTCGGAAGCGCGCCGAATGGCACCCCCGGGACACGGGCGATAACGTCGTTTCCGCACCCACCCGCCCCGAACACGAGGAGTTCCCATGGCCTCCGTACCGAGCGCCGTCCTGACCACCGCCGGGCTCATCGGCGGCTACGCCGTGGCCAGGGCCACCGGGAACCGGCCGCTGGGCGGCGCCGTCCTGGCCGGGTTCGGCGCGGCCGCGTTCGAGACCTGGCGCCGCGGCCCCGGGCTGGGCACCGCCGTCGCCCTCACCGGCGTCTACGTGGCGGCGTTCGGGCTGTCCCACCCGCTGGCCAAGAAGATCGGCTCCTGGCCGGCCGTGCTGGGCGTGACCGCCGCCACCGCCGCCGTCGCGGTCGCCGCCGAACGCGACTGACCGCGAGCGGGGCGTCAGCGGCCGTGGATGTAGGCCTCCAGCTGGGCGCGGTCGTACTCCAGGCCCCGCACCCGGCTCTTGACGACGTCGCCGATGCTGACGATGCCCGCCAACCGGCCGTCCTCCACCACCGGGACGTGCCGGAACCGCCGGTGGGTCATGGTCTCGCCGATCTCCTCCACGGTGTCGCGCGGCGTGCAGGTGACCACGTCCGCGGTCATGATCGAGGAGACCGGCGCGGCCAGCAGGTCGGCGCCGTGCCGCTCCAGGCCGCGCACCACGTCGCGTTCGGAGGCGATGCCCAGCAGCCGGTCGCCGTCGGCGACGACGACGGCGCCGATGTTGTGCCGCGCGAGCTCGGTGAGCAGCAGCGCGACGGTCGCGTCGGGTGGGACGCGCACCACGTCGGGTCCCTTCGTCCGGAGGATCGCGGCGATCAGCATGGGGTCCACCTTCCCGCGGGCGTGTCGCTGTTGAAGGGCTACCCGCCGCCCCGCACGCCCAACCACCGGTGTCCGCCCCACGGGACGGGTTCGGTGGGACCGGCCCGCTCCGCCGGCAGCACGCCCCGGGCGGCGCACCCGCCCCGGGTCCCGGCACCGCGCCGGGTCCACCACGCGTTCGGGGACCCGTCTCCGTTGATCCCGGCGGAGATGCTCCCGCCTCGCCCCGCCCCGGACAGGGCGTTCCGGGTACGGCTCACGCGCCTTCGAGCCAATACCTCTGCATGCGGGCCACCGCCTCTTCCTTGCCCATACCGGCGATCTCGGCCTCGGGAACACCGGCCCGGGTGGTAAGCAGGTGGACCAGTTCGACGGGCAGCGGATCCGCGGCCTCGGCGGGGAACCCGCGATCGGGCGGTGTCCCGTCACGGACGCACGCCCAGAACATCCCCTCGTCGACTTCCAGCTGGTCCCGGAGGATGTGCGCCCACATACTCCCGCCGTAATCGGTGCGGTCGACGGGACGGGAGACGCGGGTCCGCAGCACACGCCCGTCGAGGAGCACCAGTTCGTAGGTGACGTGGTGGGTCCCGGTCCGGCCGCGGGCGTCACTGACCGGTGACCACCCCTCGGTCCTGCAGAACCGCTCGTGGTCGTCGCGTGTGGGAGGAGGCCAGGTCACGGTGCCTCCCCCAGGAGCCAGGCACGCAACTGCCGATCGTCGCTGAGCTCGACGAGCTGGACCAGGGCCCAGTTCTCCCGGTGGTTGGGGGCGTCGAGGAGACGGTCCTGCCAGTCCTGCGCGTATTCGCGCAGCGCCTCGGCCATCTCGGCGACGGCCTCTTCCAGAGTGGCCCCGTCCGCCGCGACCGGCACTCCGGGGATGAACACCGAGAATCCGTCGTTCTCCGACACCACCTCGGCCCGCCACGTGGTGACCGCGGCCAGGTGGCGGCGCAGCCGCTCGACGTCGACGACGGCCGATCTGGCGGAATGTCTGCGCACCGTCGCGACCCGGCCGCGCTCCGCGGCGTCCAGCAGGGCCTTCAGGTGATCCCGTGCTTCGGTGTAGCTGTCGTAGTGGACCGCACCCATGAAGACCTCCGGTGGTATCGCCGAACCCCCATCATAAGTACTCGACGTACGTCACGTACATGACATGGCTCAGGCGGACCGGAGGGCGCCGCGGCGGTGGCGGCCGGGGGGCCACACGACCTCCTCGGCGGCGTCGGGGGCGAGGTTCCCGGCGGCGGTGACCGCGCGGCGGGCCAGGTCGGCGGCCCGGCGGGCGCGGCGGCGTTCGCGGCGCTCGGCGACGGCCGCCTCCGGGCCCGGGGAGCCGAAGAGCACCCGGGCGAGTTCGTGCACCCGTACTCGGCGGACCACCCGCTCGGGCGGACGGCCGCGGGCGTACCGCAGGCCGACCAGCGGCCTGCCCTCCCGGTGGGCCTTCACATGGTGGGCGGTACGTGCCACGGGCGCTCCCTCCGTTCATCGCGGGCGTAGCGGCGGGAGCGCCCCCGGCTCAGCTGCAACCGCTGGTGGAACCGCAGCCCTCACAGGCGTAGCAGCTCCCCGCCGGGCGCATCTTGGTCCCGCAGGTGACGCACAGCGGGGCGTCGGCGACGAACCCCTGCGTGCGCTCGACCACCTCCGCCGTGGAGTGCGCCCCGGTCTCCCGCGCGGACGGCGCGACCCGCGGCTCCCGCTCGCCGGTCGGCGCCGACTGGGCGTAGGACTCCACCTGCGCCGCGACCTGGGCCGAGTCCTCCCCCGCCAGCTGCGCCTGCCGCTCGGCCGCCGAGAACACCCCCAGGGCCGCCCGCTCCTCGTAGGGCAGGTGGTCCAGCGCCAGGCGGCGGAAGATGTAGTCCATCACCGACTGCGCCATGCGGATGTCGGGGTCGTCGGTCATCCCGGCGGGGTCGAACCGCATGTTGGTGAACTTCTCCACGTACGTGTCCAGGGGCACCCCGTACTGGAGGGCGATGGAGATCGCGATGGAGAACGCGTCCATGACCCCGGCCAGGGTGGACCCCTGCTTGCCGAGCTTCATGAACACCTCGCCCAGCCCGTCGTCGGGGTAGGACCCCGCGGTGATGTACCCCTCGGCGCCGCCCACCGAGAACGACGTGGTCTCGCTGGGGCGCTTCTTGGGCAGCCGCCGCCGCACGGGCCGCGGCGGCGCCCCCGCCTCCTGCGGCTCCTTCTTCGCGGTGGACAGCGGTTGGCCGACCTTGCAGTTGTCCCGGTAGACGGCGAGCGCCTTCAGGCCGAGCTTCCAGCCCTGGAAGTAGATGTGCTCGAAGTCCTCGACGGCGGCCCCCTCGGGAACGTTCACCGTCTTGGAGATCGCCCCGGACAGGAACGGCTGCACGGCGGCCATCATGCGCACGTGGCCCATGGGCTCGATGAACCGGCGGCCCATGGCGCAGTCGAACACAGCGTGGTGCTCCTCGCGCAGCCCGGGCGCGTCGACCACGTGCCCGTGCTCGGCGATGTACTCGACGATCGCCTCGACCTGCTCGGGCTGGTACCCGAGGTGGCCCAGGGCCCGCGACACCGAGCGGTTGACGATCTGCATGGACCCGCCGCCGACCAGCTTCTTGAACTTCACCAGCGAGAAGTCCGGCTCGATCCCCGTCGTGTCGCAGTCCATCATGAAGCCGATGGTCCCGGTGGGCGCGAGCAGGCTCGCCTGGGCGTTGCGCCAGCCGTGGCGTTCGCCGGTCTCCAGGCAGTCGGCCCAGGCGCGGGTGGCGGCGGCGTGGATCGGCTCCTCCAGGGTGCCGACGGTGCGCAGGGCGTCGTTGGCGGCCGCGTGCTTGCGCATGACCCGGATGTGGGACGCCTCGTTGCGCCGGTAGCCCTCGTAGGGGCCCACCACGCCCGCCAGCTCGGCGCTGCGCCGGTAGGCGACGCCGGTCATCAGCGAGGTGATCGCGGCGGCGACGGCGCGCCCGCCCTCGGAGTCGTAGGCGTGGCCGGTGGCCATGAGCAGGGCGCCGAGGTTGGCGTAGCCGATGCCGAGCTGGCGGTAGGCCCGGGTGATCTCGGCGATCTTCTCTGTGGGGAAGTCGGCGAAGGTCACGGAGATGTCCATCGCGGTGATGACCAGCTCCGTCAGCCGGGTGAACCCCGCCACGTCGAACGTGCCGTCCTCGCGCAGGAACGCGAGCAGGTTGATCGACGCCAGGTTGCAGGACGAATCATCCAGATGGAGATATTCCGAACACGGGTTACTCGCGGTGATGCGTCCGGATTCGGGGGTGGTGTGCCAGTCCTGGATGGTGCCGTCGTACTGGACGCCCGGGTCGGCGCACTCCCAGGCGGCCTCGGCCATGCGGCGGAACAGGGCCTTGGCGTCGACCTCGTCGACGATCTCGCCGGAGGTGCGGGCGACCAGGCCGAAGCGCTCGCCGTTCTCGACCGCGCGCATGAAGGCGTCCGAGACCCGCACCGAGTTGTTGGCGTTCTGGTACTGGACGCTGGCCATGTCGGCACCGCCCAGGTCCATGTCGAACCCGGCGTCGCGCAGTGCCCGGATCTTGCGCTCCTCGTGCGCCTTGGTGTCGACGAACTCCCCGATGTCGGGGTGGTCGACGTCGAGCACCACCATCTTGGCGGCCCGCCGGGTGGCCCCGCCGGACTTGATGGTGCCCGCGGAGGCGTCGGCGCCGCGCATGAACGACACCGGCCCCGAGGCGCTCCCGCCGGAGGAGAGCAGCTCCTTGCTGGAGCGGATCCGGGAGAGGTTGACCCCCGCCCCCGAGCCGCCCTTGAAGATGATCCCCTCCTCCTTGTACCAGTCGAGGATCGACTCCATCGTGTCGTCGACCGACAGGATGAAACACGCCGAGACCTGCTGGGACGCCGGGGTTCCGACGTTGAACCAGACGGGGGAGTTGAAGCTGAAGAACTGGTGGGCGAGCGCGTACTTGAGTTCGTGGTCGAAGACCTCGGCGTCGGCCCCGGTGGCGAAATACCCGTGTTCGCGTCCGGTGCGGGTGTAGACGCCCGTGACCCGGTCGATGAGCTGTTTGAGGCTCCACTCCCGTTCCGGGGTGCCGAGCGCGCCCCGGAAGTATTTCCCGGTGACGATCTGTGTGGCGTTCATCGACCAGGTCACGGGGAACTCGACCCCGCGCTGTTCGAAGTTCACCGTTCCGTCGCGCCAGTTCGTCATGACGACGTCCCGGCGCTCCCATTCCAGGGTGTCGTAGGGGTGGACGCCTTCGGTGGTGAAGATCCGCGGGATCTTCAGCCCTTTGCGCCTCCCCTTGCCCTTGCGTCCCGTCGATCCGCTGGTGGTTTCCGTCATGGCGGAGTCCCCCCGAAGGTGTGGCGCGGGCTCGGGCCCGCGCGGAACCGTTGTTCGGGGGCGTTCCCTCGGCGCCCCCGGGGAGCGGTGCGTCAGGCCTTGGTGTCGGCCTCTTCCCTGGCCCGGGCCTCGGCCTCGCGGTCGCTGCGCAGGCTGGCGATCTCGGCCTCGAAGTCGGCGAGGCTCTCGAAACCGCGGTAGACACTGGCGAAGTGCAGGTAGGCGACCTCGTCGAGGTCGCGCATGGGCCCCAGGATGGCCAGACCGATCTCGTGGGCCGGGACCTCCGCGACGCCGCGGCCGCGGATCTCCTCCTCGACCTGCTGGCCGAGCTTGGCCAGCGCGTCCTCGGAGACCGGGCGGCCCTGGCAGGCGCGGCGGACCCCGGCGATGATCTTGGTCCGGCTGAAGGGCTCGGTGACGCCGGAGCGTTTGGCGACCATCAGCAGGACGGTCTCCTGGGTGGTGAAACGGCGTTCGCAGGCCGGGCAGGAGCGGCGGCGGCGGATGGCCGCGCCGTCGTCGGTGGACCTGCTGTCGATCACCCGGGTGTCCGGATGGCGGCAGAACGGACAGTGCATCCAGGTTCACCTGCTTCCCTCGCCGAACTGACAACCCTGGGTCTACTTAACCACAACTCCTGGGTCGGCGCTTCAAACAGCGACACCAGATGTTGTGGTCGAACCTAGTCGGAGGGTCGGACGAACCGCAACTTTCACGCGCCCCGCGTGTCACACCCGTGCGCCGCCCAGGATATCGCCGCGAATCCCCTTCCACCGCGCGGCTCCGGGATTTCGGCCGACCCCTTGTCCGGGGGAGATCCGCCCCGCATCCCCCGTTCTCGAACCCGACGGCACATCTTCCGCCATTTCGTGGGCGACGCGACGTGAACACGTGTACACACGTAAGTGAGGCCGGAAAAGCGCCGCGGAAACCCCCTCGGCAATTGTCCACAGACCTCGAACGCTTGTTTGATATCACCGTGCGCAACGACTAACGTTGGCCTTGATTTCACGCCGGTTTCGCCATCACGTGGACGCAAGGTCCGGAGCGGTCGCAGACCGGTGGTGGCCAGTCGTGCAAGCAGGCCCTGACCGAACCGATGCCGAGGAGGCCGGCCGTGCCGGAGGAGAATCCCGGACCCCTGGATTCCGGAACCACCACCGTTCTCTCGCCCGCGGGCGACGCGGGCGCAACCGAGGAGCCGCCCAAGCTCACCGCCCGCCAGCAGAGCGTCCTGAACTGCATTCAGCGGTACCTGCGCGAGCGCGGCTACCCGCCGTCGATAAGGGAGATCGGCGAGTCGGTCGGCCTGTCCAGCCCCTCCAGCGTCGCGCACCAGCTCAAGGTGCTCCAGCGCAAGGGCTACCTGTACCGCGACCAGAACCGGCCGCGGGCCGTGGAGCTGCGTCAGCCGGGCCGCCCCGGGGTGCGCGCCCTGTTCCCCGCCGAGGGAGCGGAGGGATCGGACCCGGCGCACGCCACCCGGGTGCCCCTGGTGGGACGGATCGCGGCGGGCGGCCCCATCCTCGCCGAGGAGTCGGTGGAGGACGTGTTGTCGCTGCCACGGCAGCTGGTCGGCGAGGGCCGGCTGTTCATGCTCACCGTGGTCGGCGACTCGATGACCGACGCCGCCATCACCGACGGGGACATGGTGGTGGTCCGTCAGCAGCCGGACGCCGAGAACGGGGACATCGTCGCGGCGCTGCTGGACGAGGAGGCCACGGTCAAGGTGCTGCGCCGCACCGAGGACGGGCACGTGTGGCTGATGCCGCGCAACGACGCCTACGAGCCGATCAACGGTGACGCCGCCACCATCCTGGGCAAGGTCGTCACCGTGATGCGCCGCGTCTGAACCGGTACGTCCACCCCGGCCCGCCCCCGCGGGGCGGGACCGGGCACGGAACTGCGCAGGGCAGAGCCCTCACGGACCGGAACCGGGGGCGGGTCGCACCTGTGCGGACACACGGGTGCGGCCCACGGGCCGCAGTGACGGGGGCGAAGGAACGGGACCGCCCCGAACGCGGTACCCCCGCTCTTCGTCCTCCCGCCGCTCCGGGCCGCCCGGGGCCTTCGGCACCGTCCCGGGCGCCTAGGCTATGGGGGTGTTCGCTTCCCTCGTCTTCTCGTGTGCCCGTGGGCGCACCGTGGCGGCCGCCGCGGCCGCGACCCTGCTGCTGACCTCCGCCTGCACCCCGGCCGAAGAGGATGCCGCTCCGCCGCCCGGGGTGGCGGGGTCCGAACGGGAGCTGAGCTTCACCGTGGACGGGGTCGAGGTGTTCGCCACCCTCACCCTGCCGGAGGACACGTCCGGCCCGGTACCGGGTGCGCTGATCGTCTCGGGCAGCGGCCCCACCGACCGCGACGGCAACAGCGACCTGCGCCCGGACGCGGACACCAACCTCAACTTCGCACGTCTCCTGGCCGAAGCCGGGGTGGCCTCGCTGCGCTACGACAAGCTCGGCAGCGGCGAGACCGGTCTGGGCGGCCTCGACCCGGACGCGCCGGTGGACCCGGGCGTGTTCGACGCCCAGGCGGCCGCGGCCTACGAGGCGCTGGTGGGGCAGGGCGAGGTGGACCCGGCCCGCACCGCGGTGGTCGGGCACAGCGAGGGCTCCCTCTACGCACTGCGCGCCCACACGCTGGTGGACGCCGCACCGGCCCTGGTACTGGCCGCACCGGTGGGCGACCGCTACCTGGACGTATTGGACCGCCAGCTCACCGAGCAGGTGCGTGCGGTCGAGGCGGCGGGTCAGCTCACCGGGACGGAGGCGGTGACCCTGCTCTCCGACGCCCGCGCCGCGCGAGCCGCCCTGCGCGGCGGCCGGGAGATCCCCGGCGACCTCACCGAGATGGTCGGCGCCCTGTACTCGCCGCAGAACGCCGCGTTCCTGGCCCGGATGGACGAACTGGACCCGGTGGAACTGGCCGCCGAGCTGCCCGAGGGCACCCCGGTCCTGGTGCTGTGGGGCGAGGCCGACGCCCAGATCACCGGCGAGGAGGTGGACCGGCTGATGACCGGCCTGCCGCAGGCCGAGCGGGTGGACGTCCCCGACGCCGACCACGTCCTCCGCGTCTACGAGGACGAGCCGGGTGCGACGGTGCTGGACGCCGAGCGCCCCTTCGCCCCGCAGATCGCCCCCGCCCTGACGGAGTTCGTCGACACCGCCTGGTGACCGGCGGCGCGGCTCCGGAGACGCCGCGTACGGCATCGCCACGCACCCCGTGGAGGCGGATGCCCCTACGGGGTCACGGGCGCCCGTCCGGTCGCGTGCGGCGGCTCCTCCGAACAGGCCGGCGGATCGTCCCAAGAACGACCTGTGGGTATCGGTCGGCCGACGGATCGGACTCGCCGGAGCAGCCGCCGCACGTCCTCACGGTCAGTCGTCCTCCAGGACGATCTCCGCGGGGAGGGCGTCCACGGTGGCGCGGGCGATCTCCTCGGCTCCGGCGGCGAGGCGCTCCTCGTCGGCGGGTTCGCGGCCGTCGTACCCGGCGGCGGCCGAGTAGCAGGTCTCCAGGTAGAGGTTGGACACCCGCACCGCGACGCAGGAAGCGGTGTAGCCGGTCTCGTCGATCCAGGTCGCGGCCTGCTCCCCCAGGTCGTCGACCGGGGAGGTGCGGTGGGCGCCGGTGGTCTCGGCGAAGCTCTCCTGAGCGGTGACCACCCCGCCCGGGTTGGGCGCCGCCACCATGACGAGGGTGGCGGTGGCGGGGACGGAGTCGCCGTCGCCGCCGGGTGTGGCCCAGCGGCACTGCCAGCCCTGGCCGAAGGGGTCGGCGGCGCCGCCGATGGGTTCCTCCAGGGTGAGCTCGCGTTCGGGCACCCGCGCGTCCAGGGCCTCGGTCTCGCCGACCTCGCAGCCCGGGGCCGCGTCGTACACGCCGGTCTCGGGGTCCTCGCGGGTCAGCACGTACCAGACGGCGCCGCCCGCGGCGGAGAGCAGCAGCAGGGCGAGGGCGATCACGCCGACGGTGGCGCAGCCCCGGCTCTGCGGCTGGCTGGAGGGCACGGTCTCGGGCGGGTGCCCGGGGGGCATCACAGGGAGGCTCCGATCCGCTCGGCGAAGGCGACGGCGGTGGCCCGTCCCTCGTCAGGGGAGACGGGTTCGCCACCGGTCACGGCCGTGTAGGAGACCCGGACCAGGAGATTGTCGGCCCAGAAGGCGAGTTCGGTGCCGCCGGGCCCGCCGCGCCACACCAGTCCCCGGCCGGTGGACAGGTCCACGGTCTCGGCGGTGGCGGGGGCCAGCGCGGTGGCGGCCGCGCTCGCCCGGTCCGCACCGGGGACGGGCTCCTCGGCGGTGGGGTCGGTGAACAGGGCGGAGTACTCCACCCGCAGGACGCCCTGGCGGGGGGTGTCGGAGGTCCCGGCGGAGGTCCACCGGCACACGGTGCCCGCACCGCCGGTGAGCGGCCCGCGGTCGGCGAGGTCGCGGACCGCGCCGGGCAGGTGCTCGTCGAGCAGCTCCCCGGGGTCGCCGCACTCGGGTGCGGCGGTGTGGACGTCCCCCGGGTGGGGTCGGTCCGGGTCGTCCTGTGCGGCCCACAGGCCGCCGCCGATCGCCAACGCGGACACCACCACCGCGCCCACCGCGATCACACCCGCCCGTGCGAGGGGACCCAACCGGTCACCGCCTCCCTGTCCGGTCGCCGATCGGCCGAGGTGCGACGGCGGCCGCTACCCGCGGCCGCCGTCGCGGTGGTCAGCCGACGACGATGTTCACCAGTTTCGGCGCGCGCACGATCACCTTGCGGATCTGCTTGTCGCCGATGAAGCCCTGCGCCTTCTCTGACGCCAGCGCGAGCCGTTCCAGTTCGGCCGGGTCGATGTCGGGCGCAACGGACAGCTTGTCACGGACCTTGCTCTGCACCTGAACGACACAGGTCACGGTCTCCTGGACCAGCAGGGCGGGGTCGGCCTGCGGCCAGTTCCCGACGGCGACGGTGCCGACGTGGCCCAGTCGCTCCCAGCCCTCCTCGGCCACGTAGGGGGCGAACAGGGACAGGGAGACGGCCACGAACTCGGCGGCCTCGCGCACCGCCGGGTCGGCGGCGCCGGGGCCGGAGTCGATGGCCTTGCGGGCGGCGGAGACCAGTTCCATGACACGGGCGATGGCCACGTTGAACCGCTTGGCCTCGATCAGGTTCGTGACCTGGTCGATGGCGTGGTGGGTGGCGCGGCGCAGCGCGGCGTCGCCGGTGGCCGGGTCGGTGCCGGGCTTGGAGGCCGCACCGGCCTCGTTCATCACCCGGTAGGCCCGGTTGAGGAACTTCTGTGCGGCGACGACGGACACGTCGGCCCAGTCGACGTCCTCCTCCGGCGGGCTGGCGAACAGCATGGTCAGCCGGACCGCGTCGACACCGTAGGCGTCGATCTCCTTGCCCAGGTCGACACCGTTGCCCAGGGACTTGGACATGGCCCGGCCCTGGTTGATGACCTGGCCCTGGTTGGTCAGGCGGCGGAAGGGCTCGGTGAAGGACAGCATGCCCATGTCGTACAGGACCTTGGTGAAGAAGCGCGCGTACATCAGGTGCAGCGTCGCGTGCTCCTTGCCGCCGATGTAGTGGTCGACGGGGCCCCACTCGTTGACCAGGTCGGAGTCGAAGGGCGCGGTGTCCAGGTGCGGCGAGATGTACCGCAGGAAGTACCAGGACGAGTCCACGAAGGTGTCCATGGTGTCGGTGTCGCGCTGGGCGGGGCCGCCGCAGGACGGGCAGTCGACGTTGACCCAGTCGGTGGCGGAGGCCAGCGGGGACACGCCCTTGGGGGCCAGCTCGGCGCCCTTGAGCTCGGGCAGGGTGACGGGCAGCTGCTCGTCGGGGACGGGCACCTGGCCGCAGGCGGGGCAGTGGATGATCGGGATGGGCGTGCCCCAGTAGCGCTGACGGGACAGCAGCCAGTCGCGCAGACGGTAGTTGACGGTGCCCTTGCCGGTGCCGCGCTCCTGAAGGACGCCGATGATGCGCTCGATGGCCTCGGCCTTGGACAGGCCGTCCAGGGGGCCGGAGTCGCGCAGGCTGCCCTCGCCGGTGGTGGCGACGCCGGTCTCGGCGGGGTCGGGCTCGCCGGTCTCGACGACGACGCGCACGGGCAGGTCGAAGGCCAGGGCGAAGTCCAGGTCGCGCTGGTCGTGGGCGGGGACCGCCATGATGGCGCCGTGGCCGTAGTCGGCCAGGACGTAGTCGGCGGCCCAGACGGGCATGCGCTCGCCGTTGACCGGGTTGACCGCGTAGCGGCCCAGGAACACGCCGGTCTTGGGGCGCTCGGTGGTCTGGCGCTCGATGTCGGAGAGCTTGGCGACCTCGGAGCGGTAGGCCTCGAAGGCCTCGCGCTGCTCGGGGGCGCACAGCTCGTCGGCCAGGTCGGCGTCGGCGGCCACCACGAAGAAGGTGGCGCCGTACAGGGTGTCGGGCCGGGTGGTGAAGACGGTGACCGGCTCGTCGCGCCCCTCGATGGCGAAGTCGACGTCGGCGCCGGTGGAACGGCCGATCCAGTTGCGCTGCATGGCCAGGATCTCGTCCGGCCAGTTGCCGCCCTCCAGCTGGTCCATGTCGTCCAGCAGGCGCTGCGCGTAGTCGGTGATCTTGAAGTACCACTGGTTGAGGCTGCGGCGCACGACCTCGGTGCCGCAGCGCTCACAGCGGCCCTGGACGACCTGCTCGTTGGCCAGCACGGTCTGGTCCTTGGGGCACCAGTTGACCTGGCCGTCCTTGCGGTAGGCCAGGCCGCGGTCGAAGAACCGGGTGAACAGCCACTGGTTCCACTTGTAGTACTCGGGGTCGCTGGTGTGGATGCGCCGGGACCAGTCGACGGCGATGCCGTAGCGGCGGAAGGAGGCCGCCTGGGTCTCGATGTTGGCGTAGGTCCACTCGGCGGGGTGCGAGTTGTTCTTGATGGCGGCGTTCTCGGCGGGCAGGCCGAAGGAGTCCCAGCCGACGGGGTGCAGCACGTTGTCGCCGCGCTGGAAGCGGTAGCGGCCGATGACGTCGCCGATGGCGTAGGCCTCGGCGTGGCCCATGTGCAGGTCGCCGGAGGGGTAGGCGAACATGTCGACGATGTAGCTGCGGGGCCGGGTGTCACCCGGGTCCTCGTCGGCCTGGAACGGGAGTTCGGCGGCCCAGCGCGCCTGCCATTTGTCCTGGAGGGCGCGGGCGTCGTAGGTGTCGCCCGTCGTCTGGTCGCCGTCTACCGCTGTCATCGCTGCTTGTTCCCTCGGTTCGGTCGTACACGGGATCCGCGGACCCGTGTGCAAGATCCATTCCCCCTCAGGTTATCGGCTGGCGGGCCGGGGCGCGGACGGGATTCCCCGCCTGTGGACGACGCCCCCGGCCGACCGGAACGCCCCGCGTTCGTCACCGTGCGTCACCGCGCGTTGCGTGAGATTACGGACCCCTTTCCCCTCCACACCGACCGCCCGGTTTGTTACTCTGCCGTCAACTCAGTCCGAGAGTGGCGCAGAACACGCGACCCGGGTCACACCCGGGTCCCGTTGCCTTGTCGTCTCCGGACACATCTGCCTGCGGGAGGCCCCATGCTCAACCTGTCCGTGGTCCTGGAGGACGGTGCCCGATCCGTCCCGGAGAAGGACTGCCTGGTCTTCGGCGATCTGCGTCTGAACTACGCGATCACCGACATGATCGCCAACCAGGTCGCCAACCTCCTCGTCTCCCGAGGTGTCCGGCCCGGTGACCGGGTGGCCCTGGCCAGCCCCAACCTGCCGTACTTCCCCTTCGTCTACTACGGCGCGCTCAAGGCGGGCGCGGTGGTCGTCCCCCTCAACGTCCTGCTCACCCCGCGTGAGATCGCCTACCACCTGGAGGACTCCGGCGCCAAGGCGATCTTCGCGTTCACCGGCAGCCCGGAACTGCCGCTGGGCGAGCGCGCCTTCGAGGCGTTCAACCAGGTGGACACCTGCGAGACCTACATCGACCTGCCCGCCTCCCCGGGGGCGACCGAGTCCGCCATCGAGGGCGCCCAGACCCTCTGGAAGGCCCTGGAGGGCCAGCCCGGCGAGTTCGAGACCGTCCAGGCCAACTCCGACGACACCGCCGTCATCATCTACACCAGCGGCACCACCGGCAAGCCCAAGGGCGCCGAGCTGAGCCACAACAACCTGATGATGAACGCGATCGGCTCCTCCAGCCTGGTCAACCCCCACCCGGACGGCCGCGACGTGGCCCTGGTGGTGCTGCCGCTGTTCCACATCTTCGGCCAGACCGTCATGCTCAACGCCGCCCTGTACCGGCACGCGACCCTGGTGCTGATGCCGCGCTTCGACGGCGACGAGGCCCTGCGCCTGATGGAGAAGGAGGGCGTCACCGGTTTCGCGGGCGTGCCCACCATGTACTGGGGCCTGCTCAACGCGGTGCGCTCCGCCGGTGAGGGGAAGTACGACCTCAAGGCGATCGCGGACAACATCGTCGACGCGGTCTCCGGCGGTGCGGCGCTCCCGGCCCAGCTCGCCCAGGACTTCCAGGACACCTTCGGCGTCGGCATCAAGGAGGGCTACGGCCTGTCCGAGACCTCCCCGGTGGCCTCGTTCAACAACCCCAACGTCAAGGCCAAGACCGGCTCGATCGGCAAGCCGGTGTGGGGCGTGGAGATGAAGCTGATCGACCCGGAGTGGAACGAGGTCGTCAAGACCGGCGACGAGGACCCGGTCGGCGAGATCGCCGTCCGCGGCCACCTGGTGATGAAGGGCTACCACAACCGGCCCGAGGTGAACGCCGAGGTGATCAGGGACGGCTGGTTCCGCACCGGCGACATCGCCCGCCGCGACGACGAGGGCTTCTACTTCATCATCGACCGGTCCAAGGACATGATCATCCGCGGCGGCTACAACGTGTACCCGCGCGAGGTCGAGGAGGTCCTGATGGGGCACGAGGCGGTCAGCCTCGCGGCGGTCGTCGGCGTCCCCCACGACACCCACGGCGAGGAGATCAAGGCGTTCGTGATCCTCAAGGAGGGCGCCGAACTCACCGCCGAGGCGCTGACCGAGTGGTCCAAGGAGCGTCTGGCCGCGTACAAGTACCCGCGTGAGATCGAGTTCCGCGAGAGCCTGCCGATGACCGCCACCGGCAAGATCCTCAAGCGCGAGCTGCGCGACTGACCCCTTGCGGGGCCCACGGAGGGGGCGGGGCCCGGCCGGGCCCCGCCCCCCTCGTTCCCCTCCCCGGGTCCTTCGGTGAACGCGGTCAGCCCTTGACGGCGCCCTGGACCAGCCCGGAGGCCAGCCAGCGCTGCACGATGACGAAGAAGACCATGACCGGCAGGGTGATGAGGGTGGACGCGGCCATGACGTGCCCCCACTCGTTGGCGTACTCGCCGAAGAACTGCCGCAGGCCCACCGCGACCGTGTACTTGTCGCTCTGCTGCATGAACGTCAGGGCCAGCACGAACTCGTTCCAGGCGATGATGAACGAGAAGATCGCGGTCGCCACCAGGCCGGGCGCGACCAGCGGGAACAGCACCTTCCAGAACATGACCGGCCAGGAGGCGCCGTCGATGTAGGCGGCCTCCTCGACCTCCTTGGGGACCGCGGCCACGAACCCGCGCATCATCCACACCGCCAGCGGCAGCGACAGGGCGATGTAGACGACGCCCAGGCCCAGCACGGTGTTGAGCAGGTGGAGGTCCCGGACCTGGAGGAAGAGCGGGATGACCAGCGCCTCCAGCGGGACCATCTGGACGATGAGGATCAGCACCAGGATCGCGGTGCGGAAACGGAACCGGAAACGCGCCACGGCCACGGCGGCCAGCAGCGACAGCACGCACGCCCCGGCGACGGTGATGCCGGCGACCGCCAGCGAGTTGAGCATGTACGTCCCGAAGTCGCCCTCGGTCAGGACGTGGACGAAGTTGTCCAGGGTGGGGTCGCGGGGCACCAGTGTTCCGACGGCGGAGGTCATCCGGTCGGAGAACGCGCTGGAGAGCATGAAGTAGACGGGGAACAGGGTGAACAGCAGGATCGCGGTCACCCCGGCGGCCCGCCCGCCGAACCGGGTCAGGCGCAGGGCGTCGCCGCGGCGGCGGGCCCGGCGGACCCGGCGCTCCCAGGCGGCGGTGGCGGACGTGGTGTCGGCGGGGGCGCTCAACGCAGTTCGTCCTCTCGGAACAGGGCCCGCAGGTAGACCGCGGTGACCGCCAACAGGAGCAGGGTGAGGATCACGGCGATGGCCGACCCCGTCCCGTAGTCCCTCTGCCCGAAGGAGCTCACGTAGGTCCACACGCCCAGGTTGAGCATCTCCGAGCCGCCGACCCCGCCGCCGGGCATCAGGTAGACCTGGGCGAAGACCTTGAAGTCCCAGATGGTGGACAAGATGGTGACGACGGCGAACACCGGGCGCAGGACCGGGAAGGTGACGTGCCAGAACCGCTTCCACGCCCCGGCGCCGTCCAACAGGGCGGCCTCGTGCAGTTCGCGGGGCACGGTGAGCAGCCCGGCCAGGACGGTGACGGCCACGAACGGGAACCCGCCGTGGACCACGTTGAGGACGACGATCGCGTAGAAGAACAGCCGGTCGGCGAACCAGTTGTACCCCTCGGGGCCCAGCAGGCCCGCGCTCTTGAGGACCTGGGCGACGACGCCGTCGTCGACGTCGAAGATCCACAGCCACACGTAGGTGCCGCTCACGGCGGGCATGGCCCAGGCGACCATGATGCACGAGACCACGACGACCCGGGTGACCGGGCGCAGCCGGGACAGCAGCAGCGCCACGAGGGTGCCCAGCACCACGGTGGAGACCACCGCGACCACGGCGAACCCCACGGTGTTGGGCAGGGCGACCCGCCACAGGTAGGAGTCCGTGAACAGGGTGATGTAGTTGGCCGGACCGATGAAGTCCGACTCCCCCGACACCAGGTTGCGCAGCTTGTAGTCGCGGAACGACAGCCACACGATCCGGGCGAGCGGGAAGAGCAGCAGGGCGGCGATGACCGCCAGGGCGGGGGCGAGCAGCACCCAGGGCAGCAGTGCGCGGCGCCGCCTCAGGCCGAGGGCGGGAGCGCGCCGCCCCCGGCCGGGCGGGCCGGTCGGCGCCCGGAGCCCCGGTGCCGTGCCGCCGAGCGCCTGCCCGACCGGTGTTCCCACGTGTGTCAACCTCCGTTGAGGATGCGTTCGATGTCGTCGGCGGCCCGGGTGGTGGCGTCCTCCACCGAGGTGCCGTTGAGGATGGACTGCTGCATGCCGACCAGGACCTTCTCGGCCTCGACCTGGCTCCAGGCGGGGGCGGTGGGCACGCCCTTGCTCGCCTCTGCGAGCTGGACGGCGTAGGCCTCCAGGACGGGGTCGGCGGAGGCGGTGAACGGGTCGATGCTCCCGGTGAGGCCGGGGAAGAACCCGGTCTGCTCGGCCCAGAGCATCATGTTGTCCTCACCGGTGAGGTGCTCCACGTAGCTCCACGCGGCCTCCTCGTTGCCGGTGCCCTCGAACACCGACAGCAGCGAGCCGCCGGCGAACGACGGCGTGTAGGTGCCGGCCTCCGGGCCCGGGATGGGGAAGGAGCCCAGCAGGCCCTCCAGGTCGGGGTTGTTCTCCACGATGGCCTTGGGGTTGGCGCTGCCGAGCAGCGCGATGGCGGCGTCGCCCTCGGAGAACGACTCCATGATGTTGATCTCGTTCCAGTTGACGGCGCCGGTGGTGGAGGTGCCGTCCTCCAGGGCCAGGCCGGTGAAGAATTCGAGGCCCTCGCGCGCCTCGGGGGAGTCCACCCCGGACACCCACGTGCCGCCGTCCTCCTGGACGGCGATCTCGGCCCCGCCGCCCCAGATCCACGGCATGACCGAGTACTGGGCGTCGCCCGGCACCGGCAGGGCGATCATGTCCGGCTCGGCCTCCTTGATCTCCAGTGCGGTCTCGCGGAGCTCGTCCCAGGTCTCGGGGACCTCCAGGTCGTGCTCCTCGAACACGTCGGTGCGGTAGACCATGGAGCGGATGGAGGCGTACCAGGGGACCCCGTAGACCCCTTCGCCGAGGGCTCCCATGTCCATGAGGCCGGGTACGTAGAGGGAGGTGTCGACCCCGTAGGCGGACAGGTCGTGCAGGGCCCCGGAGTCGGCGAAGCCGGGGACGAAGGTGTTGCCGAGCTCGATGACGTCGGGCATGGTGCCGCCGGCGATGGCGGTGGAGATCTTGTCCTGGGCGCCGTCCCACGGGACGAACTCGACCACCACCTCGGTCCCGGTCTCCTCGGTGAAGGCGGCGTTGGCCTCGTCGAAGAAACCGGTGGCGTCGGGGTTGGTGCCCTCCATGATCCACACGGTGAGGCCGTCGGTGTCACCGCCGCCGGTGCCGCCTCCCCCCGCGCACGCGGTCGCGGCCAGGGTCAGGGCAAGTGCGGCTGCGGGGAGCGGAACGTACTTGCGGGTTCGTGTGCGGGCCATCGGCTCGCCTCCCGTTCCTGTCGTGGGTCCCCTCGGGGTTGGTAGGAAACCTACGTAAAGAACGGCGAGGAGTGAAGTAAACCACTCCATTTTGTGTCTGAGCTGTTAGAGGACACCGCCGGACGGGCCCGGGCCCCCGTGGCCGCAGGGGTTTCCGGGCTCCGCGGGAGGTGTGCGACAGGTGATCGTCCACCTCCCCCGGCCCCTCCGCCCCGGACCCGTGGAACCCCGTGGGCGCCCTCGCCGACCGGTCAGTCGGACAGGCCGGTCACCTGTCGCAGGATGGCGATGAGCTCGGCCCGCTTGTACACCGCCAGGCCGATGGCGGCGGAGAACGCGGCGAGCATGTGGACGTAGACCATGGGGTCGCCGCGGGTGAAGCGCTCGGCGGCCTCCTCCTCGCCCACGGTGTGCGCCTCCCAGGCGGTGGAGACCGCGAACTCCAGCTCCGGCGGGAGCATCTCCGCGACGGTGCGGGCCACGGCCTCCCGGGAGTCGGCGGGCTTCCACACCACCCCGGTCTCCTGGACCCGGCGGCCCAGGAACGCGGAGATGACGCGCAGCTCCGACTGCACCGCATCGGCGTCGTCGGCCGCCCGCGGGATCACCCGCTCCAGCTCGTCCCGGTTGCGGTCGGCGTAGGCCGCGATCAGGTCGATCGCGGTGCGCTTGACGTGGTCCGGCTGGTCCGGGACGAGGGGGCCTTCCCCCTCGGCGTTCTCGGTCACGGGCACTCCTCGTAAGGTCTCGTGTCCATGATGCCGTGCCGCGGGCCCCAGCGGGGCGCGGACAGGCCGGGATCGCCGCGGGCGAACGGCGTTCCCGGCTCCGTCTCCTACTGGAACCGCGGGCGCAGCGGCATGTGGGCGTCGGTGCCGTCGAGCTTGACGCCCAGGATCTGGTGGAGCTGCACCACGTTCCTCTCGAAGCCGAGCACGCACCCGGCCATGTACAGCCGCCAGACCCGGGCGGTGCCCTCGCCGACCTCGGCGACCGCCGCGTCCCAGTTCCGCTCCAGGTTGGCGCCCCAGTGGCGCAGGGTGAGCGCGTAGTGCTCGCGCAGGTTCTCCTGGTGGCGGATCTCGAACCCGGCGTCGTTCATGGCCGTCTGGATCTCGCCGGGCCCCTCCAGCTCGCCGTCGGGGAACACGTAACGGTTGATGACCCCGTCGGTGTCCATCGGGCGCAGGTCGTTGCGGGGCCGGGTGATGCAGTGGTTGAGCAGTCGGCCGCCCGGCACCAGCTTGTCGTTCAGCGACGAGAAGTAGGCGGGAAGGTTGCGGGCGCCGATGTGCTCGGTCAGGCCGATGGAGCTGATCCGGTCGAAGCCGCCGTCGGGGACGTCCCGGTAGTCCATGTGGCGGACCTCGGCCAGGTCCGACAGCCCCTCCTGGGCGATGCGCTTGGCCGCCCACTCGGCCTGTTCCTTGGACAGGGTGACGCCCAGCACCTTGACCTTGTACTCGCGGGCGGCGTGCATGACCATGCCGCCCCAGCCGCAGCCCACGTCGAGCAGGCGCATGCCCGGTTCCAGGCCGAGCTTGTTCGCGACCAGCTCGTACTTGCGGAACTGGGCGCTCTCCAGGGCGCCGTCGTTCGCCTCCGCCCGGCCCGGTGCTCCGTCGGCGTCGTCGAAGACCGCACAGGTATAGGTCATGGACGGGCCCAGCACCAGCTCGTAGAAGGCGTTGGAGACGTCGTAGTGGTGGTGGATGGCCTCGGCGTCGCGCTGCTTGGAGTGGCGCCAGCCCAGCCCGGCCAGACGGCCGCGCGTCACCTCCTGGGGCGGCGGGGCGACCCGGTTGACGAACTTGACCCAGCCCACGGAGCGGACGATGGCCGCCAGGTCGCGGGCGGACACGTTGATCCCCTCCGCGAAGACGAAGTCGGTCATCCGCCGCAGGACGGTGTACATGTCGCCCTCCACCTCCAGGTGCCCGGAGACGTAGGCGCGGGTCAGGCCCAGGGCGTTGGGCGACTGGGCCAGGTAGTTGACCGCGACCGGGGTGCGCACGTGCAGGTGGACGTCGCTGTTCGGGTCTCCGGAGGCACTGCCGTCGTAGGCCGTGAAGCGGATGGGCGCGTCGGGTCCCACGACGCGCTCGAAGATCTCGGCGAGCCGCATGTTCTTCTTTCCCTTCCTCTCGCGGATGCGGCCCGCTCCACGGGTCGCCTCCCGTTTCTGCGTGGTGTCATCCGTTGCGTACGCACTTGGCGTACAGGTCCAGCAGCCTCCCCTGCGGGTCGTAGGTCTCCTTGAGATCGGCGTAGGCGGAGCCGTTGTAGAGGCGCCAGAACTCCTCCTCGGTGTAGAAGGAGTCGGAGTACAGCGACTTGTGGCCGTCGAGTTCGGCGACGCGCTCCTCCACCCGCCGGTTGTGGTGGGCTCGGCGCTGGCCGGGCTTCATGTCGACCAGGCCCCAGAAGCCGAAGTTGACGTAGAGGCGGTCGCTCTCCAGCGGGTAGAGCGGCCACACGTGGTCGCCGGGGGCCAGGTCGGGCCGGCGCGGTTCCTTCAGGCGCAGCGGGCACATCCACACCGGGGTCATGCCGATCTCACCGTGGAAGAAGTCGAGGAACTCGGCCCCGCGCTCCACACCCACCTCGATGTCCTGGATGAGGGGTTCCTGGGGGCGGCGGCCCCGGTAGTGGTTGAGCAGCCGGGAGAAGGCGGTGCGCCGGTCCCAGGCCACCAGCCTGCGGTAGACGTCCGAGCGTTTGAGGGAGCGCGGCCACAGGGAGCGCACCACCGGGTTCTGCACGCCGAAGGCGCGCGAGCACCAGAACCAGTCGGTGTCCCAGCGCCACAGGTAGTCGTGGACGGTGAGGTAGTCGCCCGGACCGTTGTCGGCGTTGTCCCGGATGGAGCGGTAGTAGATCTCCTGCCCGGTGTAGTCGCTCGCCCAGGGCGCCCGGTCGGTGAAGCGGGCCACCGTCAGGTACAGCTCGTCACGGGAGAAGGCCACCCCGTCGACGAAGTCGACCGGTCGGCCGTCGTGGGAGTGGTCGGCGCAGATCCGGGCCAGGGCG
This sequence comes from Nocardiopsis sp. CC223A, assembly GCF_030766825.1. Taxonomy (GTDB): domain Bacteria; phylum Actinomycetota; class Actinomycetes; order Streptosporangiales; family Streptosporangiaceae; genus Nocardiopsis. The sequence continues at coordinate 98,840 of NZ_JASFDV010000015.1, forward strand.
TCCATGGCCTCGGCGGCGTCGTGGAAGCGCAGGTGGCGCAGGTGCACGTACGGGGAGACGGGTTCCAGTTCGATGCGCAGGCGCAGGCTGTAGCCGAGGGTGCCGTAGGAGTTGGGAAAGCCGTGGAAGAGATCGGCGTGGGCGTTGTCGCGGGTGGCGGTGACGATGTCGCCGGAACCGGTGAGGATCTCCATCTCCTGGACGGCCTCGTGCGGCAGGCCGTTGCGGAAGGAGGAGGACTCGATGCCCATCCCGGTGACGGCGCCGCCCAGGGTGATGGTGCGCAGCTGGGGGACGACGGTGGGCATGAGCCCGTGCGGGAGGGTGGCGGCGACCAGGTCCTCGTAGGTGGTCATGCCGCCGACGTCGGCCAGGCGCTCGACCGGGTCGATGGAGATGACGCCGGTGAAGGCGGAGACGTCGAGGGTGGGCGCTGAGGTGGGCTCGCGGAACCGGAACAGGTTGGAGGTGGGTTTGGCGAGCCGGACCGGCGCGTCGGGCGGCAGGGACCGGTAGTCGCGGCGCAACCGGTTGACCGCCGCGATGTGCCGGGCCAGGCCGGTGTCGCCGCCGGAGGCGGTGTCGCTGTTCGTTCCCTGCCGTTGAGGACTCATCCCTGATCCCGTTCCCGGTCGTGGCGCGAGTGAGGCACAGCGTGGACCGGTCGAATCCGGTCGTGGTGGGCCGGAGGGGACCGATCCCCTCAGTTCTACCTAGCGGTAACGAAGGAAACCACCCCATTTATGTCGTGTCGTCGCAGAAGCGGTCCGGGCCGGGGCCGCGACCCCGGCCCGAGCTGCGGCTCGGGTGGGGGCGGGGCCCGCGGATAGGATCGGGGTTCATGCGCATCGCTGTCGTAGATTCCGGAATCGGCATGCTGTCCACCGCCGCGGCGCTGTTCGCCGCCCGGCCGGACGCCGAGCTGTACCTGTCCATGGATCCGGACCACATGCCGTGGGGGCCGCGTACCCACGACGAGATCGTCGAGCGCGCCCTGGCCGGTGCGCGGGCCGCCGTGCACGCGGCGGGGGGCGAGGTGGACGCGGTGGTGGTGCCGTGCAACACGGCGTCGGTGCACGGGCTGGCGGAGTTGCGGGAGCGGTTCGAGCCGGGTGTGCCGGTGGTGGGGACGGTCCCGGCGATCAAACCGGCGGCGACCGCGGGCACGCCGATCGCGGTGTGGTCGACCGAGGCGACCACCCGCAGCGAGTACCAGCGGCGGCTGGTGGAGACCTTCGCCCGGGGAGTGGACGTGACCCCGGTGGCGTGCGTCGGGCTGGCGGAGGCGGTGGAGTCGGCCGACCCGGGGCGGATCGCCGAGGCGGTCGCCTACGCGGCGGAGCGCACTCCGGGCCGGGTGCGCGGGATCGTGCTGGGGTGTACTCACTACGACCTGGTCGGCGCTGCGATCACCGAGGCCCTGCGGGCCCGGCCGGACGCCGCGGGCGGGGTGGAGCTGTTCACCGCGGCGGACGCGGTGGCCGCGCAGACGCTGCGCCGCAT
>NZ_JASFDV010000016.1 GCF_030766825.1 Nocardiopsis sp. CC223A
CGTCAGCCGAGGGCGACGGTGGGCGACGGGTGGGCGGAACGACCCGTCGAACACGCCGTAGGCCCCGCCCGCGGCCGGACCCGGCCCGTTCCCGCCTCCCGGCGGGGGCGGGCCGTCCGTATTCCCCGGCGGGGTGCGGCGCACGACCGGGCGGGGCCCGCGGCGGCCGGACCCGGGTTTAGGGTGCGGGTATGCGTATCGTCATCGCCGGGGGACACGGGAAGATCGCGCTGCGGCTGGCCAGGTTGCTGGCCGCGCGCGGGGACGAGCCCGTCGCCCTCATCCGCAACCCCGACCACTCGCAGGACGTCGTCGACGCGGGCGCCGAGCCCGTGCTGATCGACCTGGAGAAGGCCACCGTCACCGAACTGACGGAGAAGATCATGAACGCCGACGCCGTGGTGTTCTCCGCGGGCGCCGGGCCGGGCAGCGGAGCGGCCCGCAAGGAGACCGTCGACCACCGGGCCTCGGTGCTGACCGCCGACGCCGCCTCGCTGGCCGGGGTGCGCCGCCTGATCCAGGTCTCCGCCATCGGCGTGGACAACCCGCTCCCGCCCGACAGCGACGAGGTGTGGGCCGCCTACGTGGAGGCCAAGCGGGCGGCCGACGCCGACCTGCGCGAGCGCACCCTGGAGCTGGACTGGACGATCCTGCGCCCGGGGCGTCTCACGGACGAGCCCGGCACCGGTCGGGTGGCCCTGGGCGAGAAGGTGGAGCGCGACTCGGTGACCCGGGACGACGTCGCCGCCGTGATCGTCGCCCTCTTGGACGAACCGGAGACGGTCGGGAGGGTTCTCAACCTCGTGAACGGCGAGACGCCCGTCGTCGAGGCCGTCCGCGCCGCCACCCGCTGAAAGCCCGACGCAGCCGCTCAGAGCGGCCGCTCCGGGCTTTCTGTGGCCAGATGGTGCCATAGGAGGCATGATGGGTGGCGGAACCCGGCGGAGTCCCGCCACGGTTGGACGCGGATGACCGGGTAGCAGCCCGACGGGTACTGACGGCTCCGACAGAGCAGATGGGTACGGTTATTCATGAGCGTCACACAGGTCGTGAGGGACAGCACGGTCGTCGAGCACGCCAAGGTCGCGGCGCAGCAGAAGCGGCGGATGTTCATCATCCAGTTGGAGATCAACGCCTACGACGAGGCTTCCAGCAAGCTGCGCCCCGGCCTGACCCGCATCCTGGAGGGGATCGAGGAGGCCGGCTGGCGGCTGGACCTGATCACCCCGGGTGAGGACGGCGAGAAGGACAAGCCGACCCGCATGTTCGTCTTCCGCCCGGACCCGGAGGCCAAGAAGAAGGACGCGGCGCAGCAGCAGGAGGCGCAGCACCCGGAGCCGTCCGGACAGCAGCAGGCCTACCCGCAGCACACCGGGGCCCAGCAGCAGGACCCGTACGCGGGCTACGGCCAGCAGCCGGGGTACGGTCAGCAGCAGTACCCGGGGTACGACCAGCAGCAGTACCCGGGCTACGGCCAGCAGCCGGGGTACGGTCAGCAGCCCGGTTATGGGCAGCAGTACCCGGGCTACGGCCAGCAGCAGGGCTGGTGACCTCCGCCCCTCGGTGAGGGGCACACGAAGGGGGCCCGTGCGGTGGACCGCACGGGCCCCCTTCGTGTGGGCGGGGGTCGCGGGGCAGGGGTGTGCGGGGCGGCCGGACCTCTCGGTTCCGTAACGCGGAGGGGCCGACACTCGGACATGTCCTTCATGTCGGACAGGAACCCGAGAAAACATCGAAGAAACTCTGAATTCTTCCCGCGAAGCACTCCTGGCATGCGGGTGACTACGCTAAGTTATTTCCGGCGGCTAAAGCCACCCCGTTATGAGCTTCCGAAAGGTATGCACGATGACCCGCATCGCCAAGATCTCCGGCCTCGTCCTCGCCACCGGCCTCGCCTTCGGCGCGATGACCGGCACCGCCGCGGCCGACAACAACGCCGACATCCAGAACATCACCATCCCGGTGTGCGTGGACGTTCTCCAGGCCGCAGGCATCAGCGCCGACGGCTGCAACGTCGTCAGCTGGGACTCCACCTCCGGCATCGCCGCCGGCTAGTCGGCCCCGGCAGCCCTCGCGGCGGCCGCTCCGGGACACCACCGTCCCACCCTGCACGACCTTCACACCCGCAACCGAAAAGGACCTGCATCATGAAGCGCTTCGCCTCCGTCTCCGGCCTCGTCCTCGCCACCGGCCTCGCCCTGGGCGCGATGACCGGCACCGCCGCGGCCGACAACAACGCCAACATCCAGAACATCACCGTGCCGATCTGCGCCGACGTCATCCAGTTCGCCCTGGTGAGCATGGACGGCTGCAACGTGATCTCCAACGACTCCACCTCCGGCATCGTGGTGATGGACTAGTCGCGGTCCGGCGGCCGGGGGCGGGGACGATCGACACACCCCGCCCTCGTGCGAACCGATTCGACGCGTGAACACCGGCGCGGTCCGGCCTGCACCCGGCCCGCGCCGTTCGCATGTCCGGGGCCGGGACCGGGTCCGTCCGGCCCGACGGCTCAGGACCCGCAGACCGTGAACGGGACCCCGGCCACCGCGTCCGTGCGCAGGCGGGCGTGCGTGCCCGTGTCGAAGCGCCCGTTCCCGTAGTGCAGCTTCTGCCTCTCGATCCCCTCCGGCCGGAACCCCGCGCGCCGCGCCACCAGGCAGGAGGCCGGGTTGTCGAGCCGGTGGCCCAGCTCCAGCCGGAACAGGTCGGTCTCCGCGAAGGCGTACTCGGCGGCCAGCCGGGCCGCCGCCGTGGCCGCCCCGCGCCCGCGGGCGTCGGCGTGCACCCAATAGGACACCCAGCCCAGGTCGTGGGTGCGGCTGGTCACCGACACCTGCACGTGCCCCAGCACCACGTCCGTCCCGTCCGTGACGGCGAACCCGAACGCGTCGCCCGCCTCGGCCGCCGTCCGCTGCCGGTCGATCCAGGACAGCGCCTCCTCCTCGGTGGCGGGGACCTCCGGGGTCTGCCGGGCCAGCTCGGGTTCGGCGAAGGCGGTCAGCAGGCGTTCGGCGTCACCCGGCTCCCAGAGCCGCAATCGGTACATCCGCTCCACTCCTCGGTCCGTGGCGTCCTCCCCGCGGGAGGGACACCACGGAATCATCCCCCCGGTGGGTGTCACACCGCGGGGTGGGTGGTACGTCTTCTCTGTCATGACGATCGATACCTCCGACGCCGCCGGTGTCTTCGAAGCCCACCGCCCGGTGCTGACCGGGGTCGCCTACCGGATCCTGGGCACCGCGTCCGACGCCGAGGACGTGGTGCAGGAGGCGTGGCCCCGCTGGTCCGGCGCCGACCGGTCCAGGGTCGAGGACCCGCGCGCCTACCTCGTCACCATCGTCTCCCGGCTGGCCATCGACCGGTTGCGCAGCGCCCGCGCCCGCCGAGAGTCCTACGTGGGCGAATGGCTGCCCGAACCCGTGAGCGACCTGCCCGACGGCGCCGACCGGGCCGAACTCGCCGACACCGTGGAGTTCGCTCTGCTGGTCGTGTTGGAGACGCTCAGCCCGCTGGAGCGTGCGGTGTTCGTGCTCCGGGAGGCCTTCCAGATCCCGTACGCGGAGATCGCCGAGATCATCGAACGCAGCGAGGCCGCCACCCGGCAGCTGGCCCGGCGTGCCCGCGACCACGTGCGCGAGCGCCGGCCCCGGTTCGAGGCGGACCGGTCGGCGCGGCGGCGCATCACCGAGCGCTTCCTCCAGGCCTGTATGGAGGGCGACCTGGACGAGCTCAAGGGGATGCTCGCCGAGGACGCCACCCTGGTCGGGGACGGCGGCGGCAAGGCCAGGGCGCCGCTGCGGGTGCTGCTGGGCCGGGACAAGGTCGGCCGGTTCCTGCTGGCGATGCCGAAGACCTTCGACAAGTTCCTGGCGTCGATCGGTGTGGCGCCCGTGGACATCCATGTGGAGGTCGGCGAGGTCAACGGGGCCCCGGCCCTGGTCGGCATCGCCGTGGGCAGGGTGATCACCACGGTCGTCCTGGACATCGACGGCGACCGGATCCGGAACGTGTACGTGGTGGCCAATCCCGACAAGATGTCACATCTGCGGCCGCCCGATCCGTCCTAGGGGGTATGGAACTCACCGTTGTGGGCGGTGGCCTCGCCGGTCTGACCGCGGCCATCGCCGGCGCCGAGAGCGGCGCCACCGTGACCCTGTTCGAATCCCACTCCGCCCCGGGCGGGCGGGCCCGGGCGACCGATCCGCCGTACGTGGCCAACGAGGGGCCGCACGTGCTGTACGGCGACGGGTTCGCCGCGCAGTGGCTGCTGGAGCGGGACCTGGTCCCGGCCTACCACCGGTTCCCGGTGGCGGCGATCCCCGGGGTGAGGATGCGCGAGGACGGCCGGGTGCGGTCGGCGCTGTCTCCCGCGCTGCTGGGCGCGGCCGCGCGCAGGCGGCTGCGCGCCCCGCACGACCGCGACTTCGGGTCCTGGGCGCGCGAGCACCTGGGCGAGAAGTCCGCGCGGGTGGCCGCGAACTACATGGGGGTGGCGCTGTTCGACCACGACCCCTCGCGACTATCGGCGGAGTTCGTGTGGGAGAGGTTCCTGCGGGTGCTGTCGCCGAAGCGGCCGACGCCGCTGTACATCGTCGGCGGGTGGACGGCGCTGGTCGACCGGATGACCCGGCGGGCCCGGGAGATGGGCGTGCGGATCGAGACCGGGTCGCGGGTGAACGCGCTGCCCGAGGACCGGCCGGTGATCGTGGCGACCTCCCTGGCGTCGGCCCGCGCGCTGCTGGGCGACCCGTCACTGGAGTGGGAGAGCGGGCACTCGCTGCTCGTGGACCTGGGGCTGCGCCGGGGGCGGGACCCGTTCATAGTGTTCGACGCCGACGAGTGCGGGTTCGTGGAGCGGTACACGCGGGTGGACCGGACACTCGCCCCCGAGGGCGAGGAGCTGGTGCAGGCGCAGATGCCGGTGCGGCCCGGGGAGTCCCGGGCGGCGGTGACCGATCGGCTGGAGCGGCTGCTGGACATGTCGCTGCCGGACTGGCGGGACCGGGTGACCTGGCGCCGCGACCAGGTCGCCAAGGGGCGCACCGGGGCGCTGGACCTGCCGGGCACCACCTGGCGGGACCGCCCGGCGATCGACCGGGGCGAGGGCGTGTACCTGGCGGGCGACTCGGTGGCCGCGCCGGGCCTGCTCGGCGAGGTGGCCGTGGCCGCTGCGGTCCGCGCCGCCGCAGCGGCCGTCCGTCCTCGACGACACAGCGGACCGAGGCCCGGCACCCGCCAAGTGTGAACTCGGCGTCGGCGCGGGCGATGCGGGCCACGCAACCGCCGCGGCCCTCCGTGCTCGACGACGCAGCGGACCGAGGCCCGGCGTCCGGCAGGTGTGAACTCGGCGTCGGCGCGGGCGATGCGGGCCGCGGAGGGCCTCCCGACCTTCTTGCAGGTGTCGATCTCGACGATCCGCACCCATGCCGGAGGCCCTCTCCCGGCGTCGAACCGCCACCGGCCCGTATCCGGCCTCTGTGGCCGGTACGTCTAGGCCGCCCAGCGGTAGCGGTGCTCGGGGCGGCCGGCCGAGCCGTAGCGCATGCGCAGTTCGGCGCGGCCGTCGGCGCACAGGTATTCGAGGTAGCGGCGGGCGGTCACCCGGGAGACGCCCGAGCGTTCGGCGACGTCGGAGGCGGACAGGTCGCCGTCGGCGTCCCGCAGCACCCCCGCGACCAGGTCGGCGGTGGCGGCGGTCAGCCCCTTGGGCAGCGAACGGCCGCCCGGCGGGCGCAGCAGACCGAACAGCCGGTCCACGTCCTGCTGGGTGGCCTCCCCCGCGGAGTCCATCTGGCGGTGGGCCACCGCGTAGCGTTCGAGCTGGTCGCGCAGGGCGCTCAGCGGGAACGGCTTGAGGAGGTAGTGCACCGCGCCCCCGTGCAGGGCGTCGCGGACCTGGGCGATGTCGCGCACCGCCGTGATCATGAGGAAGTCGGTGCGGCGGGCCTCGTCGGCGGCGGCCGCGCGGAGCGTGCGCATCACCTCGATCCCCGACGCGTCGGGCAGGTGCAGGTCGAGCAGTACCAGGTCCGGGTGGTGGCCGCGGATCTGGGCGAGCGCCGTCGCCGCCGTGTGCGCCACCCCGACCACGGTGAACCCGGGCAGCGACTCCACCAGGTCCTGGTGGTTGCGGGCCACGCGCACGTCGTCGTCCACGACCAGGACGCGGATCACCGGGCCTCCCCCGGGGCCCCGGCGCCCGGCGCGCCGGCGGGGGTCCGGGCGGCCGCGGGCAGGTACGCGGTGAACACCGCTCCCTCCTCGCCGTCGGGCGCCTCCATCTCCACGCTCCCCCCTCTGCCCTCGCACACCTGCTTGACCAGGGCCAGGCCCAGCCCGCGGCCGCCCGCGTCCCGGGACGCCTTGGTGGTGAACCCGAGGCGGAAGATCTCCTCGGCGATCCCGTCGGCCACCCCGTGCCCGGAGTCCGTCACCCGGATCTCCAGCAGATCGTGCGGCGGGCCGTCCGCCCCGGCCCGGTGCAGGCGCACCATCAGCTCCACCCATCCCCGGCCGTCGCCCGCGACGGCGTCCAGCGCGTTGTCCACCAGGTTGCCCAGCACCAGCAGGGCGTCGGCCCGCAGCCCCCTGTCCAGCGCGGGGACCTCCGTCATCGGGGAGATCCGCAGATCCACACCGATCTCGGCGGCCTGCGCGGACTTGGCGATGACCAGGGCGGCCACCGCCGAATCCGCGACGTGCTCGGCGATGCCCGCGCTGGTGCGGGTCTGCGCCGCCGACAGGTCCGCCAGGTAGGCGCGGGCCTCCTCGTGGGCGCCCAGGTCGAGCAGCCCGGCGAGCGTGTGCATCCGGTTCGCGAACTCGTGGGTCTGGGCGCGCAGCCCCCGGGTGACGGTGCGGGCGCCGTCGAGTTCACCGGTGAGCCGGTCCAGTTCGGTGCGGTCCCGGAGGGTCACGACCGCGCCGGTCTCCTCGCCCCGGATCCGGACCGTCCTGCGGTTGGCGACCAGGATGCGGTCGCCGGAGAGCAGGAGGAGGTCCCTGCCCCGGTCGGCCCCCGAGACGATGTCGCGGACCCGTTCCGAGGCGCCGAGTTCGTCCAGGGTACGCCCCTCGGCGTCGTCGGGGAGCCCCAGCATCGCGCGGGCCGGGGGGTTGGCGAAGACGAGGCGGCCGTCGGGGTCCACGGCGAACACGCCCTCGCGGACCGCGTACAGCAGTGCCTCCCGGCTCTCCAGCAGTGCGGTGATGTCGGCCGGTTCCAGTCCGTGGGTCTTGGTCCTGACCTGGCGGGACAGCGACCAGGCGCCGATCACGCCCAGGCCCAGGACCACGACGACCGTGCCCAGGACGGCGGGGACGGCGGCCCGCGCCTCGGTGGTGGCGTCGGAGGTGAGTATGCCCAGGGAGACGTAGGCGACGACCTCGCCGCGGGCGTCGCCGCCGTTGACCGATCCGCCGCCGGAGAACACGGGGATCTTGGCCCGGACGGTGCGCCCCTGGGTGCCGGTCTCCACCCCCGTCCACTCCTCGCCCCGTGCCGCCGGCCCGGGCGGGGTGGACACCGTTTCTCCTATGCGGTCCTTGTCCGGGTGGGTGTAGCGGATGCCGTCGGGGGAGGCGATGACCAGGTACTCCACCTCGGTGGCGGCGGCGATCCGGTCCGCCGTCGGGTCGAGGGCGGCCGCCGGGTCCGGGGACTGGGCACCCGCCACGACCTCGGGCATGACGGCGACCGCGCGGGCCACGCTGAGGACGCGTTCGGTGTACTGCCGGTCGGTGTGCCGGTCGAGCTGGACCACCCACAGGGAGCCGACGGCGACCAGTGCGGCGGCGAGCAGGAGCACGTAGCCGACGAACAGGGAGCCGGTCAGGGACAGGTGGGGACGGGTGCGCGGAGCGGTGGTGCGCGGCGGCCGTCGCAGGGTGCGCGCGGTCATGCCGGGGCCTTCCAGGAGGGGACCGGTGCGGGCGGGACGCCGCCCGGGTCGGTGAAGGCCCAGGTGGGCGTCCCGTTCGGCAGCGTGTCACGAACAATACGACCAATATGACGCCAGTTTTAACAACACTCTTACACGGGCGTGCGCCGCGTCACACTGTGACCCGGCTCTCCTCGTTCCCGCACGGCGAGGGGGCGAACGAGGTCGGAAGGAGACAGCGATGCGCGAACGCGGTGTACCGCTCCGTATCGCGGGCGGGCTCTGCGCCCTCCTGCTGGTGGGGACTGCGCTGTTCGACGTGCGCCAGAGCGCGGCGTCGGGGGCGGATGAGCAGGAGAAGATCCTGCTCATCGCGCCCGCGGCCCCCGGCGGCGGGTGGGACACCCTGGCCCGGGAGATGCAGAACGGCCTGCGCGAGGAGGGGATGCGCTTCAACGTCGAGGTGCGCAACGCCGAGGGCGCGGGCGGCACCATCGGGCTGGCGCAGATCGTCAACCGGTCGGGGCAGGGCAACGTGCTCTCCATGACCGGACTGGGCATGGTGGGCGCGGTGGAGACCACCGGTTCGCCGTACTCGATGGCCGACGTCACCCCCATCGCGCAGCTGGCCTCGGAGTACCAGGCCGTGGTGGTGCCCGCCGACTCCCCCTACGAGGACCTGGACGACCTCGCCGCGGACTGGACCTCCCAGGAGGACACGCTGCCGGTGGCGGGCGGATCGATGGGCGGCGTGGACCAGATCTTCGCCGCCCGGGTCGCCGAGTCCATGGGGCTGACGCCCGGCGGCATCAACTACCTGCCCTACTCGGGCGGCGGGGAGGTGCTGACCTCCCTGCTGTCGGGGACGTCGGCGGTCGGCTTCGGCACCCTGGGCGACTTCGCCGACCAGGCGGAGGACGGGGGTCCGCTGCGCGTCATCGCGGTGTCCTCCCCCGAACGGCTGGACGGCGTGGACGTGCCGACGCTCGTCGAGCAGGGCTACGACGTGGAGATGTCGAACTGGCGCGGGGTCATCGCACCGCCCGGGCTGACCGACGCGGAGGCCGACGCGCTGGCGGAGCTGGTGTCGGATCTGCGGGAGAGCCCGTCGTGGGCCGACACCCTGGAGCGCAACCGGTGGACGGACACCTACCAGGACCGCGAGGAGTTCACCGCGTTCCTTGAGGAGGAGGTCGCCATGACGCAGGAGACCGTCGAGGAGCTGGGGCTGTGACCGTGAACGGAACGGAGAAGGGGGTTCCGGCGCAGGCCGGGGCCGCGGCACCGGAAGCGGTGCCGGAGGCCGGGACCGCGACGGAGGCGGCGGAGCCCGCCGCCGCACGGGCGGCCGCCGAGGCGGCCGCGCCCGACCCGGAGACGGCCCGGTGGAGCGGCCCGGCCCGGTGGGCGGTGCCCGCGCTGGCCACGGCCGTGGGCCTGCTGATGGTGTGGGGCGCGCTCACCGTCCAGGCGCCGCCCAACGCCACCAGGCCCGGCCCAGGGTTCTTCCCCGGGGTGATCGGCGGGCTGCTGCTGGTGTCCGCGGTGTGCCTGGTGGTGACGAACCTGCGCGGCCGGGCCACGGGGGCGGCCAACGCCCTGGAGTGGTTCGAGGCGCGTCCGGTCCTCATCGTGCTGGCCGGGCTCGTGGCGCACATCGCGCTGCTGGAGTTCCTGGGCTGGCTGGCGGCGGGGGCGCTGCTGTTCTGGGCGGTGGCCTTCGCGTTCGGGGCGCGCGCGTACCTGCGTGACGCCGTGGTGGCGCTGTCGGTCTCGGCGGCCGTCCAGGTGGGCTTCTCGCTCGGCCTGGGGCTGAGCCTGCCGGGCGGGATCCTGGAGTTGGTGCTCTGATGGAGACTCTGGTCGACCTCGGGGGCGGGCTGCTCGCGGCGCTGACCCCCGGGAACCTGATGTGGGCGTTCCTGGGCGTGGTGCTGGGCACCGCGGTGGGGGTGCTGCCGGGCCTGGGCTCGGCGATGGCGGTGGCGCTGCTGCTGCCGGTGACGTTCCGGCTGGACCCGACGAGCGCGTTCATCCTGTTCGCGGGCGTGTACTACGGCGGCATGTTCGGCGGGGCGACGACGTCGATCCTGCTCAACACCCCGGGTCAGGCGTCGTCGATCGCGACCACCTACGAGGGCCACAAGATGGCCCTGGCGGGGCGGGCCGCACAGGCGCTGGGCACCGCGGTGATCGGCTCCTTCCTCGCGAGCGTCGTCGGCACGCTGATCGTGGCGTTCTTCTCGCCGGTGATGGTGTCGTTCGCGCTGAACTTCGGGCCGGGCGAGTACTTCGCGCTGACCGTGTTCTCGTTCGTGGCGGTGGCCGCGGTGGTGTCGGGTTCGGTGCTGCGCGGTCTGACGTCGCTGCTGATCGGCCTGGCGATCGGCGTGGTCGGCATCGACGGGCAGAGCGGCGCGCCGCGGTTCGACTTCGGTTCGGCGGTGATGCTGGACGGGATCGACGTCGTGATCGTGACCGTCGGTCTGCTGGCGCTGGGCGAGGTGCTGTACGTGGTGGCGCGCGGGAGGTCCGCACCGGACTTCGCGGCGATCCGCACGGGGCGGCCGTGGCTGAGCAGGCGGGACTGGAAGCGGTCCTGGGGGCCGTGGCTGCGCGGGACCGCCCTGGGCAGCACGTTCGGGCCGATCCCGGGCAGCGGGGCGGAGATCCCGACGTTCGTGTCCCTGGGTGTGGAGCGCAGGCTCGCCCGGCGGCGGGCCGAGCGCAGGGGCGACCCGCAGGAGGACGAGTTCGGCAGGGGCGCCATCGAGGGCGTGGCCGGGCCGGAGGCCGCGAACAACTCCAGTGCGGCGGGCACCCTGGTGCCGCTGCTGGGGCTGGGGCTGCCGACGTCGGCGACGGCCGCGATCATGCTGGCGGCGTTCCAGCAGTACGGGCTCCAGCCGGGGCCGGTGCTGTTCGAGCGCAACGCGGAGCTGGTGTGGACCCTACTGGCGTCCCTGCTGGTGGGCAGCGTGCTGCTGCTGGTGATCAACCTGCCGTTCGCGCCGCTGTGGGCGAAGCTGCTGAAGCTGCCCAAGCCGTACCTGTACGCGGGGATCACGCTGTTCTCGGTGCTGGCGGTGTACGCGATCAACGCCTCGGTGGCGCACCTGGTGATCCTGCTGGCGGTGGCGCTGCTGGGACTGGTGATGCGGTCGTTCGGGATCCCGGTGGCACCGGCGCTGATCGGCGTGGTGCTGGGGCCGATCGCGGAGACGGAGTTCCGGCGGGCGCTGGCGGCGTCCTCGGGTGACCCGTCGGTCCTGGTCGGCAGCGGGATCTCGATCGGGCTGTACGCGCTGGTCGTGGTGGCCGCGCTGGTCCCGATCATCGCGGGTGTGCGGCGCCGCCGGGCGGCGGCGAAGGCCGTGCCGGCACGGGGCGGCGAGCGCGAGACCGTGTCCTGACCACGACCGGCCCCTGACTCCCGGGGGCCGGCCTCCGGTCGACCCACCACTCCCGGGGTCGGCCCCGCAACGGCCCCCGGCCCGCCGGGGGCCGTTCGCATGTGCGGGTCCCCGGGGGACCGGGCGGGCCGCACGTCTCAGGAGTCCCGGGTGATCCGCGCGGCACCGCGGGGGAGCCCGCACCGCTCGCACGACGGCGGTCCCGGCGGAACACGCCGCACGAACCGACGGAAGGCGGCCGGCCACGGCCCCGTGGGCGAAGGCCCTGGCCCTGCTCGGCGCCGTCACCGCCGCGGTCGGTGCGGTCCTCGAAGCCCTCCCCGTCGCGACGGGGACCGCGTCCGGCCGCGGATCGGTGTTCTTCCCGTCGGAGATGTACTACGACGCCATGGTCGGCGGAGCGACCCGCCCGGAGGGGGTGGCGGCACGGGTCCCGTTCGTGTGGACGCCGACCGTCGCCGGGGCGGCCCCGGCGCTCGGGGCGGGGCGGTCGGGGGAGCGCCCCGCCCCCGCGGTGACCCGGGAGGGACCGTACCTGTGCGGCGTGCTTACATGGGCGCGTCGTCGACCTTGATGTCCCACTCGACGTTGTCGCCGTCGACCGCGGTCACCGTGACGGTCGCACCGAGGGTGTCGCCGCCGCTGGTGAGCTCGCAGCGGATCTCGGCACCCACCTCGGCGGGGAGGTCGTCGGCGCAGGTGAAGCTGTCGGGGGTCTGCCCGACCTGCTCGGCGAGCATCTCGCTGGACCGTTCGGCGACGGTCTCGGCGTCGACGGCTCTGGGGCCGCCGATGCTGAAGTTGAACGAGCATCCGGTGACCAGGAGCAGGGGAAGCGCTCCCAATACCGCACCGGTGATGACTCGGTTGCCTCTGATCTGCTGCATGGCGGGCTCCTCATATGAGCGGGGACGTACCCCCGGACAGACGCCCGGGTGGGGGCGGAGGTTCCGAGGATCCGCACTTCTCTATGCTTCCGTGGCCGGGTGGCCCCCTGCCCGTCGTCTTGGTCATCCTCCCGTCACCGGATGTCGACCACGCGGCATCCCCTGCCGGACGCGGCCGCCCCCGCACGGACCGGGCTGGTGCCGGACGGGCAGCCTCCAGGGATACGGGGGCGTTCCGGCAGGTCGGATCCGGGAAACGAACACGGGGGAAGGCAACGGCGGGGAGTCCTGCGACGGCCGGCTCCCCCCGTTTCCAGGGCGGATGACCGATACCGCGGGGCGGGGTCTCGGGCCCGCGCCGGGAGGCCGCCGGGTGGAGAGGCCGCCCGCGGAACCCCCGGGAGCCGCTGATGGGGACCGTTCGGGACCTGCCGCCGCTGCTGCGAACACCGAACGGCACCGGGGGCGGGACCGGGCCGCCGCCGTGTTCCAGGGCTTCGGCCGGTACCACCTGCCGCCGCGGGAGGCCGTCGGCCTCGGGGACCCCGCCCGGATGCACGACCGGGAGGCCGCGGCCGAGGCGCTCCGGGCCGCCGCCGGCATCACCCGCGTCGTGCTCTGGCCGCGAGGGCCGTGTGGACCGAGGCGATCGCACTGGCCCCCTCGCCCATCGCCGCCGCGACCCGCTTGATCGACCCGGTGCGGGTGTCGCCCACCGCGAACACCGACGGGACGCTGGTCTCGAACGGCAGCGGTCCGCGGCCCAGCCCGTCCCACACCGGTTCCAGGCCCGGTTCGACCAGGGCGGTGTCGGTGCACACGAACCCGCTGCGGTCCCGGGTGACGCCGTCCAGCCATTCGGTGGCGGGGTCGGCGCCGATGAAGCAGAACAGGCCGCTGGTCGGGCGGGGCGCCCAGAGCCCGGTGCGCCGGTCCGTGAGCACGACCTCCGCGAGCTTGTCGGCACCTCGCAGGCCGGTGACCTCGGTGTTCGTGTGCACGGTGATGTCGGGGTGGTCGTGCAGGCGCGACACCAGGTACTCCGACATCTTGGCGGACAGGTCCGCGCCGCGGACGACCAGGTCGACGCGGCTGCCCCGGCCCGCCAGGTACAGGGCGGCCTGCCCCGCCGAGTTCGCGCCGCCCACCACGGTGACCGGGTGCCGGGAGCACGAGCGCACCTCCAGTTCGGTGGCGGCGTAGAAGATGCACCCCGCCTCCTCGAAATCCGCCCAGCGCTCCAGCGGCAGAGTGCGGTAGCGGGCGCCGGAGGCCACCACGACGGCCCGGGTGTCGATACGGCTGCCGTCGGCCAGGTACAGCACCGGGTCGGGGCCGGTGGTGTCCAGCCGGTCCACCCGGCAGGGCATGTACATCTCGGCGCCGAACTTCAGCGCCTGGATCGCCGCCAGCCGGGTCAGCTCCTCCCCCGCGATGCCGTGCGGGAAGCCGGGGTAGTTCTCGATCCGGGAGCTGGACGCGGCCTGCCCGCCGGTGCCCAGGGCGTCCAGGACGACGGTGTTCAGGCCCTCGGACGCCCCGTAGAGCCCGGCCGCCAGCCCGGCGGGCCCGGCCCCCACCACCACGAGGTCGACGTCCTTGCAGCTGGGCCGGTAGGCCTTGCCGATGCGTTCGGCCAGGATCCCGGGGGTGACGTTGCGGGTCACCTGTCCGGCGAACACCACGGCCGGCAGGTCGCCGCCGTTCAGGCCGACGGTGTCGAGCAGTCTCCGGCCGTCCGGCGACTCGGCGTCGTGCCACTCGTAGGGGAGCCGGATCCGGGCCGCGTAGGTGCGCAGGGCCAGGGTGGCCGAGGAGTCGGGCCGACCGACCAGGTCGACGGGGCGGACCGAGTCGCGCAGGTACTCCCGGCGGACCAGCAGGGCCTCCAGGACGATGTCGGAGAGCTCCGTCTCCTCGGCCATCATCGTGCGGAACCGCGCCCTGGACAGGCGGTGGATCCGGCCCGGCGCCACGGCCCGGACCGTCACGAAGGCCATGTGGTCGCCGAGCAGGTTGACCTCACCGAGGAAGTCCCCGGGACCCATGGTCATGAAGACCGTCTCGGGGCGGTCGAAGGAGGCCTCGCGGACCACCTCGACGTAGGCCTCGTCGAGGACGATGAGGTCGCGCTCGAAGTCACCGGCGCGGGTGAGGACGTCGCCCGCCTGCACCTCGTGCTCGGTGCCGTAGGAGCGCAACCGGTCGAACCGGGCGAAGTCCAGCCGCGGCCGGAGCCTCTCCATGATCCCGTCGTGCGTGGACCGACCCATCACGATGCCCCTTCCGCCCCTGTAGCTCCCTTTCCTACCTGTCGGGGGGCGGGGATGCCAGGGCAACGGCGGCGGGGCGCCGAGGGCGGTCCGGCGGTACCACCGCTTTCCCGGCTCGCCCTTGTACCCGTGCTCCCTTTCATTCGGATCCCGATCGGCGATAAGGGGCCGAACCGTGAAGGCGATTCCTCGGATTCGCCCACCGGAGCCGTGTACCGGCCGCAATACTGGCCGTCATGAGCACGAGGAGGCAGTATGTCTGTCATGACCACCAGGCAGCAGGACATCCCGGAACGGCTCCTGACCACGGATGACCTGGAACACTTCCCGGACGACGGGCGGCGGTACGAACTGGCCGACGGGCGGCTTGACGTGTCGCCCGCGCCCAAGCCCAAGCACACACGCGCGACCACCCGCCTGTCCGCGCACTTGAACTTCATCTGTGACGGCGAGTTCGAGATCCACGAATCACCGGGAATCGACCTCAACGGAGACCGGACCCGGCACCGTGTTCCCGACCTCGCCGTGTTCGACGTACCCCTCCCCGAGAGCGGCTACTTCTCGGTCCCGCCGCTCCTGGCGGTGGAGATCGTCTCCCCCGACAGCGTCCTGCGCGACAACCACACCAAGCGGATCGAGTACGCCGCCTTCGGCGTCCCCGCCTACTGGATCGTCAACCCGCTGGCCGACAAGGTCGGCCTGGTGGAGTTCCGGCTGGAGGACGGCCAGTACCGGGAGGCCGCCCAGGCGCACGGGGAGGACGTCTTCACCACGGACTTCCCCTTCGCCCTGGCCCTCGTCCCGCACTGGCTGACGGCCGACGGCCCGTGGCTGAGGAACATCGGCGGGAGCGCCGACGGGGAGTGACCCTCAGGCGGCCCGGGCCGGGTGCTTGAAGACCTGCTCGCGGTGCCAGCGGGCGTGGTCGGCGGCGACCGGCGGGGCGGCCGCGGGTAGGAGCAGGTCGTGCCCGGCGAGATCGGTGACGATCCGCCGGGCCTGGTCGGAGCGGGCCTCGAAGCGCGGGGAGACGGCCAGGGTCAGCTCCCCGGTGAGGCCGAGGACACCGCGGTCCAGGAGCAGGTGGTGCTGGGAGCACAGCGCCAGCCCGTTGTCCACCGTGTCGGGCCCGGCCTGGGACCACCAGCGCACGTGGGCGGCCTCCAGCCCGACCGAGACGCCGTCCATCCACCCGTCGTAGCCGCAGAACGCGCACCGGTGGCCGTAGGCGTCCAGCACCGCCTCCCGGAAGGCGGGGTCGCGGTCGCCGGCGGCGGCCCACCGCTCGGGGGCGAGGGTGAGCCCGGCCAGGGCCAGGACCTCCGCGTGCAGGGAGGACGGGAAGTTCGCGTCGAGCAGCAGGCGGGCGATGCGGGTGCGCAGTCCCGGGTCCTCGGCCAACGCGCGGGAGAACCCGGGCGCGAGGCTCCCCCGGGCGCCGGATGCGCGCAACCGCCCCGCGTTGTCCCCGGGGTCGCCGCCGTCGTCCGTGGTGAGCACCCACAGCCCGTCGTCGTTGGCCAGGCGGCGGAAGGGGAAGGCCGGTGTGGTGCCGCCCCTGGCGGGCGGGGCGAACTCGTCCAGCAGCAGTCGGAGGCGCTCCTCGGCCGCGCTGTAGAGGATGGGGGCGTCGCCGTGGCGCTGGTGGTGGCCCAGCGCGTACAGCAGCAGGAGGGGTTTGTGCGGGGCGCGCTTCCCGTCGCGCCGCCACTGCCTGATCCGGCCGATCCGCTCTTCCCAGTCCATGGCGCACGACTCTAGCGGCGGACCGGAGGGCGGAATCACAGGCGACATCTCGGACGAATCGTCCTACGATTGCAGGCGTGCCGGAATCGAACCGCGGCGTCGCCCTCGGGGCGGGCGCCTTCCTCCTGTGGGGCTTCGCGGCCCTGTACTGGCCCTTCCTCTCCGCCGCCGAACCCGCCGAGATCCTCGCCCACCGCATGGTGTGGTCGCTGCTGGCGATGTGCGTGTTCCTGCTGCTGGCCCGGCGCGGCTGGAAGTGGCTGCCCGGGGTGGTCCGCAGCCCGCGCCGGCTGCTGCCGGTGGCCGCCGCCGCGGTGCTCATCGCGGTCAACTGGTGGGGTTTCATCTACTCGGTGTCGGTCGAGCAGACCCTCCAGGCGTCGCTGGCGTACTTCATCAACCCGCTGATGTCGGTGTGCCTGGGCGTGGTGCTGTTCTCCGAGCGGCTGCGCGCGGCGCAGTGGGTCGCGGTGGGGCTGGGCGTGCTCGCGGTCGTGGTGATGACGGTGGGTTACGGCGTCGCGCCGTGGCTGGCGTTGCTGATGGCCTCGTCGTTCGCCGCCTACGGCGCGGTGAAGAAGTACGTGGACCTGGACGGGATGCAGAGCCTCACCGTGGAGACGCTGGTGATGTTCCTGCCCGCGCTGGGCTACCTGCTGTTCCTGGAGTTCTCCGGGGCGGGGACGACGTTCTCGGTGTCCCCCGCGCACACGGCACTGCTGGTCGGCGGTGGTTTCGTGACGGCACTGCCGCTGCTGATGTTCGGGGTGGCGGCCCGGCGGGTGCCGCTGAGCGTGATCGGGATGCTCCAGTACATCGCGCCCACCATGATGTTCTTCATCGGCTGGCTGGTGCAGGGCGAGGAGATGCCGCCCGCCCGGTGGGCCGGGTTCGCGCTGGTGTGGCTGGCGCTGTGCGTGTTCGCGTTCGACCAGGTGCGCGGTGCACGGGCGCGGTCGGTGCAGCGACGGCGGACGGAGCAGCCGACCGCCGGGCCCCGCGACTGACCTCGGGTTTCCCGGTTCCGGAGATCCGAAACTACGATCCGTGACATTGTGCTAACGTCGAGTCGCGAACCGGGTGTCTCCCGGTTCCCGACGGTCCGCACGTCCCGGAGGGCACCCTCATGTCCCGCACCAGCCGCACGCCCCGCGCCCCGCGCGCGGCCGCGGTGGTGCGCCCGCCCTCCCTGCTGCTGTTGCCGCTGTTCGTCGGGGCGGCACTGGCCGCCCTGTGGCTGCTGGGTGCCCCGGCCGCGCAGGCCGACACCGCCGGGCCGCTCGGCCTGGACACCGGGCTCGCGCAGGAGCTGACACCCTCCCTGGACACCGGGGTGGGGTCGGACTCCTCCCTGAACGCCGGGGTGGGCCCGGACTCCTCGCTGGGGACCGGGGTCGCCGAGGTCACCGAGGTCACCGCGCCCGTCACCGACACCCTGGGCACCGTCCACCGGAGCCTGGAGGAGCGGACGGAGTCCGCCCCCGCCGTCACCGAGGTCGGCGAGGGCGTACACGAGGGCGCCCGGCGCGTGGTCCGCGAGCTCTCGGCAGTCGACCAGGCCCAGGCCGAGAACCTCGTGGCCCACATCGCCGCCACCCGGGTGGCGCCCGCACCGCCGGAGACCGCCCCGACCCCCGTGACCGCCGCGGCCGTCCCCGCCGGGACCGCCTCCGCCGCCGTGGACGAGGAGCCGGGCACCGCCGGAGCCGGGGAGGACGTTCTCCGGGACGCCGTCCCCGCCCTGCTTCCGACGCCCCGGGCCGCCGGGGCGGTCGCCGACGCCGCGCCGGTGGCCGAACACCGCCCCGCCGCCGCCGAACACGACGTCCCAGCGGCGCCCAAACTCTCCACGGGTTCCGCCGCGCCCTCCGGCGCGGGCGCTCCTGCGGTCGCCGGATACCTCACCGTCGTGCCCGTCACCGCACCCGCCGCCGACGTGCTCTCGACCGCCGTCGACGCCGTGCACCCGGTGCCCGCGGGCGCCGCCGACGACCCCACGGTCTCCCCCGACTAGGAACGGGCCCCGCTCCGACGGACCCGTTCCCAGCCTCTTCCCGCTCTGGGAGCTGACCTGAGTCCCGTGCCCCGTGCCGCCCCGCCGCGGTCCCGCTCACGTGATTCACGTCAGCCGGTGGTCCACCGGCTCCCGGCCGACCGCGACCCGATGTCGCGGCCGCCCCGAACCACTCCGCAACCACAGAGCCTTCCGGAAGGAAACCCATGTCGCAGGTCAAGCGCATCTCAGCCAGGGCCGTTCTGCTCGCCGCCGGGACCGCGGGCTTCGTCGCCCTCGGCGCCGGCGTCTCGGGCGCCGAGGCGCTCGCCTCCCCCGCCGCCGAGATCGCCCCCACCGTCGAGCGGGCGCTCGTGGAGGGCGTCGCCCCGACCATGAACACCGCCTTCCCCGGCGGGATCGGCCCGGTCACCGGGAGCGCGCTCGCCGAACTCCAGGAGACCTCCCGCAACGCCGACGAGCCCGCACCCGACCTGGCCGCGATGGTGCCCGCCGGCGAGTCGGAGATCGCCACCCCGGTCGGCGCCGTCGCCAACCCGAGCGCGGCGCTGGCCGACGCCGTCGCCGCCACCCAGGACGCGACCGGCCTGGACGGGAACCCGCACGACACCGCCGGGCACGACCTGGGCGCGGCCGTCCAGGAGCGGGCCACCGGTGCGGGTGCCGAGTTCGGGACCACCGCCCAGAGCGCGGGCGGGACCGTGGAGGAGACCGCCTCGGAGGTGCTCCCGAACACGGTGGTCGCGGTGCACGGGTTCCGCGACGAGATGGGTGTGCCCACGGTCTCCGACCTGCCCCGGCCCGGCGACCTGGCGCAGAACCTCGACGCCTCCCGGCTGCCCGACACCGCGACCGTCACCGAGGCCGTGGACCTGTCCGACCCCACCGCGCTGACCCGGGAGAACACCCTCGGGATCAGCGAGGCCCTGAACGTGGCCCCGAGCCTGCCGGGCGCCACCGGGACCGTGCCGCAGAGCGCCGAGACGCCGCAGGTCCCGAACATGTGGGACTTCGCCGGGGCGTTCGGGGTGGAGACGCCCAAGGCCGTGCAGGACGTGGTGGAGTCCAACCCGGTCACCGACGACAACTACGTGAGCCTGGGTGAGGAGGAGATCCTGGGCGCGGTCGGCAACCGCAACCTGGACGAGGGCATCACCGCCGTTCCCCAGAGCCGCGAGCGGCAGAGCACCCCGCAGGGGCCGACCGTCGTGGAGACGCCCGCCGTCGCGCAGGTGCCCGCCGGTCGGCAGGCCCCGGGGCTGACGGACCTGACCGACGCCCTGTCGGCCGGGGCCGCCGACCTGGGCTCGGCCGAAACGGTCGCCCTGGACGGCCCGCTCGCCGACACCGAGGTGCCGCGGGTCGGCACCGGGGTGTCCGACGTGGACGAGTCCCTGCCGCAGGTCGCCGACACCTCGTCGCTGCCCTCCCTCGCCGAGGGTCCCGACATGACCACCGCCGAGGACCTGGTGGCGGGGCTGAGCCGCGGCTCCGCCCTGCTGGGGGAACTGGACACCAGCGACCTGGTCAGCATCGACGGCGGCACCGCCGAGGCCCCGCCCGCCCCCGAGGGCACGGTGTCGCACCCGACCTTCCTGAACCCGCTGCCCGGCTCCGAGGCCCTGCCCGCGGTGAGCTAGGCGTTCCCCGGCGCGCACCCGCCCGAGAACCGGGGCGCCCCCGCCGCGCCCGGGGGCGCCCCACCGCTCTTTCCCGAACACTGTTTCTCCCGCAGCCCGACGGCGCCGCACCCGCGGCGCCGTCGGCGCGTCCGGGGTCCGCACCGGGACCGGTCCGGCGCCCGGAAAAGGTCATGTCCCGTGGAGTGGTGTGAGAACAACGGTTGTCCGGACAAGAACGCATCGCCGACCAGCGCGTCGTCGCCTCCGGGGCTCTGGAGTCGAACGAAGTCACACCACTCGGTGGGACACCGTCCCGGAAAAGGCGGTGGCGCCGCCCCGCGAGGGGCGGCGGCGCCGGTGTCCGGGCGGGCGGCGGATCAGCCGGAGCGCTCCACCACGTAGTCGCACAGGGCC
This sequence comes from Nocardiopsis sp. CC223A, assembly GCF_030766825.1. GTDB lineage: Bacteria > Actinomycetota > Actinomycetes > Streptosporangiales > Streptosporangiaceae > Nocardiopsis. Next base: position 20,253 of record NZ_JASFDV010000016.1, read on the forward strand.
TCGAAGGCGTCGCGCGCCGGGCCCTGGGACAGGGTGGCCAACTCGGCGCGGGCCCTGTCGGACCAGCCGCGCAGGGTCCCCTCCGCCTCGGCCATCGCCGGGTGGGCGCGCAGCAGGCCCAGGGCCTCCTCGGCCTCGGCGTCGCCCAGCGGGCGGCCCAGCAGCGACTTGAGCCGGTCGTCGGCCGGGTCGGTGGAGCGCAGCGCGTAGAACATCGGCAGGGTCAGCACGCCCTCGCGCAGGTCCGTGCCGGGGACCTTGCCGGACTCGCGGGTCTCGGCGGCCACGTCGATGAGGTCGTCGGCGAGCTGGAAGGCCATCCCCAGCGCGTCGCAGGCGCGGGTGAGCGTGCCGGTGGTCACCGGGTCGACCTTGCCGAACATGCCGCCGAACTCGGCGGAGGAGGCGATGAGGGAGGCCGTCTTGTCCCCGATGACCCGCAGGTAGTGGTCCAGGGGGTCGACGCCCTCGGGCGGGCCGGAGGTCTCCAGGATCTGTCCCTGGACCAGCCGGCCGAACGTCCGGGCCTGCAACCGGACGGCCTCGGTGCCCAGGTCGGCGAGGATCTCCGACGCCTTGGCGAACACGTAGTCGCCGGTGAGGATGGCGATGGAGTTGCCCCAGCGCTGGTTGGCGCTGGGCTTGCCGCGGCGCAGCTCCGCCTCGTCCATGACGTCGTCGTGGTACAGGGTCGCCACGTGGGTCAGCTCGACCACGGCCGCCGCCGGGACGAGGTCGGGCATGTCCGGGTCGCCGAAGTGCGCGGCCAGCAGCACCAGCATCGCCCGGAACCGCTTGCCCCCGGCCTCCAGCAGGTGGGAGGCGGCCTCGGTCAGCATCGGGTCGCTCGACCGCACCGACTCCCTCAGGAGGTCCTCGACCTTCTCAAGACCGTCCTGGACCTCCCGGGCGAGGGCCGTGTCGACTCTCGGCAGAGCGAGAAACCCGCTCGGGACAGCACCGCTCACCGTAAAGCTCCACCTGTTGAACGGGCACGGCGGCGACCGTTCGGGGTCGCCGCGTGCTCAGCACATGAACATGATCCGACTTGCCACGGTATCCGACCCGGAATGATCATCCAAAGCCACACCCGGGTACGGCCCGGACCGGAATGGAACCGCAGTTCATCCGGCCCGGGCCGCGCCCTGTCCAGGGCGTGTTCCGTGGATGTTCTCGTTCGGTTCGGCGCTTGCGCCGAGTGATGGGAGCGGTTCCCAGGCGATCTCTCGCAAGACGCCTGGCGAGAGTCAACCCGGTGTTGGCGGTCCTCCCGCTTCCCGTGTACCTAACCTGTCAGGTCATTACATCTAGGGCCCTCCGGCCTCGGTGGAGGCCTGGTCCACCATCACCGAGACCGGGTCCTGGCCGCTCTCCGGGGAGGGCAGCAGGTTGTCCAGCACCGGCCCGGGGTAGAGGCCGAGCAGCAGGGTGGCGGCCACGCCGATGGCGATGACCCCGCCGGTGGCGGCACCGGCCCGCACGACGGTGGGCCCGTCGGCCTCCGGATCCCGGAAGAACATCACAACGATGATCCGGACGTAGAAGTACGCGGTGACGGCGCTGCTGAGCACGCCGACGATCACCAGCGGGGCGGCCCCGGCGGCGACGGCGGCCTCGAACACCGCGAACTTGCCGATGAACCCGCTGGTGAGCGGGATGCCCGCGAAGGCCAGCAGGAACAGGGACAGTGCCCCCGCCAGCAGCGGGTGGCGGCGGCCCAGCCCCGCCCACCGGTCCAGGTCGCCCTGCTCCTGCCCGCCGTCGGCGGTGCGCACCAGGGTGACCACGGCGAACGCGCCCAGGGTGGTGAACCCGTAGGCGGCCAGGTAGAACATCGCCCCGGCCAGGCCGTCGGTGGTCCCGGCGACCACGGCGGTGAGGATGAACCCGGCGTGCACCACCGAGGAGTAGGCCAGCAGCCGCTTCACGTCCCGCTGGGACACGGCGATGACCGCGGCGACCACCATGGTGAGCACCGCGATGATCCACAGCATCGGCTCCCAGTCGCCGATCCGGCCGCCGAAGGGGACGAAGAACACCCGCAGCAGGGCGCCGAACGCGGCGACCAGGGTGCAGGACGCCATCAGCGCGGTGACCGGGGTGGGCGCCCCCTGATACACGTCCGGCTTCCAGTTGTGGAACGGCACCGCGCCGACCTTGAACAGCAGGCCGACGGCGACCAGCCCGATCCCCATGAGCAGCAGCGGCTCGCCGTTGCCGTCGGCGAAGATCGCCGCCCCGCCGTCCTCCACCGCGGCGCGCACCTCGCCGAAGTTCACCGATCCGGCGTAGCCGTACACCATGGCCGCGCCGAACAGGAAGAACGCCGAGGAGAACGCCCCGAGCAGGAAGTACTTGACCGCGGCCTCCTGGGAGAACAGGCGGCGCCGGCGGGCGAGCCCGCACATCAGGTACAGCGGGAGGCTCATCACCTCCAGGGCGATGAACATGGTGAGGAAGTCGTTCGAGGCGGGGAACATCAGCATCCCCAGCACCGCGAACAGCACCAGCGGGTAGATCTCGGTGTGCTGCGACCCGGCCAGGATGTGTGCCCGCTCCTCCTCGCTGCCGGGGACCGCGGCGGCCTGGGCGGCGAACGCGTCCCGGCCGTCGCGGCGCTCGGCGATGAGCAGCAGGCTCACCAGCGCCAGCACCGTGATGGTGCCCTGGAAGAACAGCACGGTCCGGTCGACGACCAGCGAGCCGACGCCGACGGTCACCCCGGCCTGCCCGTCGGGCAGCGACCCGACCTGGAGCACGAGGAGCACGAACGTCGCGAGCAGCGCGAGCGCGGCCAGGCCGATCTGGAGCGGGCGGCGGCGCGCGGCGGGCACGAACGCCTCGAACAGCACGGCCACCATCGCGGCGCCGAACAGGGTGAGCAGCGGCGCCAGCAGCCACCAGTCGAGGACCGGTGTCTCCTGGGTGATGACGGGGAGGTCCTGGGGGATCACTCCGCGCCTCCTTCCTCGGCGGAGTCGACCGTGGCCACCACGGTGCGTTCCGCGGCCGGTTCGATCGCGTCGAGCAGCGGCTGCGGGTACAGCCCGAACGCGATGATGAGCGCGAGCAGCGGACCGACGGCCCACGCCTCGCGCGCGGACAGGTCCTTGACCCCGGACACGCCGTCGGCGGTGGGCCCGGTCATGGTGCGCTGGTACATCCACAGGATGTAGAGCGCGGCGAGCACGACACCGATCACCGCGATCAGGGCGGGCACGGGGTTGAACGCGTACACGCCGACGAACACCAGGAACTCGCTGACGAACGGCGCCAGCCCGGGCAGGGCGAGCCCGGCCAGGCCGGTCACCAGGAAGACCCCGGCGAGCTTGGGCGCCACGTTCTGCACGCCGCCGAAGTCCTGGATGAGCGAGGACCCGCGGCGGGCCACGAGCAGGCCCACGACCAGGAACAGGGCCCCGGTGGCGAACCCGTGGTTGACCATGTACAGCGCGGCCCCGGTCTGGGCCTGCGCGGTCAGCGCGAAGATGCCCAGGGTGATGAACCCGAAGTGGGAGATCGACGTGTAGGCGACCAGGCGCATCATGTCGGTCTGGCCGATGGCCAGGATCGCCCCGTAGACGATGCTCACCAGGCTCAGCGCCACCACGGGCCACACGAACCAGGACACGGCCGCGGGGAACAGCTCCATGCAGTACCGCAGCATGCCGTAGGTGCCGACCTTGTCGAGCACGCCCACCAGCAGCACGGCGGTGCCGGGGCGGGAGGCCCCGGCGGCCTGCGGCAGCCAGGTGTGCACGGGCCACATCGGCGCCTTGATCGCGAAGGCGATGAAGAAGCCGAGGAACAGCCAGCGGGCGGTGGACGGGTCGAGGGCGGCCAGCGCCCCGTTCTCCCCGACCAGGTCGGTCCAGAGGAAGGTGCCGCCGTGGACGAACACCCCGATGACGGCGACCAGCATGATGAGGCCGCCGGCGAGGCTGTACAGCAGGAACTTGACGGCGGCCCGGGCGCGCCCGTCACCGCGTCCGTAGCGCCCGATCATGAAGTAGACCGGGATGAGCATGGCCTCGAAGAACACGTAGAAGAGGAAGACGTCGGTGGCCGCGAAGACCCCGATCATCATGGCCTCCAGGGCCAGGATGAGCGCGAAGTAGCCGCGCCCGCCGTCCTCCCGGTCGTCGTGCTCCCTCCAGGCGGCCAGGACCACCAGCGGGACGAGGATCGCCGACATGAGGATCAGGGTGAGGGCGATGCCGTCCACCCCGACGGCGAAGTGGACCCCGAAGCGGGGGATCCACGGGTACTCCTCGACGAACTGGAGGGAGCCCGCGTTCGACAGGTCGAAGCGCAGGGTCATGGCGACCAGGACGGCCAGGGTGGCCAGGGAGAAGCCGAGCGTGATGCGCTTGGCGTTCTCGGCGGAGGCCGCCCCGGTGGTGGCGGCCGCGGGGGCGCGGACCGCCGTGGCGGTGCCGCCGCCTCCCTCGGCCGCGGCGGCGGTCGCCGACGCGGCCGCCGTCCCGCCGCCCGATCCGGTGCGCGGCAGTGCCCAGAGGAGCACGGCGCCGATCGCGGGCAACGCGATCGCGATGGTGAGCCAGGGGATCATTGTCTACAACCTCACAACCAGCGTCGCGGCGACGATCACGGCGCCGAAGAGCATGGTGAGCGCGTACGACCGGGCGAAGCCGGTCTGTGCGCGCCCGAGCCCGCGGGAGGAGTCGCGCACGCCCGCGCCGAGCCCGTTGACGAACCCGTCGATGACCTTGTCCTCGATGTCGGCGAGCGCCTTGGTGAGGACCTGGCCCGGGCGCATGAACAGCCCCTCGTTGATCTCGTTGCCGTACAGCTCGCGGCTCGCGGCGACGGTGACGGGGTTCCCCTTCGGCGCGGTGCGCGCGACCGGGCGGCGCAGGTACACGGCCCAGGCCGCCGCCACTCCGAGCACCAGCACGCCCAGCGCCGCCAGCCCGTAGGGCGAGGTGAAGGCGTGCGCCAGGTCGAAGTGGTGCGGGTGGGCGCCGATGGTGGGCGCCAGGAAGTTCGCGAACCGGTCGCCGAACACCAGGAACCCGCCCAGGAACACCGAGCCGATGGCCAGCACCACCATGGGGGCGGTCATGCTCACCGGCGACTCGTGCGGGTGCACGTCCTCGTCCCAGCGCTTCTCGCCCAGGAAGGTCAGGAAGAACATGCGGGACATGTAGAAGGCGGTGAGCCCGGCGCCGAGGATGACCGCCGACCCCAGGACCATGCCCTGGGTGCCGCCGGTGCCGAACGCCTCGGTGATGATGCTCTCCTTGGTCCACCAGCCGGACAGCAGCGGGACCCCGATGATGGCGAGGTAGCCGAGTCCGAAGGTGGCGAAGGTGATCGGCATGACCCGGGCCAGGCCGCCGTAGCGGCGCATGTCGACGCCGTCGTTCATGGCGTGCATGACCGAGCCGGCGCCCAGGAACAGCCCGGCCTTGAAGAAGCCGTGCGTGATCAGGTGGGCGATGGCGGCCACGTACCCGACCGGGCCGAGCCCGGCGGCCAGCACCATCATGCCGATCTGGCTCATCGTCGAACCGGCCAGGGACTTCTTGATGTCGTCCTTGGCGGAGGCGATGATCCCGCCGGCGAGCATGGTGGCGGCCCCGACCACCGCGACGGTGGTCTGTGCGGCGGGCGCGGCCTCGAAGACCGGCCCGGCGCGGACGATGAGGTAGACGCCCGCGGTGACCATGGTCGCCGCGTGGATGAGCGCCGACACCGGAGTCGGGCCCTCCATGGCGTCCAGCAGCCAGGCCTGGAGGGGCAGCTGCGCGGACTTGCCGCAGGCGCCGAGCAGCAGGCACAGGCCGATGGCGACCAGCACCCCGTCCCCGGCGCCGGGGACGGCGGCGAACACGTCGCTGAAGCTCACGGCCCCCAGGGCGGTGAACATGATCATGATCGCCGCGAGCAGGCCCATGTCGCCCACCCGGTTGATGATGAACGCCTTCTTGGCCGCGGTGGCCGCCGACGGCTTGTACTGCCAGAACCCGATGAGGAGGTAGGACGCCAGGCCCACGCCCTCCCAGCCCAGGAACAGCAGCGCGAAGTTGTCGGCCAGGACCAGCACCAGCATGGACGCCACGAACAGGTTGAGGTAGGCGAAGAAGCGCCGCCGCCCCGGGTCGTGGGACATGTAGCCGATCGAGTAGACGTGGATCAGCGATCCGACGAACGTGATCAGCAGGACGAAGCTGATGGACAGGGGGTCGACCAGCAGGTCCGCCCCCACCTTGAAGGTGCCGACCGAGAACCACTCGTAGACCGGCACCGACACGCTGCGCGCGTCCGGCGCCCGGCCCAGGAGGTCGAACAGGACGAGGGCCGCCCACACGAACGAGCCCACCGGCAGCGCCGTGGCGAGCAGGTGGCCCCAGGAGTCGGTCCGCTTGCCGCCCAGCAGCAGGACCGCCGCGCCGACCAGCGGCAGGGCGATGAGCAGCCAGGCGTTCGACAGCACCGCGCCGTCCGCGGCCACCGCCGTCCCGGTGTCGGCGGCGAGGAGAGTGTGTTGTTGCACTGCCACGTCGCCTTCTAGTGCTTGAGCAGGTTGGCGTCATCGAGCGACGCGGACCTGCGGGTTCGGAAGATCTGCATGATGATCGCGAGACCGACGACCACCTCGGCGGCGGCGACGACCATCACGAAGAAGGCGATGACCTGCCCCTCGATGTCCCCGTGCATGCGGGCGAACGCGACGAACGCCAGGTTGCAGGCGTTGAGCATCAGCTCGACGCACATGAAGACGATGATCGCGTTGCGCCGGACGAGGACGCCGACCGCGCCGATGGTGAACAGCAGCGCCGCGAGGACGATGTAGTTCATCGGGTCCATGTGGGCTCCACCTCCTGGCCGTCGCCGTTCTCCGGGGTCCGGTCGCCGACGCCCGCCTCGTGCGGGTGGGCCTCGACGCCCGCGGTGGGCTCGCCCTCCTTGGAGTGGGCCGAGTCCGACGCCCCGCCGGGGAGCGGCGGGCGCCCCGCCCGGATGTCGTCGGGCACCCGCGACTGGTACTCGGGGTCGCGGGCGGTGAGCACCGGGTTGAGCGAGAGCCGGGCGACCTGGCCGTCCGGCAGCAGCGCGGGCATGTCGATCGCGTTGTGCCGGGCGTAGGTGCCGGGCCCGGGCAGCGGGGTCGGGTGGTCGCCGCGGATGCGGTCCTCGGAGATCTCCCGCTGGGTGCGCCGCTTCTTGGTGCGGGCGGTGTGGGCCAGCACCAGGGCGCCCAGGACCGCGGTGACCAGCAGCGCGGCGGTGGCCTCGAAGGCGACCACGTAGCGCAGCAGCAGTTCCCCGGCGATCCAGGGGATGCTGCCGCCCGCGGCGGCGGTCCCGGCGGCCAGGCCGACCGGGTCGCCCACGGAGATGCGGGTGACGCCGGCGGCCAGGGCGCCGACGAAGCACAGGGCGACGACCGCGGTGAGCAGCCGCTGCCCGCTCAGGGTCTCCTTGAGGGAGTCCGCGGAGCTGACGCCGATGAGCATCAGCACGAACAGGAACAGCATGAGGACCGCGCCGGTGTAGACGACGATCTGCACGACCATGAGGAAGGGCGCGGCGTTGATCCCGTAGAAGATCGCCAGGCCCACCATGGTCAGCGCCATGGACATGGCCGAGTGGACGGCCTTGCGGGAGAACACCACGCCCAGGGCGCCGAGCAGGACCACGGTGCCCAGGATCCAGAAGGCCGAGGCCTCCCCGCCGCCGATGGGGGCGGCGAGGTGGGCCTCGTACGGCCGTCCGAGGGAGGCGGCGGCGAGGGCGGCGGGGGTCATCGGGCCGCCTCCGTGTCCTCGTGGAGCCCGTCCTGGGAGCCGTGCCGGCCGCGGCCGGTGGCGTAGTAGTCGAGGTCGCTGTCGCCCAGGCGCATGGGGTGCGGCGGCGCCTCCATGCCCTCCTTGAGGGGGGCGAGCAGCTGCTCCTTGGTCCAGATCAGGCTCTGCCTGTTGTCGTCGGCGAGCTCGTACTCGTTGGTCATGGTGAGGGCGCGTGTCGGGCACGCCTCCACGCACAGCCCGCACAGGATGCAGCGCAGGTAGTTGATCTGGTAGACCCGCCCGTAGCGTTCTCCGGGCGAGTAGCGGTCGTCGTCGGTGTTGTCACCGGCTTCGACGTAGATGGCGTCGGCGGGGCAGGCCCAGGCGCACAGTTCGCACCCGATGCACTTCTCCAGCCCGTCCGCCCACCTGTTCAGCTGGTGCCGTCCGTGGAAGCGCGGCGCCGTGGGGCGCTTGACCTCCGGGTACTCGACGGTCGGCACCTTCTTGAACATGGTGTGGAAGGTGACGCCGAAACCCTTGACGGGATTGAGCCAATCAAGCACCGGTGACCTCCCCCTTCTGCTTGACGCTGCGGCCCGCGGCGGCCGGGGCCGTCCGCGGCGGTTCGGCGAGCACACTGCTGCCGTAGTGCGGTGCGGTGCTCGGTGGCACCGGGAACCCGCCGAAGGCGGAGTCCTCGTGTGCGCGGCGGGTGTTCTCTGCGCGCTGGACCGCCTCCGCGGCGCGTTCGCGGCGCGCCGATCGGATCCAGGCGTAGAACGCGATGAGGGTGGCGGCGGTGAACGCGGCGACGACCGAGCCGATGACGACCGGGGAGGCGCCGTCCAGGACGAGCATCCGCACGACCGCGACGGCGGTGATCCACACCAGCTGGACGGGGATGAGGACCTTCCAGCCGAACTGCATGAGCTGGTCGTACCGGACCCGGGGCAGGCTGCCGCGCGCCCAGATGAACAGGAACATGACGCCGACGAACTTGAGCAGCCACCACAGGGCGGGCCACCAGCCCTCGTTGGCCCCGGGGAAGGCGGTGCCGATCCCGAAGGGTGCGTACCAGCCGCCGAGGAAGAGCGTGACGGACACGGCGGCGACCGTGCACATGTTCACGTACTCGGCGAGGAAGAACATCGTGAACTTCATGGACCCGTACTCGGTCATGAAGCCGCCGACGATCTCGCCCTCGCCCTCGGCCAGGTCGAACGGGAGCCGGTTGGTCTCGCCGACCATGGTGACCAGGTAGACGAGGAACGACGGCAGCAGCAGCACCGCGAACCACAGCCCGCGCTGGGCCTCGACGATCCCGGACGTGGTGAGCGTGCCCGACATGATGAAGACGGCGACGAACGACAGGCCCATCGCGATCTCGTAGCTGATCACCTGGGCGGACGCGCGCAGGCCGCCGAGCAGGGCGTAGGGCGACTGGGACGCCCACCCGCCGAGCACGAACCCGTACACCCCGAGCGCCGCGGTGGCCAGGACGACCAGGGCGGCGATGGGCAGGTCGGTGAGCTGGAGCGGGGTGGTGACCCCGAACAGGTTCACCTCGGGCCCGATCGGGATGACCGAGAAGGCGATGAACGCGGGGACCGCGGCGATCACCGGAGCGGCGATGTAGACGAACCGGTCGACCCCCTCGGGGATCAGGTCCTCCTTGAGGGAGAGCTTGATCCCGTCGAACAGGGACTGGAGCAGGCCGAAGGGGCCCATCCGGTTGGGTCCGTGCCGCTGCTGCATGCGGCCCATGACCTTGCGGTCGGCCATGATCATCATCAGGACGCACACCATCAGGAAGACGAAGATGGCGAGCGCCTTGATGGTGGTGATCCACCACGGGTCGTTGCCGAAGGCGCTGAGCGTCTCCTCCGACGCCAGGTGCGCCACGCTGGTGGCGACGGGGGTCACTGGTGCCTCCCGGCGGTGCTCGGCGCCGACAGCAGGACCGTCTCGCCCGCGCCGCTGCCCAGGTCGCGACGGATGTCGCAGCCCTGGGCGTTGGCCGGGAGCCAGACGACCCGGTCGGCGATGTCGGTGACGACCACGGGCACGGTGACCGAGCCCCGGGTGCCGGTGACGCGGAGCGATCCGCCGTCGGGCACCCCGACCTCGTCGGCCGTGGCCTGGGACAGGTAGGCGCGGGCCGGCCGGGCCGTCCCGGCCAGGAACGGCTCGCCGTCCTCCATCCGCCCGGTGCCCAGGAGCTGGCGCCAGGTGGACAGCAGGGCCTCGCCGGGGCGGGGCTCGGGGACGGGGACCGGGCGGACGACGGGGGCGGCGGCCCGCTCCCCCGCCCACAGGCCCAGTTCCAGCAGCTCCCGGTAGGCGGTGGCGGCGTCGGGCAGGCCCAGGTGGACGTCCATCTCGTCCGCGAGGGCGGCCAGGACCCGCAGGTCGGAGAGGGCCCCGGGGACCTTGAGCGCGTCACCGAAGGGCCGGTGGCGGCCCTCCCAGTTGACGAAGGTGCCGGACTTCTCGGCGACGGCGGCGACGGGGAACACCACGTCGGCGCGGTCGGTGATCTCGCTGGACCGCAGTTCGAGGCTGACGATGAACGGCACCCGGGCCAGGGCCACGCGGGCGGCCTCGGGGTCGGGCAGGTCGTCGAGCTCGACCCCGGCGATGACCAGGGCGTCGAGGTCACCGCGGGCGGCGGCCTCGATGATGGCCGCGGTGTCGCGGCCCGGCTCCGGAGGCAGCGTGCCGACGTTCCAGGCGCGGGCGACCTCGGCGCGGGCCGAGGCGTCGGAGACGGGACGGCCGCCGGGCAGCAGCCCGGGCAGGGCCCCCGCGTCGACGGCGCCGCGTTCCCCGGCCCGGCGCGGGATCCACACCAGGCGGGCGCCGGTGCGGTCGGCCAGTGCCGCGGCGGCGGTGAGCGCACCGGGGACGGCGGCCAGCCGCTCCCCGGCGACGATGACCGCGCCGTCCGCGCCCAGGGCCTCGACCGCCTCGGGGGCGGCGTCCTCCAGACCGTTGAGGACACGGGCCTCGTCGCCGGGCACGGTGCCGATGAGGGTGCCGCCCGCCTTGGTGAGGCCGAGGCTGGCGTGCGCGGCGACGGAGTACAGCTTCAGCCCGCGCTTGCGGTGGGCCTTGCGCAGCCGCAGGAACGTGGAGGGCGACTCGTCCTCGGGCTCGAACCCGGCCAGGAGCACGGCCGGGGCCTTCTCCAGCCCGGTGAAGTCCACCCCGATCGGGGTCCCGGCGACGCGGGCCGCCAGGAAGTCGGCCTCCTCCTGCGAGTGGGCGCGGGCCCGCATGTCCACGTCGTTGGTGCCCAGGGCGATCCGCGCGAACTTGGCGTAGGCGTAGGCGTCCTCGTAGGTGAGGCGACCGCCGGTCAGGACACCGACCCGGCCGCGGGCGGCGGCCAGGCGCTGTCCCGCGATGGAGACGGCCTCCGGCCAGGAGGAGAACTCCAGGGCGTGGGAGTCCTCGTCGCGCACCAGCGGGCGGGTGAGCCGGTCGCCCTGGGTGGCGTAGGCGAACGCCCACCGGCCCTTGTCGCAGTTCCACTCCTCGTTCACCTGCGGGTCGTCGCCGGCCAGGCGGCGGGTGACCTTGCCGCGCCGGTGGTCGGTGCGCTGGGCGCAGCCGCCGGCGCAGTGTTCGCAGACACTGGGGGTGGAGACCAGGTCGAAGGGGCGGGACCGGAACCGGTAGGCCGACCCGGTGAGCGCGCCCACCGGGCAGATCTGCACGGTGTTGCCGGAGAAGTAGGAGTTGAACGGCTCGTCGCCGGCGATGCCGACCTGTTCCTTCGCGCCGCGCTCCATCAGCTCGATGAGCGGGTCCCCGGCGATCTGGGCCGCGAACCGGGTGCAGCGGGCGCACTGGATGCAGCGCTCGCGGTCGAGCAGCACCTGGCTGGAGAGCGGGATCGGCTTGGGGAAGGTCCGTTTGACGTCGATGAACCGGCTCTCGCCCTGGCCGGTGGACATGGCCTGGTTCTGGAGGGGGCACTCGCCGCCCTTGTCGCAGACCGGGCAGTCCAGCGGGTGGTTGATGAGCAGGAACTCCATGATGCCGCGCTGGGCCTTCTCCGCCACCGGGGAGGTGAGGTGGGTGTTGACCACCATCCCCTCCATCACGGTGATGGTGCAGGACGCCTGCGGCTTGGGCATGCCGCGCCCGTTGCCCATGTCGGGGATCTCCACCAGGCACTGGCGGCAGGCCCCGACCGGGTCCAGGAGCGGGTGGTCGCAGAAGCGCGGGATCTGGATCCCGAGCAGCTCGGCGGCGCGGATGAGCAGCGTGCCCTTGGGCACCTGGATGCGGAAACCGTCGATGGTGACGGTGATCAGGTCCTCGGGCGGGGGTGCGGGGGCCGCTCCGCCCGGGGTGTTGGAGGTGACGGTCACGGGTTCCCTCCCGTCGTGGTCGGGCGGTCCGCCCACAGGGTGGACCTGGTGTGGTCGAAGGGGCAGCCGCCCTGCTCGACGTGGTCGATGTACTCCTGGCGGAAGTGCTTGATCGACGACGTGACCGGGCTGGTCGCACCGTCGCCCAGGGCGCAGAACGACCGGCCGAGCAGGTTGTCGCAGATGTCCAGGAGCTTGTCGAGGTCGGCCTCGGAGCCCTCGCCGCGCTCCAGGCGGTCCAGCACCTGGACCATCCAGTAGTTGCCCTCGCGGCAGGGCGTGCACTTGCCGCAGGACTCGTGGGCGTAGAAGGAGATCCAGCGGCCGACGGCGCGGACCACACAGGTGGTCTCGTCGAAGATCTGGAGTGCGCGGGTGCCGAGCATGGACCCGGCGGCGCCCACCGACTCGAAGTCGAGCGGGGTGTCCAGGTGCTCCTCGGTGAAGATCGGGGTGGAGGAGCCCCCGGGCGTCCAGAACTTGAGGCGGTGGCCCTCGCGGATCCCGCCCGCCATGCCGAGCAGTTCGCGCAGGGTGATGCCGAGCGGGGCCTCGTACTGTCCGGGCCGGGTGACGTGGCCGGACAGGGAGAAGAACCCGAACCCGGCGGACTTCTCGGTGCCCATCGAGGTGAACCACTCGGCGCCGCCCAGGACGATGCTGGGGACGCTGGCGATGGACTCGACGTTGTTCACCACGGTCGGCGAGGCGTAGAGCCCGGCGACCGCGGGGAACGGCGGTTTGAGCCGGGGCTGGCCCCGGTAGCCCTCCAGGGAGTCCAGCAGGGCGGTCTCCTCGCCGCAGATATAGGCGCCGGCCCCGGCGTGGACGACCACGTCGAGGTCGAAGCCGGTGCCGAGGATGTCCTTGCCCAGCAGCCCGGCGGCGTAGGCGTCGGCGACGGCCCTGCGCAGGCGGCGGATGACGTGGACGACCTCACCGCGCACGTAGATGAACGCCTGGCTCGACTTGATCGCGTAAGAGGCGATCGCCACGCCCTCCACGAGGGAGTGCGGGTTGGCGAGCATGAGCGGGATGTCCTTGCAGGTCCCGGGCTCGGACTCGTCGGCGTTGACGACGAGGTAGCGCGGGTTGGGGTTGTCGGCCGGGAGGAATCCCCACTTCATGCCGGTGGGGAACCCGGCGCCGCCGCGCCCGCGCAGCCCGGACTGCTTGACCAGGTCGACGATGGCCTCGGGTTCCATGGCCAGCGCCTTGCGCAGGGCCCGGTAGCCGCCGTCGGCCCGGTAGCCCTCCAGGGTGAAGGAGTCGGGGCGGTCCCAGTTGTGGGACAGGATCGGGGTCAGGGTGGTCACTTGCCCTCCTCCTCACCCTGGGCGGGAAGGTGCGCGGGATCGGGGGCGGACCAGCCGCGCTCGCGGGCGAGCTTCAGCCCGGCCAGCGAGGGGCCGGCCGCCTGCACGCCCTCGCCGGCGCGGCCGTCGTCGAACCCGGCCAGCACCCGGGAGGCCTGCTTCCAGGTGCACAGGCCCGCCGGGCCGCGGGTGGGCGCCACGTCGTTGCCCAGCCGCAGGTCGTCCACGAGCCGCTTGGCCGAGTCGGGGGTCTGGTTGTCGAAGAACTCCCAGTTGACCATCACGACCGGCGCGAAGTCGCAGGCGGCGTTGCACTCGACGTGCTCCAGCGTGACCTTGCCGTCCTCGGTGGTCTCGTTGTTGCCCACGCCCAGGTGCTCCTTGAGGGCGGCGAAGATCTCGTCCCCGCCCATCACGGCGCACAGGGTGTTGGTGCACACCCCCACCTGGTAGTCGCCGCCGGGGCGGCGGCGGTACATGGTGTAGAACGTGGCGACCGCGTTCACCTCTGCGAGGGTGATACCGAGCTGGTCGGCGCAGAAGCGCATCCCCGCCCGGCTGACGTGGCCCTCCTCCGACTGCACCAGGTGCAGCAGCGGGAGGAGCGCCGACCGCGGTTTGGGGTAGCGGCCGATGAGCTCCTTGGCGTCCTGCTCCAGGCGCGCGACGACCTCGGCGGGGAACGTGTCGGTCCCCTCCGGGATCGCGGGCGCGCCGTGGTCGTGGCTGTGGTCGTGGCTGTGGTCGTGTCCGCTCACCGGTCCACGCCTCCCATCACCGGGTCGATACTGGCCACGGCCGCGATCACGTCCGCCACCGTGCCGCCCTCGCACATGGCGGCGACGGACTGGAGGTGGGTGAAGGAGGGGTCGCGGAAGTGCACGCGGTAGGGACGGGTGCCCCCGTCGCTGACCGCGTAGCACCCGAGTTCGCCCTTGGCGCTCTCGACGGCCGTGTAGACCTGGCCCGCCGGGACCCGGAAGCCCTCGGTGACCAGTTTGAAGTGGTGGATGAGCGCTTCCATGGAGCTGCTCATGATGTGCGCGATGTGGTCGGGCGAGTTGCCCATGCCGTCCGGCCCCAGGGCCAGCTTGGCGGGCCAGCCGATCTTGGCGTCCTCGATCATCACCGGGCCCGGCGCCAGCTTGTCCAGGCACTGCTCGATGATCTTGAGGCTCTCCTCCATCTCGGCGATGCGCACCCGGTAGCGGGCGTAGACGTCGCCGCCGTCGGAGACGGGGACGTCGAACTCGTAGTCCTGGTAACCGCAGTACGGCTTGGCCTTGCGCAGGTCGTAGGCCAGCCCCGAGGCCCGCAGCAGCGGACCGGTGACGCCCAGGGCCATGCAGCCGGGCAGGTTGAGGTAGGCGACGTCCTGGGTGCGGGCCAGGTAGACCGGGTTCTCGTCGAGGAGCTTGCGCATGGTCCCGATGCGCTTGGGCATCTCCTCCAGCAGTTCCCGGACCTTGCCGACCGCGCCGGGCGGCAGGTCCTGGGCGACCCCGCCGGGGCGGATATAGGCGTGGTTCATCCGCAGTCCGGTGACGAGCTCGAAGATGTCCAGGATCATCTCGCGCTCACGGAACCCGTTGGTCATGACGGTGGTGGCGCCCAGCTCCATGCCGAACGTCGCCATCGCCACGAAGTGCGAGGCCATCCGGTTGAGCTCCATCATCATCACGCGGATGACGTTGGCCCGGTCCGGGATCCGGTCCTCGACGCCCAGCAGCTTCTCGACCGCCAGGCAGTACACCGTCTCGTTGAAGAGCGGCGTCAGGTAGTCCATGCGGGTGACGAACGTGGTGCCCTGCGTCCACGTCCGGAACTCCATGTTCTTCTCGATGCCCGTGTGCAGGTAGCCGATCGCGACCCGGGCCTCGGTACAGGTCTCGCCGTCCAGGGTGAGGATGAGGCGGAGCACGCCGTGCGTGGACGGGTGCTGGGGCCCCATGTTGACGACGAGGCGCTCGGCGCTGGTGGCCTGCGCCTTCTCGATGACGTCGTCCCAGTCGCCGCCGGAGGCGTCGATGTAGTCCTCGGTGACGGTCATGCCGTGCCTCCCTTCCGAAGGTGGTTCTGTGCAAAAGCCGGTCGACCGCAGGTCGCCCTTACGTGGGAGATACGCCGACCGCAGGTCGCCCTTACGTGGGAGATACGCCGACCGCAGGTCGCCCTTTGAGGGCGGTGGCGGGCGACGGGCGGGCGGTGGTCGGCGACGGGCGGGCTCACGTGTACGACCTCCGCTGGTCGGGCGGGGGCACGGTGGCGCCCCGGTACTCGACGGGGATGCCGCCCAGCGGGTAGTCCTTGCGCTGCGGGTGGCCGTGCCAGTCGTCGGGCATCTGGATGCGGGTGAGCGCCGGGTGGCCGTCGAAGACGATCCCGAAGAAGTCCCAGACCTCGCGCTCGTGCCAGTCGTTGGTCGGGTAGACCGACACGATCGACGGGATGTGCCGGTCGGTGTCCGGGCAGGTGGTGGCCACCCGGATCTCGCTGTTGTGCGTGATCGAGCGGAACGGGTAGACCGCGTGCAGCTCCCGCCCCTCCTGCTCCGGGAAGTGCACGCCGATCACCCCCAGACACAGCTCGTAGCGCAGCGCCGGGTCGCCGCGCAGGATGCGGGCCACGTCCGGCAGGGCCTCGCGGCGGACGTGGAAGGTGATCTCGCCGCGGGCGACCTCCACCCGCTCCACCGCCCCGGCGGCGTCGCCCAGGGCGGCCTCCAGGTCGTCGGCCACCCGGTCGAAGTCGGCGGTGCGCGGGTCGTCCGGGTCGGTGAAGGGCCGCTGCGAGGAGACGGGAGCGCTCCCCCGCACCTGTAGCCGCCCAAACCCGGAGGTGTCCCCGGTGGTGGTCGTGCCGAACATGCCGGTGCGCTTGATCGGCGCGGCCAGACGCTCCCGGCCCAGCCGGTCGGGGAGGCGCGCGGCCTCTTCGTCGCGTTCGCGCTCGTTGTCGGTGCTCATGTCAGTCCTTGCTCACCAGGGGAAGCGACCGGCGGAGCATGCGCTCCTCGGTCTCGGTGATCTCCTGCTCGCGGTGCGCGCCGAGCTTGGTGTTCTGCACCTTGTCGTGCAGCTTGAGCACCGCGTCCAGGAACATCTCGGGGCGGGGCGGGCAGCCCGGCAGGTAGATGTCGACCGGGACGATGTGGTCCACGCCCTGGACGATCGCGTAGTTGTTGAACATGCCGCCGCTGGAGGCGCACACGCCCATCGCGATGACCCACTTGGGCTCGGGCATCTGGTCGTAGATCTGACGCAGGACCGGGGCCATCTTCTGGCTCACCCGCCCGGCGACGACCATGAGGTCGGCCTGGCGCGGGGTGGCGCCGAACTTCTCCATGCCGAACCGGGCGAGGTCGTAGTGGGGGCCGCCGACGGCCATCATCTCGATGGCGCAGCAGGCCAGACCGAACGTCGCGGGCCACATCGAACTCTTGCGGGCGAGTCCGACGACCTGTTCGACGGTGGTCAGCATGATGCCGCTGGGCAGTTTCTCTTCGAGTCCCATCAGCTGCGGACCTCCTCCGGGCGGGGCTGCGGGGTGCGGGCGCGGGGTGCGGGGGGTCGCGGGGTCAGTCCCATTCCAGGCCCCCGCGGCGCCACTCGTAGGCGTAGGCGATGGACACGTTCACCAGGAAGAGGACGATCGCGATCAGTCCGAACCAGCCGAGGGCGTCGAAGTGCACGGCCCAGGGGATGAGGAAGATGATCTCGATGTCGAAGACGATGAACATCATCGCCGTCAGGTAGTACTTGACGGTGAAACGGCCGCCGCCCGCGGGCTGCGGAGTGGGCTCGATGCCGCACTCGTAGGCCTGCATCTTGGCGCGGTTGTAGCGCTTGGGTCCCAGCAGCGCCCCGGCGACCATGGACACCACGACGAACGCGGCGCCGATCCCGCCGAGCACGAAAATCGGTGCGTAGAGCTCCACCGGTCACCCTCCTTCCGGCTGATCGGCGCGGCCGCGGGGCGTCGCGCTTGTGATTGCTTTCACTTGTGCGGGCTCTTCTCTGATCCGTCCCGTCGTCCCCGGTGGCGGCTGCGGGGCCGCCCGGAGGGGCGGGGCCGCTTATGCCGCGGGTGCGATCCTGGACAGGCCGTTGATGACCCGGTCCATGGCGTCGCCCTGCGAGGGTTCGGTGAGGTTGGCGAGCATCTTGAGCGCGAACTTCATGAGGGTGCGCTGGCGCAGGCCGTACTTGGTGGCGTACTTCATGAACTCGGGCTGGCCGATCATCTTCACGAAGTAGCGACCCAGCGTGTAGTAGCCGCCGTAGGTGTCGGCGAGGACCTGCGGGTAGCGCAGCAGGGCGCGCTCGCGGGTCTGCTGGGTGGAGCGGCCGTGCGCCTGCACGATCACGTCGGCGGCGATGGCCCCGGCCTCCATGGCGTAGGCGATGCCCTCGCCGTTGAAGGGGTTGACCATGCCGCCCGCGTCGCCGACGAGCATGAGGCCGCGCGAGTAGTGCGGGACCCGGTTGAAGCCCATCGGCAGCGCGGCGCCGCGGATCGGGGTGGTCTGGTTCTCCTCGGTGAAGCCCCACTCCGGCGGCATGGAGTCGGTCCAGCGCCGCAGCAGCCTGCGGTAGTCGACGTCCTGGAAGGAGGCCGTGGAGTTGAGGATGCCCAGGCCGACGTTGCTGGTGCCGTCGCCGACGCCGAAGATCCAGCCGTAGCCGGGGAGCAGCACGTCCTTCTCGCCGCTCTTGTCCCACAGCTCCAGCCAGGACTCCAGGTAGTCGTCGTCGTGGCGGGGGCTGGTGAAGTAGGTGCGCACGGCCACGCCCATGGGGCGGTCGTCGCGCTTGCGGATGCCCATGGCGACGGACAGCCGGGAGGAGTTGCCGTCCGCGGCCACGACCAGCGGCGCCCGGAAGGTGACGGGTTCGCGGTCGGCGTTCTTGGCCCGGACCCCGACGATGCGGTTGCTGCGCTCGTCCATGAGGGGGCCGGTGACGGTGGTGCGCTCCAGGAGTTTGGCGCCGGCGGTGACGGCACGGTCGACCAGGATCCGGTCGAAGTCGAAGCGGGTGCGCACCAGTCCGAAACCCGGGTAGGCGGCCAGGTCGGGCCAGGGGAGTTCGAGGCGGACACCGGCGCCGACGATGCGCAGGCCGTGGTTCTTGACCCAGCCCTCGTCCTCGAAGGTGACGCCCATGGCGGTGAGCTGCTTGACCGCACGGGGGGTGAGGCCGTCGCCGCAGACCTTCTCCCGGGGGAAGGCGGTCTTCTCCAACAGGAGGACGTCGAGCCCGGCCTGGGCCAGGTAGTAGGCGGTGGTGGAGCCGGACGGTCCGGCGCCGACGACGATGACGTCGGCGTCGTACTCGACGCGGTCCCGGCCTCGGCCTCTGAGGTCGGGAGAGGATGTGGCTGTCTCGCTCACGGGTGTGTCCTCGACTGCTCGCGCGGGTGCACCGTGGCGGGCCAGTGCGGGGTTTCGACCCGCTCACGGGGGGCTGTCCTGGTCGTGTTCTCTCGGCGTTATGGGGCATCCGGGCCGCGGTCCCGCCGGTGGCTCTGTGTGCGGGGGCCGTGACCACGTGCTTTGTACGGTTGGGGACTTATGTCATGTCGGACATAGGGCCATGTGTCGCATCCCTCGTGACCTTGTGAAGCACTTCACAAGCTTCTTTTCGGCAGTCTAGCCCTCCGGCGGCGCGGTTGCGAGCCCCGGGGGGTATACGGAGCGAAACATTCTCAATCGCCCCATAGGCACACGAGAGCCACGAAAGACGCCACAGACTGACAAATACACAGCTCACCGCCCTTTCCGCCGCCACATGAGGCACATGAGGCACAACAAAAACCCGGCGAACACAGGGTTCCCCGGGTTTTGCGAGCTTTGAAGCTATTTAAGAAGTAGGCAACCAAATGGGCCTGATGTCGGCTTTACTGCTCGCGGAAGCCGCGGTGAAGGGCGACGATCCCGCACGACAGGTTCCGCCAGGCGACCCGGGACCAGCCCGCGTCCTGGAGGTGTCGGGCCAGCTCGGCCTGGGCGGGCCAGGCCATGATCGACTCCGAGAGGTAGTCGTAGGACTCGCTCTTGCCCGACACCGCGCCCGCGATCTTGGGCAGCGCGCCCATCAGGTAGGTCGAGTACAGGCGGTCGATGAATTCCACCGGAATGTGACTGAACTCGCAGATCACCACGCGGCCGCCGACCTTGGTGACCCGCAGCAGTTCGCGCAGGGCCCGGTCCACGTCATTGACGTTGCGCAGGCCGAACGAGATGGTCACCGCGTCGAAGGTCTCGTCGGCGAAGGGCAGGTGCAGCGCGTCGCCCGCGACGAAGGTGACCCCGCCCCTGGACGCGCCGCCGCGGCGGCGGACTCCCGTGGACAGCATGCCCAGGGAGAAGTCGCAGGCGATCACCCGTGCGCCCTTGCGGATGAAGGACTCCGAGGAGGTGCCGGTGCCCGCGGCCAGGTCCAGGACCAGCTCTCCGCTGTGGGCGTCGACGGCGTTGACGGTCGCCCGGCGCCAGGCGCGGTCCTGACCGAGGGAGATGACGTCGTTGACGAGGTCGTAACGGTCGGCGATGCCGTCGAACATCGCCGCGACGTCCTGGGGCTTCTTGTCGAGTTCAGCGCGGGCCATGCCCACCAGCCTACGGCCGCGCGGACACCACCGCGCCGCGGGGCGGCCACCCGACCACATGGATTTGGTTACTGTATGTGATTTAGGTGCGACTCTTTGCAAGAATTGGTCGTGCCCCTTTACCCTGCGCCCGACCGAGGAGAACACCCGTGAAACCGAAGCTCACCGCCCTGGTGCTGGGCATGGCCCTGTTGGTCCCGATCGGGGCCGCGACCCCGGTGGCCGCGGGCGATACCGCGCACCGGTCCGTGGTGGGCGAACAGCCGGTCCTCTGGACGCCGCACGTCCTGGACGGAGCGGTCAAGGACATCGTGCGGGTGGGGAACACCGTCGTCGTCGTCGGGGAGTTCGACCGGGTCGCCGACGCCGACGGCAGGCGCGTCCACCATCTGCGCAACATCTTCGCCTTCGAGCACGGCACCGGGCGGATCCTCCGCGGCTTCGCACCCTGGGTCGACCGGGAGATCACCTCCGTGGTCCCCGGCCCCGACGGCACGGTCGTCATCGGCGGGGAGTTCCGGACGGTCAACGGCACCCCGGCCCGCGGGCTGGCCCGGATGCGGCTCCACGACGGATCGCGGGTCGCGGCGTTCACGGCGACCCTGGACGGCGGGTCCGCCTACCGGCTGGCCTCCGACGGGAACCGGCTGTACGTCGGCGGTTCCTTCCCCGGGATCGGCGGGACGCCGCGGCCGGGCATCGCCCGACTGAACGCGACCACCGGGGCGCTGGACACCGGGTTCGCCCCGCACATCTCCGAGCAGCGCCGCGGCACACTGCGGGTGCAGGAGCTGGCGCTGAGCCCGGACGGGCGGCGGCTGGCGATCAACGGCACGTTCACCAAGGTGAACGGGCAGGACCGGTACCAGATCGCCGTGCTGGACACCGCGACCGGGAAGCCGACGCGGTGGTCCACCGACGCGTTCGAGCCGCAGTGCGACTACTCGGCGATGCACACCTACATGCGGCAGATGGACTACGCACCGGACGGCTCGTACTTCGCGCTGGTGACGGCGGGCGGCCCGCAGGTCAAGCCGGGGCTGTGCAAGGCGGTGGTGCGGTTCGAGAACACCGACACGCCCGACGCCGAACCCACATGGGTCAACAAGACCGGCGGCGACTCGCTGTACTCGGTCGAGGTGACCGGGGCCGCGGTGTACGCGGGCGGCCACCAGCGCTGGATGGACAACGAGGGGGGCGCGCTCAACCCGGGACCGGGCTCGGTCGCCCGCGAGGGCATCGCCGCCGTGCATCCGCGCACCGGGCGCGCCCTGCCCTGGAACCCGGGCCGCTCCCGCGGCCACGGGGTGGAGGCCCTGCACGCCACCTCCGACGGCCTCTACGTCGGCAGTGACACCGAGCGCCTGGCCGACGAGTACCACGCCCGCCTGGGCATGTTCCCCCTCCGCTGACGTCCGGCCCCACACCGCGGTCGGGCCGGGGAGCCGGTAGCGCCAGGTGGTGCGGAAGTCCTCGGGCGAGGTGCCGGTGAGGTCGGCGACGGCCTCCGGTACCTCCGCCCGGATTTCTGAGAAGTCCACGTACCCCGGCCCTCCGACGGTTCCCCCGGGGAGGCCGCCGACGGGGGCCGCCCACAGGTCCTCGTCCCTCGGAACGGTCACGGTGCGGCGGACCGTCGTCCTCCTTCTCGCCGGTTCCACCATGGAGGACGGCGGCGCCGATCGCCCGGAATTCATTGGCCAAAGAGTCTTGGCCAAGAAACCTTGGTCGTCCAAGGTGCGGGCCTGAGCGATGAGACCCCCCGTGATCCGTTCGAGAACGCCGAGTGTCTGGACGCGCGGTCGCTGCGCGGGCTGGACCGGCCCGAGACCGCTCCCGAGCCGTCGGCCCGGGAACCCTAGGGCTCCTTGGGGGCGACCGGGGCCTCCTCGGCCCTCTCCGGGGCCGGGGTGTCCGGGGTGTCCTCGGCGGACTCCTGGAGGTGGTCCTCGCGGGCGGCGCCGCCGTCGATGCGGTCGCTCACCAGGGAGCCGCGCCGCTGCTCGATCCGGTCGACCACGGTGGCCGACATCCGGTCGCGCAGGGAGGACAGCAGCACGTAGGAGGCCAGGCCGCTGATCAGCCAGGCGAGGATGAGGGCCATCCACGAGCGGGCGCCGAACAGGTACACCACTCCGAAGGCCGCCAGGAACAGTCCTACGCGGGCGGCGGTATAGGGCAGCCAGCTACGCATCGAAAAGCCTCACAACAGACGATTACCTGGACTAGATTGGTCGCTACGCCCATCAACGCACGAGACGACCGGTCCGCTGTCGCGGTTTCCGGGGGGTCGACCTCTCGACGAGGCCGATGTCGGCGCGCTCATGTGCTCTCACCTCCAGGTTAAGGGTGAGCGGCCGGGAGCGCGCACCGGGTCGGCCTGTGTCCCTCATCGCGGATGATCGGCCCTCTGGCCTGAATTCAGATAGTCATGGGATGTTTCCAATCCCGACAGCAGGGTCCGAACATCACGTTCCGGTCACATATCCCGTACTCCTCCCCCCAACACCGCAATTTCTCCGAAAACTAGGGAGGAAACGGACCAACTCATGCACACTAGGGGATCAAACGCCCGCCGCCCCCAGAGTCCAGGCGGGCATGATTGGGGGAATGTGAAGGTGGAACGAGCAAGCGAACGCCTGTTGACCCCCGGGGAAGTGGCCTCACTCTTCCGGGTTGATCCCAAGACCGTCACCCGTTGGGCCGCCTCCGGGCGGATCAGCAGCATCAGAACCCCGGGCGGCCACCGTCGGTTCCGGGAGTCCGAGGTCCGCGCCCTTCTGCTCGGCGAGCCGAGCGAGAGCAGTTCCTGACCCCAGGGGACGCATCCCCGAGAGGCTTTCCGGGGTCCGCACGGACCTCTGGTGAAGGGAGTCGCACCTCCGCAACCCGGGCCGCCGCCCCGGAGTCCGCGGTCCCCTCGCCGCGCACGGCGCGGCGGCGTCACGGCCGTGGGAGTCGGCCCGACCATGGGGAGTGGACAGCGAGAGATAGGCTGGAATCATGGTGTGGCTTGGTGGCCTGATCACGCTCGTGTCGGTCGTTCTCTGGGTGTACGCGTTCTTCGACGCGCTGACCACCCCGGCCCAGGATGCCCGGAACCTTCCGAAGATCCTCTGGCTGGTCGTCATCGCGCTGTTCATGCCCGTGGGCTCGATCCTGTGGCTGTTCCTGGGACGGCCCCGCAAGTCCACCGCCGTATGGGGCGCCGCGGCCTCCCCGGCTCAGGCCGCCGCCTCGATCGACGACCTCGACCCGTCGGACTTCGCCAAGCCCTCCGACAGTCCGCACCCGCTCGGCCCGGACGACGACCCCGAGTTCCTGCGCGGCCTCGACCGCCGGATCGACCCCGACGAGTAGACCGCCCGACATCAGGACCCGTACGGGTCCCTGCGGTGCAGGGGGCCGCTCCGCATCCCGGAGCGGCCCCCTGCGCCGTTCCGCGTCACAGCAGCCCGGCGCCCGTCTTCCGTTCCAGGCCGCGCAGGGCGTGCACGGGCTGGACCCCGGTGTCGTACTGCGGCACCCAGGTGAGCTCGGTGCCCAGCGGGTCATCCGGGTGGGCCGCGTTGTGCTCGGCGACGAGGTCGACGCCGGTGACGCGCCCCCGGCCGTCCGTCATGACCCCGTTCCCCGTGCCGACCATGTCCGTACCGCCCCAGTTGTACAGGAGCGCGTCGGTGGTGTGCCCGTCACGCAGGTCGAACAGGTTGTTCTCCACGTACAGCTGCGATTCGAACCCCGCGCCCAGGCTGTACTGGTACAGGTCACCGCTGACGGTGTAGAGGTTGTTGTAGACGTGGACCTGGCCGTACCGCACCCGCGGGGCGCGCTGGCCGAGCCCGTCGAAGTGGTTGTGGTGCCAGGTCACGCGCAGGTGGCCGCGGTCGGTGGTGCGGCCGTCGCTGTTGCCCAGCAGCAGGGCCTTGTCCCGGCCCTCGAAGTGGTTCCACGACACCGTCACCAGGTCCGAGGCCCGCACGATGTCCAGCAGGCCGTCGTGCACCTCGTACCTGCGCCCGAAGTACTCGGGTTGCTCGGCACCCGGGCGGTCGCCGTCGTCGAAGGTGTTGTGGTCGATCCACACGTTCCGGGAACCGGACACCTCGATCTGGTCGTACTCGGAGTTCCAGTTGCCGCTCCCCCCGTCACCGGGATCCCAGCCGGGGAAGCAGTCGTGGGCGTCGGAGAAGGTCAGGTTGCGCAGGATGACGTTCTCCACGTTGTGGACCAGCAGGTTCATCCCGGTGAGTTCGGTGCCGTCGCCGACCCCGACGATCGTCGTGTTGGAGCCGACCCGGTAGCGGATGTGCTCGGCCTGCACGTCCTGCGAGGCCGCCCGGGCCTCCTCCAGTGGTCCGGAGGGGTCCTCCCACCCCCAGACCTCCGGGTCGTAGGCGGCCAGGTACGCCTCCCGTGTGTAGCCGTCGACGGCGTAGTCGTCGCAGCTCAGGGGAGAGCCGTCGGCGGCGGTGTTGGCGTCGATGAGGCCGTCCACGTAGACGATCTTGGGTTCGTCCCCGGCGATGGCCTCCCGGAACCCGGCCGCGGTCGACACCCGGAACACGTTCTCGTCCGTGGCGTCCGCGCCGCCGGTGGTGCCGCCGCCCGCCCAGGCCCAGCCGTCGCCCTCGGGCAGCACCCTCCTCCCGAGGTCGTCGGCGGCCGCCGGCGCGGGCGCGGCCAGCGCCGCGGCCAAGGCGAGGGCCAGAGCGGGGGTGAGCCGTCTTCGCATGGTGTGCTCCTGGGGGATGAGACTGCAAGCGTTTGCAACAAAATCCTCGAACCCCCGGAAAGAAGCAAGCCCCTCACCCGTGGAAAGATGGGAAAACTCGAACCCGGTAGGAGCAACCGTTTGCTCTCCCTGTGCTCCGGGCTCTCGCGAAAAGGGTGACACCATGGCCGTGACGCTCAAGGACGTGGCCCGGGCCAGCGGGGTCCACGTGTCCACCGTCTCCCGGGCCTTCTCGGCTGCGCACCTGGTCAACGCGCGGACCCGGGCCCGGGTGCTGGCCGCCGCCGACGAGCTGGGCTACCGCCCCAACCGGGTCGCCCGGGCACTGTCGACCCGCCGGACCGGGAACCTCGGCGTGGTCGTCGCCGACATCGCCAACCCGTTCTTCCCGCCGCTGCTGAAGGCGGCGCAGGAACAGGCGCGGGCCAGGGACCACCACGTCTTCATCGCCGACACCGACGAACGGACCGAGGTCGAGGAGGAGGCGGTCCGGTCGCTGGCGGGCCAGGTGGACGGGCTGATCCTGGCCGCACCCCGGATGGCCGACCGGCGCATCCGCGAACTGGCCGCCGAGGTCCCCATAGTGGTCGTCAACCGCCGGATATCCGGGCTGTCGTGTGTGCTCATGGACGTCGGCGAAGGGGTCGGGCGGGCCGTCGCCCGGCTGGCCGACCTGGGGCACCGCGACCTCGCCCTGGTGTCCGGGCCCGCGGCCTCGTGGACGGGGCGGCGGGCGGCGCGGGCGGCCGAGACCGCCGCCGGGGAGCACGGCGTGCGCGTGCACCGGGTCGGCCCGCAACCGCCGACGGAGGCGGGTGGGGCCGCCGCGTTCGACGCCGTGGCCGGGGCCGGGGCGACCGCGGCCCTGGCCCACAACGACCTGATGGCGCTGGGCCTGCTGGCCGCGGCGCGGGACCGGGGCGTCCCCGTCCCGGGGCGGTTGAGCGTCGTCGGGGTCGACGACACCCTGACCGCCCGGCACACCCGGCCCGCCCTGACCACCGTCGCGATGCCGGTGGAGGCGGCCGGCCGGGCCGCCGTCGACCTGCTGCTGCGGGACGCGACGCCCCAGGACCTCGTCCTGGGCACCCGTCTGGTCGAACGCGACTCGACGGGGCCCGCCCCCGCTCAGGCGTAGGAGTGCAGGCCGCTGAACATGTAGTTGACCGCGAAGAAGTTGAACAGGATCGTCGCGAAGCCCAGCACGTTGATCCACGTCGCCTTGGGCCCGCGCCACCCGCCGGTCGCCCGCGCGTGCAGGTAGGCGGCGTAGACGACCCAGGAGATGAACGACCAGACCTCCTTGGGGTCCCAGCCCCAGAAGCGGCCCCAGGCCTCGTCCGCCCAGATGGACCCGGCGATGATGCCGAAGGTCCACAGCGGGAACGCGAACAGGATGAGCCGGTGCGAGATGCGGTCCAGCAGCTCGGGGCTGGGCAGGCGGCCGGCGATGCCGACGACCTCCTCGCCCGCGGCCCGCTTGACCTCGGAGCGGTGCGAGACCAGGTAGGTGATGCCGGTGACGCCGGAGACCATGAACGCGCCGCCCGCCAGGATGGCCGCGGTGACGTGGATCGGCACCCAGTAGGAGTGCAGCGCCGGGATCAGCGGCCCCGGGTCGACGTACAGCCACCTGACGCCGATGCCCAGCAGGACCAGCACCGGGACCAGCACGAACGCGCCCAGGAAGCGGGCCTGGTAGCGGAACGAGGCGTACAGCAGCACGCCCACCGCGACCAGGCACATCGCCACCACGAACTCGAACATGTTGCCCCAGGGCCAGCGGCCGGCCGCCGCGCCCCGCGTGATGATCTGGGCCAGGCCCATCAGGAAGCCCACGGTGGTCACGCCCAGGGCGATCTTGCCCAGCACGCTCTGGGAGGCCCTGGCCTCGCCCTCGGTGGTGCGGACGTTGACCTCGATGCCGTCGTCGGCGCCTCCGGCCGCACCGGCGCCGACGGGCATCAGCCGTCCCGCCTTCAGCTTGGTCCGCTGCCCGTAGGCGGCCTCGATCGCGAACAGGAACAGGGCCGCGGCGTAGGTCACGATCATGGCGATGACCAGCGTGTCGCTGGCCGACGCCATGGTCTCGTTCACCGGCGCGGCGAGAGTGTACGTCACCGGTCACTCCTCGTGTCGGAAGGGTTCTGGGGGTTGTCGTCCGACTCGTTCCGGAGTCGTGCGGCAAGCTCGGTGGTGATCTCGTGGAACTCGGCGTTGTCGCCCGCGACCTCGGTCTTGCCGAGTCCGGCCAGCTCCACGCGGGTCCGGCCGTCCTCGCCGCGGGCGGCGCGCACCCACACCCGGCGCGGGCGGACGAACAGGGTCAGCAGCAGGCCGCCGACGGCGGTGGCCGCGGTGATGAGCGCGGGCAGCCGGGCACCGTCCCGGTTGGCCTGGAGGCTGATGTACTCCTTGTATCCGGTGAACTCGATGGACCCGGCGCCGTCGGGCAGCTCCCAGACGTCGCCGATCCCCAGCACCGGGGATTCGCCGAGGGGCTCCATGCCCTCGGTGCGCAGCTGGTACACCGACTGCGGGTCGATCATGCCCAGGTCGCCGGTGTACCCCTCCAGGGTCACCCGCGGGTTCGTGGCGCCGGGGAATCCGGAGGTCAGCTCGCCGTCGGGGGTCTCGGCCGCGGTCGGCAGGAAGACACCGACGAAGCCCAGCTGGTCGGCGTCCTCGTCCCCGGTGTCGGGGACCTTGACCACGCCGTCGGACACGAAGCTCATGGTGTCCCGGTACAGGAACGGCACGGCCTGGTCGAACACCACGTCGCCGTCGCCGTTGCGCACGACGAACTCCGGCGCGTACCCGTGGCCGAGCAGGTAGACCTGCACGCCCGAGACGCTGAGCGGGTGGTTGACCTCCAGCCGGTGCGTCCGTTCGGGGCCGCCCGGCTCCTCGGTGTAGGTGAGGTCGGCGACGTAGGACTCGGCCTGCCCGCGCAGGTCCCCCTCCTCGATGAAGCCCGCCTCGAAGTCGTCGAGGTGGACCGTGAAGGGGGCTATCGAGTCCATGTCGGTCCAGTGGCCCGGGTAGATCGCGTCGTAGGAGGGCAGCGTGTTGGCGAACCCGTCGCCCTCGACGATGAGCATGTTGCCGCGGTAGCCGAAGAACGATCCGGCGGCCAGCGCCACCAGCAGGCCGAGCAGGGCCAGGTGGAACAGGACGTTCCCGGCCTCGCGCAGGTAGCCGGTCTCGGCCGAGACGGAGTCGCCGTGGCGGTCCACCCGGTACCCCTTGAGCACGCGCTTCGCCTGCTCCAGCACGGCCTCGGGGTCGGCGTCGGTGGTGAACCTCGCGGCGTAGGGCATCCGGTCCAGGTTGCGCGGGGTGGGCACCGGCCGGGCCCGGACCGCCCGGGCGTGCACCAGGGCGCGCGGGATGACGCAGCCCGCCAGGGACACGAACAGCAGCAGGTAGATCGCCGCGTACCAGGGCGAGGAGAAGACGTCGAAGAGGTGGAAACGGTCCAGCCAGGGGGCCAGGTCCGGGTTCTCCCGGAAGTAGTTGTCGACCTCGTCGACGCTCACGACGTTCTGCGGCAGGATCGACCCGGGGATGGCCCCGACCGCCAGCAGGAACAGCAGGATCAGCGCGGTGCGCATCGAGGTGAGGATGCGCCAGGCCCAGCGCAGCCAGCCCAGGACGCCGAGTCCCTTGGGGCCGGACGCGGTCCCCTCCGCGGTGCCCGTGGTCGTCTCGGTCGTGGTCGTACTCATCAGATCACCGTCTGGTAGTCGGCGGCCCAGCCCTGCATGACGATGGTCCACTGGGTCCACAGACCGGTCACCATCGCCAGGCCGACCAGGACGAGCATGGCACCGCCGATCACGGTGACCGTGCGGGTGTGGCGCTTGAGCCGCCCGAAGGCGCCGAGTGCGCGGCGGTACAGGAGCGAGGCCGCGATGAACGGCAGTCCCAGGCCCGCGCAGTAGGCCAGGGAGAGGAGCATGCCCCGCCCGGCACCGCCCTCGACGAAGGCGAGTGTCTGCACGGCGGCCAGGGTGGGGCCGATGCACGGGGTCCAGCCCAGGCCGAACAGCACCCCGAGCAGGGGCGCGCCCACCAGCCCGGCCTTGGGCAGGCGGTGGAAGCGGAACTCGCGGGCGAAGCCGGGCAGGACGCCCATGAAGGCCAGGCCCAGGACGACCGTCAGCACGCCAAGGACCCGGGTGATGGGGTCGGTGTGGTCCACCAGCAGGTCGCCGAGCCAGCCGATGAAGCCGCCCACGGCCACGAAGACCAGGGTGAACCCGGCGATGAACAGGGCGCTGCCGGTGACCATGGTCCAGCGGCGCCCGGCCAGCTCGTCGTCGACCTCGGCGAGGGTGGCGGTACCGCCGCCGACAGCGGTGCGCCTGCGCACGTCGGCGGCGCTCATCCCGGTGACGTACGACAGGTAGCCGGGGACCAGGGGGAGCACGCACGGGGACAGGAAGGAGACCAGTCCCGCGGCGATCGCCAGCGGGACGGCCATGAGGAGGGATCCGGTGAGGACGGTGGTGCCGACGGGGTCCATCAGACGTCGTCCCCGTCAGGGCTCGCGCCCTCGCCCGGTTCTTCGGGGGCTCCGGACTCCTGCGACCCCTCCTGCTCGGCCACCCGGGGACGCTCCTCGGGATCGCCGAGGTCGTACTCCACGACGATCGGGTTCAGCAGTCCGGTGAGCTGGCCGTAGGTGGTCGGCCCGATGACGCGGGCGGCGATGCGCCCGTCGGGGTCGATGACCAGGGTGCTGGGGATGGCGCGCGGCGGGACCGTGCCGCGGAACGCCTGGGGCACCTCGCCGGGCTGGTCGTACAGGCTCGGGTACTCGACGCCCTTGGTGTCGAGGTAGGTGCGGGCGGCGGTGTCGTCGTCCTTGATGTTGACGCCGAGGAAGTCCACGCCCAGGTCGGTGTACTCGGCGTGCACCTCGTCCAGGACGGGCTGCTCGGTGCGGCAGGGACCGCACCAGCTGGCCCAGACGTTGAGGACGACGATGCCGCCGGCGTAGTCGGCCAGCTCGATCTCGTCGCCGTCCAGGGTGGTGCCGGAGAAGTCGGGTGCGTCGACCCGCTCGTCGGCGGGGAAGGCGGTGGCGCTGCCGTCGCCCGAGATGAAGCGGTCGTCCTCACCGCCGGTCTCGATCTCGTTGCCCCCGGCGCAGCCGGTCAGGGCGAGTACGGCGGCCGCCGCGGCCGCGGCAAGGCGCGTCACAGCGCGACTGGACCGCGCGCCGGTTCTGGCACTGGGCATCGAGGAGACCTCGCGAACGGGGTGTGAACTGGGCGGACTACGACAACGACAAAGTGTAGTAGACACCCTGGGGCCCGTTCCGCCGCCCCGGTGCAAGGATCGTCCGTCCCTGGTGGGAGGGCCGGCACGAGAGCGGGATCACCCGTGGGGATCCGGGTGTCCCGCCCTGCGCGTTCCGGCGGCGGCCGGGAGGGGTCGAACACCCCGGCCCGGCCGTTCCGCGATCATCCCGCCTCGACGAAAGCCTCACGGAGGTAGTCGTGGACGGCCCGCTCGGGGACCCGATAGGAACGCCCCACGCGGATCGCGGGGAGAACTCCCGAGTGCACCATGCGGTACACGGTCATCTTGGACACTCGCATGATCGTGGCGACCTCCGCCACGGTCAGGAACCTGACCTCTTCGAGAGGCGGCTTGCTCCCGTTCATCTTCCGACGCCCTCATTCCCGGACGTGAGTATTGCCTTCCAGTTCAGCCCGGCGCGGTGCCGGTCGGGGGCGACCCCGGTATGTGCCCCGTCCCAACGCCACGCCGGCGTGTCATGCTGTCACTACTGACACGTCCGTTTTCAGAGTAGAGCGGAGTTCCCGTCTGCGAAAGGTCGTTTGTGGTGTCTTCCGAGCAATACCCGGAAGGCGCCCCGGGTGATGTTTAACAGTGGGTATAAATGGCCGACACGGCTCAGGAGAGACCCGCCCGGGCGAGAACGTAATCGCGCAGCGGCGCGTAGTCCTCGGTCAGATAACCGTCGTCCAAAGGGACCGTGACCAGTAGTTTCCCCTCGTGTTCCGCAAGAAAGAGGGCGGGGTCGTTGCAGTCGGCGAACCCCAGTGTGGGCACTCCCGCCTCTCCGGCCGCACCCGCGAACCCGTGATCCGCGATGACCAACTGCGGCCATGGCTCGCCGCGGTCGGCGAGGTCCCCGAGGATGGCCCGCATGGCGAACGGATGGTGGCTGTGCCGGGCCAGGTGCCCGTCCGTGACGATGCCGACGCCGTCCTGCCAGACCACGAAGCGGCGGTTGGGCGGGCGTTCGGTGGTGACCTCGTAGGTGTAACCGGCGGCGGCGGTGAGGACGGGGCAGCCCTGGGCGGCCAGGGCGTCCTTCCAGAGCCGGTAGGTGCCCTGGAGCTTGTTCGGGTGCCCGGTGGCGAACATGACCCGTTCGCGGCGCTCCGCGGCCAGCGCCAGCCGGTCGGCGACGGCCTCCAGGGCGTCGACCGTGAGGTCGGGGTCGATGGTGTCGATGCCCCAGACGTACTCCTCGTCGCCGACGACGCCGCACCGCTTGCTCATCAGCGCCAGGACCTCGGAGAAGGTCCAGTCGTGGGAGAAGCTGAGGCCGAACTGGTGATAGGGGTCCTTCTGGACCAGGCGCCGGTAGTGCCGAAGATTGTTCTGGCGTGAGGTGTCGACGTGTCCGGCGATTCCCGTCCGCACCAGATGGGAGATGAGTTCAGCACGTGTCGGCGGCGTCACCAGGTGGTCCCCTTCCTCGTCGGGGCGAACACGTGACGCGCCGCTCGGCCACCACGGCGCCTGCTCACGTTCGCCCGGTATTCAACCTCTTCCTACCCGCTGGACGCGCGCCACGCCCCGTCCGCGGGAATTCACCCACGCACTCACCGGGCGACATGGCTCACCAGGAAACGATACCGAGGTCACGGACATCAGGTTAGAAAATGGAAGAGACCGGAACGAAAGGGTGTCTTCGTGAGAAGACGCCCGAACGTCCCGGCTCAGAGGCTCGGGTCGATACCGTGGCTCGGGAACACCGCGGTCCGGGTCGCGTGAATGGCACGGTCCACCGGATTGCCGGGGTCGTACCCCTCCTCGAAGGGGGAGAACACCACGTCGCGGCCGTCGGTCATGTACAGCGGGGCCAGCTCGCCGGTGCGCTCCCGGACGAAGTCGCGCCAGCCCTGCGGGGTCTCGCCGTCGGGGTCCACCGGGCGGCCCGCCGCCTCGGCGAGCAGGTGGGTCCAGGCCCGGGGCACCACGTGCACCAGCCCGTACCCGCCGCCGCCGAACAGCACCCAGCGGCCGCCCGCGGTGCGCTGGGCGAGCTTGTGCAGCTCGGCGTAGGCGCGCCGTTGGCCGTCCAGGCTGAGGGTGAGATTGGCGAGCGGGTCCAGGGCGTGCGTGTCGCAGCCCTGCTGGGTCACCAGGATCTCCGGCTGGAACTCGTGCAGCAGCGGCGGGACCACCGCGTCGAAGGCACGGTGCCAGCCGCTGTCGCCGGTGCCGGCGGGCAGGGCGACGTTGACCGAGTACCCCTCGGCGTCGGGGCCCCCGGTCTCCCCGGCCTGGCCGGTGCCCGGGAACAGGGTGACCGGCGACTCGTGGAGGCTGATGGTGAGCACCCGGGGGTCGTTGTAGAAGGCGCGCTGGACGCCGTCCCCGTGGTGGACGTCGATGTCGACGTAGGCGATGCGCTTGGCGCCCTGCTCCAGCAGCCAGGCGATGGCCAGCGCCGGGTCGTTGTAGACGCAGAAGCCCCAGGCGTTGCCGCGCATGGCGTGGTGCAGGCCGCCCGCGATGTTGGCGGCGTGCACGGACTCACCGGTCCACACCGCCCTGGCGGCGGCGACGGAGGCGCCCGAGATGAGCGCCGCCGCGTCGTGCATGTCCTTGAAGACGGGGTTGTCGGCGGTGCCGAGCATGTGGGCGTCGTCCGGTTCCAGGGTCCGCCCGGCCCGCTTGACCGCCTCGATGTAGGAGCGGTCGTGCACCAGGGCCAGGAGGTCGTCGGAGGCGGGTTCCACGTCCAGGAGCGAGACGCCGGGGGCGCTCAGGACTCCCAGTTCGCGGGCGAGCGCCATGGTCAGCTCGACCCGGATCGGTGCCATCGGATGCTGCGGGCCGAAGTCGTAGGCCGTCAGCCCGTCGTCCCATGCCACCCGGAGCGAGCAGGACGTGCGCCCTCCCATGTCGGTGACCCCCGTTTCAGGTGTACGTGTTCCGAAGCACACAGTACGCAAGGGCGGGCAGTGCTCAGAACCCCGGGGTGCGGGGACGACGCGGGCCGGTGCGGGGCACCCGCACCGGCCCGGCCGCCCGTCGGGCGTTACTGGCCCGTGGTGACGAAGTAGCAGCTCTCGGACAGGTCTCCGCCGCCCAGGTTCACCGTCCCGTGCATGGGCCGGGTGAACAGCGAGTCGCTGTTCCCGATGACGATGCGGTACTCGCCCGGTTCGAGCTCGACCTTGAGGGTCTCGCCCTCGCCGAAGCACGAGTCGTAGGAGGGCGGCGAGCCGGGCGCGTAGGTGTCGCAGTCGTCGCACGGGGCCGCGGTGACCTCGCCGTGGACCTTGTCCGGTCCGACGTAGAGGAAGCGCAGCTCGTACGGCGAGTGGTTGACGATCTCGAAGACGAACTTGTCATTGCCCGAGCCGCCCGTGGGCGAGGCGTCCAGCTCGGTGTCGCCGATGGCGGTCACCAGGTCCATCTCCTGCTCGATGCGCCCGGCACCGATGTGGGTGACCATCGTCTCGACGTCGTCGGCCTCGTAGTCGGCGTACTCGGTCTCCAGGATCTCGACCATCGCGTCGGCCTGGTCGAACTCCTGGGACTCGACGGACTCCCAGCCGCACTCCAGGGCGGCCTCCGGGCGCTGCTCCGCGACCCGGTCGGGGATCTCGGGGGCCGCGCTCCAGTCCAGGTCCTTCAGCATGTCGATCTGGTCCAGGCCCACACACCACTCCGAGCCCAGGCGGTTGGTGCCCGTCTCGTACAGGCCGACCAGCGCCTCGGGCACCCGGCCCGCGGCCTCGGTGCCCTCGTAGTCCACCGGGATGATCGCGAAGATCTCGTGGGCCCGCAGGACGTCGTCGGTGTACTCGGGGGTGACCTCGCCGGAGAGCGAGGCGTCGGCGTTCTCCAGCAGGTCGGTCGCGTACGAGAAGTGGATGTCGGCGACCTCGCCGTCGGTGTCCTGCCAGCGGGCGGCGGGGTGCTCGAAGTAGATCGCGTAGGAGTCCAGCGCCTGCTCGTACTCCTCGGCGGCGACGTCGCCCTGTGCCTGCTCCAGCAGCCGGCAGGCGGCGATCCCGGCACGGGCGCGGTCCATCAGCGAGGAGGAGAAGGAGAGCTGGAAGAAGTCCTCGACGGACTCGTACTCGGCGACCGCCTCGGAGACGCCGCATTCACCGCGGGCGTGGGAGGCGTCGGCGACACGCAGCCGCCACTCGCCGAGCTGCCACACGGCGGTGAGGGAGACGACCAGTGCGACGGCCAGACCGCCGGCCGTCAGGTAGGGCACGGCGCTGCGGGGCGGGGTGCCGCCCTGGGCGAGGACGCGCTCGTCATGGGCGCGGCCGGCGAAGAGCCCGTGCACCGCGGCGGCGAGGAACCAGACCAGGAAGATCGGGGTCCACAGCAGCAGGTTGTCGGCCGCGCCGAGGATGGCGGCGGTGACCAGCAGGCCGAGGGTGATGATCAGGGCCGCGGCGAAGAACGGCCACTGCTTGATGCGGAAGTAGCCCGCGCCCACGCCGGTGGCGTTGAGGGCCGCGGTGTGCAGTGCGGTGGGCGAGGAGAACAGGCCCAGGCGCCGGGGGCGGGGAGGCGGCGGGGGCGGACCGAACGGGCCACCGGGACCACCGGGACCACCGGGGGGACCGAACGGGCCGCCGGGGCCCATGGGGGCGCCCGGACCGGTCGGACCGCCCGGGGCGCCGCCGGAGTACATGCCGCCGGCGGGAGTGCCGCCGTACGGGGGGTTGCCGCCGCTCGGCGGACCGGCCGGAACACCACCCGCGGGGGTACCGCCGTACGGGGGGTTGCCGCCGCTCGGCGGACCGGCCGGAACACCACCCGCGGGGGTACCGCCGTACGGGGGGTTGCCGCCGCTCGGCATGCCCTGGTCGCCCGCGGGTGGCGGGCCCCCCGGCGGGGGTACAGGGCCGCCCGGCGGCTGGGACGGATCCGGGGATGAAGGAGGAAGACTCATGAGGTAAGGCCCTGGGTCGGGTGAACGGGGGAGGCGACCCTGCCTCCTGGGGTGACGACAGGGCCTGTCGAGGGCGTTCCCGCCCTCCCTCAGAACACTACCTATGTACCCGGACAGCCCCTTCGTGCAGTCCGACCGTTTTCGGCCACCTTCGTGAGGAACCGGTCACCGCCCCGACGCGTCTCAGCACCGCTGAGGGGCGTCGGCGTCAGTTCCCCGAGAGCGCGCTGCTGCGGTCCCGTGCGGCCTCGATCGCGTCCGTGAACGCGGCGCGCACCCCGTGCCGCTCCAACTCGCGCAGCGCCGCCGCGGTGGTGCCGCCCGGCGAGGTGACCGCCTCGCGCAGCACCACCGGGTGCTCCCCCGAACCGTTGAGCATGGCGGCCGCGCCGGCGATGGTCTGCCCCACCAGTTTCTGGGCGGTGGCCCGCGGCATGCCCATCGCGACCCCGGCCTCGATCATCGTCTCGGCGATGAAGTAGAAGTAGGCGGGCCCGCTGCCGGAGATCGCGGTGACGGTGTCCATGTGCTGCTCGCCGACCCGGATCACCTCGCCGACGGCGCCCAGCAGGGACTCGGCGCGCTCCAGGTGCTCGGGCGCGGTGTGGGCGCCGCCCGCGACGGCGGTCATCCCCTGCCCCATGAGGGCAGGGGTGTTGGGCATGGCCCGCACCACCGGGGTGCCCGGGGGCAGGTGGCTCTCCAGCACGGCGGTGGTGAGCCCGGCGGCGACGGAGATGACGAGCCTCTCGGGGCTCAGGTGCGGGGTGATGTCGTCCAGCAGGGCGACCATGTCCTGCGGCTTGAGGGCGAGCAGCAGCGTGTCGGCGCGCTTGGCGGCCTCGGCGGCGGGCACGACCTCCACCCCGTAGCGCTCGCGCAGTTCGGCGGCGTGCTCCGCGCGCGGCTCGGTGACGAGGACGTCCTCCGGCGTGTGGCCCTTGGCCAGCATCCCGGCGAGCAGCGCCTCGCCCATCTTCCCGGCACCGATGATCGCGATCATGAAAGGGTCCTCTCTGCGGTCCCCTCCAACGCTAGCCGCCCCGGGGAACCGGAGCGGACACCACGTCTCACCCAGCGATACCGTTCACCCAGTGGTACCGGGCGCCGGGTCAATCGTCGTCGCCGCCCTCGACCGTTCCCGAGGAGTCCACCTCGAACAGCCGGGGCGGGGCGGGCGGGCGGCGGCGCAGCAGGGCGATCCGCTCGCGCCGGTCGCGGGACCGCGGCGCCCCCGCGGGCTCGGCGGGCCGGGCGAAGTGCAGCCGGGTGAAGGCCAGCGCCTCGGCCAGCTCCCGCAGCCGGGCCTGGCGGTCGGGCGCCTTGCGGGTGCTCACCTCCAGCACCAGCTGCCCCTCGAACCCGCCCGCGGCCAGGTACTCCAGGACCTCGGCGACCGGCTGGCGGCCGCGGCCCGGGATGAGGTGCTCGTCGAGGTTCTGCCCGCCGAAGCCGTCGGCGACGTGGATGTGGGAGAGCCGGTCGCCCAGCCGTTTGGCCATGTCCATGGCGTCGGAGCCCGACATCGCGGTGTGCGACATGTCGAGGGTGACGTCGGCGTAGTCGCGGTCGAGGGGGTTCCAGCTCGGGGCGTAGGGCACGACCTCGCGGTCGCGCACGCGCACCGGGTACATGTTCTCGACGGCGAAGACGACGTCGGTCTCCTCCTGCATGCGGGCGACGCCGACCTCGAACTCGCGGGCGTAGTCGCGCTGCCAGCGGAAGGCGGGGTGGACCACGACGGTCTTGGCGCCCAGGGCCTCGGCCATCTCCTTGGACCGGACGAGCTTGCCCCAGGGCTCGCGCCCCCACACCCGCTGGGTGAGGACGAGACACGGGGAATGGACCGCGGTGACCGGGATCCGGTGGTAGTCGGAGAGCCGCCGCAGCAGGTCGATGTCCTGGCTGGCGGGGTCGGAGGAGACGAGCACCTCGATGCCGTCGTACCCCAGTTTCGCGGCGATCTCGAAGGCGGCCGGGGTCTTCTCAGGGTAGACCGACGCCGTCGAGAGGACGACGGGCGCGTCTGGTACCTGGATAGCGCTCACGTGGACAGGGTATGCGCTCCGGCCCGCCCCGTGCGTAGCCGCCGTGTGAACGTGGCGTGCCGCCGGCCCGCCCCCGCGGGACACGGCGCGTAGGCTCTTCGGTCATGATCCCCGCAGAGGCCGTCCCGAGCCCGAACATCTGGCGCCATCCCGACATCTACGAGCTGGAGAACCTCGCCGTGGACCCCGACGGGGTCATCGAGGCGGCGATGGA
Source organism: Nocardiopsis sp. CC223A (assembly GCF_030766825.1). GTDB lineage: Bacteria > Actinomycetota > Actinomycetes > Streptosporangiales > Streptosporangiaceae > Nocardiopsis. Next base: position 57,512 of record NZ_JASFDV010000016.1, read on the forward strand.
GCGCATCCGCCCGGTGGCGGGCGCCCGGGTACTGGACATCGGCTGCGGCACCGGCTTCCACCTGCCCCGGTTCGCGCGGGGTGCGGCCCGGGTGACCGGGGTGGAACCCCACCCCGCGCTGGCGGCGCGGGCCCGGGCCCGGGTGGCGGGGCTGGCGAACGTCGAGGTGCTGAACGGGGTGGCCCAGCGGCTGCCCGTCCCCGACTCCGTCGTCGAGGTCGCGCACGCCCGCTGGGCCTACTTCTTCGGTCCCGGCTGCGAGCCCGGCCTGGCCGAACTCGGCCGGGTGATGCGACGCGGCGGGGTCGCGTTCGTGATCGACAACGACGCGACCCGCTCCACGTTCGGCGCCTGGTTCCGGCGGTCCCTGCCGTCGTACGACCCGGCCGCCGTCGAACGGTTCTGGTCCTCCCACGGGTTCGGGCGCGAGGCCCTGACGATGCGCTGGGACTTCACCGACCGCCGCGCCTTCGAGGCGGTGGTGGGGATCGAGTTCCCTCCGGCCCTGGCCGCGGAGATCATCGCGGCGCATCCGGGGACCGCGGTGGACTACGCGGTCAATCTCTGGTGGCGGAGGTACTGAGGGCACCGGGTCCAGGGGTGCGGGCCGCCGGGGTCACCCCCCGGGAGAGCGTGCGCCCGCGGCCGTCCGCGCCGGGCGCGCGGCCTGCGGGGGCGGCGTCACAGCCGCACGGCTCCGGCGAGGTTGTAGCGGGTGACGTCCCGCTCGCGGACTCTGTCGCCCGACCGGGGGGCGTCGATCATCCGGCCGTTGCCGAGGTAGATGGCGACGTGGTAGGCGTAGCCGCCGCTGTCGGTCCAGTAGAGGAGGTCGCCCCTCCTGGCGTTGGAGTAGCTCACCCGGGTGCCGTGGTCCACCTGGTCCTGGGCGATGCGGGGCAGGGTCACCCCGGCCTGCTTGAACGACCACTGGACGAGCCCGGAGCAGTCGAAGCCGCCGGGTCCGTCGCCGCCCCAGGAGTAGGGGGTCCCCTTCTGGGACTCGGCGGCATCGATCGCCCTCTCCGCGGTGGCGGAGGAGAGCTGGTGGACGCGCTCGCCCTGGCCCGCCGGGGTGGCGGCGGGGGCCGCCTGCGCGAGTCCGGGTGCGGCGCCGAACACCAGCGCGGCGGCGAGGGCGGCCACGGAGAGTGCACGCGCCCCCGTGCGTGGCCGCCGGAAGTGCGCGGCCCGTCGCCCCGGGTCCGCGGGACGACAGGCCTGCGTTTGCTCGTGGTGTCGCGGTATTCGCACTGGTCCTCCACATGCCGAATGTCGGTTCGCCGTGGCGCCCGCGTCCCTGCGACGCGGATGGGTCGGTCACGACGCGCATTTCATTCGTCACACAGACACCACGAGAAGTCACTCTCCGTAGTCTAATCGGCCTCCAAAAAAGGTAAAGCATCCTTGACGCAGGGTGGCGAAACCAGGTCAGGCCATGGGCAACCGCCCTCCCCCGGCGCGGCTCCGTCACCCACCGTCGCGGACGGCGCCGGGGTGGCGTTCGTCAGGCGGCGGGAGCACCGAGCGCATCGGAGACGCGGTCGGCGACGGCGGCCATACCCGCGGCGTTGGGGTGCACCGGGGCCGCGGAGTTCTCCGGGACGATGCCCTCCACCCAGCGCTCGGAGCCCGGGGCGCAGATGTCGTGGCCGCGCTCCAGAACGTCGACGAAGACCGCGCCGTGGGCGGCGGCCTCCTCGGCGATCATCGTGTTGAGCGCCGTCTGCACTCCGTCCAGGTAGGCCACGTCGCCGCGGGCGATCGGCTCTCGCGGCCAGCAGCCGTTGCGTTCGGGGAGGATCTGGAGGTACCCGACCGCGAGCACGGTCGCGTCGGGGCTGCGGGCGGCGATCTCCCCGTACACCCCGGAGACCTCGTCGCGCAGGCCCTCCACCCTCTCGTCCAGCTCGTCGCCGTAGTAGCGCTCGCAGGGGTTGCCCAGCGGGTTCCCCAGGCTGCGCTTGGCGCAGGTGGTGAGGACGTCCACGAAGCCGAAGTCGTTGCCGCCGATCCCCACCGTCACCAGGTCGGTGTCGGGGGTGAGGGCGTCGTACTGCGGGGCGACCCCGGAGAACCGGGGCTCGGAGAGGTCGGCGATGACCGCACCCGAGCAGCTGACGTCGGTGAACGCGGCGGCGCCCAGCCGGTCGGCGGTGAGCTGGGCGTAGTTGGCCGAGGAGCGCAGGCACCGGGGGTCGGACCCGGGCGCGTACGGCGGGATCAGCGGGCCGGCGGTGAACGAGTCGCCCAGGGCGACGTAGTGCTGGAAGGGGGCCTCCTCGGCGGCCGCGGGGGCGGCGGCCAGGGACAGGCCCAGTGCGGCGGCCGCGACGAGGGCGGCATTGCGGGAGCGTCGTGTCTTCGCGGGTGCATCCGGGGCGAAGGGGGCTTCGGGGGACATGGACGGCGTGTCGGTGCGGGGCACGCGGGTCTCCTCTCCAGGGAGCGGGGGTGTCGGAGCTTCCGGACCCTAGGAATTCTGTAACACGACCTTCACGGAAAGTGTCCTAACCCGTAGGTAACTTTCCTGTGGCGCGGTGCGCCCGCACATCCTGTGGACGGCTCCAGGGGGGCACCTGTGGCCGCCGGGGTCCGTGAGCGGGCGCGGGACGGAGCGTCCCCGGCAGGCGTTAGCGTGTCGGACATGGCCAAAGCGAAGACGATGTTCCGGTGCGCCGAGTGCGGCTGGACCACCCTCAAATGGGTGGGCCGCTGCGGGGAGTGCCAGGCGTGGGGCACGGTCGAGGAGGCCGGCGCCCCGGCTCCCATGGCGGTCGCCCCCGCCGCGGTGACCTCCCGGGCCCGTCCCATCACCGAGATCAGCGTGGAGAGCGCGGAGGCCGTCCCCACCGGCATCGACGAGCTCGACCGGGTGCTGGGCGGCGGCGCCGTCCCGGGCGGCGTGGTCCTGCTCGCCGGCGAGCCCGGTGTCGGCAAGTCCACCCTGCTGCTGGAGGTGGCCGCCAAGCGCGCCCAGGCCGGACCCGTCCTGTACGTGACCGGCGAGGAGTCGGCCGGGCAGGTCCGCCTGCGCGCCGAGCGCCTGGGGGCGCTGTCGGACAAGCTGTACCTGGCGGCGGAGACCTCCATCGCCACCGTGGCCTCGCACGTGGACGCGGTGGGGCCGGGCCTGCTCATCGTCGATTCGGTGCAGACCATGATGTCCCCCGACACCACCGGTGTCCCGGGCGGCGTGACCCAGGTGCGGCAGGTGACCGGCGCGCTCATCCAGCTCGCCAAGGAGCGCGGGATCGCCACGGTCCTGGTCGGGCACGTGACCAAGGACGGCTCCATCGCCGGTCCCCGCCTGCTGGAGCACCTGGTGGACGTGGTGCTGCACTTCGAGGGCGAGCGCCACTCCCAGCTGCGCCTGCTGCGCGCGGTCAAGAACCGCTACGGCCCCACCGACGAGATCGGCTGCTTCGAGCTGACCGAGACCGGCATCGTGGGGCTGGCCGACCCCAGCGGGCTGTTCCTCACCGAGCGCACGGACCCGGTCCCGGGCACCTGTATCACCGTGGGCCTGGAGGGGCGGCGGCCGATCATCGCCGAGGTCCAGGCGCTGGTCGCGCCCACCCCGCTGCCCGCGCCCCGCCGGGCCACCTCGGGCCTGGACACCTCACGGGTGAACATGATCCTGGCGGTGTTGGAGAAGCGCACCGGGATGAAGCTGGCCAGCCTCGACGTGTACGCCTCCACGGTGGGCGGCGTGCGCCTGACCGAGCCCGCGATCGACCTCGCGCTGGCGATGGCGGCGGGCAGCTCGCACAACGACGTCGCCCTGCCGCGCGGTCTGGTGGTGGTCGGCGAGGTCGGCCTGGCCGGGGACGTGCGGACGGTCACCGGCGCCCGCCGCCGGGTGGCCGAGGCGCAGCGCCTGGGCTTCACCGAGGCGATCGTGCCCAAGCACTTCGGCGACCCGGTCCCCGGTATCCGCGTCCACGAGGTGGAGGAGCTCAGTGAGGCCCTGATGCGCGTCGCCCGGCGGCGCTAGCCGAGGCGAGGGCGCCCACGGGGTTCCGGAAAGGCCCGGAGCGGACCTGCCCGGGGAGGGCCCGCGGGAGGGGCGGGGGCCGAGGCTAGAAGGCGAAGACCTCGCCCTTGGCCAGGCGCAGGACGCAGTGGTTGCCGAAGGTCTGCTCGAACCGCTCGTGCCCGTAGGCGGTGGCGGTGACCGGTCGGTACTCCATGGTGCAGAAGCCCTCGTCCGGGGGGATCGCCTCGATCGACCCGGCCTCGGCGATGGCGGCGCAGGCCGCCTCGGCCGCGGGATGGGCGCCGCCGGCGGGGTCGCAGTCCAGGGTGGTGACGGAGCGCTGGCCGGTGCCCTCGTCGGTGATGGCCAGGACGTACCGGGCGGAGGAGCGGTCGGCCGAGGCCGTCCCGGGGGTGATCGCGAGAGCGGTGAGCAGGGCGAGGCCGCAGGCGGCGAGGCGTTTCACGGTGGACTGGCTCCCAGGTGGAAGAACACGGACGGTACTCACAGTAGCAATATGAGTGCCTTCCGTGTTCGAGTTCGGAGGTCCGGTTCAGGCCTTCAGCTGGAACACCAGCTGGTCGGTCGAACCCGTGTAGTCCCCGTGCAGGTTGGCGCGGTACCAGCCGGGCTTGGCCGCGGGCGGGCTCTCGCGGCAGTCGGTGAAGGAGCGCATCCGGTCCCAGGTGATCGTGAACTCGTGCGGCACGCCCCGGTCCAGCCGGCGGTCCTCGCGGGTCTCGCCCTCGGGGCAGTCCGCGGTGGAGAAGATGCGGTCGTCACCGGAGTGGATGCGCAGCTCCATGGCCTCGCCCCCCACGTCGACGGTGCAGGTCTGCTCGGTGGTGTTCACCACGGTGACCTCGAAGGCGGGCTCCTGACCGGCCCCGTAGACCTCCTTGTCGGAGTCCGCGAAGTCGAAGCTGACCACCACGTCCTGGGGACGGCACGGGTCCTCGGGTTTCTCGGGCGCGGCCACCCCGCCGCCGGATCCGCCCTCGCCGCCACCGCCGCCCTCGTCCTCGCCCTCGGAGTCCTCCGCGTCGGAGGGGTCGTCGGAGGCGGACGGGTCCCCGCTCGGGGAGGCGTCGCCCGCCGACGGGTCGTCCGAGGGTTCCGGTGACGCGGAGGGGTCCTCCGGTGCCACACTGGGGGAGGCGTCATCGCCCACACTCGCATCGGACCGGGTCGTCTCCCCTTCGTCCCCGCCGCCCGGACGGCAGGCGAAGACGATGAGGGTGAGCACCAACATGACCCCGGCCAGCACGAGGGCGCGCCGCTTCCAGTAGGTCTCGGGACTGACGGGATGTCCGGTACTTGACGCCATGGCCCGTAGTATTGCGGTTTTGCGGGCGCGCCACCTACTCAACCCGCCGATCCCCGGTTTAAAGATGAGCGATAACCCTTACAGCACCGCCGTTCTGGCCTGGTACGAGGCCAACGCCCGCGACCTCCCCTGGCGGGAGCCCGGGGCCTCCCCCTGGTCGATCCTGGTCAGCGAGATCATGCTCCAGCAGACCCCGGTCGTGCGGGTGCTGCCCGCCTGGCAGGCCTGGATGGAACGCTGGCCCACCCCCGCCGACCTGGCGAAAGACTCCCCGGGTGAGGCGGTCCGGCGGTGGGACCGGCTGGGCTATCCGCGCCGGGCACTGCGCCTGCACGCCTGCGCGACGGTCATCACCGAGGAGCACGACGGGGTCGTGCCCGACGACCACGCCACCCTGCTGGCGCTGCCGGGTATCGGCGCGTACACGGCGGCGGCCGTGGCGAGCTTCGCTTTCGGCCAGCGGCACGCCATTCTGGACACCAACGTGCGCCGGGTCCTGGCCAGGGCCGAAACGGGCATCGAGTACCCGCCGAAAACCCAGACCAAGGCCGAGGTGGCCCTCGCCGAGTCACTGCTGCCGCCCGAACCGTCCGTGGCCGCCCGCTGGGGCGTGGCCGTGATGGAGCTCGGCGCCCTGGTGTGCACCGCCCGTTCGCCCAAGTGCGTCGGCTGCCCCATCGCGAACCAGTGCGCCTGGACGGCGGCGGGGCGGCCCGCGCACAGCGGACCGCCCCGGCGCGGCCAGACCTACGCGGGCACCGACCGCCAGGTCCGCGGCCGACTGCTCGCAGTGCTGCGCGACTCGGCCGGGCCGGTGCCCAAGGACGCCCTGGACGCCGTCTGGGACGACCGCGTGCAGCGCGAGCGCGCCCTGGACGCCCTGGTCGTCGACGGCCTCGTGGACCCGCTGGAGGACGGGCGCTACGCGCTGCCGTCCTGAGGACTCAGGCGGTCGTGGGACCTTCCTCCTCCAGCATCGCCTCGACCTCGGCCTCGGTCTCGGTGACGCCCTGGCTGCACAGGGCTCCGGGCTCGGGAGCGTCCGGGCTCTGAACGTACTCGCGCAGGAAGGCGCCGAGAGCCGGATCCTCTGCGTCGCCCAGTTGGATCTGTGCGCCCCATGCGGAGGCCACCACCGGGGTGGGCAGTCCCTCCATGGGGCTGATCACCAGGTATCCGCCAGGGGTGTACAACCCCTCCAGCACGGCGATCTGGTCAGAGGACAGAGACGGATCGTAGGTGATCCACACCGCCCCGTGCTCCAGTGAATGGACGGCGAATTCCGCACGTACCGGCTCGTCGTACACGTTGCAGTCCTGCCAGGCGGAGTAGTGCGGTCCGCCCGCCGGGGGGAACATGTCGTACTCGACACGTTCCCCGGTATCGACGTGGGAGGCATCGAGCCCCTCGAAGGTGAGGACCTCCGCACCGGCGAGGGCATCGGACCCGCCGGAGCCGGAATCGCCGCGGGACGAGGTGTAGAGCCACACCCCGCCGGCGGCGAGCAACAGCACCAGGACCAGGGCGCCGGCGATGATGCCGATGACGAGACCGGTGGACGACTTCTTCTGCGGCGGAGCGGGCGGGCCGTAGCCGCCCGCCGGCTGCCCGGGGCCGTATCCGCCGGGCGGCCGGGCCCCGTACCCGCCCGGGAACGGCCCGCCGTGGCCCGGCTGCTGCGGGTGCGGCGGCCCGTAGCCCGGCTGCTGCCCGTATCCGGGGGGCGGAGCGCTCTGGGGTGGCCCGTGACCTTGCGGCGGCGGCTGCGGGGGCGGCGGCGGGCCCTGGTATCGGGGGTCGTGGTGGGGATCATAGGGCTGAGTCACCCTCGCACCCTAACCGGTCCCCCCGAACCGGCCCCCTGCCCGGGAACGACGGCGGGGGTGCCCCGAAGGGCGCCCCCTGCCTGCCTCGGGCCTCCGCTCCGCTTCGGCCCCTGCGGGGACACCCGGAGAACGGGAACCTTCGGCCCTACGTGAACGCCCTCTCCCGCCCGTCGCCCGCCACCACCCTCAACGGATGGCCTTCGGCCGCCGGCTGTTCCTCGAAGACGTTCACTCCGGACCTCCAGAACCCCGTGGGCGTCCCCGCTGACGGAGTGCGTTACACCGAGTGCGCTACTCGGCCTTGCCCGCGGCCGACTCCTCGACCTCGGGGGTGTCCGGGACGGCCGCCGGCTTGGGCACACCCTTGAAGGTGAGCTTGGCGTCGGTGCCCTCCCCCTCGGCGTCGATCACGACGATCTGACCCGCCTTGAGGTCCCCGAACAGGATCTTCTCCGAGAGCTGGTCCTCGATCTCCCGCTGGATCGTCCGACGCAGCGGCCGGGCGCCCAGGACCGGGTCGAAGCCCCGCTCCGACAGCAGCTTCTTGGCCGCGGGACGGAGCTCGATGCCCATGTCCCGCTCCTTGAGACGGTTGTCGAGGCTGGAGATCATCAGATCCACGATCTGGAAGATCTCGCTCTCGGTCAGCTGGTGGAAGACGATGATGTCGTCCACACGGTTGAGGAACTCCGGCCGGAAGTTCTGCTTGAGCTCCTCACCGACCTTGGCCTTCATCCGCTCGTAGTTGGTCTGGGCGTCGTCCTCCTTGGCGAAGCCCATGGCCACACCCTTGGAGATGTCCCGAGTGCCGAGGTTGGTCGTCATGATGATGACCGTGTTCTTGAAGTCGACGTTACGACCCTGGGCGTCGGTGAGACGACCCTCCTCCAACACCTGCAACAGCGAGTTGAAGATGTCGTTGTGGGCCTTCTCGATCTCGTCGAACAGCACCACCGAGAACGGCTTGCGGCGCACCTTCTCGGTGAGCTGGCCGCCCTCCTCGTAGCCCACGTACCCGGGCGGGGAGCCGAACAGCCGCGAGACCGTGTGCTTCTCCATGAACTCGGACATGTCCAGCTGGATCAGCGCGTCCTCGTCCCCGAACAGGAACTCGGCCAGGGTCTTGGACAGCTCGGTCTTACCGACACCGGACGGGCCGGCGAAGATGAACGAACCACCGGGGCGCTTGGGGTCCTTCAGACCCGCACGCGTACGCCGGATCGCCTGGGAGAGCGCCTTGATGGCGTCCTCCTGGCCGATGACACGGCGGTGCAGCTCGTCCTCCATGCGCAGCAGCCGGGAGCTCTCCTCCTCGGTGAGCTTGAACACCGGGATGCCGGTGGAGGCGGCCAGGACCTCGGCGATGAGCTCCTCGTCGACCTCGGCCACGACGTCCATGTCGCCGGCCTTCCACTCCTTCTCCCGCTGCGCCTTCTTGGCCAGCAACTGCTTCTCGTCATCGCGCAGCGAGGCGGCCTTCTCGAAGTCCTGCGCGTCGATCGCGGACTCCTTGTCCCGACGGACCCCGGCGATCTTCTCGTCGAACTCGCGCAGGTCCGGCGGCGCGGTCATGCGGCGGATGCGCATCCGCGAGCCGGCCTCGTCGATGAGGTCGATCGCCTTGTCCGGCAGGAACCGGTCGCTGATGTAGCGGTCGGCGAGGTTGGCCGCGGCCACCAGGGCGCTGTCGGTGATGGAGACCCGGTGGTGGGCCTCGTACCGGTCGCGCAGACCCTTGAGGATCTCGATGGCGTGCGTGATGGTCGGCTCGTCCACCTGGATGGGCTGGAAGCGGCGCTCCAGCGCGGCGTCCTTCTCCAGGTACTTGCGGTACTCGTCCAGCGTGGTCGCACCGATGGTCTGCAACTCGCCCCGGGCCAGCATGGGCTTGAGGATGGAGGCGGCGTCTATGGCCCCCTCCGCCGCGCCCGCACCGACCAGCGTGTGCAGCTCGTCGATGAACAGGATGATGTCGCCGCGGGTGCGGATCTCCTTGAGCACCTTCTTCAGGCGCTCCTCGAAGTCACCGCGGTAGCGGCTGCCCGCGACCAGCGCGCCCAGGTCCAGCGTGTACAGCTGCTTGTCCTTGAGCGTCTCGGGGATCTCCCCCTTGACGATCTTCTGGGCCAGGCCCTCCACGACCGCCGTCTTGCCGACACCGGGCTCACCGATGAGGACCGGGTTGTTCTTGGTCCTGCGGGACAGGACCTGCATGACCCGCTCGATCTCCTTGTCCCGGCCGATGACCGGGTCGAGCTTGCTCTCCCGGGCCGCCTGGGTCAGGTTGCGGCCGAACTGGTCCAGCACCAGGGAGGTGGAGGGAGTGGACTCCGAGGAGCCCGTGGTCGCCTGCGGCTCCTTGCCCTGGTAGCCGTGGAGCAGCTGGATGACCTGCTGGCGGACCCGGTTGAGGTCGGCGCCGAGCTTGACCAGGACCTGGGCGGCGACGCCCTCGCCCTCACGGATGAGACCCAGCAGGATGTGCTCGGTCCCGATGTAGTTGTGGCCGAGCTGGAGCGCCTCCCGCAGGGACAGCTCCAGGACCTTCTTGGCCCGCGGCGTGAAGGGGATGTGCCCCGACGGCGCCTGCTGGCCCTGGCCGATGATCTCCTCGACCTGCTGCCGAACCGCTTCGAGGCTGATACCGAGACTTTCCAGAGCCTTGGCGGCGACGCCCTCACCCTCGTGGATGAGGCCGAGCAGGATGTGCTCCGTACCGATGTAGTTGTGGTTGAGCATCCTGGCCTCTTCCTGGGCCAGAACAACCACTCGCCTCGCGCGGTCGGTAAACCTCTCGAACATGTCTCGTCGCTCCTCTACAGAGCGGTCAGGCAGGGTCGGTTCCCACCGACCCGACTCTTCCGCATATCGGCCCCACAGGGATAACCGCCCCGGGGAGCACTGTCGCACCCGTCCGAACCGTTCGACCGGCTGCCGAGCGGACGGACGTCTCCGCCACGATCCGGCCGAAGCCGTCCGTGCCAGAGACTTTCCCCGACGATAGGGCGTTCACCCAACATCCAACTACCGATTGCGGCGTCAGATTTCCCTGTACGCCGAAGGCGAACGACCCGGTACTCCCGTGATGCCGGGAGTGACCGGGTCGTTGCTTGTACAGGCCGGAATAATCGGCTCTCAGCGAACAGGCTCCGTGTTGTTCAGCCGGAAGCGAAATTGCGGGAAAGCGATCGGCGATCCCGGTGGTGGTCTCTACAGAGGCACCGGGACCGGTCCGAAGTGATCCTGCGGGTGATCCGGACCCATCGCCGTCCCCCTGCCCCTCCGGCTCGCCCCCGTGGGCGGCGGGCCGTGACGCCTCGGCGCCGATGAGCGGCGCGGGTGACCCGCGCCGGGGTGTTCGCCCCGTGGACCGGCGTCCCCCCTCGCCCGGATCCCCGCCGTGGCGGGGATCCACGTGTCACCACGGCCGTGGCCGTGTCGAGCGGGATTCGGAGGACCTCGGCCCTCGCCGGGTGACGTCGGTCGAAATCAGATCAAGAACCGACAACATTTCGGCGTACCCGGGGTCGGGCGGACTAGCCCTTGATGGCCTCGTATTCGGCGACGATCGCGGCGGGGATACGCCCGCGCTCATTGACGGGCTTGCCCGCGGCCTTCGCCCAGGCGCGAATCTCCGCGCTGCGCTCACGGCTGGGGGCATTCCGGCTGGCGGCACGACGACCGGTCGAGCGGCCCGCCTTCGGCGAAGCCTTGCGAGACGCCTCGACGAACGGAGTAAGGGCCTCGCGCAGCTTGGCGGCATTACTCGCACTGAGGTCGATTTCGTACACGGAGCCGTCCAGACCGAACGTGACCGTCTCCTCGGCCTCGCCACCGTCGAGGTCGTCGACCAGGAAAACCTGGACCTTCTGTGCCATGGAATCAAACCTTTCAGAAGAGCGGTGTCTCCGCACCTGAATATAAAGCTATCCCGCGACCCGCGAGAACACAATTGGCGACGTGCCGGAAATCACTCGGGGACACCGCGGTGCGGCCATGGGAGGGATCGGCCGGGGAGTGACCGAGGGCCGCGTGCTCATCACGAAACATCATCGGAACCGGCCTGTGGCGGCCGGCCCGGGGATGTGATCGGTCAAGGACCGTATCAACGGTCGCCGGATTCGTCGCCTTCCGCACTCCGGACATTCGCCGTCCCGTTCGTCGCGCCGGTCTCCCCGGTCGCCGGAGTGTTCTCGCCCGCAGCACCGGAGGGCCCGGGCGCACCCTTGCCGACCAGGCTTCCGTCCATCCTGCGCGGCGCCATCTCACGACGCAGCACCTTGAGGATGAAGTAGCAGAACACGAAGGCGACGACCACCGGAGGGATGAGCGCCGACAATACGTCGAGCAGTCCGGGGGGAAGCACCGACGACAAAAAGTCACCCATCGAAGCGGTCCACCCTTCCTGGTTGTTACTTATTGCAGCAAATACCCGACTCAGTGTCGGGACACTCCTGGGGGGATGGCGCCCGACGGGACGGGCAATCGCATACCGGACATCATAGACACCGTATCCCCTGCTTTGACCGTGACCGTACCGGGACCCGGTACGGCAAACCGGAGGGCGTCAATGCGGATGCGCTTCGGCTACCGGCGCACCGGGGGGGCGAAGAGACCGGACGGACACCGGAACCGGAGAAATCACGCCCCTTCGGAACCCGGCCCCACCGAACTCGCCGCCCAACGCACTTGGCGGCGGTCCGGGCGCAGGTCCACATTACCTTCCCCCTTCCACTTCCATACCATCCGGTGTGCCCAATCGCGGGTTCGGCGGGCGGCACCCGGTTCACGGCTACGCTCTGTTTGCCGCCGGCATTGCCGGAACGCGGTCCCAAGAGAGTACGAAAACCTTTAGCCGTCGGTGTTCTCGGCTCCGGAGCCGAGGTGAACGAGCATCCGGGTGTTCCCGAGGGTGTTGGGTTTGACGCGCTCCAGATCGAGGAATTCCGCGACACCTTCGTCATAGGAGCGCAGGAGTTCCTCGTACACCCGGGAGGAGACCGGGGTCCCCTGGATCGGGGCGAAGCCGTGGCGCGCGAAGAAAGCGGTCTCGAACGTCAGGCAGAACACACGGCGCACGCCCAACGCGCGTGCGGTGTCCAAAAGGGCGGAGACGATCCGGTGGCCGATACCGAAACCGCGCAGGGACGGGTCCACCGCGACGGTCCGCACCTCGGCCAGGTCCTCCCAGAGGACGTGCAGGGCGCCGCAGCCCACCACCCGGAACTCCGTGTCCTCCCGCACGCCCTCGGGGCGGGGGTCCCCCCAGGCGTCGTCGGGGACGATCTCGGCCTCGGCGACCCAGAACTCCTGGACGTCCTCGTAGAGGTTGACCGTGCTCTTGGAGAGCACACGCCGATCCGCGGTGTAGGTATCGACGAGGCGGCGGATGTGCGCGACATCGCCGGTGCGGGCGCGCCGCACCTGTACATGACGAACGGGCATAACCGGTCCAGACTATGCCCCTGGGGCCCCGCCGGGTCCACCGGCCCGCTCCGGGCCGGTGAACGCGGGCCCCGAGGACATCGGGCCGGCATGCCCGTGGTCGGTCCCCGGACGGTGCCGGGGAGAGGGGTGCGTTCTGCTCGTCAGATCAGCTGGCGCCGGGCGGCCCAGACGACCGCCTCGATCGGGGTGTTGACCCCGAGCACGTCGCAGATGTTGCGGATGCGACGGCGCAGCGTGCGGGCACTCAGCTCCAGGTGCCGGGCGGCGACCTCGGTGGTGACACCGGTCGCGATCTCGGCGAGGAGCTCGATCTCTTCGTGACTCAGTTCGACCGGCGCGTACGGACCGACGGCGGCTTCGCGCGGGCGGCTCTGCAGGGGAACCACGTTCTCACGGTGCTCCCGAACCTGCGGCACGCCCTGGTCCTCAACGGTACGTCGTACGAGTGTGGCCTGTTCCACTCCGTCCTCCCTCATCCATGTGAGTGCGGAACATCAACTCGTCACCTGGTGAGATGCGAGTGCGTCGGGTGGGGTTCCGACGCACGGCCCCGTGGTGCGAACTCCTCACGGCCGACCCTCTGGCACAGGGACGGGGGAATCGTTCGGACACGGGTCACACGACCCTTGAAGCGTTGCGATCTGGGACGGACAGACCGCACCGGTGGGTATTGCGAGCGCGCATGAGGGCCGGGGAATCCCGGTACTCCTGGCGCACTCCGCGTTACTCGATCCACTTGGCGAACTCGCGGGACTCGACCCGCTCTCAGCACGCTAGGCGGAGGAGCAGATACCGTCAAGGCCAGATAAATCACCCTCGGTGACAACACCGGGGCAATGCGTCGCACCGTCACGGAAAGGGAAATTCTTTCTCGGTACTGACCTGCGGAAACAATCTTCGTCCGCGAAGGCCGCCCGAAGAGCTTCGAGCGGGGAAAACTTCGCCGTTCCGATGCCTGCTCCGGGCACGGCGGCGGGAACCGATCGCGGACCACCGGTCGCCGGCCTTCGCGACCTGCGCCGGAACGGCGACGGGGGTGGCGCCGCGGCGCTCGGGCACCGCGTCACCACCCCCGCTTTCGGACATCCCGTCCACCGGGATAAGGTCCCGGCAAATGGGGCGCCAAGAAAATCAGGCGTCGTTCCCCTCCGGCTTCACGATCGGGAAAAGAACAGTTTCCCGAATGTTCTTGCCGGTGAAGGCCATCAGCAGCCGGTCGATCCCCACGCCCACCCCGCCGCTCGGCGGCATGCCGTACTCCAGGGCCCGTAGGAAGTCCTCGTCGAGCTGCATCGCCTCTGGGTCGCCGTCGGCGGCCATCAGCGACTGCTCGGTGAGGCGGCGGCGCTGCTCGACCGGATCGACCAGCTCCGAGTAGCCCGTGCCCAGTTCCATGCCGAAGCCGATGAGGTCCCACTTCTCGGTGAGCAGCGGGTCCTCCCGGTGCTGGCGGGTGAGCGGGCTGGTCTCCAGCGGGAAGTCGCGCACGAACGTGGGCTGGACCAGCGTGTGCTCCACCAGCTCCTCGAAGACGTGCTCGATCAGCTTGCCCTGGCCCCAGGCCGGGTCGTACTCCACGCCCCTGGCCTCGGCCAGGCGGCGGACCTCCTCGACCGGGGTGCGCGGGTCGACCTCGGCGCCCAGCGCCTCGGACACCGCCCCGTACAGGGTGACCTGCGGCCATTCCCCGCCCAGGTCGTACTCCACCCCGTCGCGCTCGATCACCGTGGTGCCGAACGCGGCACGGGCCGCGTCCTGGATCAGGTCGCGGGTGACGTCCGCCATGACGTTGTAGTCGGCGTACGCCTGGTAGAACTCCAGCATCGTGAACTCGGGGTTGTGCGTGGAGTCCGCGCCCTCGTTCCGGAAGTTCCGGTTGATCTCGAAGACCTTCTCCAGGCCGCCCACGACCAGCCGCTTCAGCGACAGCTCCGGGGCGATCCGCAGGTAGAGGTCCAGGTCGTAGGCGTTGATGTGGGTGGTGAACGGCCGCGCCGTGGCACCGCCGTGCACGCGCATCAGCATCGGGGTCTCGACCTCGATGTAGTCGCGCGCGGTGAGTCCGTCCCGGATCGCGCGGATGGCGGCCGACCGGCGGCGCACCATCTCGCGGGACTCGGGGTTGACGATGAGGTCGACGTAGCGCTGCCGGACCCGGGCCTCGGGGTCGGTGAGGCCCTTGTGCTTCTCCGGGAGCGGGCGCAGGCACTTGGCCGTGAGCGTCCAGGTGCGCACCATGATCGACAGCTCGCCGCGGCGGGAGGTGATGACCTCGCCCTCCACGCCCACGTGGTCGCCCAGGTCGACGTCGGCCTTCCAGGCGTCCAGGCGCTCCTGGCCGACCTGGTCCAGCGACAGCATGATCTGGAGGTCGCCGGTCTCGTCGCGCAGGGTGGCGAAGCACAGCTTGCCGCCGGTGCGGTACAGCATCACGCGGCCCGCGACGGCGACGTCCACCCCGGTGCGGGTGTCCGGCGGCAGGTCCGTGTGTTTGTCACGCACGGCGCCGATCGACGTGGACCGCTCGAACAGCACGGGGAAGGGGTCGATCCCCTCCGCGCGCAGTCGGTCCAGTTTCTGGCGCCGAACTCTCATCTGTTCGGGCAGGTCGTCGTAGGTGTCGTCGTGCGTGTGGTTCACATCCGCGATCCTACCGGCGTGACGGGCCTGGACAGGCCCGCCCACGGGGTGCCGGAACCGGCCACGAGGATGAAATCAGTCCCTTTCGTCACTACGATCACACTGCCGTGACCCAGCCAGTCGGCAGGCACTTTTCAAGAGATGGAAGATATCTGTGGCCGTTGAAGGAAGCACGAAGGCCGTCGTCACGGCCCTGTGCGCGAACATGGGAATCGCCGCGACGAAGTTCGGGGCCTACCTTCTGACCGGGTCGTCGTCGATGCTCGCGGAGTCCATCCACTCGGTCGCCGACTCCAGCAACCAGGCCCTGCTGCTCATCGGCGGCAAGCGGGCCCGGCGCGCCGCGACCAAGGAGCACCCGTTCGGGTACGGGCGCGAGCGCTACATCTACTCCTTCATCGTCGCGATCGTCCTGTTCAGCGTGGGCGGCCTGTTCGCGCTGTACGAGGGCTGGCACAAGATCTCGCACCCCGAGCCGATCACCGAGTGGCGGTGGGTGCCCATCGCGGTGCTGCTGGTCGCGGTCGCACTGGAGTCCTTCGCGATGTTCACCGCGATCAAGGAGTCGAACGCGGTGCGCGGCAAGGCGACCTGGGTGCAGTTCGTGCGCCGGGCCAAGTCGCCCGAGCTGCCGGTCATCCTCCTGGAGGACGCCGGCGCCCTGCTGGGCCTGGTCTTCGCGCTGATCGGCGTGAGCCTGACCCTGGTCACCGGCAACGGGCTGTGGGACGGCCTGGGCACCGTCGCCATCGGCGTGCTGCTGGTGGTGATCGCCATCGTGCTGGCCATCGAGATGAAGAGCCTGCTCATCGGCGAGTCCGCGACCGAGGAGCACGTGCGCGAGATCGAGAAGGCGATCGTCTCCGTGGAGGACATCGACCGCCTCATCCACATGAAGACGCAGCACATCGGCCCGGAGGAGCTGCTGGTGGCGGCCAAGGTCGCGGTGGACGCCCGGGACGACGCCGCGCGGGTGACGCGGGCGATCAACGAGGCGGAGGCGCGCATCCGCGAGGCCGTGCCGATCGCGCGGATGATCTACATCGAACCGGACCTGGACCGCTCGGCGGCCACCGGGGCCGCCGCGGAGGACACGACCTCCGCGTGACCCCGACCGGCGGCCGGTGGTGACGCTCTCCGCGCGTCACCACCGGCCGCTTTTTCATGAAACCTAATGATTACCTTCAGTAACAGGTGTAATCTAGGTGCATGAGTCGCACAAACATTGACATCGACGACGAACTCGTCGAAACCGCCATGGAACGCTTCCATGTACGGACGAAACGGGAAGCGATCGACATCGCGCTGCGCCGCGCTGTCGGCACCCCTCTCACCAAGGAGTTCCTGCTCAGCCTGGAAGGCACGGGCTGGGAGGGTGACCTCAGCGAGATGCGCCGTTCCGGTTACGAGGACGAAGGCTGTGATCAGTGAGCCCGGTCTACCTGGTGGACAGCTCAGCGTGGGTGGAGTACCTCCGTAAGACCGATTCGGATACCAACACCTTCATGAAGGAACTCATCAACAGCAGCGCCCACTTGGCCACCACGGAACCAGTGGTCGCCGAGCTCCTCAGCGGCGCGAAGAGCCCCTCCCAACTCAACAACCTGGAGCTCCTGACCAACGGGCTCATCCAGCTGTCCCTGGACAACCGGCTGGACTTCCACTATTCGGCGGCCATCTACCGGGAGGCCCGGAGCAAGGGCAAGACGATCCGCAAACTCTACGACTGCCTGATCGCCGCCGTCGCGCTGCGCACCGACGCGGTGCTGGTGCACTGTGACCGGGACTTCGACCACCTGGCCGAGGTCTTCCCCCGGCTGCGCGTCCAACGGCACAACAAGAACTGACCGGAAACCGGTGCGGGAAAGATCCGGAACCCTCCCCGCACCGGGCTCTCAACCCGCGTTGCGCTCGAACACCAGGCGCAGCCCGATCAGGGTCAGCCAGGGCTCGTGGACGTCAACCGTCTCGCACTCCCCCACCACCGTCGAGGCCAGGCCCCCGGTGGCCACGACCGTCACGTCGTCGGGGTTGTCGGTGAGCTCGGCGACCATCCGGTCGACGATCCCGTCCACCTGGCCCGCGAACCCGAAGACGATGCCCGAGCGCAGCGCCTCCGTGGTGTTCTTGGCGATCGCGGCACGGGGCCGGACGATCTCCACCATGTGCAGCTGGGCGCCGCGCCGGGACAGCGCGTCCACCGAGATGTCGATGCCCGGGGCGATCGCGCCGCCCACGTACTCGCCCTTGACGCTGATCGCGTCGAAGGTCGTGGCGGTGCCGAAGTCCACCACCACGGCCGGGCCACCGTAGAGGTGGTCGGCGGCCAGCGCGTTGATGATGCGGTCGCTGCCGACCTCCTTGGGGTTGTCCATCCGGATCGGCACGCCCGTCTTGACGCCCGGCTCGACGATCACCGCCGCGACGCCGTCGAAGTGGCGCCGGAACATGTCGCGCATCTCGTGCTGCACCGAGGGGACCGAGCAGCACAGGGCCAGCCCGTCGATGTCGACCACCCCGCCGTTCGCACTCCCCTCCAGGAGCCCGCGGAGCACCACGGACCACTCGTCGGCGGTGCGGCGGGTGTCGGTCCCCACTCTCCAGTGTTCGAGCAGATCCTCCCCCTCGAAGAGACCGAAGACCGTCTCGGAGTTACCGACGTCGATCGCCAGCAGCATGGACCCTCATCCTGGTCGAAGTGTCTTTTCTGGGAATCCTCTCCCAATCCCGGCCTTCACGGGAAGTCCGGTGGTGAATCCGGTCACATCAGATCGAGCGCGATGTCCAGGGCCGGGCTGGAGTGGGTGAGGGCGCCGACGGCGAGGTAGTCCACCCCGGTCCCGGCGACGTCGGCGGCGACGTCCAGGGTCAGGCCGCCCGAGGACTCCAGGCGGGCGCGCCCGGCGACCAGGGCGACGGCCTCGGCGAGCTCGGGGACGGTGAAGTTGTCGAGCAGGATCTCCTCGGCGCCCGCCGCCAGGGCCTCCTCGATCTGGTCGATCCGGTCGACCTCGACCTCCAGGGGGACCCCGGGGAAGCGCTCGCGGACCGCGCGGACGGCGGCGCCCACACCGCCCGCGGCGACCACGTGGTTGTCCTTGATGAGTCCGGCGTCGCTGAGGCAGTAGCGGTGGTTGACCCCGCCGCCGCAGCGCACGGCGTACTTCTCCAGGGCGCGCAACCCGGCGTGGGTCTTGCGGCTGTCGCGGACGCGGGCACCGGTCCCGACGACGGCGTCCGCCCAGGCGCGGGTGGCGGTGGCGATCCCGGACAGGTGGGTGAGCAGGTTGAGCGCGGTGCGCTCGGCGGTGAGCAGGTCGCGGGTGCGGGCGGTGACGGCCATGAGGACGTCGCCGCGCTTGACGGTCTCGCCGTCGGCCGCCGACCGGGTGACCTCCAGGGCGCCGTCGGAGACCAGCCAGAACACCAGCTCGGCCAACGGCAGGCCGCAGACGGTGCCGTCGGCGCGGGCCACGACGTGGGCGGTGCGGACCTGGTCGGCGGGGATGGTGGCGACGGTGGTGACGTCGAGCCCGGCCCCGCCGGTGAGGTCCTCGGCCAGGGCCCGGCGGACCAGGTCCACGTGCGCCTGGTGGGGTGCGGTCCAGGGGAGCGTGAACTCGGCACGGGAGTCCGGCCCGGGGGCGTCCCCGGCGAGCGGGAACGCGATGGCGTCGAGTTCGGCGACCAGCGCGGGGGGCAGCGAGGGGGTCCAGGGTTCGTCGGTGGCCACGGGGGTGTCCCCTTCCAGTCGGACGATCACCGGGCGGACCCGCCACTGCGGGCGGGGGCCGGTGTGGTCGGCGCGTTGATGGGCGCCGCGGCTCTCGGTGCGGTGGGCCGCGGCGGCGGCCACGAGGCGGGCCACCGTGAGCAGGTCGGCGGCCTCCCAGGAGGCCGTGTCGGGGGTGACCGGGCCGGCGGAGGCGGTGAGTGCGTCCAGCTCGGCGACCAGTGCCGCCAGGCCCTCGCCGGTGCGCAGCACCCCGGCGTGGTGCGACATCAGGGTACGGACCCGGGCGACGACGGCCGGGTCGGGCAGGGCCGTCACCCGGGGGGCGGGCACGCCCCAGGTCGGCAGCGGTCTCGGGTCGGCGGCCAGCCGGGCGGCGATGCGCTCGGCGAACACCAGCCCCTCCAGCAGCGAGTTGGAGGCGAGCCGGTTGGCACCGTGGACCCCGGTGCGGGCGACCTCGCCCACCGCCCACAGGCCGGGGACGCCGGTGCGGCCGTCGATGTCCACCTCCACACCGCCGGAGGCGTAGTGGGCGGCCGGGGCGACGGGGATCGGCTCGGTCAGCGGGTCGATGCCGTGCTCGCGGCAGGACGCCAGGATGGTCGGGAAGCGGCTCTCCCAGACGGCCGCGCCGAAGTGGCGGGTCTCCAGGTACACGTGGTCGACGCCCTGCTCCGCCATCGTCCTGGCGATGGTGCGGGCGACCACGTCGCGCGGGGCCAGGTCGGCGAGCTCGTGGACACCCGCCATGATCCGGTTCCCGGCGGCGTCCACCAGGTAGGCGCCCTCGCCGCGCAGCGCCTCCGAGACCAGGGGCTGGCGCCCGCGGGCCCGCGGGCCGAGCCAGAGCACCGTCGGGTGGAACTGGATGAACTCCAGGTCGCGCAGGCGGGCCCCGGCCCGGGCGGCCAGGGCGAGCCCGTCGCCGGTGGACACCGGCGGGTTGGTGGTGGCGGCGAAGATCTGGCCTAGCCCGCCGGTGGCCAGCACCACGGCCGGGGCCAGGGCGGCGCCGACGCCGTCACGGCTGCCCTCCCCCATGACGTGCAGGGAGACACCGCAGACCGCTCCGGTGCCGGGGTCGCGCAGTGCGTCCAGCGCCACCGCGTGCTCGATGATCTCGATTCGCTCCTCGGCCAGCACGGCCTCGACCAGGGCGCGCTGGATCTCCGCCCCGGTGGCGTCCCCCCCGGCGTGGGCGACCCGGTCGGCGCGGTGGCCGCCCTCCCGGGTCAGGGAGAGGCCGCCGTCGGCGTCGCGGTCGAACTCGGTGCCCAGGGCGATGAGGCGGCGCAGCGCCTCGGGGCCCTCGGCGGCCAGGACGTGGACGGCGTAGGGGTCGGACATGCCGGCCCCGGCCAGGTGGGTGTCGACCATGTGGGCGACCGGGTCGTCGCCCGGGGCCACGGCCGCGGCGATACCGCCCTGGGCGTAGGCGGTGGAGCCGGTGGAGATCCGGTCCTTGGTCACGAGCACGACCCGCCCGGCCCCGGAGCGGCTCAGGTAGCCGAGCGCGGCGCTCAGGCCCGCGATGCCGGAGCCGACGATGACGACGTCGGCGGTGACGGTCCAGCCCGGCGCGGGTGCGTCGAGCCGGGTCGGGGTGGCTGTGCTCATGGGGATCTTCTTCCGGGGAAGGCGCGGTGTCGCAGGGACCGGTGGTCTAGAAGCGGATCGACGTGTTGTCGATCAGGCGGGTGGTGCCGACCCGGGCGGCCAGGGCCAGCACCGCGTCGCCGCGGTGGTCGTCGGCGACCTCGGCGAAGGTGGCCGGGTCGACGAGGGCCAGGTAGTCGGGTTCGACCGGCGGCTCGCCCTCGGCCGCCTCCGCCAATACCGCGGTGGCGGCGGCCCGGGCCGCCGCGGCGCCCCGCCCCGCGGTCCCGCGGGCCGCGTTCAGGGAGCGCGACAGCGCCAGGGCGGCGGTGCGCTCGGCGGCGGAGAGGTAGACGTTGCGGCTAGAGGAGGCCAGGCCGTCGGGGTCGCGCAGGATGGGCGCCCCCACGATCTCCACCGGGAAGTCGAGGTCGGCGACCATCCGGCGGATGAGCGCGATCTGCTGGGCGTCCTTCTCACCGAAGACCGCCAGGTCGGGCCGGACCAGGTGGAAGAGCTTGCCGACCACGGTGAGGACACCGGTGAAGTGGCCGGGCCGGGAGGCGCCCTCCAGGCGCTCCCCCATCTCCCCCGCCTCGATGGTGACCATGGGCCGACCGGCCGGGTACATGGTCTCGGTCGCCGGGGCGAAGACCACGTCCACGCCCTCCTGGGCGCACTGGGCGGTGTCGCCCTCCAGGTCGCGCGGGTAACGGTCGAAGTCCTCGTTCGGACCGAACTGGAGGGGGTTGACGAAGATGCTCACGACCACGGTGTCGGCCCGTTCCCGGGCGATCCGCATGAGGCTCCGGTGTCCCCCGTGCAGGGCGCCCATGGTGGGCACGAGAGCGGTGCGCCCGGCGTCGGCCAGGGCGCGGCGCAGCTCGTCGGGTGTGCGCACGACGAGCGGGGCGGAGCGGTCGGTGGATGTGGTCATGCGGGTTCCCCTGGGGTGTCCGTGACGTGTCGGTGGTGGTCCGGGTGCCGCGACGGGCCGGGCGGTCAGCGGCGCAGCACGTCGAGGAGCGGTTCGGCCGCCTCGGGCTTGAGCATCCCGGCGTTGATGGCCAGGTCGGCGGTGAGCCGGGCAAGCTCGACGTAGGCGGCGACGCTCTCGGGCGCGTGGGCGCGCAGCTGCTCGATGTGTCCGGCGACGGTCCCGGCGTCGCCGCGCAGGACCGGGCCGCTGAGGCCGTGGATGCCCAGCCTCAGGGCGTTGTCCAGGGAGGCGCCGAGCAGGGGGGCGAGCATCCGGCCGGGTTCGGGGACACCGGCGGCGGACAGCAGCGAGGCGCTGTCGGCGACGAGGGTGACCAGGTGGTTGGCGCCCCCGGCCAGGGCCGCGTGGTAGAGGGTGCGCTTGTCCTCGGCGATCCACACGGGTTCGGCGCCCATCTCGACCACCAGGGCCTCGGCGATGGGGCGCAGCGGGTCGGGGGCGGTGACCCCGAACGCGCAGTTGGCCAGCCGCTCGACGTCCTCGTCGCGGCCGGTGAAGGTCATGGCCGGGTGCAGGGCCAGCGGCAGGGCCCCGGCGGCGGTGGCCGGGGACAGCACCCCGTGCCCGTGGGCGCCGCTGGCGTGGGCGAGGAGCTTGCCGCGCAGGTCGACGCCGGTGGCGGCCAGCCCCTCGGCGAGTTCGGCCAGGGCGTCGTCGGGGACCGTGAGCAGGACGAGGTCGGTGGCCTCGACCACGCGCGCGGGCTCCATCAGCCGCGCGGTGGGCAGGCGGTCGGCGACGCGCGCCTTGGAGGCCTCGGAGACGGCCGCGGCGGCGACGACCCGGTGCCCGGCCAGGCCCAGTGCCCGGCCCAGGACCGAGCCGACGCGGCCGGGACCGATGACGCCGATCCGCAGCCGGGCCGGACGCCCCTGCGTGGTCTCCATGCCTGTGCCCCCTCGTCGTGAGTGCGTCCGGCCCTCCCCGGCCGTGACGCCTGAGCACACGATAGTCCTCCCCGCCACCCCCTCCCGCGCGCCGCCCCTGGTCGAGGGCGCGGGCGCCGGGACGCGCGAGGGGGCGGGCCCCGTCGGGCCCGCCCCCGGTCCACCGTCCCGGTGCCCGCGCGGGGCGGCCGGGTCAGTTCTGGACGATCACGCCCGAGTTGAAGCAGGAGGCGAGGGACTGTCCCAGGACGGCGTTGGAGTTGCCGCAGCCCTGGTTCACGTTCTCGATGCCGTTGATGTAGGCGATGTTGCCGCTGACGTTGGAGCCGTGGCCGGAGGTCCAGGCCCCGCCCTGCGCCGCCGCCGGTGCCGCGGGGAGGAGGATCCCGGCGGAGGAGGCCAGGATCAGTGCACCGGTGGCGAGCGTCTTCTTCAGCACTACGCGTTCTCCTTGTCGTGTCCGGGTCGGGGGGACCGCCCGGGCTCGTTTTCCTCGGTGGCGCCGTGTCCGGCACCGGTACTGAAGCTACCCGCGGACTTCGGGTTTTCGACCCCTCTGAGCTGGGATCATCACGATGAATTCCTTTTGTGTGACGTTGTGTGATGGCTTTTCGGGGCAAAGGACGGCCAAGCGGTGGCCCGAAGAAGCACGAAGCGTCACCATCGGCGGCGATTCAGCACGACACCAATGCGCTTTACAGCCGGTGGTCTATCCGGGCCCCGAATTCGTGCGCGATACGTGCCCGGGGCGCCCTCCTCCGGGCACGGAAAAGGCGCCGCTCCGTCGTCACGGAGCGGCGCCCGAGAAGTCCACTCGGCCCCCGGTTCGGTTCGGCCGGGACGTCTCCGGCCGGAACCCTCCCGACCGTCAGGGCCGGAACGCGGTCGCTACCAGTTCTTGACGGTGGCGCCGGAGTCCGTGCAGTTGGCACCGGCGACACCGAGGATCGCGATCGCGTTGCCGCAGACGTTGATCGGCACGTCCAGGTCGGCCACCAGCTGGTTGCCACCGAGGATGCTTCCGTTGCCGGAGGTGAAGACGTTGCTGTTGGCCATGGCCGGAGCGCCCGTGAACAGAACGCCCGCAGCGGCGGCGACGATGGCACTGGCGGCGAAAGCCTTCTTCAGCATGTGTTTCTCCCGTTCGGACCGAACGGCGGGGGCGCCGATCGGTCGATAACGTTGACCATGTGTACAACCAAGAACACTCAACGTGTTCAGTCACCATTTAGCCATACTCGGCGGCCATCAGGGGCCAGAACACGCGAGCTTTTCATGACCTTGACCTGGAGGTATCACCCATCGTGAGCACCCATGTCGGACATGGGAGCCATTAGTGGCAGCAATTTGCACCACCAATGTGTCTCACGTCACATCAGCCTTCCCCCGGGGCCTCCGGGCGTGTCATCGTCGCCCGCGTCGCCCAGCGTTCGGGCCCCGCCGCCGGGACCCGCGCCCGCCGCCCCAGGAGGACCATCTCGTCCAGCAGGCGGCGCGCCTCGGCCGCCTCCCGGCCCTGGGCCCGCGCCCGGACCGGCCCCGGCGGGACGCCCGCGCCGACCGCCACCCGGCCGGTGAACCGGGACAGCGGACCGGCGGTCAGGCGCAGGGCCTGCACCCGCTCCAGCGGCACGACCTCCGTCACCCGGCAGAACAGCCCGGAGACGGTCACGAACAGGTGCTCGTCCACGCCCACCAGCGACCGCGCGCCCTCCCGGACCGGGACCAGCGGCACGTACGCCACCTCGCTCTCCGGGAACAGCTCGTTGACCAGCGCGTAGGCCCGGCGCCGGGGCGCCACCGGCAGCAGCGTCGCCGAGTCGGCCTGGCGGGCCCCGGCGTACCCGGCCACCGTCGCCTCCACCCGGGCCACCCCCAGGGCCCGCCACAGCAGCGGCTCCACCACCCGCACGGCCTGCACCCGGCCCGGAGGGACCGTCTGCATGCGCCGCTGGAACATCCCGTAGCGGAGCCGCAGCCCGTCGGAGGAGATCGAGGCGTAGTAATCGGTGTAGCGGGCCAGCGGCCCCCAGAACGACCGGATCAGCCCCAGCGTGAGCGGCACCAGCGCGCCCAGCACCCCGGGCTCGCGGAACATCACCCCGGCGGTGACCATCGCGGCCAGGCCCAGGGAGGCGAGCAGCACCGGGACCCGGAAGGTGAGCGCGCCCAGCAGGAGCAGGAACGGCAGCCGGTAGAAGGGCCACTCGGGTGCCTCCGGGGAGCGGCCGGACAGCCCTGCCGCGTGCGCCAGGACCGCGACCCGCATCTTCTCGGCGATCTCGTGGCGCAGGTAACGCAGGCGGACAGCGCTGTTGTCACCGCCGGCCAGTTCGATGCGCAGTTCGGCCAGGCCGAACACCTGGCCCAGCAGCGGCCGGACCACGTCGACCGCCTGGAGCCTGCTCAGCGGGATCTCCCGGGAGCCGCGCATCACCAGCCCGCTGTGCACCACCAGGTGGTCCTCGCGCAGCCCGAAGCTGCCGTACCACCAGGAGGGCAGCATGTAGGCGAGCGCGCCGAACAGGACCGCGACGGTCAGCATGACCACCCACGCGTACCCGAAGGTCGTGAGGATGGGGCCGGCCAGCGCCACGAAGGCCAGGGTCACCCCCAGGACCCGGATCGGCACCATCGACCAGTGCGCCCGGTACACGCCGGTGGTGACGTCCTCCTCCCGGCGCCGGGGCGGGGCCGGGGGCTGGCGCTGCCACACCGTCGGCGGCAGCATCACCGGCGGCCCGTACCCCGGCGGCCCCGATCCGGCCGGCACCGGCCTCTGCGGAGCGGGCGTGTGCGCGGGACGGGGCGGCGCCTGCGGATGCGGGTGCACCGGCTGCGGCGGGGGCACCTGCGACACCGGACGCGGCGGCGGGCCCTGCGGTACCGGTGGCGGCGGAGCCTGCGGGCGGGGGGAGTCGGGACGGTCGGGTTCGTGCATCTACAACCCCGTGGAGAACGTCTCGCTGCGGGACGCCAACCGGTCGCGCAGGTCCACCGCCTCTGTCAGCGGCAGGCCGACCACACGCGTGTCGGCGGTGCTGGCGGCGGTGCGGACCCGCACCGTGGCGATTCCCAGCGCCTGTTCGAGCAGGTCGGCGGTGGTGTCCACCACCTGCATACGCCCGTAGGGCACGACCACCAGCTGGCGGACGAACACCCCGTACGTCAGGTACAGCTCCGTCGCCCCCTCGACGTACCCCCAGGAGCGCTGGAACCGGCCGGCCAGGACCCAGCCCGCGACGAGCACGGCCAGGGCCGCCACCGCCCAGACCACGGCCCAGACCCGGTCCGCCCACAGGAACAGGAGCAGCACCCCGATCAGCCCGGACCCCAGGCACAGCGCTCCCACCACCAGTCGGCGGTACCAGGCCAGGGCCGGGGACACCCGGAGCCACTCGGTTCCCTCGGGCGCGGCGAAGGCCGCGTCGAGCGGCCGCTCCGGCACGGGGGCCGGCGGGTCGGTCGGTGTCGGTTCACTGGTGTCCACGGGCACAGTCAACCATCCGCCGCCGCTCCCCGTCCGGAGGCGGTCCGGGATCGGTCAGAGCGCCTTGGGGGGCTCGTCGTCGCGGTCCTCGTCCCCGGGCACCCGGCAGGCGTACTCCAGGTACAGGGCGGCGGCCGCCAGCACACCCGCGGCCAGCGACGTTCCCAGCGCGGTGAAGAACACCTCCCGGTGCACCGGCAGCGCCAGGGCGTCCACGACCGTCAGCGCCACCCCGACGCAGAAACCGCCGAACAGCGCGGCGGCCAGCACGCTCGCCTTGGCCAGGGCGACCAGGCGGGCGGCGCTGAGCGGCGGGATCGGCTCGGTGCCGGGCGCCCGGCGGATCCGGCGCCGGGTCCGCCCGGCGGTGAACGCCTCGGCGAAGGCGAGCAGCAGCAGCGTGGGGATCGCCGTCCACGGCATGGGCGGCAGCCCGGGCAGCACCGTTCCGAACAGCGCCCCCAGCAGCACGCCGACGACCCCGAGCAGCACCGGCGTGCGCCACCCGGTGGGGTGCAGCCGCCGCTCGTCCTCCTCGTCGTTCATCGGCTCCCCCCGGGTGGGAGCAGCCGCAGGTCGTCGCGCCGGTGCAGCCCCTGGTCGCCCGCGGTGTCCGCGGCCTCCACCGCGGCCAGCAGGTCGGCCAGCGGTCCGTGCCCGGGCAGCTCCGCGCCGGGGTCGGCGTCCAGCCACGGGCGCAGCACGAACGCCCGCAGGTGGGCGCGCGGGTGCGGGAGTGTGAGGACGGGGTCGTCGGAGCGCACGTCCCCGAACGCGATGACGTCCACGTCCAGGGTGCGCGGGCCCCAGCGGACCTCGCGCACCCGGTCGAACGCGCGCTCGGCGGCCTGCGCGCGCTCCAGCAGCTCCTCGGGCGTGTCGTCGGTGTCGACGACCACCACCGCGTTGAGGTAGGCGCCCTGCTCGGGGCCGCCCACCGGGGCGGTCTCGTACACCGGGGACAGCGCGACGGGGGCGGGCGCGCCCGCCCCCGTCAGCAGGTGCTCCACCCCGCCGCGCAGGGTCGCCCACCGGTCGCCCAGATTGGACCCCAGGGCCAGGACGGCGCGGGTCAAGACGCCGCACCTCCCCGGGGGCCCACAGTGCCGCGCACCACGGTCACGGACACGTCCGCGAACTCGTGCTCGATCGGCGCCGACGGCTTGTGCACGGTCAGTTCGACCCCGTGGACCCGCAGATCGGCCAGGCATTCGGCGGCCAGCCGCTCGGCGAGCGTCTCGATCAGGTCCACCGGTTCCCCGGTGACGATCGCGACCAGCCGGTCCGCGAGCATCCCGTAGTGGACGGTGTCGGCCACGTCGTCGGAGGCCGCGGCGGGCGCCAGGTCCAGGTGCAGGACGGCGTCCACCACGAAGTCCTGGCCCTCGCTGCGCTCGAAGTCGTACACGCCGTGGTGCCCACGGGCCCGTAGGCCGCGCAGGGTGATGCGGTCGGTCATTCCTCCCCGCCCTCGTCCTCGTCGTCGTCCCCCATGAGCACCGGCGAGGCGTGGTGGGACCACAGCCGCCACCCCTGCGCGGTGTCGACGAACAGGTTGGTCGTGACGACCTGGCCCCCGGCGATGAACCCGGGGTTGCCGTCCTCGGCGGTGAGCACGTTCTCCTCGCACGTCACCATCGCGATGTCACCCCCCACACCGATGTGGGTCTCGGTGAGGACGTACTGGATGTAGGTGACGTTGGCCATGATCAGGGACCAGGCCCGCATGATCTCGGTGCGGCCGCGCAGCAGCGGCCACCCGGGGTTGACGCACACCAGGTCGGGGGCCTCGTGCTCCTCGGCCCACACGCTGCGCATCAGGTCGATGTCGCCGTTCTCGATGGCGCTGTAGAACTGCGCGTTGGCCTCGGCCACGCGCTCCATGACCTCCTGGCGGGACTTCACCGGCGGCCCCGACCCGGGTCGGCGGCGTCGTCGAAGCGCCCCTCGACGAGGGCCTCCCCGCCGTCGGACCAGGCGGCGGCCACCCGGACCGCGTCGGCGCTGGAGCGCACGTCGTGCACCCGCACCGCCCAGGCGCCCCGGTCGGCCGACAGGGTGGTCAGGGCGGCGGTGGCGGCGTCGCAGTCGAGGAAGGGGCGGTCCTCCCCCTTGGGCTCGCTCAGCAGTCGGCTCAGGAAGCGTTTGCGCGACCCCGCCACCAGGACGGGGCGGCCCAGTTCGTGGAACCGGTCGAGATCCCTCAGGAGCGCCCAGTTGTGGGCCTGCTCGGGTCGTTTGGAGAATCCGAGTCCCGGGTCGAGGACGATCTGCCCCGGGTCGACGCCTGCACTGATCATGGCCTCCATACGGTCGCGGAGCTCATCGATGACCTCCTGGACGACGTCCGTGTACACGGCACGGCTCTGCATGTCATGACTATGCCCGCGCCAGTGCATCAACACGTAGGAGACACCGG
This sequence comes from Nocardiopsis sp. CC223A, assembly GCF_030766825.1. Classification (GTDB taxonomy): domain Bacteria; phylum Actinomycetota; class Actinomycetes; order Streptosporangiales; family Streptosporangiaceae; genus Nocardiopsis. The sequence goes on from NZ_JASFDV010000016.1 coordinate 85,860, forward strand.
AAGCGGCCACGAGCCGCGCCATGGCCGGGTCGGCCAGCCCGCCGCTGACGTCGTTGACGAGGACGGCGCCGGCCTCCACGGCCCGTTCGGCGACCTCGGCCCGCATGGTGTCCACGCTGACGGCCACCGCGCGCGCGGCGAGGGCCCTGACCACCGGTACGACCCGGCGCAGCTCCTCCTCGGCCGTGACGCGCTGGGCGCCCGGCCGGGTCGACTCACCACCGACGTCGACGATGTCGGCGCCCTCGTCGACCAGCCGCAGGCCGTGCTCGACCGCCCGCTCGGGGTCGAACCAGGCTCCGCCGTCGGAGAAGGAATCGGGGGTGACGTTCACTACCCCCATGACCAGGCACCGCCCGCGATCGGGCAGGCCCGGAAGTGTGTATTTCGGCCCCATGGGGGTCACCTTACGCGTAACCGCAGGGGCCGGGGGCGTACGCCCCCGGCCCCTGTCCGGATGTTCCCCACGTCACCCGCCGGCGGTCAGCGGCGGTCCAGGATGAGGCTCATCGCCTCCGCGCGGGTGCGGTCGCTGCCGCGGAAGATCCCGCGCACCGCCGAGGTGACGGTCTGGGCGCCGGGCTTGCGCACCCCGCGCATCGTCATGCACAGGTGCTCGGCCTCCACGACCACGATCACGCCGCGCGGGTCGAGGTGCTCCATGATGGCGTCGGCCACCTGCCCGGTGAGCCGCTCCTGCACCTGGGGCCGGCGCGCGAAGACGTCGACCAGGCGGGCGAGCTTGCTCAGGCCGGTGATGCGGCCGTGGGAGCCGGGGATGTACCCGACGTGCGCCACCCCGTAGAACGGCACCAGGTGGTGCTCGCAGGTGGAGTACAGCTCGATGTCCTTGACCAGGACCATCTCCTCGTGTCCGGCCTCGAACACGGTGGTGAGCACGTCGTCGGGTTTCTGTCCCAGTCCGGCGAACTGCTCCTCGTAGGCGCGGGCGACCCGCTCCGGCGTCTTGAGCAGGCCGTCGCGGTCGGGGTCCTCGCCGATGGCGATGAGGATCTCGCGGACGGCGCGCTCGATGCGCTCCCGGTCCACGGATCGGGGCTGATCCGGCTCGATCACGCGTCATCCCCTTCGGTGGGGGCGGACGCCCCGTTGCCGATGCCGTGGCCGGTGATCTCGTGCAGGGCGGTGCCCGGCTCGGAACCGTTGGTCTCGGCACCGCTGAGCACGGCCAGCTCCTTCTTGGAGTGCACCGGCGGCCGGTCGGAGGGCTGGCGCTTGCCGTAGCCGGTGTAGGAGCCGCGGGCCGGGCGCTTGTTCACCGGCGCGAAGATCTCCAGGACCTGCTCGCGGGTGAGCGTCTCCTTCTCCAGCAGGGCCACGACCAGGTCGTCGAGGACGTCGCGGTACTCGACCAGGACCTCGTAGGCCTCGTCGTGCGCGGACTCGATGAGGCGGCGCACCTCCTCGTCGATGATGGAGGCGATCTCCTCGGAGTACTCGCGCGCATGCGCCATCTCCCGGCCCAGGAACGGCTCGGTGCTCGCCGACCCGAACTTGCGGGCGCCCAGGCGCTCGCTCATCCCGTACTCGGTGACCATGTTGCGGGCCAGGTTGGTGGCCTTGTCGATGTCGTTGCCCGCGCCGGTGGTGGGCTCGTGGAACACCAGCTCCTCGGCGGCGCGGCCGCCCAGCATCATGGCGAGCTGGTCCATCATCTGCGAGCGCGAGGTGAGGAACTTGTCCTCGGTCGGCACCGACATGGTGTAGCCGAGGGCGCGGCCGCGGGGCAGGATCGTGATCTTGTGCACCGGGTCGGCGTTGGGCAGGGCATGGCCCACCAGGGCGTGGCCGCCCTCGTGGTAGGCGATGATCTTCTTCTCGTGCTCGGACATGACCCGGCTCTTGCGCTCGGGTCCGGCCATGACACGCTCGATGGCCTCCTCCAGCACCACGTGGGTGATGGTCTCCCGGCCCCCGCGCGCCGACAGCAGGGCGCCCTCGTTGATGACGTTGGCCAGGTCGGCACCGGTCATCCCGGCGGTCTGCCGGGCGATGGTGTCGAAGTCGACGTCCTCGGCCATCGGCTTGCCCTTGGAGTGGACCTTGAGGATGTCGCGGCGGCCGTCCATGTCGGGGCGGTCCACGACGATCTGCCGGTCGAAGCGGCCCGGGCGCAGCAGCGCCGGGTCGAGGATGTCGGGCCGGTTGGTGGCCGCGATGAGGATGACCCCGCCCTTGACGTCGAAGCCGTCCATCTCGACCAGCATCTGGTTGAGGGTCTGCTCGCGCTCGTCGTGGCCGCCGCCCATGCCGGCGCCGCGGTGGCGGCCGACGGCGTCGATCTCGTCGATGAAGATGATCGCGGGGGCGTTGGCCTTGGCCTGCTCGAACAGGTCGCGCACACGCGAGGCGCCCACACCGACGAACATCTCGACGAAGTCCGAACCGGAGATGGAGTAGAACGGCACCCCGGCCTCACCCGCGACGGCGCGAGCCAGCAGGGTCTTGCCGGTGCCGGGCGGGCCGAACAGCAGCACGCCCTTGGGGATCTTGGCCCCCATCGCCTGGAACTTGGCCGGGTTCTGGAGGAACTCCTTGATCTCCTGGAGCTCCTCGATGGCCTCGTCCGCCCCGGCGACGTCGGCGAAGGTGTTCTTAGGGGTGTCCTTGGTGATGAGCTTGGCCTTGGACTTGCCGAAGTTCATCACGCGGGAGCCGCCGCCCTGCATCTGGCTGAAGACGAACCAGAAGATGGCGATGATGAGCAGGATCGGCAGGAAGCTGAAGAGAGCCGTGGTCCACAGCGGGGTCGTGGCGACCGAGACCTCGTAGCCCTGGAGCTCGGTGCCCTCCTCGTCCAGCGAGGCCTGGAGCATGTCGGCGAGTTGCAGGCCCTGGCCGGCCACCCAGTACGCCTCGAAGATCTCGTCGTCCGTCGTGGTCAGCACGATGCGCTGGTCACGGTCGATGATCTCGGCGTTGTCCACCTCGTTGCGCTCGATGAGCTGGTGGACGGTCGAGATGTCGGTCTCTTCGGGCTGCGGCTCCCCGCCCAGGTCGAAGACGTTGAAGACGAGAAGGATCATGGCGAGAACGGCCACTATCCATATCCACGGGCCGCGGAAAAAGCGCTTCAGATTCATGTGAGCGGAACCCCGTCGGGTCCGTCCCTCCTGACCAGGCCGCCCGCACCGGAGGACTTTCCGAGGCAGGACCTCTTATCGGACACGTGCGTTCCCCGCGAGTACGCCGGGATCGAATCGACGGTACACCCCGCCGAACGGGCACACCGATTCCGGATGTGCCGGGCGGGGGCCCGTCATGAGAGCAACGATCGCGCCCCCGCCGCTTGTTCCCCGCTACTGCTCGTAGACGTGCGGGGCGAGGGTGCCGATGAACGGCAGATTGCGGTATTTCTCGGCGTAGTCGAGCCCGTAGCCGATGATGAACTCGTTGGGCAGGTCGAAGCCGATGTACTTGACGTCGAGATCGACCTCGAAGGCCAGCGGCTTGCGGACCATGGTGCAGACCTCGACCGAGCGGGGGCCCCGCGACCTGAGGTTGCCCACCAGCCAGGACAGGGTCAGGCCGGAGTCGATGACGTCCTCGACGATGAGGACGTCGCGGTCCTTGATGTCGGTCTCCAGGTCCTTGAGGATGCGGACCACGCCGGAGGAGGTCGTGCCGGCCCCGTAGGAGGACACCGCCATCCAGTCCATGGAGACGGGCGTGTGCAGCACCCGGGCCAGGTCGGCCATCACCATGACGGCGCCCTTGAGGACCCCGACGATCAGGAGGTCCCTGCCCGCGTAGTCGGCGTCGATGCGTTCTCCCAGCTCGGCCAGGCGCGTCTTGATCTCTTCCTCGGTGACCAGGACCTTCTCCAGGTCCTGGCCCATGTCCTTAGCGTCCACGCTCACTGTCCTCGCTGCTGGGTTCCCCGTTTGCGGCAACCAGGATAAACGTGCCGAACGTCCCGGAGGCGCCGACCGGTGGCCCCGGCCCCCGACCCGGCCGGCCCGACGCCCGGCACCGTGTGACACACCGGACCGCTGGCGGGTTCCGCCCCGTCAGCGCTCGAAGCGGACGTGACCGGCGACACGCCGGGCGCGCACCCCTCCGGGCAGGTCGAGGTGCGCCTGGCCGCGCCAGGCGGTGACCAGCCGGTCGACCTCCCGCACGTGCCAGGCGGTGAGGGCGCCCGGCGGGCAGCCCGCGTCGATCGCGGCCCCGCGCAGGACCCGGGTCCGCAGCGCCTCGGGGGCGTCGGCCAACACGGCCGCGGACAGGCCCTCCTCCGTCCGCGCCCGGGAACGCAGCCCGGCGGCCAGGGAGTCCAGGGCGTCGGCGTCGGCGCGCAGCAGGGAGGCGGTGCGGGCCAGCGCCGCGGCGACGCCCGGACCCAGGGTCCGCTCCAGGACGGGCAGGGTCTCGTGGCGCACCCGGGAGCGGGCGAACCGGGCGTCGGCGTTGTGGGGGTCCTCCCAGGGGGTCAGGCCCATGGCGGTGCAGGCCGCGCGCACGGTGGCGCGGTCCAGGTCGAGCAGGGGGCGCAGGAGGTGGTCGTTGCGCGGGGCCATCCCGGCCAGGGAGCGGGCGCCCGAGCCGCGTGCCAGGCCCAGCAGGACCGTCTCGGCCTGGTCGTCGAGGGTGTGGCCGAGCAGCACCACAGCGGGCGCGTGCTCGGCGGCGGCCGCGGCGAGCGCGGTGTGGCGGGCGGCGCGGGCCGCGCCCTCGGGCCCGCCCGGCCCGGTCACCTCGACCGTGCGGACGGACACCGGGTCCAGGCCCAGCCCGGACAGGACCGCGGCGACCTTCTCCGCGCGTTCGGCCGAACCCTCCTGGAGCCCGTGGTCGACGGTGACCGCCCCGGCCCGCAGCCCCAGCCGGGGCGCTGCGAAGGCGACCGCCCCGGCCAGCGCCAGGGAGTCGGCCCCGCCGCTGCACGCCACCAGCACCGCGGTGTCGGCGGGCAGCGGCGCCAGGGACCGCCGGACCGCCGATCGGACGGCGGCCACGGCGGGGGGCGGACCGCTCATTCGGTGATGGCGGCCGGGCGCACCACGCGGTTCACCCAGGCGGAGGGGTTGCGGATCTCCGCGATGGTGGGCAGGGTCTCGCGCGAGGTCCACACCTTGTTGAACTCGGCCATGCCGACCTGGGCCACCGCCTCGCGGACGAACGCGGCGCCCTCCTCGTACTGGCGCATCTTCATGTCCATGCCGAGCAGCTGGCGCAGCAGCCGGTCCAGGGGGTTGACCGCCTCCCGCCGCTTCTGGAAGCGGGCGCGGATCCGTTCCACCGACGGCACGACACCCGGGCCGACCGCGTCCATGACGTAGTCGCCGTGGCCTTCCGCCAGGCTCATCACGGCGGTGACCCGGTCCATGATCTCGATCTGCTCCGGCGTCTGGATGGCGGTGAGGAGGTTGCCCTCCCCGCCGCGCACCGCGTCCGCCACGGCCTCGCCCGCGGCGCGCAGCCGGGTGATGAGGTCGCCCGCGTCCATCTCCGTGGACAGCAGCAGCTCACGCATCAGCTCCTGCACGTGGTCGCGCAGCCACGGCGTGGCCGTGAACTGCATGCGGTGGGTCTCCTCGTGCAGGCACACCCACAGCCGGAAGTCGTGCGGATCGACGTCGAGCTCGCGCTCGGTGTTGACGATGTTGGGGGCGACCAGGGTCAGCCGTCCGGTGGGCAGGGTGCCGTCGGGGTCCGGCGGCAGGAAGAGCTCGTACTGGCCCAGGACCTTCCCGGCCAGGTAGGCGAGCACCGCGCCGAGCTGCACCCCGGTGATCCGGGAGCCCACGGCGGAGGTCAGGGCGGCGGCCGTGCCGCCGTTGCCGAGGCGGTCGGCGCCCATCTGTTCGAGTACGGGTTCGATGACGGTGCGGAAACCGTCGACGTTGGCGCGGATCCATCCCGGCCGGTCGACGACCACCGCCGGTCCGGTCGGCTCCAAGGGGTTCATACCGGTGAAATCACGCACATGTCCGGCGGCCACGGTGGAGAGCTCGCGCAACTGCGCGACGGCCTGTCGCGCGTCGGCGAGGTCCACCTGCGGGCCCGGTCGGACAAGGCGGACACCGGTGTTGACGGCTACGTCCCAGTCGATCACAGTCACAGTCGCAGCCTACCCACGCAGAGCCCGACGGCACGGGGATCGGGGTTCCAATTCGGGGTAAGCCCCGGGTTCACCCCGAGACGGGCCGAAAAGCGGCGCCACGGGTGCGGCCGGGGCGGGAGGTCCGGGTCAGGAGCAGCCGCAGCGGGCCAGGGCCGCCGCCAGGGGGTCGAGCTGGTAGCCCTGGACGCCCGGGCTGTTGGCCACGAAGGCGAACAGGAACATGTTGCCCTCCTGGTCGTGCACGGTCCCGGCGAGCGCGCTCACGTTGTTCAGGGTCCCGGTCTTGCCGCGGATCAGCCCGGCCACGTCGTGGACCGGGGTGCCCTCCGTGTAGCGGCTGTCCAGGGTGCCGGTGGAGTTGGACGTGGGCAGGCCGGTGATCGCCGCGTTGAGCTCGGGGTGGTCGGAGGCCACCTTGAGCATCTCCACCAGGGCGCGCGGGGTGATGCGGTTCTCCGGGCTCAGCCCGCTGTTGTCGGCCAGTTCGACCCCCTCGATCCCGTAGGAGCCCATGACCCGGTGGGTGGCCGCGGCCCCGCCTGGGAAGGAGGCCTCACCGCCGGTCTCCAGTGCGGCGATCCGGCTCAGCGCCTCGGCCATGTTGTTGTCGCTGGCCAGCATCATGTGCTCGACCAGGGCCGTCATCGGCGGGGAGTCGGCCGAGGCGATCGGGTCGCCCTGTGCCGGGGCCTCGGCCGGCTCGCCGTCCTCCACGGTGAGCCCGGCCTCCTTCAGCTGTTTGACGAAGGCGTCGGCGGTGGCTTTGGGCGGGTCCGGGTGCCGGAAGACGGAGTCCGGGGAGATGCGCCCGCTGTCGTGCATCAGCGCGTGGACCGAGGCGGTGCTGCCCTCCGTGATGTAGGTGGGCTTCCAGGAGGGGCCGGTGTCCGGACCGGTGAACAGCGAGTCGTCGTAACCGACCGAGACGGTGTCGACCCCCTGCCCGGCCAGCGCGGCCGCGGTGCGCTCGGCGAGCTCCTCCAGGGTTGCCACCTGCGGGTAAGCTGCGGGATCGGCGGTCGTGGTCAGGGTGGCGTCACCCGCGCCGCGCAGCACTACCATGTTCTGCTTCGGGTCGAAGTGGACCGTGGTGGTCAGCACGTGGTCGGGTCCCACCGTGTCCAGGACCGTGATGGCCGTGGCGATCTTGGTGGTCGACGCCGGGACCGCCGGGGTGTCCGGGCTGCGCTCGTAGAGCGGCTCGCCGGTGGCACCGTCGACGACGTAAGCGGAGAGGCCCTCAGCGAGCCCCGACTCGGCCATGGGATCATCGATCACGTCCGCGATCCGTTCCGGGTCCGCCGGAGAGGACGCGGGTTCCACCGCGGCCGCGCCTTCGGCGTTCACGATCGGATGGGGCACCGCGGGGAGTGGTCGGGCCTCGATCACATCGAGGGCTGCGAACCCGGCGATCAGCACGAATATGTTGAGCAGGGCCAGTGTGAGGAAGGCCTCACTTCGTACCCGTCGCACCCGGGGCACCCGCCCTTCCTTAGGTGTCGCGGCCTGACGTTGTTGTTATACGGCGACATTAGTCGCAATGGGAGCCGAGATCAGCATGGAATTCGACGTTACGATCGAGATCCCCAAGGGGGAGCGCAACAAGTACGAGGTGGACCACGAGACCGGTCGCATCCGTCTCGACCGCATGCTGTTCACCTCCACCACCTACCCCGCCGACTACGGTTTCGTCGACGGGACGCTCGGTGAGGACGGCGACCCGCTGGACGCCCTCGTCCTGCTCAAGGCCCCGACCTTCCCGGGCTGCCTGATCCGCGCCCGGGCCATCGGCATGTTCCGGATGCGCGACGAGGCGGGCGGCGACGACAAGCTGCTGTGCGTTCCGGCCACGGACCCGCGCATGGAGCACCTGCGTGACATTCACCACGTGAACGAGTTCGAGCGCCTGGAGATCGAGCACTTCTTCACGGTCTACAAGGACCTGGAGCCCGGCAAGTCCGTCGAGGGCGCCAGCTGGGTCGGCCGCCACGAGGCCGAGCAGGAGATCATCGCCTCGGTCAAGCGCGCCGAGGAGGCCGGCGTCCACGGCGACGCCTCCCACATCTCCGCGGACAAGGAGAAGTAGGGGCGGCGGCTCCCGTTCGACAGGCGCGGCGACGGCCCGGCGGAGTCCGCCGGGCCCTCCCGTCGCCCACCGCCACCCTCAACGGACGCCTCCGGCGCAGCCCAACCCACTTCGTCGCCCACCGCCACCCTCAACGGACGCCTCCGGCGCAGCCCAACCCACTTCGTCGCCCACCGCCACCCTCAACGGACGCCTCCGGCGCAGCCCAAACCACACCGTCGCCCACCACCACCCTCAACGGACGCCTCCGGCGCAGCCCAAACCACACCGTCGCCCACCACCACCCTCAACGGACACCCCCCGCGCAGCCCAAACCACACCGTCGCCCACCGCCACCCCCAACGGACATCTCCGGCGGGGTGTCCCCGTCTCGGTCGCTCCCGCGGTGTCAGCGGCCGAGGAGGCTGACCGGGCCGGTCCAGGGCCCCTCGGCCTCCGCGGTCCGGGTCAGCAGGTAGCCCGCGCAGACGGCCGCCACCAGCGCCATCAGCATCACCAGTCCGACCGAGCCGACCAGGGACGGGCCGTGCGGGGTCGGCGAATCCCCCGGGCCCAGGGGGAAGCCGTCGTGCCCGAAGCGGTCGGCGCGGGCGGCCACGTGCGCCCGGTAGCCGTCCAGTTCGGGGGTGGCCATGCCCTTGAGGATGCGGACCGGCACCAGCCCGGTGTTCTCCGGCATGCTCCGCTCCCCCGGGAGCCGGAGGTCGTAGGAACGGCGACGGACGCACTCGACCTCCGCCAGGGCGTGCAGCCACTCCCCCAGCCGGTCGGGCTCGGTCAGCCGCCCGATGTGCGCGCAGGCGACGATCAGCGTGTCGCGCAGCACCACGTGCGCCGCGTCCCGGTCGCCCAGGGCCAGGATGCAGCGCCGGAACAACTCCTCGCCGTACGCGTCGAGCAGCCTCTTGTAGGCCTCGGCCGACGGCGCGCCGTCGGCACGCAGAGCGTGGAGGAGATCCCGGTCCGTCATGGACCAGAATCTACGCTGCCGACCGCGTACACCCCGGCGCTTCGCCGAAAGACGCGTGTGAGAGTCCTCTCCGTCAACGATCCGGAAGCGGGCGGCGTCGCGGACGGCCGCGCAGCCAGAGCAGGACGAACGTCAGCACGGTCAGGGCGCAGACCAGCAACGCCGCGCCGGGGCCGAAGAAGCCCAGCGCCATCACCCCGGCCGCCACCACCACGAGCGCCCGGACCAGCAGGCGCGCCCACAGCCCGGCCGGGTCGGGGTTCAACCGGCACCTCCGGGCGTGCGAGCCGACACGGCCACTCCTGTCAGTGCGTTCGGGGGACTGTGCCTTTCCGGCGGTGCTCTCACGCCGTACTCGGGCTCCACATGTCATCACCACGCGACGCCTCCCGCAACACCGCCGAGTGAGAGGGGTGACACACGCGATTCTCCACGATCGCTTGACTCCCCGCGCCCTTTGCTGGTCTCCTTACAACCATGTATCCGCGCACCCGCACCGACGCCATGGCTCGCAGGGCCCTTCCGGCCCCCTGCCACCCGTCCTGTGCGGCGTGTCCGTGTTGTCGTCACTGAGCCTTCTCCGGGGCGCATCGGCCCCCTAGGCTCCGGGCCCGCCCGTCCGCGTGCGCTCGCGCGCGGCCGCTCCCGGCGGCCCCGTCCCGCGTATCCACCGCGGTGACCCGTGCCCTGTGCGGCACCAACCGCCCCGTCCCCCGTGCGACGGGGACCTCGGACGACATCCGCGCCGTCGACGGCGCGCACGCGAAGGATCTTCCCACGATGGCCCAGCAGGCTCTCTCCGTACGCACCGCCCCGCCCGCCCGCACCTCCCGCGACGACGCCGCGCCCGACGGCGCCGCGTCGCGCGGCGTGTCGGTGGAGGGCATCGGCGATGTGGCGGACGCCGGTCGCC
>NZ_JASFDV010000017.1 GCF_030766825.1 Nocardiopsis sp. CC223A
GGGCGGGCCTCAGCCCGCCGCCCGCCGCACCAGCTCGGAGATCCGCTTCTCCACCTCGTCGGTGATCTCCACCAGGGCGAACGCGGTCGCCCACATCGGCCCCTCGTCCAGCTGCGCCGGGTCGTTGAACCCGAGCGTGGCGTAGCGCGCCTTGAACTTGGCCGCGCTCTGGAAGAAGCAGACGACCTTGCCGTCCAGCGCGTAGGCGGGCATCCCGTACCAGGTCTTGGGCGCCAGGGCCGGGGCTTCGCGGGTGACGATCGCGTGCACGCGCTCGGCCAGGACCCGGTCCTCGTCCGGCATCTCGGCGATCTTGGCGAGCACGTCCCGCACGGCCTCGGCCGCCTTCTCCTCGCGTGTGGCCCGCCGCGCCGCCTTCTTCTGCTCCTGGGCGTGCTCCTTCATCGCGGCCCGCTCCTCGGCCGTGAACCCCTCGTACCCGCCCTTGTCCGCCATGATCGCTCCCCGTGGTCGTGGATGGTGTGTCCGGGCCGGTTCCTCCCGGCCCCCTGTGACCACCATCTTTCCCCGGCACAGGGCCGGGGCGCCTCCGTGGTGACCACGGAGACCGCCACGGAACGCGGGTCCGCGTCGTTCATGCCTTAGGGGACAGCACAACTATTGGACCATGCACATATGTGAGCTATCCTCTATGCATGTCACTGCGGCACGCCATCCTCGGGATCCTGTCCATCCGGCCCATGAGCGGCTACGACCTCAAGAAGGCCGTCGACGGCAGCGTCGGCCACTTCTGGACCGCCGACCGGTCGCAGATCTACCGCACCCTCTCCGCGCTGGTGGACGAAGGACTGGCGTCCCGCGGCACCGTCGTGCAGGAGGGCCGCCCCACCCTGCACCCCCACACCGTCACCGACGCGGGCCTGGCCGAACTCGACCGGTGGCTCGCCTCGCCCCTGAAGACCCCGCCCACCCGGGACGCCTTCCTGGCCCGGGTGTTCTTCGCCGACCGCCTGCCGCCCGAGGACATCCGCGCACTCCTGGACGCCCGCCGCCGGGAGGTCGCCGCGGAACTGGCCGAACTGGAGGCCGTCGAGACCCCGGACCCCGCCGACCTGCCCGCGGGTGTCACCGAACTCGGCTACGCACTGCGCCTGGCCGCCCTCGACAACGGGATCGCCCACGCCCGGGCCGAACTCGCCTGGCTCGACGCCACCGAACGACGACTGGAACGGATCACCCCATGAGCCCGCCCCCCGCCGCCCGGCTGCACCGGATCGCCGCCCGCTACGCCGCCAAGCCCACCGTGTCGGCGTTCGCCGCCGCCATCGAGCAGCCCTCCACCGGGTTCTCCTGGAGCCACGGCGACACCGAACGCCCCTACTTCATCGCCAGCGTCACCAAGCTGTACACCGTCGCGGTCGTCATGCAGCTGTGCGAGGAGGGCGCGCTCACCCTCGACACCCCCGCCGCCGACCTGATCGGCGCGGACACGATGCGCGGCCTCAACACCCACGGCGGCCGCGACCACGGGCCGCGCATCACGGTGCGCGAACTGCTGGCCCAGACCTCCGGCATCCCCGACTACTTCGAGCAGAAGCGCCCGGACGGCACCACCTTCCTGGCCGACACGCTGCGCGCCGACGCCGCCTGGACCTCCGACGAGCTCATCGGCATGGCCCGCGGCCTGCCGAGCCCGTTCGCCCCCTCGACCCCGGGCCGGGCGTTCTACAGCGATACCAATTACCAGCTGGTCGGGCGCATCATCGAGGCGGTCACCTCCGGGAGCCAGGAGGCCGCCCTGCGCACCCGGATCACCGGCCCGCTCGGCCTGCACGACACCTGGATGCTCACCCCCGACACCCTGGACCGCTACGGCGAGGCCGCCCCGGTCCTGCACCGCCGCCGGGCCCTGCACATCCCCGAGGCGATCGCCTCGTTCCCGCCCGACGGCGCGATCGTCTCCACCGTCTCCGACCAGCTGAGGTTCCTGCGGGCGTTCACCGGCGGGAAGCTGTTCCCGGAGCACCGCCTGGCCGAGATGACCGCGCACTGGAACCCGGTCTTCTCGCGTCTGGCCCCCATCGACTACGGGATCGGGATCATGCGGTTCCGGGTGCCGCGCGTCCTGTCGCCGTTCGCGCCGGTCCCGGCGATGGTCGGCCACTCCGGCGCCTTCGGCAACGCCCTGTACCACCTGCCCGAACGCGGCCTGTACGTGGCCGCGACCGTCAACCAGATGGAGCCGCGCTCCCTGGTGCACAACCTGGTGGCGCAGCTCGTCGCCCGGCTCTGACGGGCCGTCCGGGCCCGGTTCGGCCGGACGCGTCCAGCCGCTGGGTGCCGACCACCGAGAGCAGCCGCAGCGCGCCCTCCGACGGGGAGCCGGGCTCGGCCGTGTAGATCACCACCCGCTGGCCCCGGTCGGCGACGTCCAGCACGTCGCAGTCCAGGGTGAGGGGCCCGACCAGCGGGTGGTCGACGGTCTTGCGCAGGGCGGGCATCGGGTCCACGTCGTGGGCGTCCCACAGCCGGGCGAACTCCGCACTCCCGGCGCGCAGGTCGCCCACCAGGGCCGCCACCCCGGGATCGTCGGGGTAGCGGGCGGCGGTGACGCGCAGGTCCCGGACCGCGGCCCGCGAGAACGCCGCCAGGTCCGACAGCCGGTACCGCCGCCGGTCCGGCCCCGGCGGGGCCAGGAAGACCTGCCGCACGAGGTTGCGCTCCTCGCGGGACAGGGCGGAGAAGTCGCCCATCAGCGCGGTCGCCAGGTCGTTCCAGGCGATCACCTCGTAGGTCGCCGACAGCACGACCGCCGCCGCGCCCGGCAGCTTGTCCAACAGGCGCAGGAGGCTCGGCCGCACCTCGCGTGAGGGGCCGGTCGGCGGTCCGGGCGGGGAACCGGCGAGGTAGTGGAGGTGGTCGCGTTCGGCGTCCGACAGGCGCAGCGCCCGGGCCAGCCCGGCGAGCACCTCACGTGAGGGGTGCGGGCCGCGCGCCTGCTCCAGCCGCGTGTAGTACTCGGTGGAGATGTACGCAAGCTGCGCCACCTCCTCGCGGCGCAGCCCCGGGGTGCGGCGCCGCGGACCGGCGGGCAGCCCCACGTCGGCGGGGGTGATGCGCTCACGCCTGCCGCGCAGGAAACCGGCCAGTCCTCGTCTGTCCACCCTCTCAGTGTGCCCGGGCTCGGCGCGGCCGAGCCAGGTACCGCCGGTACCTGGATCCGTTCCCGCACCGGGGCCACGCTCACCGGCATGGACACTGCAACCGCACATGACACCGACACCTCCGGCCTGCTGGCGGGCCGGACCGTTCTCGTGACCGGCGCGAGCCGGGGCATCGGCGCCGCCGCGGCCCGCCTGTTCGCCGCCGAGGGCGCCCGGGTGCTGCTCACCGCCCGGACCGGGGAACGGCTCAAGGCGGTGGCCGAGGAGATCCGGGCCGCCGGCGGCACCGCCGAGTACACGGTCTGCGACCTGGCGGACACGGACGCCGTCCGTGCCGCGGTCGGGCACACCGTCGACGTGTACGGCCGACTCGACGCCGCCTTCAACAACGGTGCCACCGCCGTGCCGCCCGGGCCCCTGGACCAGGCCTCCGAGGCCGACCTGGACCACGTCTACACGGTGAACCTCAAGGGCACCTGGGCGGCCGTGGCCGCCCAGGTCGCCGCCATCCGCGCGACCGCCGGCACGGGTTCCATCGTCAACTGCTCCTCCGTCGGCGGCTGGCGGGGCAACCCCGCCCTGCCCGCCTACGGGGCGATGAAGCGGGCGCTCAACAGCCTCACCGAATCGGCTGCGGTCACCTACGGGCCCGAGGGCATCCGCGTCAACGCCGTCGCGCCCGGCACCACGCTGACCGACATGGTGAGCGCCTGGGAGGAGGTGGCGCCCGGCGTCGTCGACCTCCTCAACTCCCGGACCCCGCTGCGCCGGGCGGCCGCGCCGGAGGAGATCGCCCAGGCCGCCGCCTGGCTGCTCAGCGAGCGGGCCTCCTACGTGAGCGGGGTGGTCCTGCCGGTGGACGGGGGGCTGCACACGGCGTGACCCCGCCGCACGGCCGGGACACGACACGCAGGGAGGGGTCCGTGGCGGCCCTGCGCCGCGGTCGGTGGCGCCCACACCCTGGACGTGGTCTACGCTCGGGCCCGTGAGCGACGGCGGGCGGTGCGATGGACGAGGAAGAGGAGCGGCGGTTCTTCGCGGGCCTGCCCGCCACCCGGAGCGCGGCCGGGGCGCTGATCCTGTCCCCGGCAGGCGAGGTCCTGCTTGTAGAGCGCCCCTACCGGCCCGACCGGCCCTGGGGCCTGCCGGGCGGGATCGTCGAACGCGACGAGTCCCCGCTGGCGGCCTGCCGCCGGGAGCTGGAGGAGGAACTCGGGGTCCGGGCCGCCGTCCGGCGGCTGGTGGCCGTGGACTGGGTGCCGGGTGAGGGCGTGCGGACCACCGCCCTGCACTGGCTGTTCACCGCCGACCTGCCCCCGGGGGCCGAGCCGCGGCTGCCCCCGGAGGAGCTGTCGGGGTGGATGTGGGCGGCCCCCGGCCGCATGGGCGACCTGCTGGCCCCGAACACGGCCCGCCGGGTGTCGGCGGGGCTGGCCGCCGCCGCGGCGGGGGAGACGGTGTACCTGGAGAACGGGCACCCGGTGCCGGACGGGGAGCGCTGAGCCGGTCCGGCACCGGGTTCCCGTGTCCGGTCCGCCCGGACGGTGCCGCGGTGGGCGCCCCGACCTGTACACCCGGTGCGGGCGGCGGTAGTGTCACCCCAAACCGACTGTTCGGTATGTCGACGGGAGTCCCCCCATGGAAACGGCGCTTCGGATCTGCCCGCTGTGCGAGGCCACCTGCGGCCTCACCCTCACCATCGACACCGGGCGGGTGACCGCCGCCCGCGGCGATCGCCGGGACGTCTTCAGCTCGGGGTTCGTCTGCCCCAAGGGCGCGACCCTGCCCGCCCTCGACAACGACCCCGACCGCCTGCGCCGCCCCATGGTGCGCGAGGGCGAACACTGGCGCGAGGTCGACTGGCCCGAGGCGTTCGCCGCCGTCGACGCCGGGCTCTCCGGGGTCGTACGCCGCCACGGCCGCGACGCCGTCGCCGCCTACCTGGGCAACCCCAACGTGCACACCCTGGCCGGACAGCTGTACTCGGGGCTGCTCGCACGCACCCTGGGCAGCACCAACGTCTACAGCGCCAGCACCGTCGACCAGATGCCCAAGCACGTCTCCTGCGGGCTGATGTTCGGCGACCCGCTGGCCATCCCCGTCCCGGACCTGGACCGCACCGACCACCTGCTCATGCTCGGCGCCAACCCGGTCGAGTCCAACGGCAGCCTGTGCACCGCACCCGACTTCCCCGGCCGGCTCAAGGCGCTGCGCGCCCGCGGCGGGCGCCTGGTCGTGGTCGACCCCCGGCGCACCCGCACCGCCGACCTCGCCGACGAACACGTCCCCGTCCGGCCCGGAACCGACGCCTACCTGCTCTTCGCCATGGCCCAGACCCTCTTCGCCGAGAAGCTCGCCGACCCGGGAGCCCTGGCCGGTCACGTCGAAGGCCTGGAACAGGCCCGCGACCTGGCCGAGGAGTTCACCCCCGAGGCCGTCGCGCCCGTCTGCGGTGTGGACGCCGACCGCATCCGCGCGATGGCCCGCGACCTGGCCGCCGCGCCCACCGCCGCCGTCTACGCCCGCGTGGGCACCACCACCGCCGAGTTCGGCACCCTCACCAGCTGGCTCGTGGACCTGCTCAACCTGATCACCGGCAACCTCGACCGCCCCGGCGGAGCCCTCTTCCCCCGCCCCGCCCACCGCCCGGCCGGTCCCGGCCGCAGCCGCCCCTTCCGGCTCGGACGCTGGCGCAGCCGCGTGCGCGGCCTCCCCGAGGCCAAGGGCGAACTGCCCGCGGTGACCCTCGTCGACGAGATCGCCACCCCCGGCGCCGGACAGGTGCGGGCGCTGGTCACCGTGGCCGGGAACCCGGTGCTGTCCACCCCCGGCGGCGACCGCCTGGACCGGGAGCTGGCCGGCCTGGAGTTCATGGTGAGCGTGGACCCCTACCTCAACGAGACCACGCGGCACGCGCACGTCATCCTCCCGCCAGCACCGCCCAGCCGCACCCCCCACTTCGACCTCGCCTTCGCCGAACTGGCGGTGCGCAACACCGTCCGCTACTCTCCCGCGCCCCTGCCCCTGGGCGAGGGGGAGGCCGACGAGTCGCTCATCCTGCGCCGGCTCGTGCAGATCGCCGCCGGCCAGGGCCCGGACGCCGACCCCGACGCGGTGGACGAGGCCGAGACCGCCCGGATCCTGGCCCGCGCCACCGCCGACCCCGACTCGTCCGTGCACGGACGCGACCCCGCCGAACTGGCCGCCGCCCTGTACCCGGGAACCTGGTCCGAACGCCGGGTCGACCTGCTGCTGCGCCTGGGCTCCTACGGCGACGCCTTCGGCGCCCGCCCCGACGGGCTCACCCTCCAGAGCCTGCTGGACGCGCCGCACGGCGTGGACCTGGGTCCGCTGGACCCCCGCCTCCCCGAGATCCTGGCCACCGCCTCCGGCCGCGTCGAGGCCTGCCCCGCCCCCGTGGCCGAGGACGTCGCCCGCCTGAGCCGGGGCCTGGCCGCACGCCGCCACTCCCTGGTGCTCGTGGGCCGCCGCCACCTGCGCTCGAACAACAGCTGGTCGCACAACGTCCCCCGGCTCACCGGCGGCAGCAACACCTGCACTCTGCACGTCCACCCCGACGACGCCGAACGCCTGGGCCTGGCCGCGGGCGCCGAGGCCACCGTGCGCAGCGCCTCCGGCGAGGTGAACGCCCCCGTCGAGCTCACCGACACCGTCGCCCCCGGCGTGGTGAGCCTGCCGCACGGCTGGGGGCACGGCCTGCCCGGCACCCGCATGACGGTCGCCGCCCGGAACCCGGGGGTCAACGTCAACGCCGTCACCGACCCCTCGGTGGTGGACCCCCTTTCGGGCAACGCGGTCCTCAACGGCGTCCCCGTCGCGGTGCTGCCCCACGGATGACGTCCGCGGGGGCCTCCCGGGCTCCGCGGCCGAGGGCGCCGGCCGGGGCGGTGCGCGCCGCCGCAGGCCGGGACCACGGACCGGGCCCGGCCCGCACCCTCAGGGATTCCTGAGTCGGCCGTGAGTCCGCCCGAACCCCGGGCGGGCACTCTCACGGGTATGAGCACACCCGAGGACGACCGTCCCATCGACAGCCCCGACCCGTCCGTCGCCGAGCACGTGCGCCGGTACATCGCCACCGGCGGCGCCAGCGGCTACCTGGAGGGCGGAACGACCAACCTCGTCCTCACCCACCGCGGCCGCGCATCGGGGCGGCTCTACCGCACCGGCCTGTTCTTCGGCACCGACGGGGACTCCCTGGTGCTGGTCGCCTCGGGGGCGGCGATCACCCACACCCATCCGCAGTGGTACCTCAACGTCACCGCCCACCCGGAGGTGGAGGTCCAGGTCCGCGACCGGCGCCTGCGCGTGCGCGCCCGCACCGCCCGGGGCGCCGAACGCGAACGCCTGTGGGCCATGATGGCCGACCGCGCCCCGGTCTACCGGACGTACTACGGGCCGCGCACCCGCCGCACCATCCCGGTGGTCGTCCTGGACCCGGTCGGCCCGGCCTGACCGCTCCCGGGCGGCGTCAGTCCCAGAGAACCGACCACACGGCCATGCCCTCCGGCACCGGCGGCACGTCGAGGTGGTCGCCCACCAGGCCCGGGATCACGCCGCTGGACTCCAGGCCCTCGATCCACCCGGTACAGGTGACCTCGTCGGCCGCCGTGCACAGCGCGACGGCCTCCGCGGCCACCTCCTCCAGGTCGAGGGTCTCGGGGTGGAGCTGGACCCGCACCCACGCCACGTCGCCGCGGCGCTCGATCCCCCGCAGCCGACCGGCCAGGATCGACAGCGGCGGCCGTCCGTACCCCCACTGGTTGGGTGCGATGGACTCCTCCTCGGTGTTGCCGTCGAAGAACTCGTCGAGTGTGAGCAGGGGCATGGCGCCCGCATCGGAGGTGCGGGCGATCACCCGGGCCGCGGAGATCATGCCGCGATCCTCGCACGCCCGTCCGACACCGCCCCGCCAGGAGCGGGGCGGGTCGCGCGATCCGCGCAGGCCGGCACCCCGGGCCAGGGCGTTCGGCCGGGTCGACGGTCCCGTCACCGTCGGCCTGCTGCGGCCGTGTCGCCCGCGCGCCGGATGCCGACCCGGGTCGCGCCGCCTTCCGTGATCGGGTTCGCGGCACCGGACTTCGACCCCGTTCGTACAATGGCCGCATGCACACCGAGCGCATCCCCCGCCACCCCGACGTCGCGGCCCTCACCCTGCAGCGGCTCTTGGAGGCGCTGGTGGACCCGGTGCGGCGCAGCATCGTCGAGCAGCTCTACGACGCCCCGGCCGACGTCGCCTGCGGGGGCTTCGACCTGCCCGTCAGCAAGTCCACCGCCACCCACCACTTCCGGACCCTGCGCGAGGCCGGGCTCATCCGCCAGTACTACGAGGGCACCTCACGGATGAACACGCTGCGCCGGGAGGAGATCGACGCCGCCTTCCCCGGCCTGCTGGACGCGGTCGTGGCCGCGGACCGGGCCGAGCGGGCCGCCGCCCGCTGAGATCCGGGTTTGCGTTCGAGTGCGCTCGAAGGCCTAGCGTCGCCCCCATGACGACGACACCGAACACCTGGATCATCACCGGCGCCTCCCGCGGCCTGGGGCGCGCCCTGGCCGAGGCGGCCCTGGCGGCGGGCGAGCACGTGGTGGCGGCGGTGCGCCGCCCCGAGGGCGTCGCCGACCTGGCCGCCGACCACCCCGACCGCTTCCTGGCCCTGGCCCACGACGTCCGCGACACCGACGCCGCCCCGGTCCCGGCCCGGGCCGCCCTGGACCGGTTCGGGCGCATCGACGTCCTGGTCAACAACGCGGGCCGGGCCGTGGTCGGCGCGGCCGAGGAGGTCGGCGACGCCCCGCTGCGCGAGCTGATGGACCTGCACCTGTTCGGCCCCGCCGCGCTGGTCCGCGCCGTCCTGCCCGCCATGCGCGCCCAGGGGTCGGGGACGATCGTGCAGATGAGCAGCCAGGGCGGGCGGATCTCCTTCCCCGGGGTGTCGTCCTACTCCGCGTCCAAGTTCGCCCTGGAGGGCTGGTCGGAGTCCCTGGCCGGGGAGGTCGCACCGTTCGGGGTGCGGGTGATGCTGGTGGAGCCCAGCCGGTTCCGGACCGGGTTCAACGACGCCGACGTGCTGGAGTTCGCCGCCGACTCGCCGGTCTACCGCGACGTGCTCGCGGCGGTGCGCGCCGACATGGCCGGGGCCGACGGCCGCCAGGAGGGCGACCCCGAGCGGGCGGCCGAGGTCATCGTGTCCCTGGTGCGCGGCGGCGAGGTGCCGCTGCGGCTGCCGCTGGGCCGCGAGGCCGTCGAACGCCTGAGCGCGGCCCACCGGCGCGGCCTGGCCGAGGTGGAGCGGTGGGCCGAGACGGCCCGCGGTACCGACTTCGCCGGGGTACCGGCCTCGGTCCGGCCGGTCTAGTCTGACGCCATGGCCACCGATGAGCTGATGAACCGGGCCCTGGCCGCGCTGGAGGACGGCGCCCCGCCCTCGGTCGAGGCGATCCACCGGCTCACCGACCGGGCCGTCGGCGCCGGGCCGATGACGATCGCCGAGGTCGCCGAACGGTTGGACCTGTCCCCGCACACGCTGCGCTACTACGAGCGCGAGGGGCTGGTCCGGGTGGCCCGGGACGCGGGCGGGCACCGGGTGTACGACGCCGAAGCGGTACGGCGCCTGGTGTTCCTCACCCGGATGCGGCTGTCCGGGATGGCCATGCGCGACCTGCGCCGCTACGTGGGACTGGTCGACGCCGGGGAGCACACGGTGCCCGAGCGGCTGTCCATGCTGGTCGAGCACCGCGAGGCCACCCGCCGCCGGATGCGCGAACTGGCCCTGTCCCTGGCCGCGATCGACTACAAGATCGCGACCTACGGGGGAGCGACCGGCCCCGACGTCTAGGCCGGCGGGCCGCCGGCCCCCAGGACCAGGTCGGCGAACCGCTCGCCGATGCGGCGGTGCGCAGCGGTGTCCGGGTGCAGGGAGTCGGGCATGGGCAGCTCGGCCGCGTCCGCCTCCCCGTACAGTTCCAGGCCGTCCAGGTAGTGCAGGTGCGGGTCCCGGGACGCCCGCTCCTTGACGATGCGGGCCAGCTCGCGGCGGATGTCGGTGAGCGCCAGCCGTCCGGCCGCGCGCTCGGCCGCGTCGCCCTGGGCCAGGTAGGACAGCCGGCCCTCGGCGAGGGCGGACACGTCCATCTGCGTGGGGCCGGGCACCTCCTCGTGGATGGCGCAGTGGATCGGGGAGACCACCAGCAGCGGCGTGTCCGGGTGGCCCTCCCGGACGGTGTCCAGGAACCCGTGCACGGCCGGGCCGAAGGCGCGCCTGCGCATGGCGTCCTGGTTGACGACGTTGATGCCGAGCTTGACGCTGATCACGTCCGCCGGGACACCGCGCATGGTGCGGGCGGTGAAGGGGTCCACCACGGCGTTGCCGCTCAGGCCCAGGTTGACCAGGTCGACCCCGGCCCGGGCGGCGGCGACCGCCGGCCAGATCGCGGTGGGGCTCGCCGCGTCCGAGCCGTGGCTGATCGAACTGCCGTGGTGCAGCCACACCCGCCGACCGCGGTCGGCGGCCGGGGCCACGGGCGCGTCGGTGCGCAGGGCGACCGGGGTGGTGGCCTCGTTGTGCGGCAGCCAGATCTCGACGTCCTTGTCGCGGTCGGGCAGGCCGGTGAAGCGCACGGTCCCCACCGGGCCGGGGCGGTGTTCGACGGCCCCGGTGGTCATGTCGATGACCAGGGTGTCCCCGCCGTCCACGCGCCCCTGGGCGGTGAGGTGCCCGTCCACGAGCAGGTCGTAGACCCCGGCGGGGCGCGGCGGGGCGCCGACGTAGGAGCGCTTGGTGGGCAGGGCGTCGAGTTCGACGACGGTGGCGCGGGTGCGCAGGGCCAGGCGGACGCCGGAGGTCTGGGCGGCGATGTCGGCCATCAGCGGGTCGGGCGCCTGGGCCAGGGCCCACTCGGGCAGGCGCACCGGGCGCGGCCCGTGTTCGGTGGGCCGGATGTCGACGGCTCCGCGCAGCAGGTCGGCGGTGACCGGGGTGGTGGTGAGGTCCATGGCGGGGTTCCTAGTGATGGTCGGGTGCGGGCCAGTTGCGCAGCAGGGAGTCGAGGGCGTCGATGGTGCGCGACCAGGTCGCCCCGGTGTCGGGGGCGCTGTGGTCGAAGCCCCCGCCCATCTCCAGGCTCACGTAGCCGTGCAGGGTGGCGCCCAGCAGCCGGACGGCGTGGGTCTCCTCGGCTTCGGGCAGGTCGTAGCCGCGCAGGACGGCGCGGGTCATCCGGGCGTGCCGGGGCCCGGCACTGGCGGCGGCGGTGCCGGGGTCGAGCCGGAACCGGGTGGCGGCGTAGCGGCCGGGGTGCTCGCGGGCGTAGTCGCGGTAGACGTTCGCCAGCGCGGCCAGGGCGTCCCTGCCCGAGCGCCCGGCCAGGGCGTCGGCGGCCCGGTCGGCGAGCTCCTCCAAAGCCAGCAGGGTGATGCGGGTCTTGAGGTCGTGGGAGTTCTTCAGGTGCGAGTACAGGCTCGCCGCCTTGACGTCGAACCGGCGGGCGACCTCGGAGAGGGTGACGTGCTCGAACCCGGCCTCGTCGGCGAGATCGGCCCCCGCCCGGACCAGGAGTTCGGTGCTGAGCCCGGCGCGTGCCATCATGACTTCCCCTTTCGACTACAGCAACCCTACATCTACCTAAAGGCTTTAGGTAGATGATGGATTCCCATAGGAAGCGGGACCCCGGTCGCACCGACCGGCCGGGCCGCCCGCGCAGAGCCCGGGTCAGGAGCCGTCGCCGGTGAAGTAGTGGGAGATGTCCTCCCAGGTGAAGGGGTCGTGCCAGGCCGGGGCGCCGGTGAGCCGGCCCGACATCGCGGTGACGGCCTCCTGGGGGAGCCGGTGTACGCGCGGTGGCGCTCGGCGGGGCCGCCGTCGCGGTATTCGAGCCGGTACCCGCCCTCCCGGTACCTCCACAGCACCTGCACGTAGTCGTCGTCATCGCGGTCGACGATGAGGAATTCGTTGCCCCTCTCCAGGTTGGTCGCCATCGTGTCCACGTCCTGCGGAGTGGGGCCGTGGACCGTCCGCCCGCTCTCGTCCCATGCCTCGGTCGTTATGGGGGTGCGTATCGGCCATGAGCGCGACATCCGCGGTCAAAACTCCCCATCATCCCCTTTGACTCCCCTTGTTTGGGAAGTTTAGAGTACTTCAAAGACTCCAATGGGGAGTTATGGGGAAGGAAGGGGGAGTTCCGATGAGTGTGATCTACCGGTCGGCGGCCGGGGAGCGGGAGATCCGGCGGCGGTACCGGGAGGCACTGGAGGCCTGGCCGGTGCCCGCCGAGCAGGTGCGCGTGCCCACCCGGGAGGGGGAGACGTTCGTCCTGGTCTGCGGCCCCGAGGACGCGCCGCCCGTGGTCCTGCTGCACGGCTCGGGCGCCGACTCCTCGGTGTGGGCGGGCGACGCCCCCACCTGGTCGCGGCACCTGCGGATGTACGCCGTGGACCTGGTCGGCGAGCCCGGGCTGAGCGCCCCCGCGCGCCCCGCCCTGGACTCCGACGCCGTCGCCCTGTGGCTGGACGACGTCATGGCCGGGCTCGGACTGTCCCGGGCGGCCTTCGTCGGGATGTCCCTGGGCGGGTGGACCGCCCTGGACCACGCGATCCGCCGCCCCGGGCGGGTCGAGCGGCTGGCGCTGGTGTGCCCCGGCGGCATCGGCCGCCAGACCCCGCTGCGCATGGCGCCGGCCATGGCCTGGACCCCGTTCGGCCGGTGGGGGAGGCTCCGCTCGGTGCGGGCCGTGCTGGGCCTGCACGAACCTGAGCACGCGCCGCTGGTGCGGGACGTGGCCGCGGTCTTCGGGGAGTTCCGGCCGCGCACCGAGACGCTGCCCGTGTTCTCCGACGCCGCCCTGCGCGGCCTGGACATGCCGGTGCTGGCGGTCATGGGCGGAAAGGACGTCATGATCGACTCCGCCGACACCGCGCGGCGGCTGCGCGCCCACGTCCCGCACGCCGACGTCACCGTGCTGCCCGGCGTCGGCCACGCCGTCATCGGGCAGGGCCCCGCGGTGCTGGACTTCCTACGGGGCTGAGCGCCCCGAGGCGCCCAGGTGCGCCTCCAGGGAGTCCAGGACCGAGGCCAGCCCCGACCGGAACGTCTCGCGCGCCTCCTGCTCCAGGTAGGGCTCGGACTCGTTCTCGTTGGTGAACGCCCCCGCCTGCGCCATCAGGGCCAGGGTGGGAAAGCGCGCGTCGAAGTCCGGGGCGACCTCCTCCAGCAGACCCGACCGCTCGTGCCACCACACGTCCTCGGGGATCCCGGTGACCGCCTCCGCCCGGCGGGCCTCGGCCGCGACCTGCACCTGGCCGCGCACCAGGTTGAACAGGGTCCCGTAGGTGGTGCGGATGCGCACCGGGGGCAGGCCCGCCCGGTGCAGCACCGCCGCCAGCGACTCGAAGAGCCGGTACTCGTTGGGGCCCAGCACCGGGCGGGCGGTGGAGACCTCCAGAGCCCAGGGGTGGCGCAGGTAGAAGTCCCACAGCCGCACGGCCCAGGCCTCGGTCGCGGTGCGCCAACCGGGGGAGCGGTCGGCCTCCGCGGCGTCGGCGGGCTCGCCGAAGACGTGGTCGTACATCAGCTCGACGAGTTCGTTCTTGCTGGCCACGTAGGTGTACAGGGACATGGCGGTGCGGCCCAGGCGCTCCCCGACCGCCCGCATGGACAGCGCCTCCATGCCCTCGGCGTCGGCGACCTCCACGGCGGTGGCCACCACCAGGTCCACGGTGAGTTCGGGCCGGCGGCCGGCGGCGCGGGGCGCGTCCCCCGGGGTGCGCCACAGCAGGGACATCGCGCGGCGCGCGTCACCGCGTCCGGGGTACACGACCACGATTGTCCTCCTTATGCCATAAACTCGATCAGCCTGAGAGTTTATCGCATAAGGAAACCTGGAGAGCAGCGTGCGAACCGAGCATCCGGCCGACGGCCACGACACCATCCAGGTCCGCGGCGCCAGGGAGAACAACCTGGCGGGGGTCGACGTCGACATCCCCAAGCGCCGCCTGACCGTCTTCACCGGCCTGTCCGGCTCCGGCAAGTCCTCCCTGGTCTTCGGGACCATCGCCGCGGAGTCACAACGGCTCATCAACGAGACCTACACGACCTTCGTCCAGTCGTTCATGCCCAGCGTCGGCCGCCCCGAGGTGGACACGCTGCGCAACCTCAGCGCCGCGATCATCGTCGACCAGGAGCGCATGGGCGCCAACTCCCGGTCCACCGTGGGCACCGCCACCGACGCGGCCGCCATGCTGCGCGTCGTCTTCAGCCGGGTGGGCACCCCCCGCCTGGAGCCCTCCAGCGCGTTCAGCTTCAACAACGCCGAGGGCATGTGCCCCGAATGCGAGGGCCTGGGCCGGGTCAACACCATCGACATCGACGAACTGGTCGACGCCGACCTGTCCCTGAACGAGGGCGCCATCACCGCCCCCGGCTACGGGGTGGGCACCTGGTACTGGCAGGTGTTCGCGAACTCCGGGCTGCTGGACCCCGACAAGAAGGTGCGCGACTACACCGAGCAGGAACGCGAGACCTTCCTGCACCACCCGGTCACCAAGGTCAGGATCGGCACCACCAACATCAGCTATGAGGGCCTGGTCCCCAAGATCAAGCGCACCTACCTGGCCAAGGACCGCGACAAGATGCAGGCGGGGCTGCGCGCGTTCGTCGACCGCGCCGTCACCTTCTCCACCTGCGCCGAGTGCGACGGCACCCGGCTCAACGCCGCCGCCCGGTCGGTGAAGGTCGCCGGACGCAGCATCACCGAGTGCTCGGCGATGCAGATCGACGACCTGGCCGCGTTCGTGCGCACCCTGGACGAGCCCTCGGTCAAGCCGCTGCTGGACGGGCTGGGCCACACCCTGGACTCCCTGGTGGAGGTCGGCCTGGGCTACCTGAGCCTGGACCGGGAATCGGGCACCCTGTCGGGCGGGGAGTCCCAGCGGGTGAAGATGGTCCGCCACCTGGGCTCCAGCCTCAGCGACGTCACCTACGTGTTCGACGAGCCCACCATCGGGCTGCACCCGCACGACATCGAGCGGATGAACAGCCTCCTGCTGAGCCTGCGCGACAAGGGCAACACCGTCCTGGTGGTCGAGCACAAGCCCGAGACCATCTCCCTGGCCGACCACGTCGTGGACCTGGGCCCGGGCGCCGGCCCCGCGGGCGGGCACATCACCTACACCGGCGACGTGGCGGGTCTGCGCGCCTCGGGCACCCTCACCGGCGACCACCTGGACCACCGGGCGCGGCTGCGCGAGAACGTGCGCACCGCCCGCGGGGCGCTGTCCATCACCGGCGCCACCTCCCACAACCTCAAGGACGTCAGCGTGGACATCCCCCTGGGGGTGCTCACCGTGGTCACCGGGGTGGCCGGGTCGGGCAAGAGCTCGCTCATCCACGGGGCGCTGCCGGGCCGCGAGGGCGTGGTGGTGGTCGACCAGTCGCCGATCAAGGGGTCCCGGCGCTCCAACCCCGCCACCTACACCGGGTTGCTGGACCCGATCCGCACCGCCTTCGCCCGTGCCAACGGGGTCAAGGCGGCGCTGTTCAGCGCCAACTCCGAGGGGGCCTGCCCCGAGTGCAAGGGCGCCGGGGTCATCTACACCGACCTGGCGATGATGGCCGGGGTGGCCACCACCTGCGAGCAGTGCGAGGGCAAGCGGTTCCGCCCCGAGGTGCTCGCCCACACCCTGCACGGCAAGAACATCGGCCAGGTGCTGGCCATGTCGGTGGTGGAGGCCCGGGAGTTCTTCACCTCCGGCAACGCCCGGGTCGTCCTGGACCGGCTGCACGACGTGGGTCTGGGCTACCTGGGCCTGGGGCAGCCGCTGACCACCCTGTCGGGCGGTGAGCGCCAGCGGTTGAAGCTGGCGATCTCCATGGCCCGCCAGGGCGCGGTGTACGTGATGGACGAGCCCACCACCGGCCTGCACCTGGCCGACGTGGACCGGCTGCTGGCCCTGCTGGACCGGCTGGTGGACGACGGCAACACGGTGATCGTGATCGAGCACCACCAGGCGGTGATGGCGCACGCCGACCACATCATCGACCTGGGCCCGGGCGCCGGGCACGAGGGCGGCCGGGTGGTGTTCGAGGGCTCTCCGGCGGATCTGGTCGAGAAGTCGGACACCCTCACCGCCCGCCACCTGCGCACCTATCTGGGCCATTGACCCCACCGGGGTCGGCGCCGCCGTGCGCCGGCCCCGGCCGCAGCGGCGCCGAGAACGGCCGGTAAACCGGTTCCACCGACCTTTGAGCTTGAGGTTGACGAACCTGCCCGGCAGAGCCGGGTGAGCCTGGGCACCGCCCTGGCCCAGGGCGCCTACACCGCCGCCCGGCGGGCGGCCGCCGAAGCCCTGTCCGAGGGCACCTACGGGGAACTGGACGGCGCCCTCGACTTCGGCACCCTGAACGGCCACTTCGTCCGCTGACCCTTTCCCGCGGTCGTTCCCGGCGGTCTCGGCGGTACACCGGCGGGCAGGCCCACCGACGACCCGCGGGCGGCGGTGGCGGAGTTCCCGGCGGGCGGGTGGAGCGATCCCCTCCCCGGGCGGACCTGTGACGCGGGCACCGTCCCCCCCGGGGCAGGTGGTCGGCGGGTCGGGAGCCGTTCAGTCGCCGGGGTGCCGGGCGCGAAAGGCCGAGCGGTAGGCCAGGGGGCTCACCCCGACGGCGCGGTGGAAGTGGCGGCGCAGCGTGGTGGCCGTGCCCATGCCGCAGCGGGCGGCGATCTGCTCCACGGTCGCGTCGGTGCTCTCCAACAGCTCCCGGGCCAGGCCCACGCGCTGGCGGTGCAGCCACTCCAGTGGGGCCGCCCCGGTCTCGGCGTGCATGCGCCGGGCCAGCTGGCGCGGGCTCAGCCCCGCCCGCCGGGCCAGGTCGGCCACGGTCAGCGGCCGGTCCAGCCGGGCGTGGGCCCACTCCAGGGCCCCGCCCAGACCGTCGCGGGTGCGCGGCACCGCGGGCGGGGCGATGAACTGGGCCTGCCCGCCCGGCCGGTGGGCCGGTGCGACCAGGCGGCGGGCCAGCCCGTTGGCCGCGGCGGCCCCGTGGTCGGTGCGCACCAGGTACAGGCACAGGTCCAGCGCCGCGGTCTTGCCCGCCGCCGTCAGCACCCGACCGCCGTCGGTGTACAGGACGTCGGCGCGCACGTCCACACGCGGATGGCGGCGGGCCAGCTCCGCGGCGTGCATCCAGTGCGTGGTGGCCACAAGTCCGTCCAGCAGCTCCGCGGCGGCCAGCACGAACGCCCCCGTGCACAGAGACACCATCCGCCGCCCGGCGGCATGGGCGGCGCGCAGCGCCGCCAGGAACACCGGGTCGGGTTCCTCCAGCGGCCGGTGCGAGGCGGGCACGACCACGGTGTCCACCCCGGCCAGGTCCTGCCAGCGGCGGGCGGGCACCCCCGGCAGCAGGGGCGCGGGCGCACCGTCGGCGGTGTGCGCGCTCAGCCGGTACCAGTCGCCGTCGGCGGACAGGTCGGAGCGGTCCACCCCGAAGACCTCGGCGGCGATCGCCGTCTCGTAGGGCATGGTGTGCTCGTGCAGGGCGATCCCGACCGTGTGCATGTCCGAAAGTGTACGCAGGGAGTCGGATCGGACACTGGCCCGCGGGTCCTCCGGGGCGAAGGATGGGGCCATGAACTCCTCCGAGACGCATCCGCCCGCGCGCGGCAAGGTAGTGGTGTACGGGGCCTACGGGCACACCGGCCGGTTCGTGGTGGCCGAGCTGCTGCGGCGCGGGCTGGAGCCGGTGCTCTCCGGGCGCAGCGCGGACCGGCTCGCCGACCTGGCCCTGGACCACCCCGGCCTGGAGGTGCGCCCCGCCCCGGATACGCGGGCCCTGGGCGGGGCGGTGGCGGGCGCGGCCGCGGTGGTCAACACCGCCGGGCCCTTCCTGGACACCGCCGGACCGGTGGCGGCGGCCGCCGTCGCGGCCGGGGCCCACTACCTGGACGTGACCGCCGAGCAGCCCGCCGCCGCGGCCACCCTGCGCGATCACGGCGCGACCGCCGCGGCGGCGGGGGTGGCGGTGCTGCCCGCGATGGCGTTCTACGGCGGACTGGCCGACCTGCTGGCCACCGCCGCGGCCGGCGGCGCCCCGGTGCGGGAGGTCACCGTGGCCGTGGGCCTGGACGGGTGGCGGCCCACCGCGGGCACGCGCATCACCGGCGAGCGCAACACGGCCCCGCGCCTGCTCGTCGACGGCGGCCGACTCGTGCCGCTGGAGGAGGTCGCGCCCGGCGGGCGCGACTGGGACTTCCCCGCGCCGCTGGGACGGCAGGCGGCGGTCCCCCTGCCCTTCTCCGAGATCGTGCTGCTCCACCGCCACCTGGGTGCGGACCGCATCACCTCCTACCTCAACGAGGCGCCCCTGGCCGAGCTGCGCGACCCGGCCACCCCCGGCCCCGAGGCCGCCGACACGACCGGCAGGTCCGCCCAGCGGTTCGCCGTCGACGTGCGGGTGCGCGTCGACGGGGCCGAGCGGCGGGCCACCGCCTCGGGCCGGGACATCTACGCGGTGACCGCGCCGCTGCTGGCCGAGGCGGTGGTGCGCCTGTTGGACGGTCGTGTCCGCGCCGTCGGGGCCCTGGCCCCCGGCGAGGTGTTCGACGCCGCGGACTTCCTGGCCGCGCTGGCCCCCGACCCGCTGGCCGTCACCCTGCCCGCGGCGGTGCCGGTCGGGTAGGGCCGCCGCGGACACCGGGTGTTCCCGGTGCGGCCGCCCATCGGTGCGGCCGCACCGGACCTGTGAGGGGGCAGGTCAGGAAGCCCGCTCCACCAGGGTCTTGAGCCGGCCCAGGCGCTCGCGCCAGGACTCCTTGGCCTCGGCGACCGCCTCCGGGCCGGCCAGCCGCGACTGCTCCACCGCCACCGACACCCGGTCGGGGTCCTTGGCGGTGAGGTAGAAGACCACCCGGGTGCCGTCGCCCAGGTCGGCGGTGACCCGCTTGGGCGGGTTGTCCGAGCGCACCGTCAGGCCCGGGCCGGCCAGCCACCGCTCGCGGACGTCCTTCTTCGACAGCGCCGCGAAGACCTCCTCCATCGGCGCGCGCACCGTCTTGGAGGCGCTGGCCGAGTACCCGTCCCTGCGCTGGCCGGGGGCGCGCATCCCGCGCTCCTGTTCGTAGGCGACCGTCAGCGACTGGGCCCACCAGCCCGCAACGCCCTGCTCCCGCACCAGGTGGGCGGCGATCTCCTTGTGGGTGCGCCCGGTGGCGCCCCAGGCGTCCAGCACGGCGAACCACTCGTCGTAGCCGCGCCCGGTGCGCTCGCGCACCGCCTCGGAGGACACCCGCGCCCGCATGGCCGCGGTGGCCGGCTCCGCGGCGGCGGGCGTGCTCGGCTCCGGCACCGGGGCGAGGGGCGTCCGGCTCTCCCCGGCTGCGGGGCGGGCCCGGTCGGGGAGCAGGTGGGCGCGGGCCGCGGTGTAGCTCTCCCCGGTCTTGGCCATCCGGGTGCGCACCTGCTGCTTGAAGGACTTGTGCCTGGTCATGACGGCTCCTCGGCGACGGCGAACCGACCCACGCTCGTCCGCCCCGCCGGTAGGGCGCATCAGACCGGCGTCCCGAGGACTCGAAGTCCCCTTTGCCCCCTCTCAGCCGACGGCGTGGGCGCCGGAACCGGGGGTTGGGCGCGGAACGGCGCCGACCTCCAGGATACTGCGTCCCCACCCGTTTCTCCAGCTCCGCCCGGCCCCTGTGGACGCCCCCCGAACATCCTGCCCAGGGGCGGCGGGCACGGAACGGAAGGTGCCCGCCCTCCTCCCGGGAGGCCCCCGTTTTTCCACGTGCCCGCAGAGCTCTTCGGCGGCTAGGGTGCGGGGGTCGATGAACGCTGGGAAAGGACCCGTGTGGCCAGTCAGAAGGAACGCATGCTCGCCGGTGAGCTCTACCGGTCCGACGACCCCGAGCTCCAGGCCGAACTGATCCGCGCGGAAAAGCTCGCGCACCGCTACAACACCATGGAGCCGGACGACCCCGCCCGTCGTGAGACGCTCGCCGAACTCCTCGGCGACCTGGGCGAGGACACCTGGATCCGGTCGCCGCTGCGGGTCGACTTCGGCTACCACATCACCATCGGTCCCCGCTCGTTCGTCAACTGCGGGGCGGTGATGCTGGACGTGGCGCCGATCCGGATCGGCGCGGACGTGCAGATCGGCCCCAACGTCCAGCTGCTCACCCCCACGCATCCGATCGAGCCGGGCCCGCGCCGCGACAAGTGGGAGGCGGCCGAGCCCATCACCATCGGCGACAACGTGTGGCTGGGCGGGGGCGTCATCGTCTGCCCTGGGGTGAGCATCGGTGAGAACACGGTGGTGGGCGCGGGTGCCGTGGTCAGCCGCGACCTGCCCGCGAACGTGGTGGCGGTGGGCAACCCGGCCCGGGTGATCCGCGAGATCGACCCCGGCTCCTGACCGGGGACGAGGGGACCGTCCCCCGGCGTGGCGCCGCCGGGGGACGGGGTCGGGCGGCCCCTCAGCCGGGGGCGGCGGAGGGCTCCTCGGTGGCGAACTGGGTGCGGTACAGCTCCGCGTAGCGGCCG
This sequence comes from Nocardiopsis sp. CC223A, assembly GCF_030766825.1. Taxonomy (GTDB): domain Bacteria; phylum Actinomycetota; class Actinomycetes; order Streptosporangiales; family Streptosporangiaceae; genus Nocardiopsis. The sequence goes on from NZ_JASFDV010000017.1 coordinate 20,671, forward strand.
CCCCGGGCGAGCAGCGCGGTGTGGTCGCCGCGTTCGACGATCCGCCCGTCCTCCACGACCAGGATGGTGTCGGCGGCGCGGATCGTGGCCAGCCGGTGGGCGATCACCAGGGCGGTGCGCCCCTGGAGGGCCTCGGCCAGGGCGGCCTGGACGGCGGCCTCGGAGGTGGAGTCCAGCGCCGAGGTGGCCTCGTCCAGGATGACGACCGCGGGGTCGCTCAGCAGCAGCCGGGCGATGGTCAGGCGCTGGCGCTCCCCGCCGGAGAACCGGTAGCCGCGTTCGCCGACGACGGTGTCCAGCCCGTCGGGCAGGGAGGCCACCAGGTCGGCCAGGCGGGCGCGGCGCAGGGCGTCCCAGATCTCCCCGTCGGTGGCGCCGGGGCTGCCCAGGGTCAGGTTGGCGCGGATGGACTCGTGGAACAGGTGGCCGTCCTGGGTGACCATGCCCAGGGAGCCGCGGATCGTGGAGAAGGACAGTTCGCGCACGTCCCGCCCGCCCAGGCGGACGGTGCCGGAGTCGGGGTCGTACAGGCGCGGCGCGAGCTGGGCGATGGTGGACTTGCCCGCCCCGGAGGAGCCGACCAGGGCCACGGTGGTGCCGGGTTCGACGGTGAAGGACACCTCGTGCAGGACCCGGCGCCCCTCGGCCGGGTCCAGCACGGTGACCTCCTCCAGGGAGGCCAGGGACACCTTGTCGGCGGCCGGGTAGGCGAAGGAGACCCGGTCGAACTCCAGGGACGCCGGTCCCGGCGGCAGGTCGGCGGCGTCGGGGACCTCGCGCACCAGCGGCTCCAGGTCCAGGATCTCGAAGACCCGGCTGAAGGCGACCAGGGCGCTCATGACCTCCACACGGGCCCCGGCCAGTGCGGTCAGCGGCGCGTACAGGCGGGTGAGCAGCATGCCCATGGCCACGACGGTCCCCGCGTCCAGGTCCCCGGACAGGGCGTGGAACCCGCCCAGCCCGTAGACCAGGGCCAGCGCCAGGGCCGAGACCAGGGTCAGGGCGGTGAAGAACACCTCCTGGACCATGGCGGTGCGCACGCCGATGTCGCGGACGCGGTCGGCCCGGCGGGCGAATTCGGCGGATTCGCGTTCGGGGGAGCCGAAGAGCTTGACCAGGGTGGCGCCGGGCGCGGAGAACCGCTCGGTCATCTGGGTGCTCATGGCGGAGTTGTGCAGGGTGCGTTCGCGTTCGATGCGGGCCAGCCGGGCGCCCATGCGGCGGGCGGGGTAGACGAACACGGGCAGCATGACCAGCGCGGCCAGGGTGATCCACCAGGACAGGGTGAGCATCACGGCCAGTGCCAGGACGAGGGTGACCAGGTTGCTCACCACCCCGGACAGGACGCTGCTGAAGGCCCGCTGGGCGCCGATGACGTCGTTGTTGAGGCGGCTGACCAGGGCTCCGGTGCGGGTGCGGGTGAAGAACGCGACCGGCATGCGCTGGACGTGGTCGTAGACGGTGGTGCGCAGGTCCAGGATGAGGCCCTCGCCGAGTCCGGCCGACAGGCGTCGCACGATCAGGCCCAGGGCGGCCTCCAGCAGGGCGACGGCGGCGATGAGCCCGGCCAGCAGCAGGACGGTGCGGGGCGCGCCGCCGGTGACGATGGTGTCCACGACCCGGCCGGCCAGCAGCGGGGAGGCGACCGCCAGGACGGAGACGGCCACGCTCAACGCGAGGAACCAGGTCAGGACGCGGGTGTGGGGCCGGGCGAAGGCCGCGATGCGGCGCAGGACCGGTAAGGAGAAGGGGCGGCGGTCCTCGCGGGCGTGCATGGCGTGGTAGATCGAGTTCCACGCGGCCATCTCCATGCTCATGGGCGGTCACCGGTTCCGTTCGGGGTGGGCGGATATCCGAACGCTATGACCTCAACCAATATTGAGGTCAACCTGCGCTCCCGGGCTCGGTCGACGAAGACCCGAACAGTGACCGAAACACCCTTTGGTGCCCGATGTGATCAAGGTCCGGATTCTGGGCACCGCGTTCGGACCGTTAAGGTGTGAGCCCAGCGACACCACCACGGGGGGACACGGGTGACCACGGACAGCACGGAGAAGACCACCGGTCCGGAGTTGACCTACCGTCGCGCCGGGCGGGACGACGTGCCCGCCCTGGTCGACCTGGTCAACTCCTGCTACCGCGGCGACGCCTCCCGCCGCGGGTGGACCACCGAGGCCGACCTGCTGGACGGTCGGCGCGTGGACGCCGAAGGGCTGAGCACGCTGCTGGAGCGCACCAACACCCTCATCCTGCTCGCCGAGGCCGACGGGGCCCTGGTGGCCTGCTGCGAACTCCAGCGCGGTGTCAACGGCGCCTACTTCGGGATGTTCTCGGTGCGCCCGGACATCCAGGGCGGCGGCCTGGGCCGGCGCGTCCTGGCCGAGGCCGAGCGCACCGCCTCCCAGGAGTGGGGCTGCCGCCTCATGCGCATGAAGGTCCTCAAGCAGCGCCCGGAGCTGATCGCCTGGTACGAGCGGCGCGGCTACACCAACACCGGCCGCACCGAGCCGTTCCCCTACGGGGACGAGGCCTTCGGGCTGCCGCGCCGGGACGACCTGGCCTTCGTGGAGCTGACCCGGGAACTGCCCGCCTGAGCGGACTCAGAAGGCGTCGGGCCCGGCCTCCAGGTTGGCCGACATCCGTTCCAGAACGCTCACGGCGGCCCGGTACTCCTCGGCGCCGATACCGCGCGAGAGGCGCTCGCGGGCCCCCTTGACCTTGGTGAACAGGTCCTCGTGCGCCCGGCGGCCCGCGGCGGTCAGGTCCAGGGCGACCAGGCCCTCCAGCCAGCCGCGCCGGCGCAGCTCCTCCACCGCGGGGGCCACGCTCACCTCGCTCTCGTCCAGGAACGCGGCGAGCCTGCGGTCCAGGTCGGCCAGGGTGCCGGGCTCCTCGTACAGGGAGTGGAGCACCTGCCAGTGGCGGCGGCCCAGCGCCTCCCCGGCCAGGGTCCGGTCGAAGTCGTTCTCGATGAGCCGGTCCAAGTGCTTGAGCCAGTAGCCGATGGGCAGGTCCGACATGCTCTCCCCCTTGATCGCGTGCGCGGCGGTGGCCGCCCCACGTGGTGTCCTACCCGCCCGCTAACGTGGCCGACATGTCCGACACCCCCGCCCCGCTGCGCATTATTCGCGGCGACGCCACCAGCCCCCAGGCCGCCGGACCCAAGATCATCGCCCACGTGTGCAACGACCGCGGCGGCTGGGGCAAGGGGTTCGTGCTGGCCCTGTCCAAGCGCTGGACCGAGCCCGAGCGCGACTACCGCACCTGGCACCGGGAACGGGCCCGCAACGGCTTCGGCCTGGGTGCGGTGCGCCTGGTGCGGGTCAAGGCCGACACCTGGGTGGCCAACATGGTCGGCCAGCACGGCACCAGGCGCGGCAGCGGCGGACCGCTGGTGCGCTACGAGGCCATCGCCGCCTGCCTGCGCACGGTGGCCGACCACGCCTTGGAGCTGGGCGCCACCGTGCACATGCCGCGCATCGGCTGCGGCCTGGCCGGCGGGAAGTGGGAGCGCGTCGAGCCACTGGTCCGAGAGGCCCTGTGCGCCCGCGGCGTGGCCGTCACCGTCTACGACGCCGACTGACCGGCGGGCCCCCGACGGTGACCGCCCCCGCGGCGCCGTCGACGGCCCGGGGCCACAGGTGCCGTCCCGGCCGCACCGCGAGGAGGCGGCGCCCACCTCGCTCCGATCCTCCGGGCACGTCCTACGGGGCCGTCCGGGCGGCGAGCCACTCCTCGAAGGTGGTCGGTGCGATGCGCGCGTCCTCACCGGGCAGCAGCACATCGCCCGCCATGGACGTCCCGAAGACCCCGGACCAGGTCGGCACCAGGTCCACCCGGCGCCCCTGGGCGTGCAGGGTGCGCCGGGCCATGTCCACCAGGTCCTGGGTCCGGGGACCGGCGATGTCGGCGTGGCGTCCGAGCGGTTCGCCCACCGCGACCTCGGCGAGGATCTCGGCGACGTCGGCGGGGGCGATCGGCTGCACCAGCAGCGGGGCGATGTCGGCCACGCCGTCCCGTTCGGTCCACCCGGCCACCATGGCGGCGAAGTCGTGGAACTGGGTGGCGGGCACGATGGTCCAGGGCACCGGGCCGTTCTCCACCAGGCGCTCCTGCTCACGCTTGCCCGCGTAGTGGGGGTTGCCCTCCACCCGGTGGATGCCCACGATCGAGAGCAGGACGTGGTGACGCACTCCGGCGCGCTCCTCGGCGGCGAGCAGGGTGCGGGTCAGGCGCGCGAAGCGCTCCACCGAACCGTCGCGGTCGGCGGGCGCGATGTTGGTGGCGTCGACGACGGCCTCCACCCCGCGCAGGGCCTCGTCGAGCCCGTCCCCGGTGGCCAGGTCCACGCCGAGCGAGCGGCTGATCCCGACGACCTCGTGGCCCTGCCGGCGCAGCACGGCGGCGGTGAGGGAGCCGATGTTGCCGGTGGCCCCGGCGACGGCGACGCGCATGGCGTTTCCTTCTTTCGCTCGTTGGTGATCGTCGACCCGAACATATCGTGGACCAAATAGATCCACAATATCTTCGATAGGCTGCCGGGATGAAGCTTCCCGCGAGCACCGAATGGGTCCTGCACTGCGCCACCGCCCTGGCCCAACTCGAACCGGGGGACACGGCGTCGACGGCCCAGCTGTCCCGGTACTTCGACCTGCCCGCGCCCTACCTGGCCAAACAGCTCAAGGCCCTGGTCAGGTCCAGTGTGCTGAGTGCGACGCCGGGCCCCCGGGGCGGGTTCCGGCTCGCCCGGCCCGCCGAGGAGATCGACCTGCTCCAGATCGTCGAGTCGGTCGACGGCGCCTCCTCGCCCTACCTGTGCGCGGAGATCCGGCAGCGGGGGGCGGGGGCGCTGCCGCGCGAGGAGTGCGAGGACACCTGCGTGCTGGCGCGGAAGATGGCCGACGCGCACCAGGCGTGGCGCCGGAGCCTGGCCGGGAGCAGCCTGGCCGACATCCTCGCCACGCTGCCCCCGGGCGCCCCGGCCCGCACCCGCGCCCGCCTGGCCGCGGCGCGCTGACCCCTACCGTTCGCCGTTCAGGTGCCGGGCCGGGAACCGGGCGGCGGCGTCCCCGGCGGACGCCGGGACGTTCCGGTGGCGGGGTGCGTGCCGCTCGACGGCGACGCGGTCGCCGTCGTGGCCGAGCGGGCGGGGCCGGGTGAGGTCGAGACGGCGTTCGTCGCGCACGACCGGACCCGTGTACCGGGTTCCGGGGCCGGTCGTCTTCGGCGACGCGCCGGAACGGTTCCGTACGGGATTCCGCACGCCCCGGTACCGCCCCCGGCCCGAGGAGGCGGGCGGAGAGGTACCCGATGGAGCGGATGAACCGTGAGGGCAGGGGTCCGTGAGCCCCGCCCGGCGGGCACTCCGACGCACTCCGATATCGTTCTGCGATGTCGGAGCACGTCATCTCTGCGTGAGCCCTCCCGGGAAGGAACCGCACCGTGCACCCACCCCTGACCCCACCGGCGCCCTCCACCGCGGCGCCCAGGTGAGCGAGGCGAACCCGACGACACCCACCGCGGCCCCGGCGGGGCGCGGGACGGTCGGTGAGGTCTTCCGGGCGTTCCTGCCGCTGGGCCTGACCTCGTTCGGAGGTCCGGTGGCGCACCTGGGCTACTTCCGCGAGGCGTTCGTGGTGCGCCGCGGCTGGCTCACCGAGGCCGCCTACGCCGACCTGGTGGCGCTGTGCCAGTTCCTGCCCGGCCCCGCCTCCAGCCAGGTCGGCATGGCCCTGGGGCTGCGCCGAGCCGGATACGCGGGGATGGCCGCCGCCTGGGCGGCCTTCACCCTGCCCTCGGCCGTGCTCATGGCGGGCTTCGCCCTGGGCGTGCAGGCCATCGGCGCCGAACCCGGGGCCGGATGGCTGCTGGGCCTGAAGGCGGCGGCGGTGGCCGTGGTCGCCCACGCCGTCCTGGGCATGGCCGCGAGCCTGGCCGCGGGGCGCCGCCCGGCCACGATCGCGGTCGCCGCCCTGGTGCTGGTCCTGCTGGTGCCCTCGGCCCCGGGCCAGGTCGCGGCCATCGCCCTGGGCGCCCTGGCGGGCCTGTTCTGGCTCTCCGCGCAGGCGCCCGCCGACCACGACGCGGCCGGGGCCGGCGTACCGGTGCGGCGCCGCACCGCCGCGGCCTGCCTGGCGGTGTTCGCCGTCCTGCTGGCGGGGCTGCCCGTGCTGGCCGCGCTGACCGGCAACGCGGCACTGGGCACGGCCGACGGCTTCTACCGCGCCGGGTCGCTGGTCTTCGGCGGGGGGCACGTGGTCCTGCCGCTGCTGGAGGCCGAGGCGGTGGGCTCCGGAGCGGTGGACCACGCGTCGTTCCTGGCCGGGTACGGGGCGGCGCAGGCCGTTCCGGGGCCGCTGTTCACCTTCTCCGCCTACCTGGGGGCGCTCATGCCCGTGGCGGGCAGCCCGCTGCTGGGCGCGGCGCTGGCCCTGGTCGCGGTCTTCCTGCCCTCGGCGCTGCTGGTGGTGGGCGCCCTGCCGTTCTGGGAGCGGCTGCGCGCGGACGCACGCGCCCGGCGCGCCCTGGCGGGCGCGGGCGCTGCGGTGGTGGGGGTCCTGGGCGCGGCGCTGTACGACCCGGTCTTCCTCCAGGGCGTGGTCTCGCCCGCGACGATGGCGCTGGCCGCGGTCGCGTTCGTGGCCCTGGCGGTGTGGCGGGCCCCGGCCTGGGCGGTCGTCGCGGCCTCCGGTGCGATCGGGTTCCTGCTCCTTTGACCCGCGCGGTACCCGCGGACGGTACCGCGCTCAGCCGGTCCCCCGGTCTCCCGGCACCTGTCAGGGGGAGACGTATCCGGCGCGCACGGCGTAGATCGCCGCCTCGGTCCGGGAATGGACCTGGAGTTTCTCCAGGATGTTGCGGACGTGGTTCTTCACGGTGTTCTCGGTGATGAACAACCGTTCCCCGATCGTCCGGTTGTTCAGCGACCGGGCCACCAGCTTCAACACCTCCGCCTCCCGGGGGGTGAGCTGGGGGAGGGTCACCGTGACCTCCGGTGCGGTCTCCTGCTTGGCCAGCTCCGCGAACTCCCCGATGAGCTTGGTCGCCATGGACGGGTTGATGGAGGGCCGCCCCGCGGCGATCGTCCGGATGGTCTCCGAGATGTCCGTGACGGCGATCTCCTTGAGCAGGTAGCCGCTGGCGCCGACCTTGAGCGCGTCGAAGAGGTCGGACTCCTCGTCGCTCATGGTCAGCATGATGAACTTGGTGTGCGGCACCGCCTCGCGGATGCGCGGGCAGGCCTCGATGCCGCGGGCGTGCGGCATCCACACGTCCATGAGGACCACGTCCGGGCGGGAGTCGGCGGCGAGCCGGACGGCCTCCTCGCCGTCCCCCGCCTCACCGACCACGTTGATGTCGGCCTCCTCGTCCAGGACGGACACCAGACCGCGCCGGAACAGGGCGTGGTCGTCCACGACCATGACCCGGATGGGTCCGGACGGGTCGGGGGTGCCTGTGATCGGCTGGTCGGGGGTGGGGGGGTGGGGGCTCACGGGGACTCCTTTTGTGCGGCCCGGAACAGCTATTTCTTCCTGTCGCCTTCCCGGCCCTCGCGAGAGAGGACCCGGCGCGGAAATCGCATTGATTCTCCTCATGGGGTGAGCGCGTCCATGTTCTCACAGGAGCCCCGGCCGAATACGGGATTCGTTTTTTCGCCCCCGAATTCGGTCAGGGGTTCGGGGGCGGCCGCCCGTCTCAGACGCGGCAGAGGACGGTGCCGCGGGGAATGACGAAGACCGCGTCGGGGTCCTCGCTCCACGCCGCCCATCCGGCGGAGATGCCCTCCAGGTCGGCGGGGGTGGCGAATCCCTCCGCGACCGCCTGGCGGGCCAGGTCCGATTCCAGGATGCGGCGCGACCACATGCCGCCCCACCAGGAGCGCCGCTCGGGGGAGGAGTGGTCCCACAGTTCGGCGGCGTACTCGACATCCTCGAACCCGGCTGCGCGGGCCCAGGCGCGCAGGCGCCGGCCCGCGTCGGGCTCGCCGCCGTTGCCGCGGGCCACGCGCTGGTACAGGTCCATCCACGCGTCCAGTTCCGGCGGCCGCGGGTACCAGTACATCCCCGAGTAGTCGCTGTCGCAGGCCGCCACCACCCCGCCCGGGGCGGTCACCCGGCGCATCTCGGCCAGGGCCCGCACCGGATCGGCCACATGCTGGAGCACCTGGTGGGCGTGCACCACGTCGAAGGAGGCGTCGGGCAGGTCCAGGTCGTGCACGTCGCCGACCCGGAACTCGATGTTCCCGGCGCCCTCCTTCTCGGCGGTCGCACGGGCCAGCTCCACGGCCTCGGCGGAGGAGTCCAGGGCCACCACCCTTCCCGGTGCCACGCGCGCGGCCAGGTCGATGGTGATGGTGCCCGGCCCGCACCCGATGTCCAGCAGGGAGCGCCCCGGGGTCATCTCGGCGAGCGCGTACCCGGCCGAGTTGGCGGCGTTGCGCCAGCGGTAGGAGTCGGTGACCGAGGGGTGCTGGCCGTGGGTGTAGCGCGTCATCGTCGCCCTTTCCGTCGGGGACCGCCCTGTTCGCGGTGCCCCGACCCTACACCCGTCGTCTCTAAAAGTGAGATGAAAATATCAATATGCGAGACATCAATTCTGGGCGACCCGCTCCACCAGGTCCAACAGGGTCGCGGTCCCCGCCGCGTCCCCCAGGAACACCAGCCGCAGACTGCGCGCCCCCGGATCGTGCACCGCCTGGACGTGCACCGGCGGCCGCCCCTGCCCCGGGGCGGCCGCAGCCGCCGTGACCAGCGTCGTCACCCGGTCGACCCGCTCCCGGTCCACCCCCTCCAGGCGCACCACCGCCGACACCTCCACCGAGACCGGCCCCGACGGCCCGTCCGCCGCCACCGGTCCGCCGCCGAACGCCTCCAGGTCCTCGCGGCGGATCCGGTACTGCTTGCCGATGCGCGTCGCCGCCAGCCGCCCGTCGCGGATGTAGCCGCGCACGGTCTTCACATGCAGCCCCAACAGCTCCGCCACCTGGTCCACCGAGTAGTACCGCTGCTCCACGGAACATCCCTTCACCACCGGATATCCCTCGATCATAGGGCGCCACAGGGGAGGATGAGGGAACTTGGGGCAGCCCGGGAACGGCCGGGAAAAACCCGCGCGGACCGCGATGATTTCCGGCCCGCCCCCGGGTCCGTACCTGTGACAGAGCAGCGCACCCGAAGGGACACGATCATGACCGAGCTCAACAAGATCACCCCCTGCCTGTGGTTCGACACCCAGGCCGAGGAGGCCGCGAACTTCTACGTGAGCGTCTTCGACGACGCCCGCATCCTCAGGACCACCCGCTACGGCTCCGGCATGCCCGGACGCGAGGGCTCGGTCATGACCGTCGACTTCGAGGTCCAGGGCCAGCAGATCACCGCCCTCAACGGCGGCCCGGAGTTCACCTTCAGCGAGGCATTCTCGCTCCAGGTCATCTGCGACGACCAGGCCGAGTCCGACCGCTACTGGTACGCCCTCATCGAGGGCGGCGGGCAGGAGGGCCCGTGCGGGTGGCTCAAGGACCGCTACGGGTTCTCCTGGCAGGTCTTCCCGCGCGAACTCGACGACCTGGTCACCGACCCCGACCCGGGCCGCGCCGAGCGGGCCACCAAGGCCATGCTCTCCATGGGCCGTATCGACGTCGACGAGGTGCGCCGCGCCGCCGACGCCGGCTGACCGGTACCCGGGGCCGGGTCCGCTCGGCCGGGGCACGCCTCCCCGGCCGAGCGGACCCGCCTCAGACCCGGACGAGCGTCAGGTACGCCATCCCCATCACCTCGCGCCAGCCGTCGACCCGGGCCACCCGGTGCCGCTCGGACAGGGCGCGGATCTCCTCGGCGTCGGGGGAGCCGGAGTTCTCCACCAGCCACTCCTCCCACGCCTTGGCGTGCCGGTTCTCGAAGTCGTCCCACTCCGACAGGGACGCCTGCGACAGCGCCCGCAGCCGGAACCCGTAGGACAGCGCAAGGTCCACCAGGCCGCGCACCGTCCGGTACTGCGCGCGCGGGGTGTCGTACATGGCCGCCAGCTCGGCGTCGGTGGGCTCGCGCGTCCAGAAGCACTCGCCGAACAGCAGCCGCCCGCCCGGCCGCAGCAGCCCCGACAAGGCCTCCAGGGCGTTGGCCGTGTGGGTCACCGGGTCGCCGCCCCAGGCGTGGGTGGAGCCGATGTTGAACACCACGTCGGCGTTCGCCCCCGCCCATTGCCCCGCGTCGCCCACCACGAGTTCCACCCGGTCCGCCAGCCCGCGCTCGGCGGCGTTGGCACGGCCGTGGGCGATGGCGCCCTCACCGATGTCGATGCCGAACCCGGTCGCGGTCGGCGCGCTCGCAAGGGTGCGCAGCAGCAGCTCCGCCCACCCGCACCCCACGTCCACGACGTGTCGCCCGTCGAGCGGCCCCAGGGTGCCGATCAGCCGGGCGGAGTGGTCGTCCGACAGCGGTCCGTTGAAGTCGCAGTCCCGGTACAGGGGAGCAGGCTCGGGAGTGGTCATCCGGGCAGGCTGTCACGGCCCCCGGCCCGTGTCACCCGGATTTCCCCGGGGCGGTGAGCGCGCAGTCGCCGCAGTACCCCGAGCCGGGCACCCGGTAGTACAGGCAGCAGGTGGTGCGCCGGAACACCGCCGCCCCGCCGGCGTCACGGCCGGTGTAGGAGCCGGTCCCGGCCAGCGGCGGGGCCGCGGTCAGCAGGCGCACCACCTCCTCGGCCCCCTCCCGCACCGCGGGCCGGTCCGCGCCCAGCGAACGCGCCGCGCCCGCCAGCGCCGAGGCGGTGTTGCCGCGCAACAGCCCCGGGGCCACCCGGCCCGTACCGCGGGGCACCCCGCCCAGGGCGGCCGCCACCGGTTCCAGCACCCCGGCCAGGACGGTGGCGGCGATGTGCCCGGCCACCGCCGCGGGCTCGGGCGCGATCGGGTCCGCCCACCGCTGGGAGGTGCGCAGCACCACTGGCCCGGCCGCGCCCGGGTCCCGGTGGAAGGCGTCCACCCGCAGCGCCGCCCCGTGGCACAGCGCCGCGGCCAGCACCGGCGACAGCAGCCGGGTGGCCAACCCCTGCTGGAACAGCGAGGCGCCCACCCGCCACTCCACCTCCCGCGCCCGGACCCCGGCGAACCCCGCCAGGCGCTCGCGCACCCGCTCCACCTCCACCGCCACCGCTCCCGGGTCGGGGACGCCCAGCGCCCGCCACCGGGGCCCGGGCGGCTCCGCCTCCAGGGCGAACATCATGTTGATCCGGCCGATGTCGACCAGGACCGGCACCACCTCGACCCGCCCGTCGCCCACCCTCGCCACCCTCCCTCACATCCCCGCGCGGCCCGGGTAGTGCCACCACCACCCCGCGTCCACGTGCTGATGGGATCGTGTCCCGGACCGCCCCGAACCTAGATTGGGGTACGTGACCGGTCACAGCCCACCCATCGCGCACCCCGGCGGCCCGCCCGGGGACCCCGCCGGGTTCGCGCGCGCCATCACAGCAGCCTACGGGGCGCCCTGGCGCACACGCGCGGCCGAGATCGCACACCTGATGACCTCGCTCGCACTGTCGCTGTTCTACCTGGTGCCCGCGGTCATGATGGTCGTCTCCGCCTCCTGGGTGGGGTTCGCGATCGCCCCCGGCGCCGGCGACCTCTGGCAGGGGGGACCGCTGGACGCCCTCACCGAGGCACTGGCCATGGTGGTCCTGCTGCCCGCCGCAGCGACCCTGCTCGCCCGGCTGGCCTGCCGGGTACAGCGGCACCGGCTGAGCACGGTCTTCGGGATCGTGGAGACCGCCCCGCCCGACCCGCTGGCCCCCTACGGCCGCTGGTCGCGGCTGTGGCGGTTCGTGTTCGGGCGCGAATCCTGGTCCATGGTCGTGTACACCACCGCCGCCGGCCTGCACGGGCTGCTGTTCGGCGGGGTCGTGGTGGCCCTGGTGGTGGGCGGCCTCGCCGTCGCCGTCGGCGTCCTGGTCGGCGTGGTGTTCATCCTCGTCCAGGGCCAGCCCTCGGACCTGGGCGGCCCGCTGGTCCAGGTGGTGCTGGCCCCGCTGGCCGTGCTCGTGGGGGTGCGCCTGGCCCCGTACGCGGTGTCCACCGAGGTGGCGCTGCACCGGGCCCTGCTGTTCGACGCCCCCGAGGTGCGCATGCGCCGCCGCCTCTCCCACGTCCAGGACAGCCGCCTGCGCATGGTCGACGCCGCCGAGGCCGAGCGGCGCCGCATCGAACGCGACCTGCACGACGGCGCCCAGCAGCGGCTGCTCGCCCTGACCCTGACGCTCACCCGGGCCCGCGCCCGCGTGGGCACCGACCCCGACGCCGCCCTGGAGCTGATCACCGAGGCCCAGCGCGAGTCCCGCGAGGTCATGGAGGACCTGCGCGAGGTCGCCCGCGGCCTGCACCCCCGGGTGCTCACCGACCACGGCCTGTCCGCCGCCCTGCCCGTGGCCGCCGGGCGCTCACCCGTCCCGGTCAAGGTCGAGGTGGACCTGCCCGAGCGCCCCTCGGCGCGCGCCGAGGGCGTCGCCTACTACGTGGTGTGCGAGGCGCTCACCAACGTCGCCAAACACTCCGGCGCCTCCCGCGTGACCGTGTCCGCCCACCGCGTGGAGCGGCCCGCCCGCCGGGGCGGGGACCTGCTGCGGGTCACCGTCACCGACGACGGCGCGGGCGGCGCCGAACCCGACTCCGGCAGCGGCCTGTACGGCCTGTGGGACCGGGTGGACGCCGTCGACGGCGTCCTGACCGTGCACAGCCCGGCCGGTGAGGGCACCGTCCTGACCGCCGACATCCCTTGGGAGGCATGAGAACCGTGTTCCACGGCCACGACGCGCGAACGGCCCCGGGCGGGGCCGCGCGGGAGACCGGCGCCCCGGACGAGGGGCCGCGGGTCATCATCGCGGAGGACTCGGTGCTGTTGCGCAGCGGCATGGTCCGGCTGCTGGAGGACGCCGGGGTGGAGGTGCTGGCCCAGGTCGGCGACGCCGACACGCTGCTGGCCGCGATCGGTGCCCACCCGGACGTGGACCTGTGCCTGGTGGACATCCGCATGCCGCCCACGTTCTCCGAGGAGGGCATCAAGGCGGGCATCCGCATCCGCGAGGAGCACCCCGACGTGGCGGTGCTGCTGCTGTCCCAGCACGTGGTGAGCCGCTACGCCGCCGAACTGTTCGGCGGGCGCGACATGTCCAAGGTGGGCTACCTGCTCAAGGACCGGGTCGCCGACATCGACGAGTTCCTGACCGTGCTGCGCCGGGTGGCCGGCGGCGGCGCGGCGATCGACCCCGAGGTGGTGTCCCAACTGCTCAGCGGACACCGGGGCAGCGCCCTGGACCGGCTCACGCCCCGGGAGACCGAGGTGCTGGAGGTGATGGCGCAGGGGCTCAACAACGCGGGCATCGCGGCCCGGCTGACCGTCACCGAACGCGCGGTGGAGAAACACATCCGGTCGATCTTCACCAAGCTCGACCTGGGCCAGGACGACCACGACCACCGCAGGGTACAGGCGGTCCTGCACTACCTGCGCGACCACGACCGGAACTGACCGGCACCGGACACGAGGGGGCGAGAGCCCGAACGGAGAGGAAGAAAGTGACATTCAAGGCACGGGGGCTGTACGCCTCGTCGAGCAAGGAACCCGGCACGGGGTTCCGCGTCGGACCGTGGCTGGTGCTGGGCGGCGTCCTGGTGGTGGCCCTGATCGCGGTGACCGCGGTCTCGGTCCTGGGCAACGTGGGCGTGGACCGGGGGGACCGGCAGGACTCCTTCGCCGCACCCGAACGCGTGGTCGTCGAGAACGAGACCGGCGGCCGGGTGACCCTCACCGCCGCCGACGGCGATGAGGTCCGGGTGGACCGGGAACTGCACGGCACCCCCCTGACCGAACCCGACGAGGACATCGAGGCCGAGGACGGGGCGCTGCGCATCGACGCCGAGTGCTCCGGTGCGTGGTTCCTGGGCGGCTGCTCGATCGACTACGACATCGCGGTGCCCACCGGGGTGGCCGTGCGGGTGGAGACCGTCGGCGGCGAGATCACCGCCGACGGCATCGAGGGCGGAGTGGAGGTGTCCACCGTCAGCGGGGCGGTGGCGCTCACCGACATCACCGGTGACGTACGGGTGGAGTGCACCAGCGGGCAGGTCGTGGTCTCCGGGCTCTCCGGCTCCGCGGACCTGGAGACCACCAGCGGCGCCATCAAGGCCTCCGGGGAGGGCGACCGGCTGCGCGCCGTCAGCACCTCGGGCGTGGTCGACCTGGCCGACTTCACCGCCGGGGCGGTGGAGGCCGAGTCCACCAGCGGCTGGGTGGCCGTGGGAGGCGGGTTCGACACCGCCGAGGTCTCCTCGACCTCCGGGGCCGTGGACGTCGACACCGCCGATCCGTTCCAGACCCTGGTGGTGGAGACGACCAGCGGCTCCGTGGACGTCCGGATCCCGGCGGGCTCCTACGACGTGACCGGCGAGTCCGTCTCGGGCGGGCGCGACATCGGGGTGGGCACCTCCTCCTCCGGTCCGCGCGTCCAGGTGGACACCGTCAGCGGCAGTGTCCAGGTCCGCGAGCGCTGAGGCTCAGCCGCGGGTGAAGCGCAACGCCGCCCAGTCCGAGTCGATCGGCACCTGGGCGGCGGGGCGCCACCCGTCGTCGACCAGCACGTCCCAGCCCTTGTCCGCGCGCAGGTCGGTGATGATGGTGCCGCCGGGCCGGGGGTGGCACACCCACACCACCGTGGCCGGGGACAGGGTCTTGAGGATCGGGTGGACCTCGCGGTCCACCGTCGCGCGGTCCAGGGCGAACAGGTGCACGGAGTCGTACTCCGCCCCGTCGATGGGGCCCAGGTCGACGTGCACGTCGGGCGGCGGTTCCAGCAGCCGCAGGTACCGTTCGGGGGCGTTGAGGACGAGCAGCCGGTCCCCGGTGCGGACCCCGAGCCTGTGGGCGAGTGTTTCCGACATGTCCCCCTCCGAATCCTGGCGGGCGGTCCCCGTTCCGCCCTAGAGGTCACCGTACGGGTCACGTGCCCCGAAACCGAGGACCGGCCCCCGTCGCCCCGGAGATGAGACCGGGTTTTTAGGATGCACCCATGACAGATGAGAACGGCGTACTGCGCTGGGGCGTGCTCGGCACGGGCGGGATCGCCCATTCCTTCATGGAGGGCCTGCGGGCCACCCCCACGGCGCGGGTCACCGCGGTCGGCTCGCGGACATGGGAGCGCGCCCAGGAGTTCGCCTCGGCCTGGGACGTGCCCCGCGCCCACGGCTCCTACGCGGAGCTGGCCGCCGACCCCGACGTGGACGTGGTCTACGTGGCCAGCCCCCACCCCTGGCACCACGAGCACACCCTGCTGTGCCTGAACGCGGGCAGGCACGTGCTGGTGGAGAAGCCGATGGCGATGAACGCCTTCCAGGCCGCGGAGATGACGCGGGCCGCCCGCGACAACGGGGTGTTCCTCATGGAGGCCATGTGGACGCGGTACCAGCCGATCCACCGGCTGGTGCGCGACCTGGTCGCCGACGGCGCCCTGGGCGAGCTCACCCACCTGTCCGCCGACTTCGGGGTCAGCGCCCCCTACGACCCCGACCACCGGCTGTTCAACGCCGACCTGGGCGGCGGCGCCCTGCTGGACCTGGGCATCTACCCGCTGTCGCTGGCCTCGTGGTATCTGGGCGAGCTGACCGTGGTGGGCGCCACCCGGCGCCTGTCACCGGACAACATGGTGGACGTGCACACCGCGATGCTGGTGCGCGGGGAGCAGGGCGCCACCGCGCACCTGGCCTGCGCCTCGCTCACGGCCCTGCCGGGGACGGCGGTGCTGGCCGGGACGCGGGGGCGGGTGGAGATCCCCCTGTTCTGGGCGGCCACCGAGGCGGTGCTGTACCGCGAGGGCCGCGAACCGGAGACGTTCCACCGCCCCTTCCGCGCCAACGGCTACGAGTACGAGGCCGAAGAGGTCGCCCGGTGCGTGGGCGCCGGGCTGTCCCAGAGCCCGGACATGACCTGGGACGAGAGCCTGCGCCTGGCCTCGGTGATGGACCGGGTGCGCGACATGGGCGGGCTGGTGTACAGCGCGCCCACGGTCAAGGCCGTGCCGTTGTGAGCAGTCCGGCCGTCTCGGGGTGGACCGGCGCGGTGACCGTGCCGCCGCGCCGGGGCCGCCCGCCCAGGGCGGGCATGCGGCGTACCCGGGAACGGGCGGCGCGGGCCAGGGCGCAGCGCGCCAGCGCGACGGCGTCCAGGTGCGCGACCACCATGAGGGCGTCCTTGGGGCCGACGGTGCGGGCGAAGAGGTCGTCGATGTCGCTGTGCCCGCTGCGCGGTCGCACCCCGTAGATGTCGCCGTCGAACACCCGGTAGGCGTCGCGCACGACCAGGCTGTCGGGGTCCAGGCCGGGGCCGTCGCCGAGCCACTCGGCGGCTTCGGCGGCCGTGCGCCGGACCCGGGCGGGGAGGGGGCGGCGCGTGTTGGGGAAGACCCGGCGCGGGCCCAGGTTGTGCAGCCAGCCGGCGTAGACGGCGGGGTGGCGGGTGCGCATGACCACGTCCACGCCGCGCAGCGGGCGGGTGCGGATCTCCCGGGTGAGGAAGTGGGTCATCAGCGCCGAGGTGAGTCCGGAGCGGCGGTGGGCGGGCACCACTCCGGTGGCGTCCAGGTACATGGCGGGGCGTCCGGCCAGGCGCAGCCGGTGGTAGCCGCCCCAGCCGACGGGGACGCCGCCGGGGTCCAGGATCAGGGCCAGGGAGGTGACGCGGTCGAAGAACCCGCCCTGGACGCGGGCGTGCCAGTAGGCGGAGTGGTCGGCGCCGAAGGCGCGGGCGGCCAGGCCGCGCAGGATCATGTGGAGGCGCCGGCGGCGGTCGTCCGACAGGGCGGCGGGGGAGTCCCAGCGGGCGATCCGGTAACCGGGGCACAGGTCGCGGATGGTCGGCAGGGCGTCGAGGGCGGGTGTGGGGCGAAGGGCACGGTCCCGGGTGAGCACGCGAATCCCACTTTCATTACTCTAGGAAGCCAATTGACTGCCCACAGTAGTTGTTCCGGGGTGTGCTCGCGCGGACTTCACCCGGGACGACCCCGCCGGATCAGTCGGCGGCGCGGCGCAGGCGGGCGGCCAGGGCGCTCATCTCGGTGCGCAGCTCCTCGGGTTCCTCCACGCGCATCTCCACGTCGAGCATGGCCAGGTAGCAGGCCATGACCTGGAACGAGTCGCCCGCCACGTCCAGGATGCAGGAGGCCTCGTCCACCGCCTCCAGGCGGCCGTACTCGCCGATGCCGCGCCCGGTCGCCTCCTCGACGCCGATCAGCAGCCGCACCCGGGCCTTGTGCGGCCACATGTGGAAGTTCATCCGCTCGGCCAGATAGGCGGCCACCCCCTGCTCGGGCGGGTCCCGCGGGGGCACCCGCGGCCCGGTCGGGGTGAGCGGGCGCATCCGGTCCACCCGGAAGGTGCGCCAGTCCTCGCGCTCGTTGTCCCAGGCCACCAGGTACCACAGCCGCCCGCGCGAGACCAGGCGGTGGGGTTCGGTGACGCGGCGCGAAACCGTGCCGTCGTGGCGCTCGTAGTCGAAGCGCAGCCGCTCCCCGTCACGGCACACGCCCGCTACCAGGGCCAGCACGTCGGCGTCCACGGTGGGGCCCCTGCCCGGGATGGGGACGGTGAAGGCGCCCAGGGCGTCCACCCGGCGGCGCAGCCGGGAGGGCAGCACCATGAGCAGCTTGGCCAGGGCGCGCACCGAGGTCTCCTCGATGCCGCTCACCCCGCCCTGGGCGGCGGTGCGCAGCCCCACCGCGACGGCGACGGCCTCGTCGTCGTCCAGCAGCAGCGGCGGCAGCGCGGCGCCCGCGCCCAGCCGGTAGCCGCCGCCGGTGCCCATGGTGGCCTGGATCGGGTAGCCCAGCTCGCGCAGCCGGTCCACGTCGCGGCGCACGGTGCGGGCGCTCACCTCCAGGCGGTCGGCGAGTTCGCCCCCGGGCCAGTCCTTGCGGGTCTGGAGCAGGGACAGCAGGCGCAGCAGGCGTGAGGACGTGGTGGTCGACATACCCGCAGTCTGCCAGGGGTGCAGGACAGATCGTGTCCGCCACCTGCGGGGGATCGGGGCGGCGCGCACGGGCGCGGGGCGGTCTCGGCTCAGCCGGCCACCACGGCGACGGCCTCCACCTCCACCAACTGGTCGTCGTAGCCCAGGACGGCCACCCCGAGCAGGGTGGAGGGGGCGTCGTGGTCGCCCATGTGGGCGCGCACCACGTTCCACGCCGCCACCAGGTCCTCCTGGCGGGAGGAGGCGACGTGGACGGTGGTCTTGACGACGTCGGTGAGCGCGGCCCCGGCGTCGGCCAGGGCGGTGCGCAGATTGAGCATGACCTGCTCGGCCTGGCCCGCGACGTCGCCGACGGCGACGGTGGCCCCCTGCTCGTCCAGGGGGCAGGCCCCGGCGGTCCACACCGCGCGCAGGGGCCCGGCGGCGGTGGCCGCGTAGGCGTAGTCGACGGACTCGGTGAGGGTGGCGCTGCGGACGAGGCGGACGGCGGTCATGGGTCTCCCGGGGTCGGTGGGGTTCTCACCCGTCTTCAACTCGGCCGGGGCGCCGGTGGTTCCGGTCTCTGCCGTCGGCAGAGGCGTCAATCATTGGGCTCAACGCCCTGCGGGCCGTGGGCATCGACACCGACGCCCTGTTCCGCCGCCTGGAGGAGGCCTTCGGCCCCCAGGCCCTGACCCCGCCCGCCGAACCCGCCCCGCCCAAGCGGCGCGGCCGCCTGGCAGCCCCTTCGACGCCAAGGCCGGGAAGGTCCTGGAGCCGTCCCTGCGCGGGACCATCGCCGCGGGGCACCGGTCCATCGACTCCGCCCACCTGCCGCCTCGGTCCCGGCCTCCCACGGCCTCACCTACGACCACGCCCGCGAACTCCTCGACGCGGCCTCCTGAAAGGCCAGAAAGCGGAGAGTGGAGGACAAAAAACGTCCTCTGCTCTTCCTGATGTGGGACACATGACCGACAGCGCGGCCATTCACCCCTTCCGCATCGACATCCCCGAGCGCTTCGGCGTCCAGGGCGGCGACCTGGGCGGGAGTCTCACCCGACGTCGCCCGACTCGCCCCCGACCGGGTGGTGGGCGGACGTCAACGGCGGCCCGGGCATGCCGCCGAGAACGTGTCCGAGGAGGGGCCGGCCTCCCTCACCGAACTGGAGCGCGACCGCCTCGCCCGCATCGGCGAGGTCATGGCCGAGCAGTTCGGCTACATCTCGATCCAGGGCACCCGGCGCTGACCGCGCGGCCGAACCGCCGGTGCCCCCGCGGACGGGGGCACCGGCGGGTCAGGCCAGGACCGCCACGCCCAGCGTCGCCAGCGTGCCGAACCCGACACCCCACAGCACGATCGCCACCGCCTGCCAGAACACCACCGCGCGCCGGGACGCGCCGAAGGAGACGGTCGCCGCCGCGGTGATCTGGCTGGGCAGCGCCAGTGGACCCAACAGGGCCACCCCGGCCACGCCGTACCGGTCGAACCGCTTCCTCAGCTTGGCGCGGCGGGGGGAAAGCGCGGTCTCGGTCCGGTTCCCGCGCACCCTGTTGCGCAGTCGTGCGGCCACGGACACCACGAACAGCATGGACACGATGTTCCCGGCGACCGCGGCCGGGACCGCGACGTAGACCGGGAGACCGGCCACCACACCCAGGGCCGCACCGCTGTAGGACTCCACGAAGGGGATCATCCCGAGTACGACCACCACCGCCCATTGCAGGGCCACGGGAAGCCGGGTGGTGAAGTCCTGGAGGAACTCGATCATCGGAAAAGGCCTTTCGGTGGGTCGGTGGCGGAGTCGCCGTACGTCCCTCACCATCGCCCGCCGCCCCCCTCTTCCGGCAGTGCGTCCGCGTCACCTGCGCACCGTGACATCCGCCCGGGTGGGACCGTGACGCCGTGTCACTGGTGGGCGCACCCCCGGCCCGGCCAGACTGGGGGCGCGCCGCGCCGGGGTCCGCGGGCGGGCGCATCGGCGAGCGCGGACACGAGGGGACGCGCATGGCGTCGGAGCAGGCCGAGGAGACGCAGGGGCGACTGCGCAGGCTCAACATGGACATCGTGTCCGCGGCGATCGCCGCCGTCGGGGCGCTGCTCATCGCGACCGACGCCGCCTCCCTCCCGGAGGGCATCGCCCTGGGCGCGGGCCTGGCCGCGGCCATGATGGTCGTCAACCGGTGGGCCGCGGGCCGCGGACCCCACCCCGCGCTCCTGATCGCCGTGCTGGTCTTCGTCACGGCCGTGTGGGTCGCCGGGGTCCTGGCGGCCGACGCCGGCACCGCGGTCTACAGCGTCGCGGTCGTGGCCACCGTCGCCGTCTCCAGGCTGCCGCGCCACCGACGGGCGGCCGCCGCGGGGTGCATCGCCTCCGGCGCCGCCCTGGTAGCGGTGAAGGCGGCGCTGACACCCGAAGACCCCCTGGAGACCGTGCTCCGGTACGGTGTGGCCACCGCGGCCGTCGCCGCGACCGGGTTCGTCCTCGTCTCACTCGTCTTCGCGGTCCGCGACAACCTCGCGGAACTGGAGCGGGCGCGCGAACGGGAGGCGGAGATGGCCGTCATGCGCGAGCGCGTGCGCTTCGCCGGCGACCTGCACGACATCCAGGGCCACACCCTGCACGTGGTCAAACTGAAGGTCGCCCTGGCCCGCAAACTCCTGCGCGCCGACACCGACCGGGCCGAACGGGAGCTGGACGAGGTCTACGACCAGGTCGGGGACACCATCGCCCGGACCCGGGACCTCGCCTACGCCCAGCGCCGACTCAACCTGTCCGCGGAGCTGGAGAACGCCAAGAACCTGTTCGAGGCCGCGGGCATCCGGGTCGAGGTCGAACGCCGGGGCGAGGTGGACGAACGCTCGGCGGAACTGGTCGGCCAGGTCCTGCGGGAGACCACCACCAACATCCTGCGCCACGCCCAGGCCCGCCGGGTGCGGATCACCCTCGCCGAGACGGGCATCATCATCACCAACGACGGCGCGGGGCGGGGACCCGCCCCCGCCCTGCGCGGGCTGGCCGCCCTGGGGGAGCGGGTCGCCGGGGCCGGGGGCACCCTGACCGCACGACGGGAGGACGGTCGGTTCCTGACGGCCGTGTCCTTCCCGGCCGCGGGCACCGACCGTTGACCCTTCACGAGAGGACACCGATGACGACCACCGTGGTGCTCGCCGACGACGAGGCCCTGCTGCGGTCGGCGCTGGCGGCGCTGCTGCCCCTGGAGGGGGACATCGCCGTGCTCGCCGAGGCCGCCGAGGGCACGGCGGCCGTGGAGGCGGTGCTGGAGCACCGGCCCGACGTGCTCGTCATCGACCTGGAGATGCCCGGCACCGACGGACTGGAGGCCGTCACCCGGCTGCGCCGGGAACGGCCCGAACAGGTGATCCTCATGCTCACCCGGCACGCCCGTCCCGGGGTGCTGCGCCGGGCGCTCAAACTCGGCGTCCAGGGCTTCGTCAGCAAGGCGGCCGACCCCGCGCACATCGCCGAGGTCATCGCCGCCCTGCACGGGGGCCGCCGGTGGATCGACCCGGACGTGTCGGCGCTGGCCGTCATCGACGACTCCCCGCTCACCGACCGGGAGGTCGACGTGCTGCGCGAGACCCGGGAGGGGTACTCGGTCGCCGAGATCGCCGGACGCCTGCACCTGGCCGAGGGCACCGTGCGCAACTACCTGTCCAACGCGATGCACAAGACCCAGACGCGCACCCGGCACGAGGCCGCCCGCTACGCCCGCGAGCACGACTGGCTCTGACCCCGGCCAGGGCGGGGACCCCCGCCCGGCCGGGGTCCCCGCGTCAGGTGCGGCGGCGGGCCCGCAGCACCGAGTCGTGCAGGAGGGTCCGGTGCCCGCCCCGGCGTCCAGCGCCCGCCCCGGGGCCGGCCCGGACACCTCGGCCACCAGCTACGGATTGGGCGGCGCCCCCTGCCCGTGGCCGTGTTCCCGGTAGCGGTCCTCCCGGTAGGCCCGGTCGAACTCCTGCGCCATGGGTCCCCTCAGTTCCGCGTGCGGGTCACAGCCCGTGGCGGTGCTCGCCCGCCACCGCCTCGTGCACCCGGGCCTCGGCCGCGGCCGAGAACGGCCGCCGCGCGCGCATCCGCTCGACCGCGCGGTCGGCCTCCTCCATCACCAGGTCGGCGTTGATCTGCGCGCCCGCCATGGTGCCCGCCGCGGCGGCCGCGCCGACCTGGGCCATCAGGTCGGTGACGTTGCCCGCCGCCCACACCCCCGGGACCGCGGTGCGGCCGCCGGTCTCCACGGGCACGTGCTCGCCCAGGCCCATCGGGTGCTCCTGCACCGTCAGGCCCAGGTCGGCCAGGAAGGAGGTACGCGCCACCATGCGGGTGGCGACCGTCAGGGCGTCGCGTTCCACCACCCGGCCGTCGGCCAGGCGCACCCCGCTCAGCCGGTCACCGTCGGTCTCCACCGCGACGACCTCGCCCTCGACCACCTCGATGCCGCGCGCCGCCAGCCGGTCGCGGTCCTCCGCGCCGACGGGCGGCGCGGTGTGGGCGAAGAACACCACGTCATCGCTCAACTGCCGCATCAACAGGACCTGGTGCACCGACATCGGGCCGGTGGACAGCACGCCGATGCGCTGTCCACGCACCTCCCAGCCGTGGCAGTAGGG
This sequence comes from Nocardiopsis sp. CC223A, assembly GCF_030766825.1. Classification (GTDB taxonomy): domain Bacteria; phylum Actinomycetota; class Actinomycetes; order Streptosporangiales; family Streptosporangiaceae; genus Nocardiopsis. The sequence goes on from NZ_JASFDV010000017.1 coordinate 43,285, forward strand.
GCAGTGGATCACATCGCGCCCCCACCGCCCCCGCAGACCCGCCACGTCGGGCAGCTCGTCGGACAGGCCGGTGGTCACCAGCAGGCGGCGCGCCCGCAGCACGCGCCCGCCGCCCAGCGTCACCGCGAACAGGCCGTCGTCGCCGCGGGACGCTCCCACGACCTCGCCCTCGATCACCACACCGCCGTAGGAGCGCAGCTCCTCGCGGCCCCGGGCCACCAGCTCGCGGGGGGCGATGCCCTCCCGGCCCAGCAGCACGTGCACGCCCTCGGCGGGGGAGTTGCGGGGCTCGCCCGCGTCCACCACCGCCACCGAACGGCGCGAACGGGCCAGGGCCATCGCCCCGCTCAGCCCGGCCGCACCGCCGCCGATCACCACCACGTCGTAGTCGTAGGCGCCGTTCTCCGTCACCTCGATCACCTCCACGACCAGGATGCGACCCGAACCGCAAAAACCACAAAAATCTTTGCCGTAACGGCAAACGATTCGGTGGTGGGGGCGATCACAGATCGGGGACCAGCACGCTCAGGCAGGTCACACACGCCTCCAGCTTCTCGAACTCGGAGATGTCCACCGGCAGCACCCGCCACCCCTGACCGGCCAGCTCGTGCACCGTGCCGCGCGCCGCCGCACTGATCATCACGTCCCGGCCGCCCAACGGCAGCACGTGCGCCCCCGGCTCCTCCGCCGGACGGCGGACCGGCGGCAGCGCCGAGACGTCCACCGCCTCCGCCAACCCGATGACGGTCCCGTCGCCCAACGCCGTCACCGCCGACTTCAGGTGCAGGACACCTCCCAGCCCCACCCGCCGCACCTCCCGGCCCAGCGGTTTGAGCAGCCGCTCCAACTGGGCCGCGCCCGCCTCGTCGGTGCGCCCGCCCAGGCCCACGTACACGGTGGTGCCCACCTGGAGCACATCACCGCCGTCCATCGTCCCCGGAGCCTCGATCCGCGCCACCCGCAGCCCCAGCCGCCGCACCGCGGCCTCCACCCCGTCGACCTCCCCGCGCCGCTCGGGCGCCCCCGACCGGGTCAGCACCGCCAGATCGCCGCACACCACCACCGCGTCCTCCACGAACACCGAGTCGGGGTGCTCGGGCGCCGGGTCCACCTCGAACACCCGCCACCCGGCCGAGGCGAGCACCTCCTGGTAGATGGTGTACTGGCGGGCGGCCAGCACCGGATCGACCTCCACCCGGTCGATGTGGGTGACGATGCCCTGCGCCAGGTTCGGTCCGGGACGGCGCATCAGGGCGACGCCGGGGGAGTACGCGTTCACGTGGTCCTACCTCCAGGGATGGGATGCGCTCTCGGTCAGAGCGCACAACCTATCGCCGCCCCCTACCCCGGACCCGGACACGGCACGCGGGTCTTTCGGCTTGTTCACACGGGCCCCGCACGGCAGGGTGGAACCCATGGACGTGATCGTGGTCGGCGGCGGCATCGTGGGCACCAGCGCGGCGTTCCACCTGGCCGGGAGAGGCGTGTCCACCGCACTGGTGGACGCCTCCCACACCGGGCAGGCCACCGCCGCCGGGCAGGGCATCGTCTTCCCCTGGCCCTTCCCCTGGGAGGACCCCGGGCTCCAGGCCTTCAAACTGGGGGCCGCCGCCCACCTGCCCGGACTCATCGCCGAACTCGCCGACGACGGCCAGGTCACCGGGTACGAGCGCGTCGGCGGCATGTCCGTGGACCTGGAGGGCGACGACGCGGGCTACGACCTGGTCTCCACCCTGGCCGCCATGCCCGGATACGAGGGCATGGGCCGGGTCGAGCGGCTGGCCCCCGGCGAGCCCCGCGAACGCTTCCCCCTGCTGCCCGCGGCCTACCGCGGCGTGTACATCGAGGGCATGGCCCGCGTCCACGGCCGGGTGCTGCGCGACGCCCTGTTCAACGCCGCCGAGGAACGCGGCCTGCACTACCGCAAGGGCGACGCGCACCTGCTGTGGAACGGCCACCGGGTGAACGGGGTGCGGGTGGGCGGCGAGGACCTGGAGGCGCCGACGGTGATCGTGGCGGCCGGCGCCTGGTCCGGGCGCCTGCCGTCGGTGGCCGGGGTGGAGCTGCCGGTGTTCCCCGTCCGCGGTCAGATCACCCACTTCGCCCTCCCCGGCACCGACACCCGGCCCTGGCCGGTGGTGCGTTTCGGCGATCGCGCGAGCCACGCCGTCGCGTTCGGCCCCGACCGCATCGTCGCCGGCGGCACCCGCGAACCCGAGGCCGGGTTCGACCGCCGCGTCACCGCCAAGGGCCTGGCCGAGAACCTCACCACCGCCCTGGAGCTGATGCCCGACCTGGCCGAGGCCACCGTGGTGGAGACCCGGGTGGGCTTTCGCCCCGGCACCCGCGACGGGCTCCCCCTGCTGGGACCCCTGGAACGGCTGCCCGGGGTGATCGTGGCCACCGGCCTGGGCGGGGACGGGCTGTCCCTGGGCGCCTACCAGGGCGTGGTCGCCGCCCGCCTGGCGATGGGCCGCGAACCGGGGGAGGACCTGTCGGCGCTGCGCCCGGACCGGCCCGCCGCCCCGGTCTGACCTGGAAGGGCGACCACCGGACGGTATTGAGTAGGTGTACTCAGGCGCACCGCCCCGCCCCGGGGGACCATGGACCCATGAACCCGTTCGCTCCCGCCCCCCGGTCCACCCGCCAGTTCTACCTCCAGTCCGTGATCTCCTTCGCCGCCGCCTCGGTCGGGCTGGGCGTCGGGGTGGTCTTCCTGCCCGTCGACCTGTGGATCCGCGCCTTCCTGGGCATGGGCCTGCTCTACGTCATCACCTCGACCTTCACCCTGGCCAAGTGCGTGCGCGACCGCCAGGAGGACCAGGCCGCCGCCGCGGCCGCCGAGCAGTACCAGTCGTGGAACGGCGCCGAGCAGGTCCCCCAGCCGCGCTGACCGCACGCGCCGCCCCCGCCCCGGTTCCGGCGGCGGGGGCGGCGCGTCGGCACCCCGGTCAGGCGTTGGGCGGAAGAGCGGTCCCGGCGCCCCGCCGCCGGGGCCGCAGCAGGTCGTGGCGCTCGGCGGGCAGGGTCGGCTCTCCCGCCCCCTGCACCTCGAACCCCGCGTCCGCGATCATCTCCAGGTCGGCCTTGCCGGCCTGCCCCTCGCTGGTGAGGTAGTCGCCCAGGAACAGCGAGTTGACGATGTGCAGCGCCAGCGGCTGCAACGAGCGCAGGTGGATCTCCCGGCCGCCCGCCAGGCGCACCTCCACGTCCGGGAACACGAACCGGGCCGCCGCCAGGATGCGCAGGCACCGCTGCGGGGTCAGCTCCCAGGTGCCCTCCAAGGGGGTGCCCTCGAACGGCATGAGGAAGTTGACCGGCACCGAGTCCGGCCCCAGCTCCCGCAGCGCGTACAGGGCGTCGATGAGGTCGTCGTCCCCCTCGCGCATCCCCGCGATCAGCCCCGAACACGGCGAGAGCCCCGCGTGCTTGGCCTGCTCCACCGTCTCGACCCGGTCGGCGAACTCATGGGTGGTGCAGATGTCGGCGTACCGCTCCTCGGAGGTGTTCAGGTTGTGGTTGTAGGCGTCCACGCCCGCCTCGCGCAGCCGTTCGGCCTGCCCCTGCGACAGCAGCCCCAGGCAGGCGCACACCTCCACCCCCGGGTGCTCCCCCTTGATGCCCTCGATGGTGGGGGCCAGCCGGTCCACGTCGCGGTCGGTGGGGCCGCGGCCCGACGCCACCAGGCACACCCGGGTGGCCCCGGCCCGCACGCCCTGCTCGACGACCTCGCGGGTCTGCTCGGGCTTGAGCCAGGTGTACTTGACGATCTCGGCCTGAGAGCCGAGCCGCTGGGAGCAGTAGAAGCAGTCCTCCGGGCACAGACCGCTCTTGATGTTGACGAGGTAGTTGAGCTTGACCCGGCGGCCGAAGTAGCGCAGCCGCACCCGGAAGGCGGCGGCGACCAGGTCCATCAGGTCGTCGTCACCCGAGCTCAGGACGGCGCGCAGTTCGTCGCGGGAGGGGAGTTCTCGGCGCAGCGCCTTGTCGGCGAGGTTCTGGTAGGTCGTCACAGGACACGATCTTGAAGGCACGGCCCCGGGTCGCGCACCCCCCCGATGCGCCAAAAACACCGGTCGACTTCTTGTCGGGGAGAGATCGTGTTCGTACCGGCCCCGATGCGCTACGGAGTGTGCCCGCGCCCCCGGTCCGGCACGGGTGCGGCGCCGGTGGGGAGTGAACGCCTCCCCACCGGCGCAACGGTCAGCGCAGCGGGCCGCAGGCGGTCGGGTTGGTGGCCTCCATGGGCAGGTTCGGGTCCAGGTCGCTGGCACCCAGGACGTCACCGTAGGTGCCGTCGCCGTCGTAGTCGATGCCGTGGATGACGACCACGGCGTTGCCGGCGCGCACGGCGTCGGCCGCCGCCTGGGACAATTCGAAGGTGCGGTCGTAGTCGATCATGCCGTCGGGGGCGGTCGGGAACCGGTCCACGGCCAGTGCGCTGGCGGCGGAGGTGTCGCCCTCGGTGGTGATGGAGGTCTCCACTCCGCCGTAGGCGTCGACACCGTCCAGGGTGCTCAGGGCGCGCTTGCCGTTGTGGATCCCGGCGTCGTAGTCGGTGGGGCACTCGCCGCGGCCGCCGATGTGGATGTGCTGGGCGTGCGGGTGGTCGACCAGGACGTCGTCCACGGTGATCCTGACGCGGGCGGTGAGCCCGTCCAGCCAGATCGTGGCGGTGCCCGATGCCTGGGACCGGTTGACGGTGACCGGTTCCAGTACGGCGGTGTACTCCTCCATGCCCGGGTAGCCGGGGACGTCGTCGGCATGGGCGGCGGCGGCGCCCAGCGGCAGGGTGACTGCGGCGGCCAGGGCGGCGTGGGTGATGCCTCGGATGACTCGCACGGGTGTCCTTCCACGGGTTCGTCTTCGGTCGTGCTGACCGCACCGTAGCAACACTTTCTGCAATCAGATGGTTACATTAAGCGAGTTTCGCCGTTCCCGGGAACATCAGAGCCCCCTTTCTCGCGAATTCCCACCAGTGTTCCGCCGCCGCGCCGTGTCCCGACCGACAGCTTCCCGAGCCTGCGCGACCGGAACCTGGGCGGCTCCTACCCGATCTACGCCGGGTTCTCCCTGCTCTCCCTGCTGTTCGCGTGGAGATTCGCCCAGGAGACCGAGGGCGAGACCCTGGAGGAGATGACCGGCCGACCGGACGCACCGCACCCCGGGCCAAGGGCCGGACATGATTCGCCCCGGTTTCGACCGGACCGGGGCGTCGCACTCCGCCTCCCGGGCCCTGCCGGACCACCCTGACGGAAGAACCGGCGGCGGGGGCCGCCGCGGAAGGGGGCGGAGTGTCCAGGACCGACGGAACGGGTACGCCCGGCGACCTCGCCGCAGGCGGCGACCTGGCGAAGGTGACCATGATCGCCGCCGCCGCGGCCATGGGCGGATTCCTGTTCGGCTACGACAGCGCCGTCATCAACGGCGCCGTCGACGCCATCCAGGCCAGATTCGGCGTCGACTCGGCGACCCTGGGCTTCACCGTCGCCTCCGCCCTGCTCGGATCCGCGGTGGGCGCGGCGATCACCGGCGGCATCGCCGACCGGTACGGGCGCATCCGCACCATGCGCATCGCCGGCGTGCTGTTCGCGGTCAGCGCCCTGGGCATGGCGCTGCCGTTCGCGATCTGGGACCTCATCCTGTGGCGGGTGCTCAGCGGCATCGCCATCGGCATGGCCTCGGTCATCGCCCCCGCCTACATCGCCGAGATCGCCCCCGCCGCCCACCGCGGCCGCCTGGGCTCCCTGCAACAGCTCGCCATCGTGCTGGGCATCGCCGTCTCCCAGCTCGCCGACTACCTCCTCGCCCTGGCCGCGGGCGGCAGCGCCGAGGGCATGCTCGGCCCGCTCCAGGCCTGGCAGTGGATGCTGGGCGCCGAACTGGTACCCGCCCTCATCTACCTGGCACTCACCCTGGTCATCCCCGAATCGCCCCGCTACCTGGTGCGCATCGGGCACACCGACCAGGCCAAGGAGATCCTCGCCAAGGTCGAGGGCGGCGGCCCCGCCCGCCTGGACCGGCGCGTCGCCGAGATCCGCCGGGCACTGGGATCGGAGGTCCGCCCCAAACTGAGCGACCTGCGCGGCCGGTTCGGGCTGCTGCCCATCGTGTGGATCGGCATGGCCCTGTCGGCGTTCCAGCAGCTGGTCGGCATCAACGTCATCTTCTACTACTCCTCGTCGCTGTGGCAGTCGGTGGGCGTGCCCGAAGGGGACTCGCTGCTGCTGAGCCTGTTCACCTCGGTCATCAACATCGTCGGCACCGCCGTGGCCATCACCCTGGTGGACCGGATCGGCCGCAGGCCCCTGCTGCTGGTGGGCTCGGCCGGGATGGCCGTGGCGCTGGCCGTGGCCGCCTACGCGTTCGGGCACGCCACCACCGTCGGGGAGGAGGTGGCCCTGAGCTTCGGCTGGGGCGTGGTGGCCCTGACCGCCGCCAGCGCGTTCGTGCTGTTCTTCTCCCTGTCCTGGGGCGCCGTGGTGTGGGTGCTGCTGGGTGAGATGTTCCCGCTGCGCATCCGCGCCGCCGCCATGGGCGTGGCCACCGCCACCCAGTGGCTCGCCAACTGGGCCGTCACGGTCAGCTTCCCGAGCCTGCGCGACTGGAGCCTGGGCGGCTCCTACCTGATCTACGCCGGGTTCGCGGTGCTGTCACTGCTGTTCGTGTGGAAGTTCATCCAGGAGACCAAGGGCAAGACCCTGGAGGAGATGACCGGCTGACCCGGGCGGGCCCGCTCTGTTAGCGTCGAAGCATGGACGAGCCGGAGCGGGCCTGGGAGTTCGCCGCCGCCCCCACCGGAACCGCCCCCGGGGTCGTGTCGATGGTCGGCTACCGGACACCGGCGGTGGCCGAGCCGGTCCACCTGGGCCTGCCCTCGGCCACGGTCACCTTCATCGTCGGCCTCGACGAGGGCGTGCGCGCCGCACCCGACGCCCCCTCCCTGGCCACCGCCCGCCCCGCCCCCGTCATCCTGGGCGGGCTGCACCTGCGGGCCTCCCACGTGCACCAGCAGGCCGGTCAGGCCGGAGTGCAACTGGCCCTGCACCCGCTGGCCGTGCGCTCCCTCTTCGGGGTCCCCTGCGCCGACCTGGGCGTGGACGACTACGACGGGCTGGCCCTGGCCGGCCCGCGCGGACGCGAGCTGCACGAACGCCTCACCGACACCGCCGCCTGGCCGGAGGCGTTCGCACTCATCGGCGCCCACCTGCGCGAACGGTACCGCGACCGGCGCCCGCGCCCCGAACTCGTACGCGCCTGGCGACTGCTGGAGCTCTCCCGCGGCCGGGCCCGCGTGGGGGAGGTGGCCCGCGGCGTGGACCTGAGCCCCCGCCACCTGGGCACCCTGTTCCACCGCGAGGTCGGCCGCTCACCCAAGACCGTGGCCTCCCTCATGCGGTTCGACCACGCCCGCCGCCGCATCGCCGCGCACGTCCACCGCGACGGGCGCACCGACCTGGCCCACGTCGCCGCCGCGACCGGGTACACCGACCAGGCCCACCTGACCCGGGAGTTCCGCCGCTTCACCGGGCTGCCGCCCGCCGCCTGGGCCGCCCGGGAGCTCCGAAACGTACAAGACACCCCGCCCGCGGGCGGGGGAGCCTGGGACCATGAGCACGCAGAACAGCACCACCGTCCGGCCGCGCCTGTGGGCGACCCTCCAGGCGCGTGACGCCGCCGCCCTCATCGCCTTCTACACCGAGGCGTTCGGGTTCACCGCCACCGCCCGCCACCACGACGCCGCCGGGCGGGTGGCCCACGCCGAACTCCTGTGGCCCGAAGGCGCCGGCGGGATCATGCTCGGCGACCACACCCCGGAACGGGAGTGGTCGCGCGAGCCCGGCACGGCCGGCTGCTACGTGGTCACCGCCGACCCCGACGCCCTGTACGCACGGGTCACCGACCACGGCGCCGACATCGTCCGGCCGCTGAACACCACCGACTACGGCTCCCGCGAGTTCGTCGTCCGCGACCCCGAGGGCAACCTCTGGTCCTTCGGCGACCACCCGGGCGAATGAGCACCGTGCGCCCCGCCGCGACCCGCGGCGGGGCGCACGGGTTCACTCCGCAGACCCACCGGCCAGCAGGGCACGCACCCCCTCCGCGGTGGTCTCCACCAGCTCCCCGCCCACGAACAGCCACCGGGTGACCCCGATCGACTCCAGGAACGGCAGGTCGTGGCCGGCCACGACCAGCGCACCCTCGTAGGCCTCCAGTGCCCCCGTCAACTGCCGGACACCGGACACGTCCAGGTTGTTGGTGGGCTCGTCCAACAGCAGCAGCTGCGGTGCCGGGGAGGCCAGCAGCAGGGCCGCCAGCGCCGCCCGGAACCGCTCACCGCCCGACAGGGTCCCCGCGACCTGGGCCGAGCGCGCCCCCCGGAACAGGAACCGGGCCAACTGGGACCGGACACGCTGGTCCGCCACCCCCGGCGCCAGCCGCTCGACGTTCTCGGCCACCGTCAGCCCGTCGTCCAGCACGTCCAGCCGCTGGGGCAGGAACCGGGCCGGGACGAACACCCGCGCCGACCCCTCCCGCGGCTCCAGCTCCCCGATCAGGGTGCGCAGCAGGGTGGTCTTGCCCGCCCCGTTGCGGCCCACCAGGGCGATCCGCTCGGGGCCGCGCACCCACAGATCCGCACCCGACAGCACCCCGTGCACCGGGGTCAGGCCCTCGGCCCGGAGCACCTCGCGCCCCGAGGGCACCGCTGTCCCGGGCAGCTCCACCCTGATCTCGGCGTCGCCGCGCACCGCCTCGGCCGCCTCCTCCCGGCGCTCGCGCGCCTCCTGCATCCGGTCCTCGTGGACCCCCTTGAGCTTGGCCGAGGACTCCTGCGACCAGCGCTTGAGGTTGCCGGCGACGATCTTGGGGACACCGCCCCGGGCCTGCACCCTGCGGTTCTGCTTCAGGCGGCGGGCCAGCTTGACCCGCGTCTCCTCCAGTTCCCTCTGCCGGCGCCTCATGTCGGCGTCCGCGGCGCGCAGGGTGCGCTCGGCCGCCTCCTGCTGCACCGCCAGCGCCTCCTGGTAGTCCGACCAGCCGCCCCCGTACCAGGTGACCGACCCCGAGCGCAGCTCGGCGATGCGGTCCACGCGCTCCAACAGGTCGGTGTCGTGGCTGACCACGATCAGGGTTCCGGTGCGCCAGGAGTCCACGGCGTCGTAGAGCCGCCTGCGGGCGAACAGGTCGAGGTTGTTGGTGGGCTCGTCCAGCAACAGGACGTCGGGGCGCTCCAGCAGCAGGGCGGCCAGGCGCAGCAGGACGGCCTCGCCGCCGGAGATCTCCCCGACGGTGCGGTCCAGGTCGATGCCGTCCAGGCCGAGTCCGCCCAGGGCGGCCAGGGCGCGCTCCTCGACGTCCCAGTCGTCGCCGACCGTCTCGAAGTGCTCCTCGGACACGTCGCCGGACTCGATGGCCGCCAGCGCCGCACGGGTGTCGGCGATGCCCAGGGCCCGGTCGACGCGCAGGCCGGTGTCCAGGGTGATGTTCTGCGGCAGGTAGGCCAGGCGCCCGTGGACGGTGACCGATCCCGACGCGGGCCGCAGCGCCCCGGCCAGCAGGCGCAGCAGGGTCGACTTGCCCGAGCCGTTGGTGCCGACCAGGCCGGTGCGGCCGCGGCCCACGGCCAGGGACAGGTCCTCGAAGACGGGCGTGCCGTCGGCCCAGGCGAAGCCCAGGGCGGAAACGGCCACGGAGGCACCGGCGACAGTGGGTTGGAACATGGTTCTCTCGCAATACGGAAGCGAAGTGACAGGGCTTCGTATGCGAGCACCACGCGGCCGGGGCCGACAGGAGAAGGTGAGAGGGTCCCGTTGGGGGACGGCTCGTGCACCGAGGTTCCATCCACGCGGTTCCACCGACGGCCCGGGGCCGTGGCGGGCGACCGGCCAAGGGCCGTGCCGCGTGATGATCGCGAACCTCAGATGCGCAACGTCCACCTCATTCGTAGACAACAGGACGGCCGTCACTGTACACGCTCCACCGCCTGCCGCCAACGGCCGAACCCACACCCGTCCCGGGAATTCCCGCGCGGGGCGGGGCACGGGCGCTCACTCCAGGTCGATCTTGCGCTGGAGGTACTCCTCGCGGCCGATCTCCCCGCGCGCGTATCTCAGCCGCAGCTCCTCCTGGGCCCGGTCCACCCGGGGGCGCTCCCGGTCGGGGGCGGCCCTCTCGGCGCGCCCCGAGGCCGAGACGGTGACCACGAGGTACACGCCCAGCACCACCAGGACCAGGATCACGACCGTGACGAAGAAACCGGTCACCGCGAACTCCCTTCTGTGAGGGGGAGGCCCTCACCTTCCTGTGTACCCGGGCCGCCCCGCCCGCACCAGGGCCCGCCGCCACCTGTGGAGAACCCCGGACCCGGGCGGGCGCCGTATCCTGGAATGTCGCCATCCACATCAAGAAGGGGCGGGATGCGCGTTCTGCTCGTGGACAACCACGACTCCTACACCTACAACCTCTTCCAGCTGATCGCCGAGGTCGCCGGGACCGAGCCCGTCGTGCTCACCAACGACGACCCCGCCTGGGACGGGTTCGACTTCGCCGACCTGGACGCCGTCGTCGTCTCGCCCGGCCCGGGCCGCCCCCAGCACCCCCGCGACCTGGGCCGCGTCCCCGAACTGCTGGCCGCCACACCCCTGCCGGTGCTGGGGGTGTGCCTGGGCCACCAGGCCATCGCCCACCTGGCCGGGGCCGCCGTCCAGTCCGCCCCCCAGCCCCGGCACGGCCACCTCACCCGCGTCCGCCACACCGGCACCGGCCTGTTCGCGGGCATCCCCCAGGACTTCACCGCCGTGCGCTACCACTCACTGGCCGTCCCCGAACCCCTGCCCGCCCCGGTGGCCGCCACCGCCTGGGCCGAGGACGGCGTGGTCATGGCCCTGGAACACCGCGACCTGCCCCGCTGGGGGGTGCAGTTCCACCCCGAGTCGATCGCGGGGGAGCACGGCGCCGCCCTCATCGGCAACTTCCTGGACCTGGCCCGCCCCCACCGCCCGGCCGCGGCCCCGCCGGTGCGCACCGGGCCGCCCGCGGTCACCGCCCCCGCCCCGCGCACCCGCGTCCTGGAGGCCGCGGTGGACACCGAGGCGGCCTTCGCCCGCCTGTACGGCGAGGCCGAGTACGCGTTCTGGCTGGACAGCTCCCGCCCCCAGGGCCCGGCCCGGTTCTCGTTCCTGGGCGCGGCCACCGGCGAGGTCCTCACCTACCGGGTGGGCGGCCCCGTCCGCATCCAGAACCCCGACGGCACCACCGCCACCGAGCCCGGCACCGTGTTCGACGCCCTGGAACGCCGCCGGCGGCCGCGCACCCCGACCCCGCTGCCCTTCGAGTTCACCGGCGGGTACGTGGGCTACTTCGGCTACGAACTCAAGGCCGACTGCGGCGGCACCGCCGCCCACACCGCCGCCACCCCCGACGCGGTGTGGCTGCGCTGCGACCGGTTCATCGCCGTGGACCACCACCAGGGGCGCACCCACCTGGTCTGCGCCGACGACGGCCCCGACGGCGACACCTGGCTGGCGGCCACCGCCGCCGCCCTGGCCGACCTGCCCCCGCTGCCCGACCCGGCCCCGGCATCGGACCCCGTGAACCCCGCCGACCTGCTGGAACGCCCCCGCCAGGGCTACGTCAACGACATCAAGGAATGCCTGGGCCAACTGGCGGCGGGGGAGAGCTACGAGATCTGCCTGACCAACCGCCTGCACGCCCCCGCCACCGGCACCGACCTGGACTTCTACCGCCGTCTGCGGGCCGCGTCCCCGGCACCCTACGCCGCCCTGCTGCGCCTGGGCGGGATGAGCGTGCTCAGCGCCTCACCCGAACGCTTCCTGCGGGTGACCGGCGACGGCGAGGCCGAGAGCCGCCCCATCAAGGGCACCGCCCCCCGCCACCCCGACCCGGCCGCCGACGCCCGCCTGGCCGAGGAACTGCGCACCGGCGCCAAGACCCGCGCCGAGAACCTCATGATCGTCGACCTGCTCCGCAACGACCTGGGCCGGGTGTGCGAGGTCGGCACGGTCCGGGTGCCCGCGTTCATGTACACCGAGTCCTACGCCACCGTCCACCAACTGGTCTCCACCGTCCGCGGACGGCTGCGCGCCGACGTGTCGGCGGTGGGCGCGGTCCGCGCCTGCTTCCCCGGGGGGTCGATGACCGGCGCCCCCAAACTGCGCACCATGGAGATCATCGACACCCTGGAGGGGTCGGCGCGCGGCGTCTACTCCGGCGCCCTGGGATACCTGTCGGACACCGGCGCCGCCGACCTGAGCATCGTCATCCGCACCGCCGTCCGCCGGGGCGGGGAGCTGACCATCGGCGCGGGCGGCGCCATCGTGCTGGACTCGGACCCCGAGGACGAGTACGAGGAGATGCTCCTCAAGGCCGCCGTCCCCCTGCGCGGCCGCTGACCGCCGCGAAATCGTGTTGCGCGCCCGGGACGGATGCGGCCAGGGTGAGCACCGTGAACACCGAGATCCCCCGCCACCGGATCCGCGCCCGGTACACCGATACCACGGTGACCGTCTACCAGGCCTACTCCCCGCGCCTGGGGCTGCCCGCCGCCCGCGACGGCCGCTTCCCCGCCGAGTGGAAGCGCGGCCGCATGACGTGGATCAAGCCCTCGTTCCTGTGGATGATGTACCGGTGCGGGTGGGCCCGCAAGGAGGGCCAGGAGACGGTGCTGGCGGTGGAGATCACCCGCGAGGGCTTCGAGTGGGCCCTGCGCCACGCCTGCCTGTCCCACTACAAGGCCACGGTGCACGCCGACCGCGACGCCTGGAAACGCGCCCTGGCGGCGGCCCCCGCCCGGGTGCAGTGGGACCCCGAACGCGACCTGCACCTGAGGCCCCTGGACCACCGCTCCCTCCAACTGGGCCTGGCGGGCGAGGCCTCCACCCGCTACGCCGACGAGTGGATCGTCTCCATCACCGATGCCACCCCCACCGCCCACCGCATCCACGACCTGGTACGCGGCGGCGAGGAGGAGGCGGCCGCGGCGCTGCTGCCCGCCGAGCGCCCCTACCCAGAGGCGCCCGGCCTGCTGGACCACCTGCGCCCCGGAGCCATGGCATGACGATGACGGTGACCGTGCTGGGCACGGCCGCGCCCGCCCCGCTGCCCGGCCGCCCCTGCTCGGGGTACCTGCTGCGGGCGGGGGAGCGGTCGGTGTGGGTGGACGCCGGGTTCGGAACCCTGGCGGCGCTGCGCGCCCACGCCGACCCGGCGGCCCTGGACGCGGTGTGGATCTCCCACCTGCACGCCGACCACTGCGCCGACCTGGCCGCGGCGTTCTACGCGCTGCGCTACGGCGGCCTGGACCCGGCGGGGCCGATCCCGGTCTACGCCCCCGCAGGGCTGGCACAGCGGCTGGCGGGGTTCTTCGGCCGCCCCGACACCGCGTTCCTCCAGGGCACGTTCACCTTCCACGACCTGCACGAGGGCCACCGGGTGCACCTGGGCGACCTGGTGCTGACGGCGCACGCGGTGGTGCACGACGTGGAGGCCTACGCACTGCGCGCCTCCCACGCCGGGCGCACCCTGGCCTACAGCGGCGACAGCGCCCCGGGCCCGGGACTGGTGGCCGCCGCCCGCGCCGCCGACCTGTTCCTGTGCGAGGCCGACCACGACGCCCCGCCGCCGGGGCGGGAGCGGGCGCACCTGACCCCGGAGGAGGCCGCCGCCGCGGCCGCCGAGGCCGGCGCGGCCCGCCTGCTCCTGACCCACACCGGCCCCTCCCTGACTCCCGGACGGGCCGCGGCCCGCGCCACCGCCGCCCTGGGCCGCCCGGTCGCCCACGCCCGGGAGGGCCGGACCTGGCAGGTGTGACCGCACAGAACTAGAACACGTTCCACGACGGTGTTAGGTTCCGTGCATGCGAGTCGACGAATACCTGCAACACGATGCCGTGGGCCTGGCCGAGCTCATCGCCACGGGCCAGACGAGCGCCCCCGACGTGCTGGAAGCCGCGATCAACCGCGCCGAACAGGTCGAACCCCGCCTCAACAGCCTCGTCCTGACGATGTACGACGAGGCCCGCCGCCGGGCCGCCCACCCGCCGCAGGGCCCCCTGGCCGGGGTGCCCTTCCTGCTCAAAGACCTCTTCCAGGACTACGCCGGATTCCCCACCTCCGCCGGGAACCGCGCCCTGCGCCGCGTGCCCGCCACCGCACACGCCGAGATCGTCCGCCGCTGGCTGGACGCCGGGCTGGTCCCCTTCGCCAAGACCAACGTGCCCGAGTTCGGGGCCAAGGGCATCACCGAATCCCGCGAGTTCGGACCCGCCCGCAACCCCTGGAACACCGCCCACACCCCCGGCGGGTCCTCCGGAGGCTCGGCCGCGGCCGTCGCCGCCGGCGTCGTGCCCGCCGCGGGCGGCAACGACGGCGGCGGCTCCATCCGCATCCCCGCCGCCTGCTGCGGCCTGTTCGGCCTCAAACCCGGCCGCGGCCGGGTCCCCTTCGGCCCCGCCTCGGGCGAACCCATGCACGGCGCCGCCGTCAACGGCGTCCTGACCCGCACCGTCCGCGACAGCGCCCTGCTCCTGGACGTCATGGCCGGACCCGAACCCACCTCCCCCTACCCCATCGCCCCGCCCGAACGCCCCTACACCGCCGAGGTCGGCCGCGACGCGGGCAGACTGCGCATCGGCTTCACCGACCGCTCACCACTGGGCACCCGCGTCCACCACGAGGCGGTACGCGCCGTCCGCGACGCCGCCGCCCTCCTGGAGGCACTGGGCCACGACGTGTCCGAGGCCGAACCCGCCATCGACGGCCGCACCCTGACCGAGGACTTCCTCACCCTCTGGTACGGATCCATGGCCGCCCTGGTCGACGGCATCAAGGCCGACACCGGCTGCACCGACGACGACTTCGAACCCGACACCCTCATCCTGGCCGCCATGGGCCGGGCCCGCAGCGCGGGCGACTACGTACGCGGCCACGACCGCTGGAACACCCACACCCTGGCACTGGCCGACTTCCACTCCCGCTACGACCTGCTGCTGACCCCCACCATCGCCGGTCCGCCGGTGACCATCGGCCGCCTGGACCCGCCGGCCTGGCTGCGCAGCGCCGAACGCCTCCTGGTACGCACCCGCACCGAATGGCTGGTGACCCGCACCGACCTGGTCACCACCGAGGTCATGAACAACCTGGCCGCGACCCCGTTCACCCTCCTGGCCAACCTCACCGGCACCCCCGCCATGTCGGTGCCCCTGCACTGGACCGACGCCGGACTGCCGCTGGGCGTGCAGTTCATCGCCCCGGCCGCGGGGGAGGGGCTGCTGCTGCGCCTGGCCGCCCAACTGGAACAGGCCCGCCCCTGGGCCCACCGCCGCCCCGGCGGCGTGCCCTTCCCCGAACCCGCCACCGCCTGACCGGCACACGAGAGGGGCCGCCCCCGCACGAGGGGCGGCCCCGCCGCCGGTCAGACCTCCAGCACCAACTTGCCGGTCACATGACCGGTATCGCCCAGCGCGTGCGCCCGCGCCGCCTGCGCGAGCGGGAACACCTCCTGCACGTGCGCCCGCAGCAGGCCCCGCTCCACCAGGTCGGCCACCGCGGCCATCCCCGCGTGATCGGCCTCCACCAACAGACCCGCCACCCGCACCCCCAGCTCCTCGGCCCGGGCCCGCTGCCCGGGGACCACCGGCAGGATCGACACCGCGATCCCGCCCGGCCGCAACACCCCCAGCGACCGGTCCAGCACCTCACCGGCGAACGGGTCCAGCACCACGTCCACGTCGCGCACCACCTCGGCGAAGTCCACCTCCCGGTAGTCCACCACCTCGTCGGCCCCCAACTCCTTGAGCAGACCGTGCTTGGCGGCACTGGCCGTACCGATCACATGCGCCCCGCGCGCCTTGGCGATCTGCACCGCCACATGCCCCACCCCGCCCGCGGCCGCGTGCACCAGCACCCGCTGCCCGGGCCGCACGTCGGCGGTGTCCACCAGGGCCTGCCAGGCGGTCAACGACACCAGCGGCAACGCCCCCGCCCGGACGTGGTCGATCCCGGCGGGCTTGCGCGCGAACGCCCGCGCCGGCCCCACCGCGTACTCGGCGTGCGAGCCGACCCCGTACGGGTACGGCAGCATCCCGAACACCTCATCGCCCGGCTCGAACAGGGTGACCCCGAAACCGACCTCCTCCACCACACCGGCCACGTCCCAGCCCAGCACCAGCGGCAACCGGTCCAGGAACCCGGCGTGCGCCCGGTGCTTCCAGTCGGTGGGGTTGACCCCCGCGGCGCGCACCCGCACCAGGATCTGACTCGGCCCGGGCGCCGGCCGGGGCAGGCGCACCTCCCGCAGCACCTCGGGGCCGCCGTAGGCGTCCTGGGAGATCGCCCGCATCATCGCTTCATCGCTCGTGTGACTCATGGGAACCAGCCTGCTCACGTCCGGGCCGACGCACAATGGCATGATCGCCATCTTTCGATACGATCGTGCCATGAGCGCCGAACCCCGCCCGCACCGCGTCGCCGTCCTGGCCCTGGACGGCGTCTACCCCTTCGAACTGGGCATCCCCGCCCGGGTGTTCGGCTCCGCCGACGGCCGCTACCTGGTGCACACCTGCGCCCTGGACGGCCCCTCGGTGCGCACCAACGCCGACTTCTCCGTCACCGTCGACCACGGACCCGAACTCCTGGCCCGGGCCGACACCGTCGTCATCCCCCCGTTCGACACCGAACGCATCACCCGCACCCCCTCACCCGCACTGCACGCGGCCCTGACCACCCTGCGCCCGAACACCCGCCTGGTGTCCATCTGCACCGCCGCCTTCGTCCTGGCCGCCACCGGACTGCTGGACGGACGCCCCGCCACCACCCACTGGGCGCTCACCGACATCTTCCGCGCCTGGTACCCCCGCGTGGACCTGGACCCCGACGTACTGTTCGTCGACGACGGCGACCTGCTCACCTCCGCCGGAGCCGCCTCCGGCGTGGACGTGTGCCTGCACCTGGTACGCCGCGACCACGGCAGCGAGGTCGCCAACCACGTCGCCCGCATGTGCGTCGTCCCACCCTGGCGCGACGGCGGCCAGGCCCAGTACATCGAGCACCCGGTACCCGCCCCCGACCGCACCGGCACCGCCACCACCCGCCAATGGGCCCTGGAACACCTGGACACACCCCTGTCCCTGGCACGCCTGGCCGCGCACGCACGCATGAGCCGCCGCACCTTCGTACGACGCTTCACCGAGGAGGTCGGCACCAGCCCGGGCCGCTGGCTCACCGCCCAACGCGTGGAACGCGCCCGCCACCTGCTGGAGACCACCGACCTGACCGTCGACGAAGTCGCCTCCCGGGTCGGGTTCGCCACCGGAGCCTCACTGCGCCAGCACCTGCGCACCGCCCTGGGCGTCTCCCCGGCGGCCTACCGGCGCACCTTCCGCCGCACCGCGAGCTGACCTCCCCACTATTCCCGTCGGAACCATAGGATCTCCGATACCGGACACCGAAAATCCTCATTGGTCATCCCACGGGCACGGCCCTAACGTCGAAGACACCACAACGCCACAACAAGCGAGGAGACGGTCCCATGCGGATCGGCATCATCGGAGCGGGCAACATCGGCGGCAACCTCACCCGCGGACTCACCTCCCTGGGCCACGAAGTGCGGATCGCCAACTCACGCGGCCCCCACACCCTGGCCGACCTGGCCGCCGAGACCGGCGCCACCCCGACCACCGCCGCCGAGGCGGCACACGGCGCCCAGGTCGTCGTGGTCACCATCCCGCTCAAGAACATCCCCGACCTGCCCGAGGACCTGCTCGCCGAAGCCGCCGAAGACGTCGTCGTCATCGACACCAACAACTACTACCCGCGCGAACGCGACGGCCGCATCCCCGCCATCGAGGACGACGAGATCACCGAGAGCCGCTGGGTACAGCACCACCTCGGCCACCCGGTCGTCAAGGTCTTCAACGGCACCTACGCCTCGGACCTGCTGGAGCGGCCGCGCCCGGCCGGAGACCCCGCGCGCATCGCCGTTCCGGTGGCCGGCGACGACGAGGCCGCCAAGAAGACCGTGCGCGACCTGGTCGACGCACTGGGCTTCGACACCGTCGACGCCGGGGGCATCGACGACTCCTGGAAGCAGCAACCCGGCACCCCCGTGTACGGGCTGCGCGGCTCGGCGGAGGAGGTCAGGGCGGCACTGGCCGCCGCCTCGCCCGAGCGACCCGCGAACTTCCGCGGCTGACCCACGGGCCGGGCGACACCGCCCGGCCCCTCCCCGGGCAGGCCGCTACCATGGCCGCCATGAGCACCACCGACCCAGCCCCGGCCGACGTCCGCGATTTCGGACACGAACTGGGCGTGCTGGTGCGCGGCTACCATGCCGCCGTCGACGAGGCCATCGGCGACCTGCCGCACGGGCCGCGCGGCTACCGGATCCTGTCCGCGGCGGTGGACGGCGAACCCCTCAGCCAGCTGGCCCTGGCCACCCGGCTGGGCATCGACCGCACCGTGATGACCTACGTCGTCGACGACCTGACCGCGGCGGACCTGGTGGAGCGCCGCCCCAACCCGCGCGACCGCCGCCAACGGCACATCGTCGCCACCGACCACGGCACCCGCACCCTGCGGGAACTGCGCACACGGGTGGTGACCGCCGAAGAGCCGCTGCTGGCCGGACTGGAACCGGGGGAGCGGCAGGTGTTCCGGGAACTGCTGCACCGCGTGGCCGCGGGACTGGAACCGGTGACGGGCGACACCGACGGCCCCTGCTGACGGCCGCCGCCGGACCCCGCCGCCCGCGGACTGGGCCTGGGCACCCTCCTGGTCGAGCAGTGCCTGGACTTCGCCCGCCGGTCCGGCTTCACGCAGATGACCCTGTGGACCAACAGCGTCCTGACCTCCGCCCGCCGCATCTACCAGGCCCACGGATTCGCCCTCACCGACCAGGAACCCCACCACTCCTTCGGCACCGACCTCGTCGGCCAGAACTGGTCACGCACCCTGTGACGGCGCCCGCCGCCCGGACGGCGGACACCGCAAGGAGGGAACGGCCGGACCTCGACGACCCGGTGCGGCCACGCAGCGCCCGCGACCACTCCTGCCTCGCCAAGATCCACACCCGCCCCCTCAGAACAGCCCCCACTCACCCCGCACCCGGTCGTACACGGCCCGTACCCCCGGCTCCCGCACCTGAGGAAGCCGCGCCAACACATCCAAGAACACCTCCCGGTCCGGCCGCGACCGCCGACAAGAGAGCATCTCCACCGACACCTCCCCGCGCAGCACCTCCTCGGGCACCCGACCCGACACCACCGCCAACTCCGGCCCGCCCGGCAACGCCAGATGCGCCCAGGCCCCCGCGGCCAGCGGAACCACCGGAACCGACCCGCTCGGCCGCCACACCGCACCCGACCGCGGATGCACCGGGACCACCAGCACATCCGCATCCGGCTCGCCGACCCCCGGCCCGGCCAGCGCCACCCGCAGCCGCGAGGCCCCGACCGGGAACAGCGCCTCCCACGCAGCGGAGAACAGCACGGACAACGGCCCCTCCCACACCATCCGCACACCCGCGGCGACCGCCACCAGACGCGCCAGCGCCACCCCCGCCGCCGCCTCCCACACACCTTCGTACGCAACAGCCCTGTTCCACAGCTCCAGCGGCCGCTCCGGCCAGGGCCCACCGGGCGCTTTCTCCCACCGGGCCGCCGCCAGCGCCTCCTCCCACCCAGGACACTCCGAGTCCCCGCCCACACGCCTCACCGCGTCCGCCTCCAGACGCACCGACTGCCACAGCGAACAGTCATCGATCCGCGCCCCCACCATCCGGCCGCACCTCGTGCACGCCAGATTCGGCCCGGAGGATCCGTCCAGCCCACAGCAGTACCCCACGCACCGCTCCGGAACCAGCACCGTCCCGCGCACATCACCCGGAGCCAGCACCACCGCACCCGCCGCACCGAGCGACACCCTGTACACGGGAGCGAACACCCCGAGTGCGGCCGCCCCCGCCTCACCCACCTCATCCCACGGCCGCCACGGCGGACCCCACCGGGCCGGGTCCACCGCATAGGTCCCAGGCTCCATCAGCACCGGCATCAGCACACCGTTGCCCCACTGCCGGTGCGCATGGTCGGGCAACACCACCCGCTCCACCGGCGCACTCAGCGTCGCCCCGCACCCCGCGCACACGAACACCACCAGCGAACCCCCACTCGTGCCGCACCCGGCGGGGGAGAGCCCCCGCCCCTCTGTCGGACCGATACGGCCGATCCTGTCAGGGTCGGACACCGGCCGGACCGCCTGCACCGTCCCGTTGGCCACATCCGGCTCCGCCGCGCTGAGCACCAGGCCCCGCGCGTCAGGGCAGACCCCGCCCGGACGCCCGTTCATCCATGCCGAACGCGGCACCGGCGGGGGAGCACCGCACACCGAACGGCCCCGGAACACCCGTTCCGGGGCCGAGCCGCCGCGACTCAGTCGGACCTCACGTCCAGAGCGACCACACGATGACCGTAGACGAGCAGCGTCATGCAGTAGCCGAGCCCGCTCATACGCCGCACGAACGGATCGGAATGGTCGGGGCGGGGCCGGGCGAGAATGTCCGGGGCGTCGGCGGCCGCCAGAGCGAGCAGGGCCTCACCCGCACGGATGCGCGCCCGGAGCGGCAGACCGGCCATCTGATCGCGGACCGCGCCGGACAGGGTGATGTCCGCTTCACGCGGCGTCGGAGGCCCGGACGGTGACGCCCTCCGGCGGCAGGTCGGCGTGCGTGCGCTCCAGAGCGCGCCGAACGACGGCGTCCAGGTCGGGCGCGGTGTCGGGAGCACGGTTCTGCACGGGCCCTCCAAGGTCATCCGGCGCTCACGAGGCGAACGTATCAAGACGCGGGGGAGAGGGCCGTCTCCGAACGATGTGAGTGCCCCAGCTCGCCCCCGAGCCCGAAATAGTGGCGGAAGCTGTAGACCAGCGGCCGCCACCGCACGGGATCGACGTGGTGCGTGCCGGGCACCACCACGCGCTCCTGTGCGTGGACGCGCACCACCTCGGCCTCGACCACGACGTGGCCACCGGAATCGTCCGGTCGCACCCGGCGGGCCCTCGCCTCCAACTGCAACGGGCATTCGGCCACACGCGGCGGACCCACCAGGTCCGCCTCCTGAGCGGTCAGACCCGCCGCACCGAACTTGTCCGCCTCGAAACGGCACCCCGGCGGCTTCCCCCCGGGAACGGGGTACCGCCCGGTCAGCGGCGCCAACCGCTCCACGTGCCCCCACAGGTCCTCCGAAGGCAGGTTCACCACCAGCTCCGGGCGTTCCCCCAGGTTGCGGGCCGTCTGGCCGGTGGCCCCCAAGCCCAGGACCACCGTCATACCCAGGGCCCACACCGAGGAGATGGGGGCCAGGTTGGGTGTCCCGTCGTCGTTGAGGGTGGAGATCAGGGCCACCGGGGTGCCGAAATAGAGGATGCTCGGTTCGATCCGCAGGTGGTCACGGGAGTCGGTCGGCGCGTACACGTGTTCGTTGGAGGTCATGGTCAATGACCCTAGGCAGGGGACACTTCGGCAGACGACGAAGTGTGCCGGCACGAACCACCCGGGCGGGTGCCGGACGACCGACACCCCGCCGGGCCGGGGGCCCGGGGGAGAGGAGACCCCACCGTTCAGGCGTGCGGCCCCACCGTGACGGCACCGAAGGTCAACCGCGGCACCGCCTCCAGGACCTCACCGATCCGCTCCACCCGCTCGGCCAACGCCTCGCGCCGGGCCGCCGAGAGCGGAACCAGCGCCTCCACCGTCACATCCAACCGGCGCCCCGAACGCCGCTGGTGCCACACGCCCGCGGCCACCCCGTCCAGGTACAGCACCGGGTGGTTGCCCGCCTGGCCCGCCGCCAGCACCCGCTGCCGGGCCGCACCGGGAAAGACGATCTCGCGGGGCTGCGCTCCGACCGTGTAGGCATCGAAATAGGGGAGGAGCAGTACCTCCGGAACCGGCCCCGGAGCCGCCCCGGCGTCCCCCGCCACCCGGTAGGCGACCGTCCCCTCCACCTCCACCGGCTCGATCCGCCCCTCCAACGACGCGAACAGCCCGACCGCCCACCGCTTGGGGGCCGCCAGCCACTGGGCGAAGTGCTGCGGCGTCGCCGGGCCGTACGCCCGCAGGTAGGACGACACCACATGTTCCAGAGCCGTGTGGGCCTCCGCCGGAGCGAAGCCCGGCAGCCACCGGCGCGGACTCGTGTAGGTCACCTTGCGCTCCCGCATCGGCCCGAAGCACAGCGCGCCCCGGTTGGCCAGGGTCTGCGTCGCGGCCCGCCAGCGCGGCCACTTGTCCTGGAAGGCGTCCACGACCCGGTCCGCCGCCCAGGAACCCGCGTGCGCGGCCAGCGCCTCGGTGAGCTCGTCGACGGTCAGCTCCCGGTCGGCGAGGATCTCGGCGACGGCGGGCACGAGTTCCCCGACCTGCTCCGGCGTGAGCAGGCCATGATGGGCGGCCCTGGGGTTGCCCGCGCGTTCCGCGGCGGCCAGCGCCGCGGTCCACAGGGGGAGTTCGCGGGCGGGCAGCAGGTGCACGGTCCCGCGCGGCCCGAAGGTCTTGATCAGCTCGTGCGTGTCCCACAGCGCGGACCGCACGTGGGTGCGGTCCGCGCCTCGGAGACGCAGTCCCACCGACAGCTCGGCCGCCGACATCACCTGGGCGTGGGCGCCGCACATCGCCGAGACGGCGTCGGCGGCGTTGCCACCGGGAGCGGCGAGCCCGTGCCGCCACAGGCGTCGCGCGGTCATGTCCTGCCAAGTGGTGGGGGCGCCCATCGTGCTCCTCGGGGGTGGCTCCGTGTCCGGTGCCTCACTCTAGGAACAGTGGAGGTCGGGATCTGTCCTCCATGCGAAAGCGGGGAAACCCTGCGGGGAGGGCCCTTCCGAGCTTTACTTGACATAATGTGCATTATCGGCGCTGGGCGGACGGGCTGCGAGAGGGGCTGGAACGCCCATGGCGCAGGCGTTCCAGCAGTCCGCCGCCGCTCGGGCGCCCCGGCCCCTGTCGTGAGTCGGCCCGCCTTCGCCGACCCCGGGGCGCCGAACGCGCCGTCCGTCGAGAGGTTCGGCGCGGGCTTCTGCGCGCGACCTTCGGACACGAAAAGTGACCACCGACTCCACAGGGTCACATGCGCTGTGGGCGCTCCGGTCCCACCGCCGAGACCTCCCGTGAACCGATGGCCCGGACGACCCGTCGCCCTGCGGGAACGGCACCTCGGGGGCTTCCGAGCGCGAGCCCGCCGACTCCCGCCCCCACTCCCCGCTCCCGAACTCCCGGGCTTGCCGAGTTTTGATGCATAACATGCTTTATGCATCATTTGCGTGTCTTTGTGAAGTTCAACGACAAACAGGTGCTATGTGGATCTCTGGCCGTTTCGGGGCGCCCGATCCCGTCTCCCTCCGAAGGTCACCGATCCGGCTCGGCGTCTGGAGTTCGGTGAGCCCCCGCGGTTACCGTGACCCTGATCGACGAGCCCCTCCCCCTTCCCGCGGAGCCCGCCGATCCCCGCACTCCCCCGCCCACACCATCCAGGGAGGAACGCATGGGACTCGGCCAGGACGAACTACAACGCATCGACGCCTACTGGCGCGCCGCCAACTATCTTTCCGTCGGCCAGATCTACCTGCTCGACAACCCCCTCCTCCGGGAAGAGCTGCGCCCCGAGCACATCAAGCCCCGCCTCCTGGGCCACTGGGGCACCACCCCGGGGCTCAACTTCTGCTACGCCCACCTGAACCGGGTCATCAAGGCCCGCGACCTCGACATGATCTACGTCATGGGCCCCGGACACGGCGGCCCGGCCGCCGTCGCCAACGCCTGGCTGGAGGGCGGCTACAGCGAGATCTACCGGGACGTCAGCCGCGACGAGCCGGGCATGAAGCGCCTGTTCCGCCAGTTCTCCTTCCCCGGCGGCATCCCCAGCCACGTCGCCCCGGAGACCCCGGGGTCCATCCACGAGGGCGGTGAGCTGGGCTACGCCCTGGCACACGCCTTCGGCGCCGTGTTCGACAACCCGGATCTGGTGGTCGCCTGCATCGTCGGCGACGGCGAGGCCGAGACCGGGCCGCTGGCGGGCAGCTGGGACTCCAACAAGTTCCTGGACCCGGTGCACGACGGCGCCGTCCTGCCGATCCTGCACCTGAACGGCTACAAGATCGCCAACCCGACGGTGTCGGCGCGCATCCCCGAGGACGAACTGCTGAAGCGGTTCGAGGGCCACGGCTACCACCCGATCATGGTGAGCGGTGACGACCCGGTGTACATGCACGGGCGGATGGCCCAGGCCCTGGACGAGGCGATGGACCGGATCGCCGACATCCAACGGGTGGCGCGGACCTCGGGGCTGGAGCGGCGGGCGACGTGGCCGATGATCATCCTGCGCTCCCCCAAGGGGTGGACGGGCCCCAAGGAGGTGGACGGGGTCCCCGTGGAGAACACCTGGCGGTCGCACCAGGTGCCGCTGGCGCAGGTGCGCTCCAATGACGAGCACCGGCGGATGCTCCAGGAGTGGATGCTGTCGTACCGGCCCGGAGAGCTGTTCGACGAGGCGGGCGCCCCGGTGGAGGAGCTGCGCGGGTTGCCGCCGGTGGGCGCGCGGCGGATGAGCGCGAACCCGCACGCCAACGGGGGCCTGTTGCTGAAGGATCTGCGGTTGCCGGACTTTCGGCGCTACGGGGCGGTGTTCGAGGGGCACGGCACCCACATCAGCGAGGCCACCCGGGTGCTGGGGCACTTCCTGCGCGACGTCATCCGCCGCAACCCGGACAACTTCCGGCTGGTGGGTCCGGACGAGACGGCGTCGAACCGGTTGTCGGCGGTGTACGAGACGACGGACAAGGTGTGGGAGGCGCAGATCCTTCCGGTGGACGAGCACCTGGCCCGGCAGGGCCGGGTGATGGAGGTGTTGAGCGAGCACCTGTGCCAGGGGTGGCTGGAGGGGTACCTGCTGACGGGGCGGCACGGGCTGTTCAGCTGCTACGAGGCGTTCGTGCACATCGTGGACGCGATGTTCAACCAGCATGCGAAGTGGTTGAAGGTGACGCAGGGGTTGGCGTGGCGGCGGCCGATCGCGTCGTTGAACTACCTGTTGACCTCGCACGTGTGGCGGCAGGACCACAACGGGTTCACGCACCAGGATCCGGGGTTCCTGGACGTGGTGTTGAACAAGCCCTCGTCGGTGGTGCGGGTGTACCTGCCGCCGGACGCGAACACGCTGTTGTCGATCGCCGACCACTGCCTGCGGTCCAAGGACTACATCAACGTGGTGGTGGCGGGCAAGCAGCCCGCGTTGGACTACCTGCCGATGGAGGAGGCGGTCCTGCACTGCACGCGCGGGATCGGGATCTGGGAGTGGGCGAGCACGGACGGGGGCGGGGACCCGGACGTGGTGCTGGCGTGCGCGGGTGATGTGCCGACGTTGGAGACGCTGGCGGCGGTGGACCTGCTGCGGCGGCTGTTCCCGGAGCTGCGGGTGCGGGTGGTGAACGTGGTGGATCTGATGCGGTTGCAGCCGGCGAGCGAGCATCCGCACGGGATGCCGGATGCGGAGTACGAGGCGCTGTTCACGTCGGACCGGCCGGTGATCTTCGCGTTCCACGGGTATCCGTGGCTGGTGCACCGGTTGGCGTACCGGCGTCGGAACCATCCGCACCTGCATGTGCGGGGGTACAAGGAGGAGGGCACCACGACGACGCCGTTCGACATGGTGATGCTGAACGACCTGGACCGGTTCCATCTGGTGATCGATGTGATCGACCGGGTGCCGGGGCTGGGTGAGCGGGCGGCGCACGTCCGGCAGCAGATGGTGGACGAGCGGTTGCGGCACCGGGCCTACACCAGGGAGCACGGTGAGGATCCGGCGGATATCAGGGATTGGGTGTGGCCGTACTGATGCGGGTGCTGGTGGTCAATGCGGGGTCGTCGACGCTGAAGTTGAGCATGCTGGACTCCGATGACGCGGAGTTGGGGTCGGAGACGATCGAGCTGGTGGCCGGCGGGTGGGATCCGGTGGCGGTGCGGGGTTTTCTGGAGGGGGTGCCCTCCCCCGACGTGGTGGGTCACCGGGTGGTGCACGGGGGTCGGGAGTTCGCGGCTCCGGTGCGGTTGGACGCGGGGGTGGTGGAGCGGTTGGCGGCGTTGACGCCGCTGGCCCCGTTGCACCAGCCCAAGGCGTTGGCGGGGATCGCGGCGATCACGGAGGCGGTGCCGGGGGTGCCGCAGGTGGCGTGTTTCGACACGGCGTTCCATGCGTCGTTGGGGCCGGAGGCGTTCACGTACGCGGTGCCGTCGGAGTGGCGGGAGCGGTTCGGGGTGCGGCGGTACGGGTTCCACGGGTTGTCGCACGCGTACGTGTCGGGGGTGGCGGCCCGGCGGACGGGCGGGCGTCGGATCGTGACGGCGCATCTGGGTGCGGGTGCGTCGTTGGCGGCGGTGCTGGATGGGCGGTGTGTGGACACGACGATGGGGTTCACGCCGTTGGAGGGGCTGGTGATGGCGACGCGCTCGGGCAGCGTGGACCCGGGGATGGTGCTGTGGTTGCAGCGTGAGGGCGGGTTGGGTGCGGATGAGGTCGCGGAGGGGCTGGAGCGCGGCGGGGGCCTGACGGGGTTGGCGGGGACGGCGGACATGCGGGAGGTGCTGGCGGGGGTCGGCCGGGGCGAGGAGCGGTCGGTGTTGGCGTTCGGGGTGTACGTGCACCGGTTGCGGGCGTCGGTGGCGGCGATGGCGGCGGCGTTGGGCGGGTTGGACGTGTTGGTGTTCACGGCGGGTGTGGGTGAGCGGTCGGCGCCGGTGCGGTGGGCGGTGGCGGAGGGGTTGGGTTTTCTGGGGGTGGTGGTGGACCGGGCGGCGAACGAGGGGGTGTCCGGGGAGGCGGAGATCTCGGGGGCGGGGGCGTCGGTGCGGGTGTTGGTGGTGCCCACGCGTGAGGATGTGCAGATCGCGCGGGGTGCGCGGGAGGTGGTGGGGGTGTAGTCCGCTCCCCCGTACGGCGACGGGCGCGGGCCGTGGGGCCCGCGCCCGTCGCCGTGTGCGGGTCAGGCCGGGGAGGCCGTCGATGCCGGTGGCGTTGCGGTCGCGGTGGTAGTCGGTGAAGTAGGCGGGGTCGCGTCGCCGGTGGTCGCGGTCGAGGATGTCGCGGTCGGCGCGCAGGTCCATGAGCGGGACGCAGAAGCCGCAGGAGTCGGAGATGCGGTGGACGTCGACGACGATGACGGCGCGTTGGCCGAGGGTGCGTTCTTTGGGGAAGTGGGCGCGCAGGGTGGGGAATTCGGGGTCGTCGGGGGTGACGGCGTGTCCGGTGCCGTGGGGGCGGACGATGGTGGGCGGTCCGGTGAAGGCGCAGGACATCAGGATGATGCGGCCGTTCTCGCGCAGGTGGGAGATGGTCTCGATGCCGGAGCCGGTGTAGTCGAGGTAGGCGACGCGGTGGGGGTTCAGGACGGCGAGGGTGCCGTTCATGCCTTTGGGTGGGACGTTGATGTGGCCGTCGTGGGCCAGGGGTGCGGTGCCGACGAAGAAGACGGGCCGGTCGAGGAGGAAGCGGGCCGTGCGGTCGCTGATGGAGTCGTGGATCTTGGCCATGGGCTTGAGTCCGGCGGTGCCCGGCATGTGACGCATGGGGTTTTTGTGGGGTTCGGTTGTGGTGCGCGGGGTTCCCTCTCCCCCGGCTCGCCTCGTCCGCGGCCGGAGGCTTTCGCGGCGGTTGTCGCGGGCCCTTCGTCGTGTGCGCGGGGAACGTGTGTTCTGGTCGGTGGTCGTGCCGGGTGGGCGGTGGGGGGCGGTTTCGGGAATGCTGTGGGCATGAGCGAGCGTCTGGTGGATGCGGTGGAGGAGTATCTGGTGGCGCGGCGGGCGGCCAAGCCGTCGGAGCACACGGTGGCGGCGTACCGGCGGGACCTGCTGGGGGTGTTGGGGTGCGCGGCCGGTGTGCGGGGGGTGGAGCCCGGGGTGTTGCGGTGGGCGGACCTGGATGTGGCGACGCTGCGGGGGGCTTTCGCGGAGTTCGCGGCGTCGCGGGCGGCGTCGAGCGTGTTGCGGGCGTGGTCGACGTGGAACGGGTTCTTCGGCTTCTGGGTGTCGGAGCGGGTGGTCCCGGGGAATCCGATGTCGGCGGTGCCGCGGCCGCGGGTGCGGCCGTCGGGTCCCAAGCCGTTGCGGGGGGAGGACACGCCGGAGCGGTTGTTGGAGGCGTTGGCGCACGGGGCGCGCAAGGCGCGGGATCCGTGGCCGGAGCGGGATCTGGCGGTGTTGGCGTTGGCGTTGCTGACGGGGATGCGGTCGGCGGAGATGTTGGCGTTGCGGGTGGATTCGGTGTCGGGGCGGTCGGGTGAGATGCGGGTGCGGGTGGTCGGCAAGGGCGGCGGTGAGCGGGTGCTGCCGATCGAGCGGCCGCTGGAGGTGCTGTTGGAGGCGTACCTGGCCACGCGGCGGGAGCGGTTCGGGGCGGTGGCGGGGTCGGATCCGTTGCTGGTGGACAACCGGGGTGAGGGGTTGCGGCGGGGCGGGTTGCAGTATCTGGTGCGGCAGTGTTACCGGCACGCGGGGGTGAACGACCGGGTGGCGCGGGGGACGTTGGTGCACGCGCTGCGGCACACGTTCGCGACGCGGTTGGCCGAGGACGGGGCGTCGGTCACCGAGATCATGCATCTGCTGGGGCATGCGTCGGTGGCGTCGTCGCAGGCGTACATCGAGGTGACGGCGCGGGCGACGCGGGATGCGGCGTCGTCGAACCGGACGTACGGGGTGGTGCGGCGGTTGGTGGCCGGAGGTGATCGCGGTGAGGCCGTGGGTGGTGCTGGCTAGGCTGGGTCCGTGCAGCAGACGATGGTGATCTCGACGGTGAACGTGAACGGGTTGCGGGCCGCGGCGAAGAAGTCGCCGGGGTTCGTGGACTGGTTGTCGGCTTCGGCGGCCGATGTGGTGTGCCTTCAGGAGGTGCGTGCGGAGGCGGCGCAGTTGCCGCCGGAGGTGGCCTCTCCCCCGGGGTGGCATGTGGTGCTGGCTCCGGCCGAGGCCAAGGGGCGGGCCGGGGTGGCGGTGTATTCGCGGGTGGAGCCCGATGCGGTGCGGGTGGGGTTCGGCGAGGCGGAGTTCGAGGCGTCGGGCCGGTATCTGGAGGCGGATTTCGGCCGGGTGTCGGTGGCGAGCCTGTATCTTCCCTCGGGTGATGTGGGGACCGAGCGCCAGGAGGAGAAGGAGCGCTTCATGAAGGCGTTCCTGCCGTATCTGGTCGGGCGCCGTGCGGAGTTGGAGGCGCAGGGCCGGGATCTGGTGGTGTGCGGGGACTGGAACATCGCGCACCGGGAGGTCGATCTGAAGAACTGGCGCGGGAATGTGAAGAGTTCGGGGTTCCTGCCCGAGGAGCGGGCGTGGATGGACCGGGTGTTCGGTGAGGCCGGGTACGTGGACGTGGTGCGGGAGCTGTTCCCGGACCAGGAGGGCCCGTACTCGTGGTGGTCGTACCGCGGGCGTGCTTTCGACAACGACACGGGTTGGCGTATCGATCTGGCATGTGCAACGCCGGGTATCGCGAACCGCGCGGTCAAAGCGTATGTCGAACGCGCGGCGTCGCACGCGGAGCGGTGGTCTGATCATGCGCCCGTAACGGTCGTTTTCGGCGTGTAGAGCGTCCCGGCTTGATCCTTTGTGCACCAGTGCCCCCGCGTCCGTACAGGGTGTGGGGGCGTTCGCGCAGGGGCGGTGGACCCGGCTTGTCGATGTCCGGGGCGAGCCATGTGTTCACAGCTCGTCCGGGGGTTGGGCTCGTCGTGCGAAGCGGGTATCCCGGTATCGTGCGGGGCGTTGGTCCGATCATGCGCCGGTGACGGTGCGCTACCAGGTGTGAGGGGTGGGGTGCGTGGGTGTTCCGGTGGGTGTTCCGATTGTTCTGGTGCACGGTCTGCGGGTGTCGGGGAGTATGTGGCGGCCGCAGGTGGATCTGTTGACGGAGCAGGGTCGTCGGGTGGTGACGCCCGATCTTCCGGGTCACGGGTCGCGGCGGGGTGAGGATTTCTCGCTGGGGCGTGCGGTGGACGCGGTGGTGGAGGCGATCGACGGTGTGGGCGGTCGGGCTCTGGTGGTGGGGTTGAGCCTGGGCGGGTTCGTGTCGATCGCGACGGCCGCGGCGGCGCCGGGGAAGGTGTCGGGGTTGGTGGCGGCCAGTTGTACGGCCAAGCCGGCGCAGTCGTTGGCGCAGGTGTACCGGATTCCGGCGGTGTTGATGGATCGGCTGCCGGACAAGGGTGCGACGTTGAACGAGCGTTTTCACCGGTTGACGTTGCGGGACACGGCGGCCGAGGCGGTGTTGGACGGCGGTCTGGCGGTGGAGGCGGCGACGGCGGTGATCGACGCGGTGGCGGAGATGGACGCGTTGGCGGCGTTGGAGCGGTATCCGGGGCCGGTGTGGTTGGTGAACGGGGCCCGGGATCATTTCCGGATCCATGAGCGGCAGTTCTTCGACGCGTGTGTGGAGGGGCGTTTGTTGAACGTGCCGCGGGCGGGGCACATGGTGAGTCTGGATCAGCCGGTGGATTTCACGCGGATCGTGTCGGATGCGGCCGATGTGGTGTGGGTGCGTGAGAATGCGGCGGCGCGTGAGGGGCGTTCGCTGGAGTCGGATCTGAAGTCCGACTGATCCGGGGACAGGTGTGCGGGGGGTGGCCGGGGCCGCCCCCCGTTTTTCGTGCGCGGTGGTCCCGGTCAGGGGGTGGCGTGTGCGCGGGGCCGGGTGGTGGCGGGGGACGCGGGGTGGGGGTGGGCGGGCAGGTGGAAGAAGATCGCGGGGTCGGTGCGGGTGGGGTGCAGGGGGGTGTGGAGGTCGAGGTCGGTTTTGAGGTCGGCCAGGGCGCGGTGGGTGTGGGGTGCGCGGGCGGCGGAGGCGGTGAAGTAGCCGGTGGTGTTGTTGGCGAGCCAGGACAGGACGAGGGCGCCCTCGGTGAAGGGCGGGGTGTGGGGGTGGCGGAAGACGCCGTGGACGGCGATGGGGGTGTGGGGGTCCAGGGTGGGCAGGAGGTGGTGGAGGTACCAGCGGGCGAACCAGCCGCCGTGGGTGCTGTCGAGGGTGAGCAGTCCGGTGTGTTGGGGCAGGTGGGTGAGTTTGGCGCGGACGTCGCCTTTGGTGTGGGTCCAGTGGTCGGGGTCCATGCCGGGTGGGAGGTGGTGGGGGTGGGGGTCGTGGGTGTCGAAGGTGTGGAGGTGGCCGGTGCCGTTGTGGTGCAGGGCGGTGAGGGTCCAGGCGGTGGCGGTGCTGTGCGCGGTGCCGATGCGGACGACGTGGTCGGGGGTGTGGTGGCGGATGAGGAGGTAGGTGATCTCGGCTTCGATGTCGTCGGGCGCGGGGGTGGGCGGCGGGTCGGTGGGCAGGGCGCGGATGTGGTCGCGGGCGCGGGCGAGGTCGTCGCGGTGGGTGCGGTAGAGGGTGCTGATGTGGTCCAGGTCGATGGTCGGCACGGTGCTGCTCCCGGTGGTGCGACGAAGTGTGATTGCCGAAAGTAGCAGTCTCGTAACCTTGTGTTGGGGTTGTGGTGGGCGTGTCGTCGTGCCGGGCGGGCGGGCGGGGTGGGTTCGTCGTGGTTCGCCCCTCCCCCGCCGTTCCCTCTCCCCTGTGGCCGGGGTCAGCGGCGGGCCTGGACGAGGCCGGCGTCGTAGGCGGCGATGACGGCCTGGGTGCGGTCGCGGGCGTCGAGTTTGGTGAGGATGTTGGAGACGTGGGTCTTGACCGTCTCGGTGCCCAGGTGCAGGTGGTGGGCGATCTCGGTGTTGGTGAGCCCCTGGGCGATGAGGGTGAGGGTCTGTGACTCGCGGGGGGTGAGGGTGGCCACGGCGCGGGCGGCGGGGGTGGTCTGGGCCGGGTGGGTGGCGGCCAGGTCGCGCAGGGCGGCGGGGAAGAGCAGGTTCTCTCCGCGGTGGGTGATGCGGATGGCGGCCAGGATGTCCTCGGGCGGGGTGCGTTTGAGGAGGAAGCCGGTGGCGCCGGCGCGTAGGGCGTCCCAGACGTAGGCGTCGTTGTCGAAGGTGGTCAGGACCAGGACGCGGGGTGCGTGGGGGCGGGCGGTGAGGGTGCGGGTGGCCTGGATGCCGTCCAGGCGGGGCATGCGCACGTCCATGAGGACCAGGTCGGGGTGGGTGCGGGCGATGAGGTCGGGGACGCCGGCGCCGTCGTCGGTCTGGCCGACGGTCTCCATGTCGGGTTCGGCGTTGATGAGGGCGGCGAGCCCGGCGCGGATGAGGGCTTCGTCGTCGACCAGGGCGATCCGGATCATGGGGTGTCGGTGTCTTTCCAGTTCAGGGTGAGGTCGAGGGTCCAGTGGGTGGGGTCGGTGGCGGGGTGGGGTCCGGCGGTGAGGGTGCCGCCGAGCAGGTGGGCGCGTTCTTGCATGCCGGTGATGCCGCGGCCGCCGGTGCGGCGGCGGCTCAGGGGGCGGCGGGGCGGGAGGGGGTTGGTGGCGGTGAGGTGGAGGTGGCGGGGGGTGATGTCCAGGGTGAGGTCGAGGGGGTGGTCGGGTGCGTGGGTGAGGGCGTTGGTGAGGGCCTGTTGGGCGATGCGGTAGGTCTCGCGGGAGAGCAGGGAGGGGACGGTGTCGGGGTCGCCGTTCAGGGTCAGGTGCAGGGGTGTGCCGGTGTGGGAGGCGGTCTGGGCCAGGTGGGTGAGGTGGGTGAGGTCGGGGGGTGGTGCGGTGGGGGCGGGGGTGTCCTCGCGCAGGATGCCCAGGGCGTGGTCGAGGTCGGCGGTGGCGGTGCGGGCCTGGTCGGCGATGTGGGTGAGGGCCTGGCGGGCGAAGTCGGGGTCGGTGTCGATGAGGCGGGCGGCGGTGGCGGATTGGAGGGTGATGACGGACAGGGCGTGGCCCAGGGAGTCGTGGAGTTCGCGGGCCAGGCGGTTGCGTTCGGCCAGGGTGCGGGCGCGGGCCTGGGCGTCGGCGAGCAGGCGGGCGGGTGAGGGGCCGAGCAGATGGGGGGCGAGCAGGGCCAGAAGGTGGCCGGTGAGGGCGATGGCGGCGATGAGGGACAGGAGCAGGGCCAGGCCCAGCAGGGGTCCGGTCAGGCCCTGGGCGACGGTGCGGGGGTCCGTGGTCAGGGGGGTGATGGCCAGGAGTGCGGATTGGGTGAGGCCGGTCATGGTGGCCAGGCAGACGGCCAGGCCGGTGAAGGTGTGCAGGCACAGCCACAGGGCGGCGCGGGTGCCGGGTGCGGGGGGTGTGTCGGGGAGGCGGTCCAGGGGGCCGTGCAGGAGGGCGCGGGCGAGTTGGTGCTGGGCGGCGGCGACGCTGGGGATGCGGGCGGTGGCGATGAGGGCGGCCAGGGTGATGACGGTGGCCAGGGCCCAGGCGGCGGGGGTGGGCTGGTTCTGGGTTCCTCCCCTGGTGATGAGGCCGGCCAGGACGAGGGCGGCCACGGCGTAGGGGGTGAGCAGGGCGCCGCCGATGATGAGGTAGGCCCAGCGCCGGTAGGTGTGGGCGCTGGTGAAGGGGTGTGCCGCGGTGGTGAGCGGTCGCATGAGGTGGCGCACAGGGTGATGGTGGCACAGCGTGGTGGTGGTGCGCCTCCCCCGCGGTGGGGATGGCCTGGTCCGGTACGGACCGGTGGGGTGGCGGGGGTCACGCTACGGGGTGGTAGCGATCGCCGGTGTGGGTTGCGTCGATCACGTGAGCGAAGGTTGTCCGTGTTTCCCTGTGATGTGCCCCATATTGATGGGTTGATGGGGTGTTTTCTGCGGGGTCGATGCTCCTCGGAGTGACGGTGTGCTCCTAGTGTTGGATGTGTGACGAGCAGTACAACACCGCCCAACCCTGCGGCGAACACCCCAGAACAGTCCACCACCACCGGACTGGCCCACACCCTGCGGCGCCGCCACATGGCGCTCATCGCCATCGGCGGATCGGTCGGGGCGGGCCTGTTCATCGGCTCCGGCGCGGTCATCCAGACGGCCGGCCCCGCGTCCGTGGTCTCCTACGCCATCGCCGGCGCCCTGGTCTTCCTGACCCTGCGTGCCCTGGGCGAGATGGTCGTGTCGGTCCCGGCCGGTGGTTCCTTCTCCGACTACGCGCGCCTGGCCTTCGGCCCGCGCGCGGGCTTCACCATCGGCTGGGTCTACTGGTGGATGTACGCGGTCCTGGTGGCCGCGGAGTCCGTCGCCGGCGCCACCATCCTGTCCGGGTGGATCCCCGGCGTCCCGGCCTGGATCCTGGCCCTGGCGGTCCTGCTGTCGATGACGGCCGCCAACCTCGTCTCGGTGCGGGTCTTCGCCGAGACCGAGTCGTTCTTCTCCCTGGTCAAGGTCGCCACCATCGTGGCGTTCCTGTTCATCGGCGGCGCCTGGGCGCTGGGCCTGTGGCAGGGCGCCGACGGTTCCTCGATCGCCAACCTGTGGCAGCACGGCGGGTTCGCCCCCCAGGGGTGGACGGCCGTGCTGGCCGCCACCGTGGTGGTGCTTTTCGCCTTCGGCGGCGTGGAGATCATCACCGTCGCCGCCGGGGAGAGCGCCGAGCCCGAGCGCGGGGTGGCCGCGGCGGTCACCAACGTGCTGTGGCGCATCGGCCTGTTCTACGTGGCCTCGATCCTGGTCATCGTGGCGGTGCTGCCGTGGGACACCGTGGAGCCGGGGGTCAGCCCGTTCGTGGCGGTCATGGAGCACGTCGGTATCCCCGGTGCGGCCCTGATCATGGAGATCGTGGTGTTCATCGCCGTGCTGAGCGTGCTCAACGCTGCGATGTACACCTCCTCGCGGATGCTGTTCACCCTCACCCGCCAGGGGGACGCCCCGCACGTGCTGCGCGGGACCAGCCGGCGCGGTGTGCCGGTGCGGGCGATCCTGCTGGGCACGGTGGTGGGGTACGTGGCCGCGGTGGCCGAGTACCTGTTCCCCGGGCACGTGTTCCCGTTCCTGGTGGCCTCCATCGGCGCGATCCTGCTGGTGCTGTTCCTGACCATCTGCGCCTCCCAGCTGGTGGTGGGGCGCCGGGTCCGGATGCGCGAGCCGGAGCGGTTGGGGTTCGCGATCTGGGCGTTCCCGTACCTGACCTGGGCGACGCTCGTCGGCCTGGTGGTGATCGGGGTGGCGATGCTGATCATCCCCGAGCAGCGTCCGGCGCTGCTGACGTCCCTGGGTGCGGTCGTGGTGGCGCTCGTCGCCTTCGAGGTGCGGCGGCGGTTCGGTACCCCGCCCTCGGACCGCATCCTGCCCCTGGACGGGCGGGGCGGCGCCGACGGGCTGCGCCAGGACCCCTGACGGGTCATGTCCCGTGGAGTGGTGTGGGAACAACGGTTGTTCCAACAAGAACGAATCGCCGACCAGCGCGCCGTTACCTCTGGGGCCCTGGAGTCGAACGAGGTCACACCACCCGGTGGGACACCATGCCCTGACGCCGTCGTCCGACGTCCGAACGCGGGCGCCGCTCCCCCACCGGGGTGCGGCGCCCGCCGCGTGTTCAGTGCCCTTCGGGGCGGGCGTCCAGGAGGGCGAGCAGGTCGGTGCGGCCGAAGACGCGGGCGGTGTCGCGGGCGCCGGGGGTCCCGGCGTCGGGGTCGGCGCCGTGGGCGACCAGGAGGGCGATGATCGCCTCCTCGCCCTTGAAGACGGCGCCGGCCAGCGGGGACTGGCCGCGGTCGTTGAGGCGGTCGGGGTCGGCGCCGCGTTCGAGCAGGGCGGCGACGGTGGTGTGGTGGCCGTGGTAGGCGGCCAGCATGAGCAGGGTGTCGCCCTTGTCGTTGGTGAGGTTCACCGGGACGCCGGCGTCGATGTGGGCGGTCAGGGTGGCGGTGTCGCCGGTGCGGGCGCAGCCGAACAGGCGGGTGGCCAGGTCGACGACCTCGGGGTCGGGGTACTCGTCGGTCACAGGGGAACCTTAGCGGCGGCGGGGGGTGCGGGTGGTGGACCGGGGGGACCGAGTGGTCCCGGTCGGTAGTGGTTTGCGTGCTGAACACCGGTTTTGTCGCTAAGGTGTCGCGCAACCCCTGAGAGGAGCACCCCCGTGCGACATGTCGTCGGCTTCCTGTCCGGTCTGATCCTCGCCCCCGTCCTGCTCTTGGCCTGCGGTTGGGCCTTCTCCCACCTGCGCTCTCTGCACGCCGCCGAGCGCGGTGTCCTGGACGGCAGCGGTCCGCTGGTCCTGGCCGGTCTGGTGGGCGTGGGGATCATCGTGGCGTTGCTGGCCGTTCCCCCGCGGCTGACCCCGATGCTGCCGTTGTCGGTGGCGCTGGTGCTGGGTGCGGCGACGGGGGTGGCGCTGCTGCGCGGTCACCTGTTGGAGCGGCTGCCCCCCGTCCCCGGCCTGGAGGGCGCGCTGGATCTGCTGCCGCTGGGCGTGTTCGTGCCGGTGGCGCTGGTGCTGGCGGCCACGGTGTCGGTGGGCGGGCGCTGGCGGCGCGATGAGGAGCACGAGGTCACCGCGGAGGAGTACTTCGAGGGGCTGTACGAGGAGGGTGGGAAGCCGCAGGCCCGGACGCATGCGGAGCCCGAGGAGCAGCACGTGCCCCGGCACCGGGCCTGAACGCCCCTCCCCCGCACGGCTGCGGGCCCGCGCCCCGGGGTGTCGGTGAGGAGCGTGTCACCAGGCGCCGACCGGCCCGCGAGCAACGCAGGGCGCGGTGTCATGGGGCCAGGACCCGCCACGCCAGGACGGCGGCGAACAGCAGGAGCCCGATCGCCGCCGCCATGTCCACCCCGCGATGAAAGCGGGGGCCGGTGAAGCGTCCCAACACGGACGCGGCCAGGGACAGCAGCGCGAACCACGTGAAGGTCCCCGCGCCCACACCCACGAGCATGGCCCACGGGGTGAGGGAACCCATGTCGGATGTGGCCGAGGAGACGGCGGCGAAGACCGCCGCCCAGGCCAGGATCGTCAGCGGATTGCCCGCAGTCGCGACCAGCCCCACCACGAACGCCGCCCGGGGCGAGGTGAGTTCGCGGTCGTCCTGCCGCTCCGTCGGACGGGACAGGGCACTGCGCAGGGCACGCAACGCCAGCACCAGCAGGACCAGCACGCCGAGCATTCCGACCGCCGTTCCCAGGGTTTCCCAGGTGGTGAGCAGTGCGGCCACGCCCGCGATACCCAGGAGGGCGTATCCGACGTCGACCAGCGCCGCCCCCGCGCCGATGGCCAATCCCAGCGCGATACCTCCGCGCAGAACGCTGCGCAGGCACAGCAGCCAGATCGGGCCGACCTGGGCGGCGACCACGAAGCCGAATCCGAAGCCGGTGACCAAGGTGGTCGTCACGATTCCGATCCCTTTCCAGGGGAGGAGGACGGGTGAACGTCGATGCTCAGTCGAGGCCCACATCGACGATGGTCTTTCCGATGACGGCCCGTCGACGCTCTGGCTCCAACTCCGCGGGAAGCGCGCTCAGGGACACCCGGTCACTCACCGGGATTCGCATGTTCCCGTCCGCCAGTGCGCGCAAGGCATCGCTGATACCGGAGCGGACCTCATCAGGTCCTTCCATGACGCCCCCGTAGCCCAGCGCCCGGATGTTCCTGCGGTAGAAGGATCGCACGTCAAGCTCCGCCGCCGCCGAGAAGGAGGCACCGTAGACGACGAGGGTGCCGTAGGGGTCCAGGAGCCGGGTGGCGGCCGTGGTGTAGTCTCCGCCGAGCGGGTCGAGCACCACGTTCACTCCCAGTCCCTTCGCGGCCGTGACCAGCTCTTCCGCCGAGCGGGCGATCACGGTCCCGGCGCCCATCCGGGCCACTGCCTCAGCCTTGTTCGGGTCACCGGTCTGGCCCCAGACCGTCGCTCCCGAGCTCAGGGCGAGCGACGTCGCGGCCGTGCCCACGCCCCCCGTCGCCCCCAGGACCAGGACGCGGTCCTCGGCTGTGACTTCGGCGAGTTCGTACACCACGCGGACAGCGGTCCGGCCGCACACGGCCGCGCAGGCCGCCTGGACCGGATCGACGCCTTCGGGTACCCGGATGAGCGAACCGCGTGGGACGACGGCTCGCCGGCTCCAGGTACCGTCACGGAACAGGCCGACGCCGTGGCCGTGGACCACGAACAGATCATCGCCCCGGCGTCCGACCCCTTCCACGCCCAGTGTGCGGGGCACGGGGGCCTCACCGGCCACCTGCCCGGCGAGTACATAGGTGTCCAGGGGGTTGATCGACGCGTACATCATGTCGATCACGACTTCATCGGCTGCGGGAGGTCCCTGTTCGGTCTCCTCGACACGAAGGACACGGTCGGGTCCGGTCAGTCGTGCGGCGAGGACGGTCTCTGCCATGGTCTTCCTCAGCGGTTCGGGGGAGAGAGCAGCCGACGGAGCGTGCCGACGGTCCGTTCGATGTCCTGTTCGTCGACGTTGCCGAGGTGACCGATACGAAAGGTCTCCCCGGCCGCGCTCGGATGCGTGCCCGCTTGGAGGAGCACACCGTGCTCGGCGGCACCACGGAGCAGTTCTCCGGCGGTCAGGTGGGGCGGAGCGCGGTAGACGCTCACCCCGTTGGCGCGGTCGCCGTCCGCGGCGACGAAGTTGCGCAGACCTTCCGTTTCCAGTGCCGAGCGCAGCCGCAGCGCCAGGCGTCTGTGCCTGTGCACGCGTTGGGCCCCCTCCTGGATGACCAGTTCCAACCCCCGGGTCAGGGCGCCGATCAGGTTGCCGGGGAGCGTCTGGTGGTAGACGAAGCGTGCTTCCAAAGCGGCGCGCATCACCGGGAGCCAATTGCGAAGGTCCAGACTGAAGTGTCGCGGTGTCCACGTTCGCGATGTGAGCACGTCCACGGCCCGGGGACCGAGTGAGGCGAGGTAGAGACCCGCGGGGACGCCCAACGCCTTGGGTGTGGAGGTGAGGTAGGCGTCCACTCCCCACGCTTCTTGGTGCACGAACTCCGCTCCGGCCGCGGACACCCCGTCCACCAGTACCAGTGCACCGTGTTCCCCGGCGACCCGGGCCAGGTCGCCGATCCCGGTCCGCACACCGCTGCTGGAATCGACATGGGTGATGAGCAGGGCTTGGTGGCGCTCTGCTCCCAGGAGCCGATCGATCTCCCCTGGATCGGGTGGGTGTCCCGGCTCGGAGGTGTGCACATGCGTGGGCAGGCCGAGTCTGACGCAGATGTCGTGCCAGCGGTTGCCCCACATGCCCGTGGACACCACCAGCACGGGTGTCCGGGGGGTCAGGAGGCTGGCCGCCACGCTCTCCATTCCCGCCGTTCCCGTCCCGGGGAGCACGAAGGGCACGGCCGCGGGGGCGTCGAGGAGTTGCCTGGTCAGCAGCAGGGCCCGTTGCAGGTCCTGCACGGAGGCCGGCGCGTCGATGGGGTCCGCGGCGTGCGCCAGACGGCGTAGCACCGAGGGGTGGGGCCGTGTGGGCCCCACCACCATGGGCAGGGGGTCACGCCGAAGGCCCGGCCCGGAGTCGCCGGAAGCGGGGACGGTGCTCGAAACGTCCCTCACTCGTCGCCCGCCCATTCCACGTAGTCCTCCCGGTAGGGAGTGAAGATGTCGAGTGCCACGGACCTCTCCAGCGCCCACACCTGGTGTTCCACGCCTCCCCTGACGACGAAGCTGTCTCCGGGGCCGGCTTCGAAGGTCCGGTCTCCGGCAACGACGCGGATGTGCCCTGAGACCAGGTAGGCGAGCTGTTCGTGCGGGTGGCTGTGACGGGGGAAGACCGATCCCTTCTCCATCACGTGCTCGACGAGCATGAGTTTGTCGTTGTGGGCGAGGACCCTGCGGGCCAGGTCCGGGAACGCGATGCGCGGCTCGACATCTGCCGAGGCCACGATGACCACGTCGTCGGTTCGGGGGGACGCATGCCGGGTCATGAACGTACTCCTTCGCCTATCGGGCGGGGCGGACATAGAGGGGAAGGGGGGTGATGTCGGCGTTCTGGGTTCCGGCCGCCGCCTCGGTGGTGGGGAAGTGGGCGCGGTCGAAGACCTGGTGGAGGCTTGAGGTGCATCCGTTGGGGACCGCGACGACCACCCCGATCTCGTCGTTGAAAGACTCCGCGCTGATGAACCGGTAGCTCTCCTGCGGCGCCAGAGCGATCCTCGTCCACCCGGTGTCGGGGTTGTCCCTGCGGACACGGCGGTGGAACACTTCCTGCGGCCTGTCGCCGGTGTTCTCCACCTGGACGTGGACGGCGCGGATGTCCCCGTGCCAGTCGAAGCGGGCCGAGTCGTAGGTCTCGTGAGTGGGGAGTTCGTCCAACGGGGCCTGGGCCGCCACGGGATCCGGTACGCGCTTGATGTGCGCGTCGAGTCCGCACTCCGAGCACCTGCCGTCCGGCGTGACCCCGATCAGTTGCGCGTTCAGGCCGTACCGGGTGATCTGGAGCAGGCCGCAACCGCGACACCAGGTGTTGGTGGATTCGGTGTCGTAGACGTTTCCGAGGTAGACGTGATCCAGGCCCATGTCCAGGGCCACGCGACGTGCGTGCTCCAGCCGTTCCACCGGCGTGCGGATGGTGTTCGTCATCTTGTAGTCGGGGTGGAACCTCACGAAGTGGGTGGGAACCTCCGGCCCGAGGCGTTCACCGACGAACCCGGCCATGTCCCTGGCGTTCTGTTCACTGTCGCTCAGATCCGTCACCATGAGGGTGGAGACCTCGACGTGGCGTCCCGCGCGGTAGACCTGTTCCGTCGCTTCGAGCACCGGCTCGATCCACCCCTTGGTGATCTTCCGGTAGTACTTCGGATCCATCGATTTGATCGACACCGAGAAGATGTCGATCACCGGGATGAGCTCCTCGACGGCCTCCGGTGAGATGAAGAAGGCCGACTTGTACAGGTTGATGATCCCCTTGCTTTTGGCGAGGCGGGCGGTCTCTGTGACGAACTCGTGCCATACGACCGGGTCGTTGTAGGTCCAGGAGATGACCTGAATGCCATGGCGCTCGGCGATGTCCACGACCTCTTCGGGGGTGTAATAGAAGACGTCCTTGTCCTCCACGAAACGCGCCTGGGACGTCTTCCAGTTGTGGCAGTAATCGCAGTTGAGCATACATCCGATGTTGCCCATGGAAAGGATGCGTGCGCCCGGCTCATAGTGGAAGACCGCTTCGGTCTCGATCGTCTCCTCGGTGGCGTGGACCGACCGCCCGTAGTTCAGGCTCACCAACTCACCGCCCCGGTTGGCGCGGACCATGCAGAAGCCGTGCTGCCCGGGTCTGATCTTGCAGTTCCTGGGACTGAGATGGCATCTCACCACCTTGTCCCCCAACTGTTCCGCCAGCTGGGCCGGGTACCCGTGCTCCTGCCATGCCTTCTTCGTCATCGTGCTCTCCTGAATGGTCGATCGGTTGTCCGAGGCGCCGGTGGCCGCCCTCGTGCGCCCCTGTGCTCAGGAGGCCTGTCCGTTCCTCGGCAGGGCCGACACGTGTGGGTGATCGGCGAGCGAGTGCTTGACGTTGTTCGCTCCGCCCGGGCCGTCCAGAGAGTTCACCCCGCCGAAGAACTCCGCGTTGACCTGGGAGTACGCCTGCCATTCATCGGGCAGTTCCGCTTCCTCGTAGATGGCTTCCACCGGGCAGACCGGTTCACAGGCCGTGCAGTCGATGCACTCGCCGGGATGTATGTAGAGGCTGCGCTCGCCCTCGTATATGCAGTCGACCGGGCAGACGTCGAGGCAGGCCTTGTCCTTGATATCGACACAGGGTTCGGCGATGACGTATACCATGTCCCACTTCCGAGAAGAAGATCATTAGTCTCACGCCGGGCGATCTTTGGGAATTCAGCCTAGGGTGGGGAATTTTCGCAGTCAACGTCTCTTTGGAGGGAAATCTTCAATCCGACATCCATGGGGCTGGATTTTCTTGTGTTACAGAAATTTACCGCGCCCCGCTTTTGTTTATATGTTGTTTCTTCCCGGTGAACTTCCGAGTCGGGGCCCTGCCCCCTTGCAGAGGCGCGGAGTCCGGAGCCCCCCTCGGTGAGGGGCGAGGGAAGACCTGCGTTCAACCGGGAAAATCCCGGGTGCGAACAGTTGGTGCAAGCCGTCGGTGAACAGATCCGCTGCGCGTCCACAAAATGTCGGTCACGCTCTCGTTCGAGCGAGATGTTCCAGGGAGGGGTCCGGGTGGGAACGGAACGGTGAGTCCCGACGGCCGTCACATCTGTCGGCACCCGTGGGGGCGCGCCACCCTGTCGGTATGGACGGTGACGCGGTGGACTCCGTCAGAGCCGAGGTGGAGCAGGTGTGCGCGGACGGCAGCAGGCCACCGTCGAGGGCGTGGTGGGAGGCGCCGGGATCGGTGGGGACGAGATGAACCTGCACCTCGGCCGGGACGGAGGTGTGGACGACCGCCTCGGTACCGGGGACGGGGAGTTCGGCCCGTTCACGGCCGAGTGCTCGGGGGAGGTCCACGTCCACGCCGGTGATGGGGTGAGTGCCCGCTTCACCGTCGGCGGCCAGGGGGTCGTCTTCCTCCTTGACGGTGAGGAGTTCGCCACCGTGACGGGCGAGGACGGCGGCGAAGTCGAGTGGGGTGCGGGTTCGTCGTTCTCCGTCGGGACGCTCCGGGAGTTCGTCCGTGAGGATGGTCGGGACGACCGGGTCACCTTCAGCGGATCGGTGGATCGCCCCTGACGATGCGGCACGCCGCCGACGCCGCGCCGTGTCCTTCAGTGCCCAGGCGTCGGCGCCGGACTCATCGGCATCGGCCGCAGCACCGCCTTCGGCCGGTCCCGCAGCCGTGTCCCGGCGGGGTTCAGCGCCAGGTGGGGCCCCAGGCGGAGCTGTTGGAGACCCCGGGTGGCAGGGGCGGCAGGCCGGTGCCCGTTTCGGGTCGCGCGGGCGGCTCGGCGGCGGGCGGCGCCGGGCGCGGGGGGTCGGGTCGGGCCGCGGGCGGCTCGGGCGCCGGAGCGGGGGCCGCCTGTGGTTCGGGGCGCTGGGGCCGGGGCTCGGGTTCGGGGGCCAGGAAGCCGCGGACGCGGTCGGCGCCGGTGGCCTCCTCGGCCAGGACCGGCTCGGGGATGGGGGTGGAGTCGTCGGTGGCGTCGGGGATGGCCGGTTCGGCCGGGGCGACCCGCTTCCACCACAG
The DNA here is from genome assembly GCF_030766825.1 of Nocardiopsis sp. CC223A. Classification (GTDB taxonomy): domain Bacteria; phylum Actinomycetota; class Actinomycetes; order Streptosporangiales; family Streptosporangiaceae; genus Nocardiopsis. Next base: position 86,267 of record NZ_JASFDV010000017.1, read on the forward strand.
GTCGGCCTCCTCGGGCGGCAGCTCGCCCTCCACCTCCAGCCAGCCGGTGACCAGGGGGTGGCGGCGGTGGGCGTTCCAGGAGCGGGGGTAGGGCTGCTCGTCCAGGACCAGGACGTGTTCGCCCTCCAGGGTGGGGATCTCGGCGGGGACTCCCTCGTTCCACACCCAGGTGCCGTCGTGGGCGACCAGGTTCCACCAGCCGCGCACGGTGCGGGCGGCCGGGTCGGGGTCGCCGTCGCGGAAGGCGCGCACCCAGCGCGGGTCCGGGGGGTCCCCGGCCAGGCCCATGCCGTTCGGGCCGATCAGGGCGTCGGCGAGCAGGGTGTGCAGCTGGAAGTTGTCGCCGATGCCGTCGAACAGGACACGGAAGGCGCGGCCGGAGTGGCGGTCCAGGACCAGGGCCGAGCCCGCCTCGGCCATGCGCAGCAGGGCGCGGACCTCCTGAAGGTCGGGCAGGTGGTCGCCGAGCTGGTTGGCGACGGCGACGAGTTCGGCGTGCAAGGTGGGGTCGCGGCGTACGTGGGAGCGCACGGTGGAGCGGGTGAGCATGGTCTTGGCGGCCAGGGCGTGGCGGGCGATGGTCCACCAGCACATGGTGGCGCCGGGGGCGTCGGCGCCCAGGTCGGTGGCGACGCGGTTCTCGTCGGCGGCGGTGACGGAGTCGGGGTCGGGCGGCTCTCCGCCGCCGGTGCGCTGCCAGGCGCGGGCGAAGACGATGGCGCCGCGGCCGATGGCGCGCAGGCGGCGCAGGACCTCGGGGCCTGCGGGGCCGGGGTCGGTGCCCGTTTCGACGAGGGCTCCGGCGACGACGCACAGGTCGGCGGTGATGCCGGGGGCGGCGTGGTCGCCGGTGAGGAGGGGCGCCAGGGCCTCCAGGGCGAGTTCGCGTTCGGAGGCGGGGATCTGGGAGGCCAGGACGAGCACCCGGTGGACCGCGGAGGGGAACTGACCGGGGTCGGCCGCCACCGAGGCGTCGATCAGTTGTTGGAATGCGGCGCGGAATTCGTCGACCATGGGCCCGTCCCCTTTCTCACTCAACCAACCTAATGTGTCGTGAGTGAAGGATCGCACGATAAGTGCGGTTTTCCGTCCTCACCGGTGGGTTCGTTGACGATTCGAGACGAGGCCCCACCCGGCCCGCCTCACAGTCCCAGGCGGGTCACCGCGTTGTCGTCCAACGGGTCCGCGCTGCGGATGTAGTCGTGCACCGTGCGCGGGTTGGTCCAGCGCCCCTGACGCATGATCTCACGGTCGGCGGCACCTCCCAGTGCGGCTTGGGTGGCGAATCCGGCGCGCAGGGAGTGGCCGCCGAACGCGTCGGGGTCCAGCCCGGCGCGGGCGGCGTACTTCTTGACCGTGTCCCCCACCGACTGGCCGGTCATGGCCTTGCCCCCCAGGGCGCCGTGGCGCGAGACCGGCACCAGCAGCGGGCGCCCGGAGCCGTCGGCCAGCGGCGCCAGCGCGGCGGTGTCCAGGCCGGCGCACCGGTGCGCGGTCGCGGGCGGCTCGGTGGCGGCGCGGGCCAGCAGGGCGCGCACCGCGTCGGTCCCGCCCGCCAGGTGGGCGGTGCGCAGCTCGGCCCAGTCCGCCAGCGCGCACACCGGGCAGGTGTGCCGGTGGCGGCCCCGGGGCAGCGCCACGACGTGGCCGCGCCGACCCTCCTGGTCGGTCTTGGTGGCGCCCAACGCCACCAGCAGCGTCGTCGCCCCGCCCACCGGGTCGGTGCGCACCGTGATGTCGTCGAAGGTGATGCCCGCCAGCTCCGAACGGCGCAGCGCCCCCGCGAACCCGGTCAGCAGCAGCACCGTGTCGCGGCGCCGGGTGATACCGCCCGGGTGTTCGGGGCCGGGGCGGTGGGCCAGCAGCGCCTCCAGGGTCGCCAGCACCACCGGGTCCTTGCGGCGGGGGCGGGCCCGGCGGGTGCGGCGGATACCGCGCAGGGTCAGGCGGACCACCTCGGCGCGGGTGGGCGAGGCCAGCCCGTGGGCGCCGTGCACGGCGGCGATGGCCGCGGCCCGGCGCTCGATGCTGGCCGGGGCCAGCGCCGGGCGCCCGTCGGGGGTGCGGGCCTGGGCGCAGGCGGCCAGGTACACCGCGACGTCGACCGCCTCGGCGGGCAGTGCGGTGCGCCCCTCGGCCAGGCACCAGGCGGTGAACGCGGTCCAGTCGGTGCGGTAGGCGCGCAGGGTGTTGGGCGACTGGGCGTTGGCCAGGAACCGGCCCAGCGCCCGGGCCTGGTCGTCGTCGAAGCGCTCGCGCACCCGCTCCAGGGCGCGGGCGTCCACCAGGACGCTGTGGGTGCCCGCGGCCAGGCGGGTGCGCACGGCGTCCGGTAGGGCCACGGCGTGTTCGGGGACGTCCACGGGGCCTTCCTCGTCTGGGCGGGTCAGCCGGACAGGTGGGTGCGCAGGGCGTCCCACAGCTCGGTCGGGGGCATCGCCCAGAAGACCAGTGCGGCGGAGACGGCCAGGGCGGCGGTGAACCCGATCGCGGCGATCCTGCGGCGCAGGACGACCGCGGCGATCGCCGAGAGCGCGGGCACGACCAGGGCCAGCACCAGCAGCCAGATCAGGGCGGTGCCGATGGAGTCGACGGCCCCGGCGGCGGCGCCCGGGTCGCCCGGGTCGACGGCGGCGGCGTCCAGGGTGGTGAACAGCAGCACCGCGAGCGCCAGCGGGGAGCCCAGGCCCCACACCAGGGCCAGCACCACCCACAGGGCGGTGATGCGCCGGTCGGGCGGGTCGTGGACGACCAGCGGGGTACGCGACACCCTGCCCCGGGCCCGCGTTGCGGACTCCTCGGCGGTCTCCTCGTCGGCGCGTTCCGGGGCGGGGCCGCGGTCGTGGTCCCGGCGCGGTTTGCGCTGTCTGCGTTTCTTGGGTGACACGCCCGGGAGCCTACCCGCCCAGGGGGGTGAAGTGGATCAGGGACACGAACACCAGCGGCCAGGCCAGCAGCACCAGCGACCACAGGGCGGCCCTGCGGTCGCCCGCGACGGTGGCCACGGCGGCGGCCAGCAGGGGGATGCCGACGAAGGCGCCGAAGGAGAGGGTGAACCACTCGGCTGCCGACCCGGCGTCGGAACGGGCGTTGGTGCCCATGAGGTACCCGACGGGTCCCAGGGCGAGGGCCATCAGGGCCAGGATGAGGACGACGACGCGGATTCCGGTGGGGTGGCGGGTGTTGCGGCCACCGCCGGAGGCGGAGGGACTGTCGGACACGGGGGCCGGGGTGCCTTTCGAGAACGGGTCGGGGTGGGCCGTCGCGCACGCGCGGCGCACGGCCTCGCGATCGTGCGGACCGGCCGTGGCAGGGGGCGTGCTCAGTAAAACGTACTCCACCCGGAGGGTGTCCGAAACCGGTGACGGGGTGTCGTCACCGGTGGTCGGGCCAGGGACGGGCGGCGCCGCTCAGGCGGGTGAAGGACGCCAGCAGGCGCAGTTCCTCGATGCTGCGCGGGGCGGTGGTGGCCAGGTGCGGGGAGTGGACGAGAACGGCGATCAGCTGGGCCCGGGACAGGGCCACGTTGAGGCGGTTGCGGTCCAGGACGAACGCGGTGCCGCGGCTGGTCTCGGCGGCGTCGGAGGTGGTCATGGAGCAGATGACGGCCGGGGCCTCCTGGCCCTGGAAGCGGTCGACGGTGCCGACCCGGATCCCCTCCAGGGCGGGGTCGGCCTCGGCGGCGCGGGCCAGGGCGCGGCGCAGGGCCCGCACCTGGAGGTTGTAGGGGGCCACCACGAGGATGTCGTGGCCGGTCAGCGGCCGGGGCTGGGCGTCGGGGCCCGGGGTGACCTTGTCGGCGACCAGGGCGGTGGCTGCGGCCACGACGGCGTCGACCTCCTCGGGGCTGTGGGTGGTGCGGCCCCGGTGGTCCACCACGTGCGCGTACAGGCCGGGTTCGTGGGCGGACAGGGCGCGCAGGGCGGTGGTGGGGTGGGCGTGCAGGCGGCCCTGGTAGGACAGGTCCGAGACGGGGGCGCACACGGCCGGGTGCATGCGGCGGGTCTGGTCCAGGAAGTAGCCGCGGGCGGGGTCGATGATCTGGCGGCCGCCCATGAGGTGCTGTAGGGCGGAGGCGTCGGCGCCCTCGCCGTGGGTGCCCTGGACGACCTGGGGCAGCTGCTGGGGGTCGCCCAGCAGGACCAGGTCGCGGGCGGCGGCGGAGACGGCCAGGGTGTCGGCCAGGGCGAACTGTCCGGCCTCGTCGATGATGAGGACGTCCAGGGGGTCGGCGACCATGGAGGCGTTGGCCATGGCCCAGGCGGTGCCGCCGATGAGGACGGGGCGGCCCTCGGCGGTGCGCCCGGTGCGCCATCCGGCCAGGGCCTGGGGGGTGGTGGGCTGGTCCCAGGGCAGGTCGGGGTCGGCGTCCTTCTTGGACTTGGCGCGTTTGGCCGCGGGCAGGTCGATCCCGGCCTCGGCGGCGGCGCGCAGGGCCGCGGACATGACGTTCTCGACGGCCTTGTGGCTGGTGGAGCACACGCCCACGCTCTTGCCCTGGCGGGCCAGGTGGGTGATGAGGCGGCCGGCCAGGTAGGTCTTGCCCGCCCCGGGCGGGCCCTGGACGGCGAGGTAGGAGTGGTCCAGGCGGTCGACGGCGGCGATGGTGGCCTCGATGAGGTCGCCGCCGTGCGCGGCCGGGTCGGGCAGGGGCCCGGCGGGGGTCAGCCGCGGGGGGATGCGGCGCAGCAGGTCCAGCCCGGCGTGGCGGGGCCACTCGGGCAGGTCCGCCAGGGCCCGGCCGGCGACGATCTCCAGGGCGCCGTCCTTGGGTGCGGGGTTGACCGGTGAGCCGGGCAGGACGGCGACGGGGTTGCGGAAGTGCAGGGCGTCGGCGTCGCAGGTCTCGACGATGGTGAGGCTGTCGGGGCGGGCCTCGCCGACCGAGGCGGTGGCGGCCAGCGCGGGCTGCCCGGGGGCGCCGGGGTAGAGCAGGTGGACGTCCTGGCCGGTGGTGAAGGGGTGGGGGTGGGAGGTGTCCAGGCGCATGAGGATCTCGCGGCGGGCCTTGCGCTGGCGGCCGGTGGGTTCGATCCACTCCCCCGCGCGGACCTGCCAGGGGACGGCGCAGTCGGTGTCGGTCTCCAGGTCGGTGAGGGGGGCGTTGGTGCGGCGGTAGTGCTCGCGCCAGGGCGGGAGGTTCTCGCGCTGGTAGTAGCCGACCAGGGCGGCCAGGGCGGCGCGGGCGGTGTCCTCCTCGGTGCGTTCGGCCGGGTCCTGGGGCACCCGGTCCAGGAGGGGTTCGGTGAGGGCGGCCTGGCGGGCCAGGCGTTCGGCGCGTTTGCGGGCGCGTTCGGCCTCGGCCTCGGTGAGTTCGAGCTGGACCACGGGGCGGTCGGTGATGCCCTGGAGGGTGCGGTGCTCCTCCAGCCAGTCGCGCAGGCGGGCGGTGGAGTGGCAGTCGTCGCGGTTGTAGGCGGCGATGTCGGCCAGGACCTGGGCGGCGCGGTCGTGCTCGCCGGCCTCCAGGGCGGCCAGGTACGCGGCGTAGGCGTCGATGCTGGAGGTGGCGGTGGTGACGCCGCCGGAGCGGGCGTCGGGCAGGTAGAGGGGTTCGAGGTACTTGATGGAGTAGGAGCGCTGGGAGACGCGCAGGCTTTTGCGGACCACGGTGTACAGGTCCACCAGGCGGTGTTCGCGCAGGAGCCGGTTGACCTCCTCCTCGCGGGTGGCGAACTCGGAGCTGAGGTGTTTGAGGCGGTCGACCTCGTAGGAGGCGTAGTGGTAGATGTGCGCGTCGGGGTCGGCCTCGATGCGGGCGCAGGCGAAGTCCACGAAGTCCTCCAGGGCCTTCCTCTCCTGGGTGCGGTCGTGGGCCCAGAAGGTGTGGAAGGTCTCGGCGCCGTGCTCGTCCTCGGTGGTGGCGCCGAAGAGGTATTCCAGGCCGCGTCCGCCCTCGCGGGAGTGGTAGGGGTAGCCCTCCATGTCGAAGAAGACGTCGCCGGGGCTGGGGGCGGGCAGGGAGGCCAGGCCGTCGGGGGCGAACACCTCGGCGGTGACGGTGCCCTGGGGGTTGTCGGGGGTGCGGGTGGTGTCCTGGCGGACCTGGAGGCGGGCCTGGGCGCGCAGCTGTTCGAAGGAGCGGCGGGGCAGGGCGGCGGGGCGCCGGTCGTCGTCGGCGCGGGCCAGGTCGTCGATGGTGCCGATGCCGGCGTCGATGAGTTTGGCGGCCTGGTCGGTGCGCAGTCCCGCGACCAGGGACAGGTGGCGGGCGGCGGTGCGCCCGGAGGAGCACCAGGTGGAGTAGCCGCAGCCGTCGCAGGAGGGGCGGGGGGCGCCCCAGGTGGGCGAGGGCAGGGCGGGGTCGGTGGCCAGGGAGTCCAGCAGCCGGTCGGTGACGGTGCCCAGGATGGGGGTGAAGTCGATGGTGTCCAGGCTGTGGGTGTGGCCGTCGCCGGTGAGCAGGTGCATGCGGCGGGGGGTGCGTCCGGTGGCGACGGCGACGGCGTGGGCGTAGGCGGCGAGCTGGACGACGGCGCCGGGTCCGGGGCGGCGGGCGAGTTTGGTGTCCCAGGGTTCGTAGGTGAAGGGCGCGTCGGGGTCGGCGTCGGGGCGGGGGGAGCCGGTGGCGGGGTCCAGGTCGGCGCGGATGAGGAAGTCGGCACGGCCGTGGAAGGCGACGGGGACGGGTCCGCGGGAGGGCAGGGGGTGGTGGAAGCAGCCCTGGTAGATGACGGGGGCGCCCTGGGCCATGGCGTGGGCGGTGGCGGTGGCGGCCTCGGCCAGGGAGGTGTCGTCGGGGTGGGGGTCGGGGATGTGGACGACGTGGCCGAACAGGGCGGTGAGGCGTTCGAGTTCGGCCTGTTCGTGCAGGAGTCCGTGGTGTGCGACGAGGGGGTCGACGGGTTCGGGGGCGGGTGCGCCCTCCACCCGGGCCGCCAGCGCGGCTTTGAGGGCGCTGCGGTGGTCGCATTCGAGGGTGTCGACGAGGTCGGTGGGTGAGACGACCCAACCGGTGGTGGTGCGGAACAACGCCCCTGCTCCCTCGCGTGTCGGTGGATGATCTTGCGAATGACGGGGATTGTGCCACGGGGTGGGGACGTGCGGGGGCTCACACGCGGATCCCGCGGTGCCGGAAACGCCGGGCGCCCCGCATCCCCGTCGAGGGTGCGGGGCGCCCGGCGGGCACGGCGACGGCTAGGAGACGACCTGCCACTGCACCTGGCCGACACCGGCTCCGGTGCCGATGATCTGGTCGAACGCGGCCGTGGACAGGTCCAGGCAGCGCCCGGCGATGAAGGGTCCGCGGTCGTTGATGCGCACGGTCACCGACGCGCCGTTGTCGGGGTTGGTGACCTGCACCATGGTCCCGAACGGCAGGGTCTTGTGCGCGGCGGTCATCGCGTTGGGGTCGAAGGTCTCCCCGTTGGCGGTGGTGCGGCCCGCGAAGTCGGCCCCGTAGAAGGAGGCCTCGCAGGTGCCGCCCTCCCCGGTGGGCTCCCCGCCGCCACCGCCACCGCCACCGCCGCCGGTGGAGGTGTCCTCCTCCGGTTCGGGCTCGGGCGCCTCCTCGATGTCGGAGGCGTCGGCGCTGGTGGACTGGGTGGCCCCGGCGACGGCGTCCTCGGCCCCCTGGGCGGCCCGGGCGTCCGGCTCGCCCTGCCCCTGGGCGGGGACGAGCGGGTCGGGGTCGGCCTCGGGGATCACGGTGGCGTTGGTGGCGTTCTCGGGTCCCGCGCCGGTGGCCACGACGGCCGCGGTGGCGGTGCCGCCCACGAGCAGGGCCAGGCCGGCGGCGCCGGCGAGGATGAGGGTGCGCTTGCGGCGGGCGCGCTTGGCGGCGACCCGGGGACCGGCGGGTGCGGTCCCGCGGGTGGCGTCGAGGAAGGTGGTGTCCTCGTCGACCGTTGCGGTCTGGGGCTGGTGTTCGCCCACGTCGGAGTCCTTTGAACGGGAACAGGGCAGGGCGGGCCGCTCGGTGGCCCGCGCACGGCATCGCCCATGGGAAAAGGAGGGCGGGGGGTGTGCGCCGGGTGTAGGGCGCCCGTCGGTGCCGGGCCGTACCGGGGCCCGGCCGCGGGGCCGGATGAGGGACCGCCGGGTGGCGTCACGCGGGGTCTGAGCGCAGAGCCTAAGGGGTAACGCTGGGGTAACGGTACCGGAAAGCGATGGTTTGTGGAACTTCTCACCGTGTGATTGCGGGCGGTCCTTATCCGGTCACAGGGCGGTCAGCCGGTGATGCGGGGGTCGGGCAGGTCGGCGCGGCGCGGCGGGATCCCGTCGGGGAACAGGGTGGCGGCCGGGTCGGTGAGGTCGTGGCCGCTGAGGCGGGCGACGGCGCGGGCCAGGGCGGGGTTGTCCAGGTGCCCTCCGACGGTGCGGATGAGCAGGGCCAGGGCGGGCAGGACGGGGGCGCCCAGCCCGGCGGCGGCGTAGCGGGCGGCCACGGCGGGGGTGCGCGAGGCCCCGGCCCAGCAGTGCAGCAGGACGCGTTTGCCCTCGGCGCGCAGGGCGGCGACCGCGGCGGCGGCCTCGTCCAGGGCGAAGTGCAGGTTGGCGTTGACGCGCGGGCTGTCGTGCAGCCACACCCGGATCCAGTCGGCGGGGGCCAGGTGGGGGGCGTCGGTGGGGTGGGTCCGGCACAGCGAGACCACGGCGTCGACCGTCTCGGGGTGGGCGCGCAGGTGGTCGATGTTGCCGAGCAGGACCTCGGGGTCCAGGGGGTGGGGGACGGCGAAGGGCGGCAGGCGGCGCGGTTCGGCGACCAGGACGCCGGCGTGGGGCCACCGGTCGGCGCGGGGGCCGCGGGCCAGGGCGAAGGTGTCGACGAGCAGGGTGTGGGGGTCGACCGTCCCGGACAGGACCCGCAGCGCTTGCAGGGGGACGGCGGACAGGCCCCAGCGGGCCCCGGCCAGGGCGCCGGTGTACATGGCGGCCAGGTCCCCGGAGGCGGTGTAGGCGGCCCAGACGGCGTCGACCAGGTGGGTGCAGGCGAAGGAGCCGCGGTGGGGCGCGTGGTCCGGTACGGGGGTGCGGGCCAGGGCCAGCCAGGAGGCGCCGCGGGGGTCGTCGACGGGGGCGTGCTCCAGGTCGGGTGAGCGGTCGGGGGCGGCACCGGTGCGCACCAGCGTGCGCAGGGCGTCGGTCCAGGCCCGGTCCAGGGGGTCGGCGACGGGCGGGGAGCGGTGGTCCAGCGCGGTGCGGGCCAGGGCGGCCAGCCGGGCGGGCGGGGAGGGCGCCGGGTCCAGGAACCGGGCGAGCAGGCCGGGGTCGGCGCCGACCAGGGCCGTTGCGGCGGCGGCCCCGGTCAGAACGCCCATGGCGCGGTCCCAGACGGGTTCGCGGACGTCGTCGGGTAGGGCGGGTGGGACGGGCATGGCGCTGCCTCTCGGGGGGCGGTGGCGGGTCCACCGGGATGTGTTCCCGCTCAGCGGCGGATGCGCACCCGGTTGCCGCAACCGGCCACCCTTTCGCCCCGCCCCCGCGATCACGCGGGTTGGGGGATGGCGGCCTCGGCGTAGCGGGCGGCGACGGCGTGGGCGATGGCCGCGTCCGGGCACAGGGGGTCGGCGACCACGTCGGCCCCGGCGGCGGCCAGCCGCCGCTGGAACAGGCCGGGGGCCAGCAGCCAGGACGCCAGGGCGACGCGGCGGTGGCCGCGGGCGCGCAGTTCGGCGACGC
>NZ_JASFDV010000018.1 GCF_030766825.1 Nocardiopsis sp. CC223A
CGTCCCGGCCACCAGCGCGCCCAGCCCCTCCGGCCGCGCCGCGGGCACCCCCGGGGTGCACGCCCACGTGATCGCCGTCCGCCCCGCGGCACCCGCCGCCACCGCCCCGGCCAGCACCGCTCCCGGTGACACCTCCGCCAGCCGGCCCAGCGCCAGCACCTGCGCGCCCAGCACGACGACCAGGGTGATCACGCCGAAGGGGCCGATGTCGGAACGGCGCATCACCTCCAGCGCACCCGCCGCCGGACGGGCGCTGCCCAGCCCGTCGGCCAGATCCGCCAACCCGTCCAGGTGCAGCCCCCGGGTGAACAGCGCCCCGGCGCCCACCCCCAGCAGGGCCGCCAGCGCCGCGGGCAGCCCCGCCGCCGTCCCGACCGCGGCCACCGCCCCGGTCAGCGCGCCCGCCAGCGCCCCCAGCGCGGGGGCCCACAGCATCGCCCACCGGGCGGCCGCCCGGTCCACCCGCTCCACCCGGACCGGGACCACGGTGAACGTCCCCACCGCCAGACGCGCGCCCGCGCCGACGGCACCGCTCACGGGAGCTCCAGTACGCGCCCGGCCGTCACCAGGACGACCTCCTCGGACTCGGCGGCCACCCATTGGTTCAGCCGCCCCAGGTGGTCGCGGAACAGCCGGCCCGACCGGGTCGCGGGCACCACGCCCGAGCCCACCTCGTTGGTCACCGCCACCGCGTAGGCCTGGGTGGCCCGCCAGGCCTCCAGCAGACCGTGCACCTCGGCCTCGACCCGCTCCTCGGCGTCCGGCGGCGGCTCCTCGTCCCACAGGCCGTGCTCGCCCATGACCGCCGTCAGCCAGGTGCCCAGGCAGTCGATGAGCACGGCGCCCCGCGCCCGTTTGAGCAGCGACGACAGGCCGCGGGTCTCCTCGGTCTCCCACCACCACGGCCGGCGGGCGGCGTGCCGGGTCACCCGTTCGGCCCACTCCGGGTCGCGTGCGGGGTCGGCCGGCTCACCGGTGGCCACATAGGACACCTTCGGCTCGGTGAGCAGCCGCAGCTCGGCCTCGACCGACTTGCCCGAGCGGGCGCCGCCGGTGATGAGCACCCGGTGCGGACCGTGCGGCCGCGACTGGGGCCAGACCGCCGGCGGGCACGACATGACGTGGCCGTCCCCGGGGGCGAACGCGCCCCACAGCCGGGCCCGGCGGGCGAACTCCTGCGGGGAGCGGACCCGGTGGTCGCCGCCGACCGCGACCACGGCCGTGGTCACCCCGATCACCCCGCTGCGCCGCAGCTCGCCGATGGCCTCCGGGCGCTGGGCGGCGTCCACGATGACCATGTCCACCTGCTGGGGCGGCGCCGAAGCGAACCCCGAGCCGGGTGAGGTCGCCTCCACCGGGGGCACCGCGGGCAGCGCCGCGGGCCCGGTGCGGGCGTAGAGCAGCCGCCCGCCGTCGGGGCTCGCCACCAGGATGCCGTCGGGCGTGGGCGTCACCGAGTAGTCCGGGGGCACCGGGCCCACCGCCCCGCTCTCGCGGAGCCGGAACCGGTCGTCGACGGTCACGCGCAGCGGCAGGCGACGGTCGGCCTGGGCCTGGTTGCACGAGGCGCAGGTGCACTGGGGGGCGGGCCATCCGGCGTGGCCGGCCGTTCCCGGGAATCGGATTCGCACCTGAAGAAGTAAACCGCATCCTCCACCAAGCCATGGTTAAGCTCGGCATTGGATCGCGGTGACCCGTAGGCCGCGACCTAACGGGACGAAAGGGCGGTCGACGATGGCGTGGACCTGGCGGTACCGCGAGGCCGACGGGGCGGACCAGTTGGCGGGTGACCTCCCCGCGGAGTCGTTCACCTCGCGCGGCGACGCGGAGAGCTGGCTGGGCGAGAACTGGGGCGAGCTCACCGAGGGCGGGGTGGACCGGGTCGTCCTGCTGGAGGACGGCAGGGAGGTCTACACGATGTCCCTGGAGCCCGCCGAGTAGCCGACGGGGCCGCGGGGCCCCGGCCCCCACCCCACGGGGGACCGGGGCCCGGCGTCCTCAGGCGCGGATGTCCTCCGGGCTGCGGGTGAGCGCCGGGTCGCGGTCGACGCTGTCGCCGAGGATCTCGTCGATCCGGGCCAGCAGCTCCGCGTCCAGCTTCACACCGGCCGCCCGGACGTTGTCCTGCACCTGCTCGGGCCGGGTGGCGCCGACGATGGCGGTGGAGACGTTGTCGTTCTGAAGGACCCAGGCCACGGCCAGCTGGGGCAGGGTCAGACCCGCCTCGGCGGCCAGCGGGGCCAGCTTCTGCACCCGCTCCAGCAGCTCCTGGTCGCCGACCCGGTCGGCGATGAAGTGCTTGCTGTTGGGGTCGGTGGCGCGGGTGTTCTCCGGCAGCGGCGCGCCCGGCTTGTACTTGCCGGTGAGGATGCCGCCCGCGATGGGCGACCACACGACCTGGCCCAGGCCCTCACGGCGGGACACCGGGACGACCTCGGACTCGATGACCCGCCACAGCATGTTGTACTGCGGCTGGTTGGAGACGATGCGGTCGAACCCGGACTCGTCGGCGATCTTCAGGGCCCGCTCGATCTGCTCGGCGTTCCACTCCGAGACGCCCACGTACAGGACCTTGCCCTGGCGGACCAGGTCCTCGAAGGCCCGCAGGGTCTCCTCCAGCGGAGCCCCGTTGTCGAACCGGTGGGCCTGGTACAGGTCCAGGTAGTCGGTGCCCAGGCGGCGCAGGGTGTCCTCCACGCCGCGGATGATGTGCTTGCGCGACAGGCCGCGGTCGTTCTTGCCCGGGCCCATCGGCCAGTAGACCTTGGAGAAGATCTCCAGACCGTCGCGGCGCTCGCCCTTGAGCGCCCGGCCGAGGACCTCCTCGGCCTTGCCGCGGGCGTAGACGTCCGCGGTGTCGAACGTGGTGATGCCGGCGTCCAGGGCGGCGCGGACACAGGCGACGGCCGCGTCCTCCTCGACCTGGGAGCCGTGGGTGATCCAGTTGCCGTAGGCGATCTCGCTGACGACGAGACCGCTCTTGCCGAGATGGCGGAATTCCATGGCGGGCACTCTAGCCGGGCACCGGGCCCTTTCGCGAGGGCGGCCCCCGAGAGCGATGGGAACGCTCCCGGTCGCCCTTGCGGAGAAACCCGGGAAAGATCGGGGAAGGCCCGGGGGCGGGTCCGGGGAAAGGTCGGGGGCCGGTGCGCGTGCGCGCACCGGCCCCGGGTGTTCGCGGGGGACGCGGGCTCCCCTGCCCCTCGCCGGTACCAGGGCCCGTCCGGCGGACGCCCCTGTGGGGGACGGCCGTCGGACGGTCTCTCGCAGGACGACGGGCACGGCCCGCCCGGCGCCCGGCGGTGGTGCGGCCGACCCGGAGGCGTTCGGCGGCCCGTCGCAGGGCCGCCCGTGCCGGACGGCTCAGCGGGCCAGGGGCAGGTGCCCGGCAGGACACCGGGACCTCCCGCACATGCGGGCACCACCGTCCAGGCGCCGCCCGGTCGGCAGACCGCGGCAACGTGCGAGCGGGGTCCCGGTCCTCTCGCCGACCCTCACCGCATACCGTCTAGCGCGGGACCGGGACCTCGCCGACCTTGACCTTCGGCTTGGGCAGCCGCAGCCGGCGGAACTGGATCTGGCGCATGACCGCGTACCAGCCGATGCCGCGCAGCATGTCGTCGTCCGGGTAGTGCTCGGCGGTCTCCCGCTTGACCCGGCGCGAGGTGAAGATGCCCTCGATGATCAGCGACACCATCATCAGCGGCCAGGCCACGTACGCCACCCCGACCTGGAACAGCGGGCTGGGCACCATGATCAGCAGGATGACGACGATCGACAGCGGCAGGAAGAACTCGCTGAGCGTGCGGCGGGAATCCACCAGGTCACGGGCGTAGCGGCGGGCCGGGCCCAGGTCGGCGGGGCGGTAGAACCGGGCCTCGTCGGCGGGAACGCCCTTGAGGCCCCCGGAACTCACCTTGCCGACCCCGCGTTTACGTTCGGAGCGGGCGCGGTGGATCTCGTAGGCCTCCTTGCGGGTCTCCGGAGCCTTGACCAGCTTGCGCGGGTTGGACTCGGATTCCTTGCGCTTGGGGGTGGGCACACCCTTCTTCGGGGTATATCCCTTAGGTTGGGTGGCCTCAGAGGCCTCAGGGCTGGCGGATTCGGTGGTCTTCGAATCCGTGTCTGCGGAAGCGGAGCGACGTCGGAACACACCCTCAGGGTAGCCGGTCACAGCTTTATGGCGACCGCGGGTCAGACCGCGTAGGGTTGGGCAAAGCGCCCGCTGGGAACAGCCGATGTACGCACCGAGAAGGGGACGGCCACGCTGATGAGCGTGTTTCAGCGACTTTCCATGATCTTCAAGTCCAAGGCCAACAAGGCCCTGGACTCGGTCGAGGATCCCAGGGAGACACTCGACTACTCGTACCAGAAACAGCTCGAACTCCTACAGAAGGTCCGGCGCGGCGTGGCCGACGTCGCGACCTCCCGCAAGCGGGTCGAGCTCCAGATCCAGCAGCTCGAACAGCAGTCGTCCAAGCTGGAGACGCAGGGCCGGGCGGCCCTCACCCAGGGGCGCGAGGACCTCGCGCGCGAGGCCCTGACCCGCCGCTCCGGTCTCACCCAGCAGATCGACGGCCTGCGCGAGCAGCACGCCAACCTCCAGGGCGAGGAGCAGAAGCTCACCCTGGCGGCCCAGCGCCTACAGGCCAAGGTGGACGCCTTCCGTACCCGCAAGGAGACGATCAAGGCGACCTACACCGCGGCCCAGGCCCAGACGCAGATCAGCGAGGCCTTCACCGGCATCTCCGAGGAGATGGGCGATGTCGGCCTGGCGATCCAGCGCGCCGAGGACAAGACCGCCCAGATGCAGGCCCGCGCCGGGGCCGTCGACGAACTGCTCGCCTCGGGCGCGCTCGACGACGTCACCGGGTCCGGCCCGCGCGACGACATCCAGGCCGAGCTGGACCGCATGGCCAGCACCAGCGGCGTCGAGGACGAGCTGGAGCGCATGAAGCTCGAACTGGGCGGCGGCTCCTCCTCCACCACCCCGCAGATCGAGGGTGGCAACGGCAACTCGGGTCGGGGGGAGGGCGCGTGATCGTCCGCATCATGGGTGAGGGTCAGGTCGACCTCACCGACGCCGACCTCGACCTGCTCAACTCGTTCGACTCCGCGCTGGAGTCGGCGATCGAGAAGGGTGACGAGGCCGCCTTCCGCAAGGCACTGCACGACCTGCTCGACAAGGTGCGCGAGCACGGGACGCCGCTGGCCGCCGACGCGCTGGAGCCCTCGCAGTTCATCCTGCCCCACGCCGACGCCGGCATGGAGGAGGTCCGTCAGATGTTGCAGGACGACGGCCTGATCCCGGGCTAGGGCGTGTCCTCTTGAACCTCCGCTCCGCTTCGGCCCGCCCGTCGCCCACCGCCACCCTCGACGGGTGGCCTGCGGCCACGGACCCGCCACCCGGCCCGGCGCCCTTCGAGGGGTGCCTCGCGCATTTCCGCGGAGCGGGAGGGCGTTGAGAACGGGCCCTGAGCGGCCCGTTTCGACCGGTCCCTGCCACCACCGTCCTCGGCGGGGCCGGCTCGGTGCCTGCGCGCATGCAGCCCCGGGGCCGCCGCGACCTCCCGGTCGCGGCGGCCCCGGCGTGTTCACGTGGGGTTTTCACCCTTTTCTCACTTTCGCGAACTAGACTCCGAGACGTCCGAACCAGCGGGAAGGGCGCAGCGCATGGCGGGTTCCAAGTTCACTCCTGACCGAGGCCTCACCGGCCGGATGGCCCTCACCATGTTCCTGCTGGTCCTGGTGTACGTGGCCTTCGTCGTCGGGTTGGTCGCCGTCGGGCTGAACATCTGGCTGGTCCTGGTCATCGTCCTCGGGTTCGCGCTGTTCAGCTACTTCTCCTCGGACAGGATCGCCATGTTCGCGATGGGCGCCAAGGAGGTCTCCCCCCGGCAGGCGCCCGAGCTGCACGCGCTCATCGACCGGCTGTGCGCCATGGCGGACATGCCCAAGCCCCGGGTCGGCATCGCCGACACCGACGTGCCCAACGCCTTCGCCACCGGGCACAGCAGCAGGACCGCCGTCGTCTGCGTGACCACCGGGCTGCTGCGCCGCCTGGACGGGCCGGAGCTGGAGGCGGTGCTGGCCCACGAGCTGTCGCACATCGCCCACCGCGACGTCACGGTCATGACCGTGGCCGGGTTCCTGGGCATCGTGGCGGGCTTCCTCACCCAGGCCGGGCTGCGCTTCGCCGCCTTCTCCGGGGCGAGCCGGGGGAACAACAACGGTCCGGCCCCGGCGGTGGTCGCCCTGCTGGTGGTGCTGGTCAGCGCCATCGCGTGGGCGCTCAGCTTCCTGCTGACCCGGGCGCTGTCGCGTTACCGGGAACTGGCGGCCGACCGCGCCGCCGCCTACCTCACCGGGCGCCCCTCGGCGCTGGGCAGCGCCCTGACCAAGATCACCGGCGACATGTCGCGGATCCCCAGCCGGGACCTGCGTCAGGTGGAGCCGTTCAACGCCTTCTTCTTCGCCCCGGCGTTCACCAAGGGGTTCAGCCTCAACAGCCTGATCGCCACCCATCCGCCGGTGGAGCAGCGTCTGACGCAGCTCTCCGACATCTCCCGGCAACTGGGCCGGGGGGCCTGACCATCCCCGCCGCCGAGGAGGCAGTGTGAGTTTCTGGAGGGCCCTGCTGGGCCGGTCCAAGCCCGTCCGACCCGACCTGGACGCCCTCTTCGGGCTGCCGTCGGCGGCGGTCACCCTGCGTGCGGCGGCCGGTTTCCGCCCCACCGGGGCGGGGTCGGTGGCCTTCCGGCCGACCGAGGGCGCGGCCTTCGCCGACCTGGAGAAGGACATCACCGCGCTGTTGGAGGCCGGGGACGGCCCGCCGGTCGGCCAGGTCGCCGACGAGTACGGCTACACGTGGCTGGTGGTGCGGTCCGACCACCCGCCGACGGAGCAGGGCGACGTCACCGACCCCGACATCACGGGGCTGGTCACCTCGTTGCACGCGGTCAACTCCACGCTGGAGGAGAACGGGTACGGGCCCTCGCTGCTGTGCTCGCTGGTGGGGTTCACCGACGGAGAGCGCTCACTGGGCCTGGTCTACCTGTACAAGCGCGGCACCTTCTACCCGTTCGCGCCGCTGCCGGGGCAGCGTCGCGACAACGCCCTGGAGCTCCAGGCCGAGGCGGCCATCGGCGGGGATCTGCCGATCGAGTCCGACCGGTCGCGCTGGTTCCCGGTGTACGGCGCACCGGGCCTCTGATTTTCGCATCCCGGAAACGAAAATCCGGGATATGAATTTTTTTGGCTCCGAACCCTGGCGTCGGGCCACGTGACCCAGCACACTGAACACGTGCACATCGTGATCGCACCGGACAAGTTCGCCGGAACCCTCAGCGCCCTGGACGCCGCCCGCGCCGTCGCCGACGGCTGGCGGTCCGCCGACCCCTCCGCCCGCATCGACCTGCTCCCGCTCTCCGACGGCGGCCCCGGCTTCGTCGAGGTCCTGCACACCGCCCTGGGCGGCAGCCTGCGCGAGACCTCCGTCACCGGCCCCCTGGGCGCGCCCGTCGCCGCCAGCTACCTGCTCGTCGGCGACACCGCCTACGTGGAGAGCGCACAGGCCTGCGGCCTGCACCTGGTCCCCGCCGACCGGCGCGACCCCGCCCGCACCACCAGCGCCGGGGTCGGCGAGCTGATCGCCCGCGCCGTCGCCGACGGGGCCCGCACGGTCGTCGTCGGCCTGGGCGGCAGCTCCACCAACGACGCCGGGGCCGGACTGCTCGCCGCACTGGGCGCGACCCCCGCCGCCGACCTCACCCGGGGCGGCGGCGCGCTGGCCGACGTCGACGAGGTGGACCCCGGCCCGGCCCGGGAGGCCGTCGCCGGGGTGCGCCTGGTCGCCGCCACCGACGTCGACAACCCCCTGCTCGGGCTGCACGGGGCCAGTGCGGTCTTCGGCCCCCAGAAGGGCGCCGACCCCGCCCTGGTCCAGCGCCTGGACCTGGCCCTGACCGCATTCGCCGACCGGGTGGACCCCCGGGGGGCGGCCCGCTCCGAGCCCGGCTCCGGTGCGGCCGGCGGCCTGGGCTTCGCCCTGCTGCTGCTCGGCGGCACCGTGGCATCGGGCATCGGCCTGGTGCTGGACGCCGTCGGCCTGGCCGACCGGCTGGCCGGGGCGGACCTCGTCATCACGGGGGAGGGGTCCTTCGACTCCCAGTCCCTGCGGGGCAAGCTGCCCCACGGCGTCGCCCGCCTGGCGGGGGAGCACGCCGTCCCCTGCGTGGTCGCCGCCGGCCGGGTCGCGGTTGGCCGGGCCGAGGCCGCCGCAGCGGGCATCACCGAGACCTACTCCCTGGTCGAGTCCACCGGTTCGGTGGCCGCCGCGATGGAGCACCCCGCCCGGGGGCTGCGGGACCTGGCCGCCTCGATCGCCCGCCGCTGGGCCCGCTGAACCCCGCCGTGCGCCCCCGCCGTCCGGTGTGACGGCGGGGCCGGGTGGGTACCCTGGTGGAACACGCGCAAGTCGGCCCGTACCGGACCCCGCGAGCGGGGCCGGGTGGGGCGGACGGACACGGCGGCGGCACGTCGGAATGCGGCGCCGGGCCCGGGTGTTGGCACCCGTTGAAGAGGACATCCGTCCCGGCGGCGGGCGTCAGACCGGGGCCGCGGGCGCAAGCGGGCCGCAACCCCTTTCCACGAGGAGCTTTACACGATGACGGTTCAGAGCGAGACCACCGAGGGGATCATCCTCACGGAGGACGCGTCCAGCAAGGTCCGGGCGCTTCTCGAACAGGAGGGGCGGGACGACCTGCGCCTTCGCGTCGCGGTCCAGCCGGGGGGCTGCTCCGGGCTTCGCTACCAGCTCTACTTCGACGAGCGCGAGCTCGACGGCGACATCGTCACCGACTTCGGCGGCGTCGAGGTCGTGACCGACCGGATGAGCTCCCCCTACCTCGTCGGTGCCACGATCGACTTCGTCGACACCATCGAGAAGCAGGGCTTCACCATCGACAACCCCAACGCCACCGGTTCCTGCGCCTGCGGCGACTCCTTCAACTAGGACGCGCGGTCCCGGGGCGACCCGGGGAACGCCGACGGCCACCGAGGGGAGGGCGGACCCGGTCCGCCCTCCCCTCGCGCTCCACCGGGAGCCGACCGACGGTGATGGGCGGGTCGGTACCCTGGGTCAGTCCGAAAGGGCGCGCCGTCGGCGTGCTCGGAGCAGTGTCCGGCCCCGGGCCGGCGCGTCCCGACCAAGGAGACCTCGTCCCGTGCGTATCGCGGTTGCCGGATCCATCGCCACCGATCACCTGATGTCCTTCGAGGGGCGGTTCGCGGAACAGATCATCCCCGAGCAGATCCAGCAGTTGTCCCTCTCCTTCCTCATCGACGAACTGGACGTGCGGCGCGGCGGCGTCGCCGCCAACATCTGCTTCGGCCTGGGCGGCTTCGGGCTGTCCCCGGTCCTGGTCGGCGCGGCCGGCGCCGACTTCGAGGACTACCGCGCCTGGCTGGACCGCCACGGCGTGGACACCGCCCACGTCTACATCTCCGAGCTGCGCCACACCGCCCGGTTCATCTGCACCACCGACCGCGACCAGAACCAGATCGCGTCGTTCTACGCGGGCGCCATGGCCGAGGCCCGCAACATCGAGCTCCAGCCGATCGCCGACCGCCTGGGCGGCCTGGACCTGGTCCTGGTCGGCGCCGACGACCCGGCCGCGATGGTCCGCCACAGCGAGGAGTGCCGCACCCGGGGCATCGCCTTCGCGGCCGACCCCTCCCAGCAGCTCGCCCGCATGGAGGGCCCGCAGGTGCGTACCCTGATCGAGGGGGCGACCTTCCTGTTCACCAACGAGTACGAGAAGGCCCTCGCCGAGCAGAAGACCGAATGGTCCGACGCCGAGATCCTGGCCAGGGTCGGTACCCGCATCACCACCCTGGGCGCCAAGGGCGCCCGGATCGACCGCGCGGGCGAGCCGAGCGTCCACGTGCCCGCCGCCGCGGTCGGCGACCTGGTCGACCCGACCGGCATGGGCGACGCCTTCCGCGCCGGGTTCCTGGCCGCCCACTCCTGGGGCCTGTCCCTGGAGCGCGCGGCCCAGGTGGGCAACGCCACCGCGGTGCACTGCCTGGAGGTCGACGGCCCGCAGGAGTACACGCTCACCGGCGCCTCGCTGCTGGACCGCCTGGAGCGTTCCTACGGCGCGGAGGTCGCCGCCGAGGTCCGCCCGTTCGTCTAGGGTCCCCGGACCCCGTAGAGTAGACAGTCGTGACCCCGTGTCCCGTGTGTTCGCATGCCCGGGACGCGACCCGCACGGACCCCGCCGTTCTTCCTCGGCGGGTCCGCCGTGCCCGCCGGTGCGCTGAAACGCGTGCCGGTGTGTAGAGCCCGAACCGTTCGCGCAGGGTCACCGCGACGGTGGGGAACCCGCTCCGTCGGCGCCGCGAGGCGCACGGGGCCCGGGCGTGCCCGCACGCCTCCCAGTTCTAGGTCAGCCTTACCTGGGATTCCCCGCATTCCATGTGAAAGGACATTGCATGCGCTACACCGGACCCAAGGTGCGGTTGTCGCGGCGCGCCGGAATGCCGCTGACCCGTAAGGCGGTCAGCTACTTCGAGAAGCGCCCCTACCCGCCCGGTGAGCACGGCCGTCGCGTTCGCCGCAACAGCAGCGACTTCGCCGTCCGCCAGGCCGAGAAGCAGAAGGTGCGCTGGTACTACGACCTGACCGAGAAGCAGCTGGTCAGGATCTACGAGAACGCCAAGAAGCGCCCCGGCCGCACCGGTGAGGAGATGCTGGCCGAGCTGGAGCTGCGTCTGGCCACGGTCGTGCTGCGCGCCGGCTTCGCCGCGTCGATCTACGCCGCCCGCCAGTTCATCAACCACGGCCACATCACCGTGGACGGCAAGAAGGTCGACATCCCGTCGTACCAGGTCAAGCCGGGCCAGATCATCGAGGTTCGGGAGAAGTCCCGTTCCATGGTGCCGTTCGTCGAGGCCGCCGAGGGCGTCCACGCCGACGACAAGATCGCCGGCTTCCTGGCGGTCAGCCACAAGGACCTGCGCATCGCGGTCGTCGACCGCCCCAAGCGTGAGCAGATCCCGGTGCCCTTCGACGAGCAGCTCGTCGTCGAGTTCTACGCCCGCTAGCGGTCGGCGCCCCCGCGGCGCCGCGTGAGCGAGCACCGGCCGCACGGACCCCCGGGTCCGTGCGGCCTTTCTCGTGCCACCGCACCGCCCGGGATTCGGTGTGCCCGAATCGTTACGGATTGGGAACCGGAACCGGGAACGGTTCAGTACATCCGCCGGATGTGAAACGCGCTACCCCGCGCCAGGGGCACCTCCGCGACGAATTCGTGCATCTTCATCCGGCACCAGGCGGGGATGTCCGCCTTGGCGGCCGGATCGTCCGCGGTGACCGCGATGACCCCGCCGATGGGCACTTCGTGCAGGCGCTGCGCCACCCAGATGATCGGGATCGGGCACTTTCGGCCCACCGCCTCCACGATCACCGACGGCGTGGTCGCCCCTGGCAGCGGCCGTCCCTCGGACACGGGAACCCCCTGTGCGTTGTCGTTCCGTGTCCCAATCTTGACCCCTCCCGCGCGGTAAGGCGAACCCGGTTAAGGGTGTCGTGAACCCAGCGATACGCTCACCTTGTTCTCTCCCCGTGGGACGCCGGAGATCGGACGCACCCGCTGTGGACACGGGCGCCGCCCGACACCCGGACGGGTGCCCCGGCCGCCTCACGGGGGAGGGGCCCGGGGGAACGCCGGGCCGTGCCTCGCCGACCGCCGGAAGGGGTCACCTCCGGCGCGCGGGCGGGTCCGGCTCCACGGACCACCGAGCGTCCCGTATCACGGGCCTTCGGCAACACGCTGACCAGGCAAGCCCATGAACGGGACCCTGGGCGGTTCGCGATAATGTTTCCCCCTGACAAGCTTTGGATACTTAGGCCGCCCGTGGAAGTCCACGGGCTACACCGCTGGGAAGGCAATCCGTGAGTCCGACCCGCCAAGAAAATCGGCGCTCCACTCTGCGCCGATGGGCACCACGCGGCGCCGCGCTCGCCGTGCTGGGGCTGGCCGCGACCGGCTGCGCGTCGAACGAGCTCACTCGTTTGGGCATGCCGGAGCCGATCACCGAGCAGGCCGAGCGTGTTCTCTCGCTCTGGCAGGGTTCCTGGGTGGCGGCGTTCGCGGTCGGCATTCTCGTGTGGGGACTGATGATCTGGTCGATCATCTTCCACCGCAAGCGCTCTGAGCAGCTGCCGCCCCAGGTGCGCTACAACATGCCCATCGAGGCGCTCTACACCGTGCTGCCGATCGTCGTCATCGCGGTGCTGTTCTACTTCACCGCGCGCGATCAGAGCTACCTGCTGGACACCGAGCAGGAGGCCGACGTCCACGTCGAGGTCGTCGCCTTCCAGTGGGCCTGGCAGTTCAACTACCTGGACGCCCCCAAGGACGAGGGCGGCGAGGTGCTGTTCTCCGAGGTGGGCACGCCCAACCCGGACGGTACCGCCGACCCCTCCACCCAGTCCACGCTGGTGCTGCCGGAGAACGCGGTCGTGCACTTCGACCTGTACTCCCCGGACGTCATCCACTCGTTCTGGATCCCGGCGTTCGGTTTCAAGATGGACGTCGTCCCGGGCCGCGACAACGCGTTCCAGGTGAACCTCAACGACGGCACCGCCGGCGAGTACATCGGCCGCTGCGCCGAGCTGTGCGGTGTGGACCACACCCGCATGCTCTTCAACGTCGACGTCCTTCCCGAGGACGAGTACGAGGTGTGGGCCGCCGAGCAGGAGCAGGCCGCGGCCGCCGAGCAGACCGAGGCCGACGAGACCCCCGACACCGCGGACTCCGCTGAGGACACCGGTGCCGAGGGCTCCGGTGCCGAGGGCACGGGCTCCGGTGCCGACGAGGCCGAGGAGACCAACGAGTAATGAGCACGACCACCACCCCCACGCACACCGCGTCGCAGGGGCTGCCGGGCCGCAAGGGCTCGATGATCGTCAACTGGCTGACGTCGACCGACCACAAGATCATCGGGTACATGTACCTGATCACCTCGTTCGGCTTCTTCCTCTTCGGCGGGGTCCTGGCGCTGCTCATGCGCGCCGAGCTGTTCCTCCCGGGCATGCAGGTCATGTCCAACGAGCAGTTCAACCAGATGTTCACCATGCACGGCACGATCATGCTGCTGATGTTCGCGACCCCGCTGTTCGTCGGGTTCTCGAACATCATCATGCCGTTGCAGATCGGCGCCCCCGACGTGGCGTTCCCCCGGATGAACCTGTTCGGGTACTACCTGTTCCTGTTCGGCAGCCTCATCGCCGTCAGCGGGTTCATCACCCCCGGCGGCGCGGCCAGCTTCGGCTGGTTCGCCTACACCCCGCTGTCCGACGCGGTCCGCTCGCCGGGCCTGGGCGGCGACCTGTGGATCCTGGGCCTGGCCGTCTCCGGTCTGGGCACCATCCTCAGCGCGGTCAACTTCATCACCACCGGCCTGTGCATGCGCGCGCCCGGTATGACGATGTTCCGCATGCCGATCTTCACCTGGAACACCCTGCTCACCAGCGTCCTGGTGCTCATCGCGTTCCCGGTCCTGACCGCCGCCCTGATCGCCCTGGGCGCCGACCGCATGATCGGCACGCAGGTCTACAACGCCGAGCACGGCGGTGCGATCCTGTGGCAGCACCTGTTCTGGTTCTTCGGCCACCCCGAGGTGTACATCATCGCGCTGCCCTTCTTCGGCATCGCGACGGAGATCCTGCCGGTGTTCAGCCGCAAGCCGATCTTCGGCTACAAGAGCCTCGTGGCCGCGACGATCGCCATCGCGGGCCTGTCCGTCACCGTGTGGGCCCACCACATGTTCCCGACGGGCGCGGTCCTGCTGCCGTTCTTCTCGTTCATGACGTTCCTCATCGCGGTCCCGACCGGTGTGAAGTTCTTCAACTGGATCGGCACGATGTGGCGCGGCCAGCTCACCTTCGAGACGCCGATGCTGTTCACCATCGGCTTCCTGGTGACCTTCCTCTTCGGCGGTCTCACCGGCGTGCTGCTGGCCTCCCCGCCGATCGACTTCCACGTCACCGACTCCTACTTCGTGGTGGCCCACTTCCACTACGTGGTGTTCGGCACCGTGGTGTTCGCGATGTTCGCGGGCTTCTACTTCTGGTGGCCCAAGTTCACCGGCAGGATGCTCAACGAGTCGCTGGGCAAGGCCCACTTCTGGCTGCTGTTCCTCGGCTTCCACGGCACGTTCCTGGTCCAGCACTGGCTGGGCGCCATGGGCTTCCCGCGCCGCTACGCCGACTACCTGCCCGGTGACGGGTTCACCGAGCTGAACCAGATCTCGTCGGTGTCCTCGTTCGTGCTGGCCGCCTCGACGCTGATCTTCTTCTGGAACATCTACATCACCGCGAAGAGGGCGCCCAAGGTCGAGGTGGACGACCCGTGGGGCTACGGCTGCTCGCTGGAGTGGGCGACCTCCTGCCCGCCGCCGCGGCACAACTTCACGTCGCTGCCGCGGATCCGGTCCGAGCGCCCCGCGTTCGACCTCAACCACCCGCACGCCGCCGCCCCCGGCGCGGTCCCCGTCGGCGCCACGAAGGAGTAGGGGCTCATGAAGACGCAGGCCTATCTGTTCATGGGCGTCTCGACCTTCTTCGGTCTTGCGGCCCTGCTGTACATCTACTGGTCCTGGCAGGACACCGGGGCCATCGAGTGGACCGGCACGACGGCGCTGGTCGTCTCCATCGGCTTCGGCTGGATGATCGGGTACTGGCTCTGGCAGTCGGCCCGCCGCAGCGAGCACTTCCACGGGCTTCCGGCGGAGGAGCGGCTCGACGGTGAGATCGCCGAGAACGCCGGCGAGTACGGCTTCTTCAGCCCGCACAGCTGGTGGCCGATGTTCGTGGCCCTGTCCGTGGCGTTCACCGCGGTGGGCGTGGCCATCGGCTGGTGGATGGTGATCATCGGCGGTTTCGCCATCATCCTCACCGCCATCGGCTGGGTCTTCGAGTACTACCGCAAGGAGTTCCAGCACTAGCCGGAACACCGGGCATCCGCCCCGGCGGCGACCGCACGGTCGCCGCCGGGGCTTTTCCGTGCCCGGACACCGCGGTGCGGGGGTGCGTGAGGTGCTGGGGTGGCAAATGCCGGGATTTCCCTCATGTCCGTTGTAGCCTATTAATTACTTAACGTGACATCTGGGGGTTCTGTCATGAACCGACGAGTCCGGTTCGCCGGGCGTTTGGCCACCGGCACCGTCGCCGCGGCCCTGGCGGCCACGGCCTGCAC
Source organism: Nocardiopsis sp. CC223A (assembly GCF_030766825.1). Classification (GTDB taxonomy): domain Bacteria; phylum Actinomycetota; class Actinomycetes; order Streptosporangiales; family Streptosporangiaceae; genus Nocardiopsis. Next base: position 15,264 of record NZ_JASFDV010000018.1, read on the forward strand.
GGCCACCGAGGAGGAGCCGCAGGAGGCGCCCGGGCCGCGGATCTCCATCACCCCGGTCCCGGGGGAGGCCGGGGTCGCGCCCAACACACCGGTGCGGGTGTCCGTGGAGCACGGCGTCCTCACCGACGTCACCGTCGAGCAGGTCGACCGGGAGCGGTGGGCCGCGGCCGAGACGGCGGACGGCGAGGGGCCCGTGCGGGCACCGGTCACCGGCACGCTCGCCCAGGACGGCTCCGCCTGGGTCAGCGACTGGAACCTGGCCCCCGACGGGCTCGTCGCCGTCTACGCCACGGCCCGGGACGCCGACGGCGAGCGCACCGAGGTCGTCTCCACGTTCGACACCCACGCGGTGGCCGAGGACGCCCGTCTGGCCGAGCCCTTCGTACTGCCCCAGGACGGGCAGACCGTCGGAGTGGGCATGCCCGTCGTCGTCACCTTCGAACAACCGGTGGAGAACCGCGAACAGGTCGAGAACTCCATGCACGTGACCTCGGAGCAGGCCACCGAAGGCGCCTGGAACTGGCCGAACGAGACCACGGCGGTGTTCCGGCCGCAGGACTACTGGGAGCCGCACCAGCAGGTCACCGTCGACCTGCGGCTGACCGGTGTGGAGGCCGCCGAGGGGGTGTTCGGCACCGCGGACCGGCGCATCGGGTTCGAGGTGGGCCGCGAGCTCATCGCCACCATGCACGTCCCCGAGCACCGGATGCACGTGGAGGTGGACGGCGAACGCGTCCGCTCCATCCCGGTCAGCAACGGCAGGGGGGAGCGGCACTTCAACACCACCACATCCGGGATCCACGTCCTCATGGAGAAGTACAGCAGGCTGGTGATGGACTCGGCGACCGTCGGCATCCCGGCGGGCTCGCCCGGCTACTACCGGGTCGAGGCCGACTGGGCGGTGCGCACCTCCAACAGCGGCGAGTTCACCCACGCCGCACCCTGGAACGGGAGCATCGGCTACGCGAACCGGTCCAACGGCTGCACCAACATGTCGGTCTCCGACGCCCGCTGGTTCCACGACAACACCCTGATGGGCGATGTGCTGGAGACCACCGGCACCGCGCGGGAGCTGGAGTGGGACAACGGCTGGGGGTTCTACCAGCGCTCCTGGGAGCAGTGGCTGGAGCACAGCGAGACCGGCGAGCCGCAGGCGACCGACTCCGCCGCCCCGCCCGGCAGCGTCCACGGGGACGACCTGTGAGGGCCGGTGTACTGACCTGAGAGGTCGGGAACACGGGAAGCGGGAGGGCCGCCGATCGCGGTGTGGAACCGGTGGAGATGCCGCGGTCCACACCGACGACCGGAGGCCCTCCTTGCCTGTGCCGGGCGGGGTGGGTGTCACCAACCTCCATGGTCGGTACAGCTAGGCCGTCAGCAGGTCCGTGAGACGTGCTCGGGCCCGGTCCCAGCTCCACTCCCGCCGCACCCATTCCCGGCCGCGTGCGCCCATCCGGGCGGCGCGGTCGGGGTCCTCCAGGAGCCGGATGAGCGCCCGGGCGGCGGGACCGGGGAGGGAGCCGTCGACGACGTGCCCGGTCTCCCCGGGCAGGACCGCGTCCGGGGCTCCCCCGGAGTCGCCCGCCACCACCGGCAGCCCGGTGGCCGACGCCTCCAGGTAGACGATCCCCAGGCCCTCCACGTCCAGACCGCCCCGCCGGGTGCGGCAGGGCATCGCGAACACGTCCCCGGCGTCGTAGTGGGCGGGCAGCTCCGCGGCCGGGACCGGGCCGGTGAACACCACCGAGTCCAGCCCGGCGGCCGCCGACCGCAGCCGCCCCGCGTAGGGGCCGTCGCCGACGATGAGCAGCGCCGCGTCGGGCACGTCGGCCAGCACCCGGGGCCAGGCGCGCAGCAGCGTGTCCTGGCCCTTGCGGGGCACCAGCCGGGAGACGCACACCACGACCGGGCGGCCGCCCAGCCCGTGCCGCCCACGGATCCGGTCGCCGCCCGCACCGGGGCGGAACCGGTCGGTGTCCACCCCCGGCGCGACCCGCCGCATCCGTGCCGCGGCCGGCGCGGACAGCGCGCGGGACAGGTGCCGCCGGGAGTACTCGCCCAGGTAGGTGACGGCGTCGGTGGTGTCGCCGATCCGGCGCAGCGCCTCGCGCGCCCCCGGCAGCAGCGCCCACCCCGTCTCGTGCCCGTGCGTCAGCGCCACCTGGCGGCCAACGACGTCCCGCAGGGGCCCGGCGGCCAGCCCCAGCGGCGCCGCCGCCCCGTACAGCACGGAGTCGCAGTCCTCCAACCGGGCGACGGCGGCCGCCCGCCGCACCACCCGGGGCGAGGGGAGCAGCACCTTCGCGGCGTCGCGCACCACGGGGAACGGCAGCCGCAGGTCGAAGTGGGGGTCGGCGGCACCGTCCGCCGCGGCGGGCGAGGACGTGTACACGACGACGTCGGGCAGGCGCAGCGCCACCTCGTGGACGAAGGCCTCGATACCCCCGGCCCGGGGCGGGAAGTCGTTGGTGATGATCAGCGTTCGCGGCACGCCACGAGCGTAGCGGCCCCCGCAGCGCGCAGCCCCGCACCGAAATACCGGTGCGGGGCTCCGCGGAGACGTTTCGGACACCGCCCCCCGGGGTCCTACGGCGGCTTCGGCGGATCGTTCCGGGCCCGCCCATCGCCCTCAGCGGACACCCTGGGCGCGGTGCTTCCACGGATCCGCGAGGTCGCTCCCAGCGCTCGGCGCAGGCGCCGAGCCACTCGAAGGCATCCGCCGGAAACGCCCTAGGGGCGGACCGCCGCGACGAAGTTGGAGCGGTAGTAGTCGCTCAGGGCCACGGTGCCGATCGGCTTGCCCGAGGTCGAGGCGTGGACCATGATGCCGTCGCCCGCGTACAGGCCCACGTGGCTCGGGCTGGAGCCGTAGAAGAACAGCAGGTCACCGGGCTGCTTGTTCTCCCAGGAGACCCGCTGGCCCGCGTTGACCTGGTCGTAGGTGGTGCGCGGCAGGCTCACGCCCGCCTGGGCCCAGGCGGCCTGGGTCAGCCCGGAGCAGTCGTAGCCGTTGGGACCGGTCCCGCCCCACACGTACGGTTTGCCGATCTGGGCGTAGGCGAAGTCCAGGGCGACCCGGGCGTTGCCCGAGGCCGGACCGGTGTAGCTGCCGCCGCCACCGGTACTGCCCCCGCCCGTGTTGGAGGTGTTGGAGGTGGCGGCGGCCCGCTCGTCCGCGGTCAGCTCGCCGAGCAGGGTCTCCTGCTCCTCCATCTTCTCCTCGGCCTCCTCGGTGGCCTCCTCGGCCTCCTTCAGGGCCTCGGCGGCCTCCTCCTCGGTCTCCTCGGCCTCTGCCTCCAGGGTCTCCAGCTCCTCCAGCTCCTCGATGTACTGTTCGAGGCTGGCGTTGTGCTGCTCGGAGAGGTAGCCCAGGTCGGCCTGGTGGAACATCGCCTCCTCGGGGGCGCCCGAGCCGATGAGCTGGGTGGGGGAGGTGAAGTCGGTGCCGGTGTAGGCGAGGTTGGCCAGGGCGCGCACGCCCCGGCTCAGCGTCTCCACCCGCTCCTCGGCCTCCTCCAGGTCCTTGAGGATGTCCTCCAGCTTCTCCTCGGCGACCTCGTGGGTCTCCTCGGCCTCGTTGTAGGCCGCGTTGAGTTCGGCGAACTCCTCTTCGAGGCGCTCGATCTCCTCACGGACCTCCTCGACGGTCGGCTCGGCGTACGCGACCGACGCGGGCAGCAGGAACGCCCCGCATGCCAGGACGGACACGACCGATACACGGCGCGATACGGACACGGTGGGAAACACCTTCCTCAAGGGAGGCGCCGACCGGAACAGGGGCTTCCGGGGTGCGGTGCGGGGGACCGGACCGGCGCGGTGAAGGGACCGAAAGACGTTCGGCGTTGAACACTAGTGCATCACCGAGACGCTCTCAACCTTTTCGTGATGTTCAGAACCATGGCCGGACATGGCCGAAAAAGGGATGTAAGAAACGCTGTGCGGCCCCGGAAACGCCGCGAGGCCGCCCCCCCGTGAAAGGGGACGGCCTCGGCGGGAACGCAGGGTGCGTCAGGGACGCACGGCGAACTCGAACACGCCCGCCCAGTAGGCGGCCAGCCCGACCACCTCGATGTTGCGGCCGGTGCGCGGGGCGTGCACCATCTGCCCGCCGCCCGCGTACAGGCCGTTGTGGCTCAGCCCGGTGAAGAACATGATGTCGCCCGGCTGAAGGGCGTTGATGTCGTAGATGCGGTTGCCCACCTCGGCCTGCGAGTACGTGGTCCGGGGCAGGTCCACGCCGCCGGCCCGCCAGGAGGCCTGCACCAGGCCGGAGCAGTCGTAGCCGTTGGGGCCGGTGCCGCCGTAGACGTAGGGCTTGCCGATCTGGGCGTAGGCGAAGTCCAGCGCCGCGCCCGCGCTGCCCGAGGCACCGCCGGTGTAGGACTGGCCGCCGGAGTCGTCGGCGCCCTCGGTGGAGACGTCGGCGTCGGGGAACTCGGCGAGCAGCTCCTCCTGCGCCTCGATCTTCTCCTCGACCTCGTCCTTGGCCTCCTCGGCCTCCTCCAGCGCCTCCTCGGCCTCCTTCAGGGCCTCTTCGGACTCGTCCTTGAGGGAGAACAGGCGTTCGGCGGACTCGCCGAACTCGTCGAGCTGCGTCTGCTGGGTCTCGGAGAGGTAGGTGAGGTCGGCGTTCTGCTCCAGCAGCCCCTCGGGGCCGTCGGAGGTCAGGATGTTGGTGATCGAGTCCATGTCGCCGGACTGGTAGGTCGCGTTGGCGAGCTTCTGGACCTTCTCCTTGAGGGCCTCGTAGTTCTCCTGCTCGTCCCCGACCTGCTCGTCGAGTTCCTCGTACCGGGCTTCGGCGACCTCGTGGTCCTCCTTGGCCTGGTTGTACTCCTCGACCGCTGCGGAGGCCTCCTCGTTGAGGCGCTCGATCTCCTCCTCGACCTCCTCACGGGTGGGGTCCGCGTGGGCGGTGCCGGGGACGAGGAGGGAGCTTGCGACGACCGCTCCGATTCCGGTCGAGGCAGCGATGCGGCGAGCCGTACGCCGACCACCGGTGTTCTTCATGGCGGGCCACGCTCCTTGGGGTGTGAGAAGTCCGCACGGGGGTGCTGGGGAGACACGTACAGGGGGAGCGCCCGCGTCCGGGACACGGGCACCGGGTGTGAGTGTGCGGGACCCACCGGGGGCACAAGGGTGGCGTTCTATCCGGTAGAGCACTCACGTTCCCGCTAGAACCTAGCGGACCGCACGGCACGGCTCAACCACACGGCCGAACACATGGCGAGGATCTCAGGGGGACGCGGAAGCGGGTGCGGTGCCCCGGGCACCGCACCCGCTTCACCCGTGCGACTCCAACCTGCGCAGGAAGATGGGCGAGGAGATCGCCCGCGCCCCGGCCCGGCGCACCGCGCCCACGATCTCCCGGTCGGAGGTGACCACGGCGATCGGCCTGCCGGGCGGTTCGGCCCGCACCAGGCGCACGATCAGCTCGTCCGCCGTCTCCCCGGGCGCGCTGAACAGCAGTCGCACCCGGCGGGTCTGCGCCACCGCCGGCGGGGCGTCCACGTCGGCCCCGTCGAAGACACAGGTGATCTCCGCCTTGGTCCGGCTGGCCAGCCCCTCCAGGGAGGACAGCAGCCGGGTGCGCTGGTCGGCCAGCGGCAGGGTCCCGTAGCCCGTCTTGGTGACGTTGTAGCCGTCCACCAGCAGGTGCACGCGCGGCACCGTCAGCAGGTGTTCGAGCAGGCCGGGGTCGTCGTCGGGCAGCCCGCCCAGCGAGACCCGGCGGCGCTCGTCCGCCTCGGCCGCCACCAGGTCGGCGGGGGAGTCCACCGCGGCCGGCAGCGCGAGCTCGCGGCGCAGCCCGTGGGAGGCGTCGACCAGAACGTCCAGCAGGACGCGCAGTCGCGCCTCGTCGGCGTTGCGGCCCGCGCGCACGGCCCGCCGGGCGTTCTCCACCTGCGCCTCGGCCGCCGACAGCCTGGACTTCAGCCGCCGGTTCTCCGACTCCAGGGCACCGACCCGGCCGGTGGCCTCCGCGGCGCGCTCGTCGGCCCGGAGCGCCACCTGCTCGGCGCGGGCCGTCGCCTCCCGGGCGCGGCGCCGCTCGGTGTGCACCTTCTGGCGCAGCTCCGAGATCTCGGCCTTGTGCTCCTTGATCAGGGCGCGCAGCCGGTCCGTCTCGGCCCTGTGCTCCTCGCGGGCCTGGGCCAGGCGGTGGTTCACCTCCTCCAGGGCCTCGGCGGCCTCGTCGGCCTCCTTGGCCCCGGCCTCCCGGTCCAGTTCGCTGTGGACGCCCTCGACGATGTCGACCCACCCCGGTGGGCGCAGCAGGTACGCGCAGGCCCCCACCGCCACGGGGTCGGCGGCCGGGGGCACCACGCCCGAGCGCAGCCCCTCGGCCAGTTCGGGCCACACCTGCTCGACCCGTTCGGCCACCAGGGTCCGAAACGCCGGGTCGGTCTCCAACTGGGCGGCGATTTGCGGCCCCGCCAGCCGGGCCCGGCGGCGCGGCTCGAACTTGGCCACCCGCCGCAGCGGGGCGGGCAGTTCGGCGGCGCGCATGCCGCCCAGCACGTCGGACCCGTAGTCGATGACCCGGGAGCGCACGGCCTCGGGCAGCGGGCGCGGCAGCCGTTCCCCGTCCTCCCCGTTGCCGTGCTCGGGTGCCGCCCCGTTCCCGGAGTCACCGGCCTCCGGGCGGGTGCTCATGCCCGACCCGTCGGGCTCTCCGCCGAAGTGTCGGAGACCGACCGGTCGGCGTCGGGGCGGGCGATGGTCTCGATGCGGTCCGTGGCCCCGCACCAGCGGCACTTCACCTGCTCGATCGTCTCGGACAGGACGGTGCGCTCCTCCACCCGCCCCTCACCGGACAGGTCCAGGTGCACGAAGTCCTGGGAGCGGACCGTGCGCGTCACGTCGAACCGCGTGAGGTTGCCGCATCCGGTGCACCGCCACCGCTCATTGTCACCCGGCATCGCGATCCCCACGGTTCCTCCTCTTGATCGGGTAAGCGGGGGCTTTACGCCCCATCACCCACATCTTTCCACGTCGGGTGGCCCGGACCGGAGGGCGGCCGTGTTCGGTCGTCGGCTCCGATTAACCTGACCGGGTGGTTCGACGGTCCGCGACGCCCACGGGCGACCAACTCGACATCGGTGACATCGGCACTCCGCTGGGCGCCGTGTCCTTCGTCGTGCTGGACCTGGAGACGACCGGTACCAGCGCCACGAACTCCCGGATCACCGAGATCGGAGCGGTGCGGGTGCGCGGCGGACGGGTGGAGGAGGAGTTCACCGCACTCGTGGACCCGGGTGTGGTCATCCCCGCCGAGATCACCCTGCTGACCGGCATCACCCAGTCCATGGTGGCCACCGCCCCGCCCCTGGAGGAGGTGCTGCCCCGGGTGCTCGCCTTCCTCACCGCGCGGGAGCACACCGCCCTGGTCGCCCACAACGCCCCCTTCGACGTCGGGTTCCTCAAGGCGGCCTGCGAGCGCCACGGCGCGGTCTGGCCGGACCCGCCGGTGGTGGACACCCTGCGCCTGGCCCGCGCCGTCCTGCCCCACGGGCAGACCCGCAACCACCGGCTGGGCACCCTGGCCGCGTTCTTCGGCTCGCCGGTCACCCCCAACCACCGGGCCCTGGACGACGCCCGCGCCACCGTCACCGTCCTCACCGGGCTCATCGACCGCCTCACCCCGCTGGGGGTGGGCAGCCTGGAGGAGCTGCGCGCGGTCACCAAACCGCCCACCAAGGCCCAGCGCGCCAAACGGCACCTGGCCGAGGGGCTGCCCGAACGCCCCGGGGTGTACGTGTTCACCGACGCGCGCGGCGCCGACCTGTACGTGGGCAAGAGCAACAACCTGCGCCGCCGGGTCGCCTCCTACTTCACCGCCGCCGAGAACCGGCAGCGCATCCGGGAGATGGCCGGGGTGGTGGCGGGTGTCACCCCCATCGTGTGCGCCACCGACCTGGAGGCGTCGGTGCGCGAGCTGCGCATCATCGCCGAGCGCAAACCCCCCTACAACCGGCGCTCGCGCAACCCCGAGCGGGTCCGCTGGGTCACCCTGACCGCCGAGGCCTACCCCCGCCTGTCGGTCGTGACCACCGTCAAGGCCGACGGCGCGCCCTACATCGGCCCCTACGCCTCGGCCAACGAGGCCGAGCGGGCCAGGGAGGCGCTGCTGCACGCCCTACCGCTGCGCCAGTGCGCGCACCGGCTCACCCCCGGCGGCACAGACGGGGTCGCCCCCTGCGTGCTCGCCCAGATGGGCCGCTGCGGCGCGCCCTGCGACGGCACCGAGCCCCTGGACGCCTACCTGGAGCACGCCGCGGCCGCCCGCACCGCCATGACCGGCGACCCCGACGCCGTCGTGGCCGCCCACACCGACCGCATCGCCGAACTCTCCGCCGCCCTGCGCTATGAGGAGGCCGCCGCGCTGCGGGACCGGCTCGCCGCGTTCCTGCGCGGCGCCCGCCGCGCCCAGCGCATGGCCGCCCTCGCCGCCGTCCCCCACCTGGTCGCCACCCGGCGCGGCCCCACCGGTTGGGACACCTGCGTGGTCCGCCACGGGCGGCTGGCCGCCAGCGCCGTGCTGGAACCCGGAACCGACCCCGCGGCGTTCCTGCGCGCCCTGGCCGCCACCGCCGAGACCGTCGAACCGGCCGTCGCCCCGCAGTCCGCCGCACTGCCCGGCGAGACCGAGCTGATCCTGGCCTGGTTGGAGGACCCCGCCACCCGCCTGGTGGAGATCGACGGGGAGTGGACATGCCCGCTGCGGGCGGCCGAGGCGCACCCGGAGATGACACACTGGGCGCATGGCCGCGCTACCGCTCAATGACGACCACCCCGTCCGCCGCGCCCCCGTCGTCGCCTACCTGCTGATCGCGGCCAACGTCCTGGCCTACCTGATGTCGCCGCAGGCGACCACGGCGGTCTGGTACCCGTCCGACATGGTGGAGCGGTTCTGCTCCATCCAGGACTACTTCATGCGCTGGGGCGCGGTCCCCGCCGAGATGTTCGGGCACACCGCCCTGGCCGACCCGGTCGTCCCCCAGTGCGGGGGCATCGAGGGCAAGCAGGTGTGGCTGTCGGTGTTCGCCTCCATGTTCGTCCACTCCGGCGCCGCCCACCTGGTGGGCAACATGGTCTACCTGTTCGTGTTCGGGCCGGTGGTGGAGGACCGGATCGGACGGCTGCGGTTCCTGGTGCTGTACGTGGTCACCGGCCTGGCCGCCGCCTACGGGTTCGCCCTGGGCGACCCGCAGGGCATGATCCCCATGGTCGGCGCCTCCGGTGCGATCTCCGGAGTGCTCGGCGCCTACCTGGTCGTGCAGTTCCGCAGCCGGGTCACCACCCTGGTGTTCGGGGTGGTCCCCATGCGCCTGCCCGGGTGGGCGCTGGTGGGCAGCTACTTCGTCCTTCAGTATCTTCTCTACGTCACCACATCGAACGCCCCCGGTGCGGGCTCCGGCGTCGCCTACGCGGCGCACGTCTACGGATTCGTGGCCGGGGTGATCGTGGGATGGGTGGTCTACCGGCTGCGATGGCGCTCCGGGACGCGGCTCTCCGACGTCTACTAGCCGTGCGCGGCCCATCGGACCTCCGCCCGCGCCGACACCGCCCAGGAGGCACAGTGATCACCGCGATCGTCATGATCAAGGCCGACGTCCACCGCATCCCCGAGGTCGCCGAGGCCATCGCCGAGATCGACGGGGTGAGCGAGGTCTACTCGGTCACCGGCGGGGTCGACCTCATCGCCATGGTGCGGGTACGCCGCCACGAGGACCTGGCCGAGGTCATCCCCGGGCGGGTCAACAAGGTGCCCGGCGTGATCTCCTCCGACACGCACATCTCCTTCCAGACCTACTCCAAGCACGACCTGGAGTCGGCCTTCGCCATCGGCTGGTAGCCGCACGCGAGGGGGCGGGCACCGTGCGGTGCCCGCCCCCTATGCGCTTCTCGGGGCCCGGGAGGGCGGGAGCCTTCGGTCCTGTGCGGCCGTCCTCGTTCCTCGGGTGTCCGCTACGGGCCTCCAGAACCCCGCCGGCGCCTCGCGTGCTTCTCGGGGCCTCCGTTTCGCTTCGGCCCGTGCTCGGTGCCCCGGGGGCGGGAGCCTTCGGCCCTGCGCGGCCGTCCTCGTTCCTCGGGCGTCCGCTACGGGCCTCCAGACCCCCGCCGGCGCCTCGCGTGCGGTCAGAGGTCCTTGGCGAACTCCTGGCTGGTCTCCACCCAAGTCGCCAGGGTCCGCTCGGCGGCACCGCTGTCGACCGCGGCCTCGGCGCGTTCGTACCCGGCGCGGACCGCGTCCACCAGCGCCCCGTCGATCCCGTCGACGGCCGCCAGCGCCGCGCCCGCGTTCAACAGGACGGCGTCGCGCACCGGACCCTCCCGACCCGCCAGCAGGTCGCGCACCGCACGGGCGTTGAACTCCACGTCGCCGCCGCGCAGCGCGTCCGGCTCCGACCGCGCGATGCCCAGGTCGGCCGGGTCCAGTGTTTCGCGCCGGGCCGCTCCGTCACGCACCACCCACACCGTCGAGGTGGTCGCGGTGGTCAGCTCGTCCAGGCCGTCGTCGCCGCGGAACACCAGCGCCGACACGCCCCGCTCGGCGAACACACCGGCGATGACCTCGCACATGCGCGCGTCGAACACACCGATCGCCGACGCCGTCGGCCGGGCCGGGTTGGTGAGCGGGCCCAGGAAGTTGAACACCGTCGGCACCGCCAGCTCACGGCGCGGCTTGGCCGCGAACCGCAGCGACGGGTGGAACAGCGGGGCGAAGCAGAAGGTGATGCCCGCCTCCAGCGCGGTCCGGGCCGTCAGCTCCGGCGGCAGGTCCAGGACCACGCCCAGCCGCTCCAGCACGTCCGCCGTCCCGCAGGAGGAGGACGCGGCGCGGTTGCCGTGCTTGACCACGCGGGCCCCGGCCGCCGCGGCGACGATCGCCGCCATCGTCGACACGTTCACCGTGTGCGCCCGGTCGCCGCCGGTGCCGACGATGTCCAGGGTGGGGCCGGGCACCTCGATGCGGACCGCGTTGTCGAGCATGCCCCGGGCCAGGCCGGTCACCTCCGACACGCCCTCGCCCTTGGCGCGCAGCGCGATCGCGAACCCCGCGATCTGGGCGTCGGTCGCCGAGCCCGACATGATCTCGCCCATCGCCCACGCCGTGTCGGCGGAGCTGAGGGTGGTCCCGCCCAGCAGGGCGGTGATGAGGTTGGCCCAGGTCCGCTCGGTGACGGCGGAATTCTCTCGGGGCCCGGCGGCGGGAACGTTCATTTTTCGACTCCAGGGTGACAAGGGCATGGGGCCGCACGAACGCGGCGCGGTGGGACCGCGCCGCGGCTCGTCTCAGTGCAGCGGGGGACGGGAGAGTGCGCCGCCACGCCATCGCCCGGTGTCGGCGCCGTGGTTCAGGGCCCCGCCCACCACGCGGCGACGGCGCATGTTCCCCTCGCCGTCGTCACTCGCCACGGAGGTCACCCGCTGAGCGCGGTGAGCCGGCGGCGCATCAGCTCCGCCAGCGAACCGGCCAGCGCGACCGGGTCGATCGGGTGGCTGACCACCTGCTCCGCCTGCGACCAGGTCGCCAGCCAGCCGTCGTCGCGCCGGCCCACCAGCAGCAGCACCGGCGGGCACCGGTAGATCTCGTCCTTGACCTGGCGGCACAGGCCCATGCCGCCGACGGGGGAGGCCTCACCGTCGAAGATCGCCACGTCGATGCGCTCGGCGGGGTCGGTCGACTCCAGCCTGCGCAGCACCATCGGCGCCGTCGCGCACTCGACGATCTCCACCCTGGGCACGTCCGCGGCCGGGCGGCGGCCGATCGCCAGGCGCACCTGCTCGCGGGTGTCGGCCTTGTCGCTGTAGACCAGCACGCGCATCCGGGCACCCGTGTCCGTACCGCTGTCCACCATCGCGCAACCGTCCCATCGCTTCGGACCAGGGCCGCCGCCGTGGGGGGTGCGGCCGAGGCGTTCGTAGGCTGTGTGCCTCTGACTCTATTGCCTTGGGGTCCCGGTGCCCAGGAGTTCCGGATCCGCCGGTGCGGGGCTGAGACCTTCGACACCACAGGATGCCAGTACCTCCCCGGGGTGCGCTAACCGGCCCCGGGGCGGGCGTTGTGCAACGGTGATCGTTTCGTTGCCCCGCCGTTGGGCGAAGGGGATTCAAGGGGCATTCAGGGGGGTACGAATCGCCTTTGGCGTCCAAGGTTCCCGTTCGCGGCCGGACGCGGGCGCGTCGGAGGGGCGCCGACGCGGGCCGGGGCGGTACAGTAACGCCCGAGTCACGGTGCAGGCCCTGCCCCCGGGCCCCGAGACGGTCGATACCGGTACCGATCCGCCGCCTTACGGGGGGTCGAGTACGGACCTTCGCGAGATGCCGTAATAATGCTCCCGTGGCGACAGCAACCGCGAACCCAAAAACAGCACCGACACCAGCCCATGGTGCGGCAAAGCGTCCTGACCTGGTGAGCGTTGGAACCATCGTTTGGTTGGCCAACGAGCTCATGTTCTTCGCTGCGCTGTTCGCGATGTACTTCACCATCCGATCGGTGATCAACGGCAACCCCGACCTGGGGGCCTGGCCCGACACGCACCTCAACGTGCCGTGGGCCTCCACGATCACCGTGGTCCTCGTGGCTTCCAGCTTCACCGCTCAGGCAGGCGTCTGGGCCGCCGAGCGCGGTGACGTGAAGAAGCTGCGCATGTGGTTCTTCATCACGTTCTTCATGGGCCTGTTCTTCGTTCTGGGACAGGCGTACGAGTACTACGAACTCATCGCGCACGAGGGCCTGACCCTCCAGTCCAGTCCCTACGGGTCGATGTTCTACCTGACCACGGGCTTCCACGGACTCCACGTCATCGGTGGTCTGATCGCGTTCCTCATCATGCTGGGACGCACGTACGCAGCGAAGCGCTTCACTCACCAGCAGGCGACCAGTGCGATCGTCGTGTCCTACTACTGGCACTTCGTCGACGTGGTCTGGATCGCTTTGTTCGCAACCATCTACTTCATCCAGTAACCCGAAACGGGGAAACCGTGAAATGGATTACCGCGCGGCGACGGCATCCCCTTGCGGGGTATGTCGTCGTCATCCTCGCGCTAGCCCTGTTCGGGGTGGGGTACGCCGCAGTGGCCCCCACCTCCGACCAGGCGCAGGCGCAGACCCTCGCCGCTGACGTCCAGTCCCCCGAGGACGTGGACGTCGCCGAGGGCAAGACCATCTTCGACCAGACCTGCGCCTCGTGCCACGGTCTGGACGGTTCGGGCGGCGAGTTCGGCCCGGACCTGCGCGATGTCGGTCCTGCGGCGATCGACTTCCAGGTCAGCACCGGCCGCATGCCGTCCATGAACCCGGACGCGCAGATGCCGCGCAAGCCGATGGTCATGACCGAGCAGGAACTGGCCAGCCTGATCGCCTACTACAACGAGTCCATCCGCAACGGCGACAACGGCGCCGACGTCCCGTACGACGTTCCCGACATCGCCCCGGACTTCGCCGACTTCGAGCCGCTCCGCAGCGACTTCGACAGCGAAGAGGACTACCACGAGGCCGTCGAGGAGGCCGAGGCCGAGTACGAGGCCGCCCTCGAAGAGTACGAGGCCGAGTACGACGACTACATCACCGGTGTCGACAACACCGACATGGGGATGCGTCTGTACCTGACCAACTGCGCCCACTGCCACGGCTGGTCCGGCGGCGGCGGCGCGCTCACCGACGGTCGGTGGGCGCCCGAGATCCACGAGTCGACTCCGCGTGAGATCTACGAGGCGATGGTCAGCGGTCCCGGCGCCATGCCCATGTTCAGCGACGGCGTCCTCGTGCCGGAGGAGAAGCAGGAGCTCATCTCCTACGTCAAGACCCTCCAGGCCGAACCGAACGCCGGTGGCATCTTCGACCTCCAGCGGGTCGGCCAGGTCGCCGAAGGCCTGATCGGGTGGGTCGTCGGACTCGCCCTGATCGTCGCCTGCGCGATCTGGATCACCGCGAAGCAGCGTGCCCATGACTGAGAACAACACCAACAGCAACGGTGACGAGACGCCCGAGCGCGTCGTCGGCACCCCCACGGACGACAAGCCCGTCGTGACCGGCGAGCCCCGTCCCGAGGAAGAGCACGCCGGCCCGTACCCGGCGTCGGAGACCCACTTCAACTCGGAAGAGCAGCAGCGGGCCGGCGAGAGGGTCGCCTCCGTCTGGTTCATCCTCGCCTTCCTGGGCGGGATGGGGTTCCTGGTCTCCTACTTCCTCTTCACCCCGGGCCAGATCGCCGACCCGCAACTGGGCCAGTACTCGAACATGCTCCTGGGTGGCACGCTCACCCTCTCCCTGTTCGGCATCGGTGCGGGCATGACGGTGTGGGCCCGCAAGGTGATGCCGCACTACGAGGTCTCCTCGCCCTACGACGAGCTGCCCTCCAGCGACCAGGAGAAGGGGTCCTTCAGCGACTTCTTCATGCAGGGCGCCGACGAGAGCGGGTTCACCAAGCGCCCGCTCATGCGCCGCACCCTCATCCTGGCGATGGTGCCGCTGGGCCTGGCCCCGATCGTGCTGCTGCGCGACACCGGTCCGCTGCCCGGCGACAAGCTGAAGAACACGCCGTGGGAGAACGGCCGCCGCATGTACGTCGAGGGCACGCACCGCTACGTGCGCGCCGAGGACCTGGAGAACGACCCGTACGGGATGATCTCCGCCCTCCCCGCCGTCGACGACGAGCACTACCCGCACGGGATCAGCCTCAACGACTCCGCCAAGTCCGTCATCCTGCTCATCAAGATGCCGGCCGAGGACTGGCAGTCCGGCATGGAGGAGGACATCGAGGTCGACGGGGAGGTGGCCCCGCGTCTGAACTGGACGCACAACGGGATCATCGCCTACTCGAAGATCTGCACCCACGTGGGTTGCCCGGCCGCGCTGTACGAGCGCACGACGCACCGCATCCTGTGCCCGTGCCACCAGTCCACGTTCGACGCGTCGGACGCCGCCAAGGTCGTCTTCGGCCCGGCCCACCGGCCGCTGCCGCAGCTTCCCATCGGCGTCGACGATGAGGGCTACCTCATCGCGCGGGGCGACTTCACCGAGCCGCCCGGTCCGACGTTCTGGGATTACGCGAAGGACTAGTCGATGAGCAAGACCACCCAAGCACCCAAGGCGCTGCGCGGCGTCGGCAACTTCATCGACGACCGCTTCCACGCAGCCAAGATGGGCGAGAAGAACCTGCGCAAGGTCTTCCCGAACCACTGGTCGTTCATGCTGGGCGAGATCGCGCTGTACTCGTTCATCATCCTGCTCGTCACCGGTGTCTTCCTCACGCTCTGGTTCAAGCCGAGCATGATGGAGGTCGTCTACGACGGGCCCTACGAGCGCCTCAACGGCGTCGTCATGTCCGAGGCGTACGCCTCGACGCTGCACATCGACTTCGCGGTCCGCGGCGGGTTCCTGGTCCGCCAGATCCACCACTGGGCCGCGCTGATCTTCGTCGCCTCGCTCGTCGTGCACATGCTCCGCGTGTTCTTCACCGGGGCGTTCCGCAAGCCGCGTGAGATCAACTGGATCATCGGTGTCGTGATCTTCACCCTGGCGATGCTCGAAGGCCTTTTCGGCTACTCGCTGCCGGACGACCTGCCCTCGGGCATGGGCGTCCGCATCCTCCAGGGCGTGATGCTGGCGCTGCCGCTGGTCGGTACGTACATCTCGATGTTCCTGTTCGGCGGGGAGTTCCCCGGCGAGGACATCATCACGCGCCTGTACATGCTGCACGTGCTGGCGATCCCGGCGCTCCTGCTGGGGCTCATCGTCGCGCACTTCATGATCCTGTGGCACCAGAAGCACACCCAGTACCCCGGCCCGGGGAAGACGGACAAGACCGTGGTGGGAACCCCGATGTTCCCCGGCTTCGCGGTCAAGGCCGGCGGGTTCTTCTTCTTCACGTTCGCGGTGACCGCGGGCCTGAGCGCGTTCGTGCAGATCAACCCGATCCACCTGTTCGGGCCCTTCACCCCGACGTCCATCACCTCCGGGCTCCAGCCCGACTGGTACATGGGCTTCATGGAGGGTTCGCTGCGCATCTTCCCGAACTGGTTCGACTTCCAGATCTTCGGCTACGCCGTTCCCATCGGCGTGCTGGTGCCCGGTCTCATCGTTCCGGGCATCATCTTCGGCGGTCTGGGCGCCTGGCCGTTCCTGGAGCAGTGGATCACCGGTGACAAGGAGGCGCACAACGTGGCCGACCGGCCGCGCAACGCCCCGGTCCGCACCGCCGTCGGCGTCGCGGGCATCACGTTCTACGGGATCCTGTGGCTCGCCGGGTCGAACGACATCATCTCGGAGACGTTCTCGATCAGCCTGTACGTGACCACGTACATCTTCCGTGTGCTGGCCATCGTCGGGCCGATCATCGCGTTCATCGTCGCCAAGCGCATCTGCCTGGGCCTACAGCGCCGGGACCGGGAGACCCTGGAGCACGGGTACGAGAGCGGCATCATCCAGCAGCTGCCCAGCGGTGAGTTCATCGAGGTGCACAAGCGCAACTCGGAGGAGACCACGGAGGTCCTGGCCAGCAAGCCGGAGATCACCTCCACGGCCCTCACCGAGCCCGAGACCGACGACAAGGGCGTCAAGAACCCCGAGGCGCGCAAGGCCAAGGGCCGCCTCCGCCGCGCCCTCGCCGAGTGGTACACCAAGGACAACGTGTCCTTGGCCGGAGTGGAGCCGCACAGCGGCCACCACCTCCACCACTCGGACGAGGTCGTGAAGGAGCACGCTTCCCACTGACCCAGGTGAAGCCCCGCAGGGACCCGGCCGTTGGCCGGGTCCCTGCGTTTTACAGGCAGTGCCGACTCCTCCCCGTCCGCCCACAGGGGGTCGTCCACCTGCCCAGAACGCCCGACCACGGCCGGAGGGCGTCGCGAGGTGGTTGCAAGGCCGCGCCGCTCCTCCCAGGCCGGGGGCACGTCTCCTGGGGCGGTGTGGCTTTTGTGCGGGTGTGTTCTTGCGGGTCGTCGCGACGGTCGGTCGGTGTTGGACGGTCATCGTGCCCTGTCGGCACGGTGATCTGGGGTGTTGCCGAAGGCGGTGGCGCACCGGTCCGGCCTGCGCCGCTGAGGCGTGTCCGTGGGAGCGGGGCCGGAAGAGTCGCACCACCCGGCGGGACACCGTCCCGGCCGCCCGCTGAGCGGGGTGGGAGGGCCGCCGAAGGCGGCGGGACACCGACCCGACGAAAGCCGGAGGGGCACGTCTCCTGGGGCGGTGTGGCTTTTGTGCGGGTGTGTTCTTGCGGGTCGTCGCGACGGTCGGTCGGTGTTGGACGGTCATCGTGCCCTGTCGGCACGGTGATCTGGGGTGTTGCCGAAGGCGGTGGCGCACCGGTCCGGTCGGCGCCGCTGAGGCGTGTCCGTGGGAGCGGGGCCGGAAGAGTCGCACCACCCGGCGGGACACCGTCCGCGTGGGCTCGGTCCCGGGGCCGGGCCACGGCCGGGCCATAGCCCAAGGCCCGCCGCGGTTTTCACCCCTGCCCCGGGGCTCCTGCGACGGCGCCGCCGAGGATCGGTGCCCGGTATGTCGGGGGTTTCGGCGGGCCCGAAAAAACCGGTCCTCCTGGAAAGGAGGACCGGTCGGGCCTACGGCCTACGGGCCACGAAGATCAGACCGCGTAGATCTCCTCGATCTCCTTGCTCCACTCCTTGTTCACCACGTGGCGCTTGACCTTCAGCGAGGCGGTCATCTGGCCGCTCTCCTCGGTGAAGTCGGCGGGCAGGATCTTGAACTTCTTGATCGCCTCGGCCTTGGACACCGCCTGGTTGGCGTGGTCGACCGCCTCCTGGATGGCCGCGACCAGGTCCGGGTCCTCGGTGAGGTCCGGGATGCCGCCGGTCTTCTTGTTGGCGGTCTTCCACTGCTCGAAGGACTCGGGGTCGATCGTCACCAGGGCGGCGATGAACTTGCGGTTGTCGCCGACCACCATGCACTGGCTGACCAGGGCGTGGGCGCGAATGCGGTCCTCCAGCACCGCCGGGGCGACGTTCTTGCCGCCCGCGGTGACGATGATCTCCTTCTTGCGCCCGGTGATGCTGAGGAAGCCGTCGTCGTCCAGCGACCCCAGGTCGCCGGTCCGGTAGAAGCCGTCCTCGGTGAACGCCTCCTGGGAGGCCTTCTCGTTGTTCCAGTAGCCCACCATGATGTGGTCGCCCTTGGCGAGGATCTCCCCGTCCTCGGCGATACGGATGGTGGTGCCGGGCAGCGGCTGGCCGACGGTGCCGATCTTGTTGAACTCCGGGCTGTTCACGGAGGTCGGGGCGGTGGTCTCGGTGAGGCCGTAGCCCTCGATGATGGTGAAGCCGATACCGCGGAAGAAGTGGCCCAGCCGCGCGCCCAGCGCGGAGCCGCCGGAGACCGCGTACTCGGCGTTGCCGCCCAGCGCCGCCAGGAGCTTGCCGTAGACCAGCTTGGCGAACAGGGCGTGCTTGAGCTTGAGGGTGAAGGGGATGCGACCGGTGGTCAGCGCCTGGCTGTAGGCGATGGCCGTGTCGGCGGCCGCGGCGAAGATCTTGCCCTTGCCCTCGGCCGTGGCCTTCTGCTCGGCCTTGGTGTACACCTTCTCGAACACGCGCGGCACGGCCAGCAGGAAGGTCGGCTTGAACACCGAGAACTGCTCGATGAGGTCGGGCCCGGTGGAGGGGTAGTGGCCCAGGGTGGCCTTGCCCTCGATGACCATCACCTGCACGAAGCGGGCGAACACGTGCGCCAGCGGCAGGAAGAGCAGGGTGGAGGGGTTCTCCCGGCCGCGCAGGACCTGCTTGGCGGGGCCTTCGAGGGCGCTGTGCGCGATGAACAGGAAGTTCCGGTGCGTCAGCTGGCAGCCCTTGGGGCGCCCCGTGGTGCCGGAGGTGTAGATGAGGGTGGCGGTGTCGTCGGCCTTGGTGGCGGTGCGGCGCTTCTCCAGGTCCTCGTCGGAGACACCGGCGCCGGCGTCGCGCAGCCGGGCGAACTCGGGGCCGTCGAAGCGCCAGACCTCCTTGAGCTCGGGGGCCTTGTCGCGGATGGAGGCGATGCGCTCCGCGTGGGCCTCGTTCTCGACGAAAACGGCCTTGGCGGCCGAGTCGGAGAGGATCCACTCGATCTGCTCGGCGGAGGAGGTCTCGTAGATGGGGACGGTGACGGCGCCGATGGACCAGATCGCGTAGTCGACGACGGTCCACTCGTAGCGGGTGCGCGACAGCAGGGCGACCCGGTCGCCGTGCCCGACGCCGGCGTTGATCAGGGCCTTGGCGTAGGCGGCGATGTCGCCGTGCAGCTCCGCGACGGTGACGTCGCGCCACTGGCCGGACTCCTGTTGGCGGGCGGCGACGGCGTTCGGCTCACCGGCCGCGCGCGCGTAGAGCGTGTCGGTCAGCCGCGCGTCATCGGAGATCTCGGCTTTCGCGGGAGAGCTGTATTCGCGCACGTGATGCTCCTGGACGTGTACGGGTTCTGGATGTTCAAGGACGTGACGACCGTAACAACACCATGCTACTCGTGAGTAGAACGGGTTGCCGTTCGGTATCCAACAGTGATCCTGGTCGGGCGGGTCGTATGTACGCGGGTGCGGCCTGTGACGTCCGGTGAGCGTGCAGGTCAGGAACCCGTTACGCACGCGAACTATACGCCCGGGTTGTGCTTTGTGCACATCAGGAGTCGTTCGCGTCGTGTGTCCGCTTTGTTTCACACTGCGGAACACCGGGGCTTCCCTGATCCTTCCCTGATCCCTCCCGGGGGCACCCGGCACGGCGCCCCCGGGGCGGTTAACGTGAAGCGAGAACCGGCCTGTCGAGGAGGACCTGATGGCGGACAACACCGGCGACATCATCGATGACGCCCTGAGGATGGTCGACGGCCTACAGCGCAAACTGCTGATCGCCGGGGTCAAGCGCGGTGTCGGCGCGGTCACCTCCCCGCCGCCCAAGGGCGACGTGTGGGAGGAGGCCATTCGCCTGGAGACCGAGCCCGAGCCGCGCCCCCTCCTGGAGGAGGTCCTGGGCATCGTGCGGGAGTCGACTCCGGAGATCGCCGGGCACCTGGGGCGCGCGGGCCTGGGTATGGCGAGCGCGCTGGGGCGGACGCTGGGCGCGCTGGAACGCTCGCTGGAGCGCGAGAGGCGCACTTCCGAGCACACCCCGGACACCTCCGCCTCCTGGCGCGCCGAGGAGCGGACCGAGGGGCGCGCAGAGGGGGAGGAACGCCAGGTCACCTCGTGACACATCCGGGGTGTCCACAGCGGCCCGGGCCTGGTTTAATCGAGTGGTTTACACCATTTGAAAAGACCCATGCCATGAGCCTGGCTACTTTTGTCAGAGTTCGGGCGTAAGTGAGAAGGAGCCGTCCCTCATGCTGACCATCGGAGTGGACATCGGCGGGACCAAGGTCGCCGCCGGGGTGGTCGACCACGACGGGCGGATCCTGGACCGGGTCAAGTACCCCACCCCCGCCAACGATCCCCGCGGGCTGGCCGACGTCGTCGCCAAGGCCGTGGACGAGCTGCGCGGTCGCCACGGCGAGGTCCAGGCCGTCGGTGTCGGCGTGGCCGGGTTCGTCGACGAGGACCGGGCCACCGTGCAGGTCGCCGTCAACCTGGGCCTGCGAGACGACCCCCTCAAGGAGCGCGTCCAGGAACGGGCGGGCCTTCCGGTCGTCATCGAGAACGACGCCAACGCCGCGGCCTGGGCCGAGGCCCGCTTCGGTGCGGGCCGCGGCAGCGACCACATCGTCTGCGTCACCCTGGGCACCGGCATCGGCGGCGGCCTGGTCATCGGCGGCCGGCTGCACCGGGGCCGCTTCGGTGTGGCGGCCGAGGTCGGCCACTACCGGGTCGTCCCGCACGGGCGCCGCTGCGCCTGCGGCAACCACGGCTGCTGGGAGCAGTACGCGAGCGGCCGCGCCCTGGTCGCCGCCGGACAGGACCTGGCCCGGACCGACCCGGCGGCCGGCAAGCGGATGCTGGAGCTGGCGGGCGGCGTCGTGGAGCACATCGAGGGCCATGTGATCACCGCGGCGGCGGGGGAGGGCGACGAAGGTGCGCTCTCCTGCTTCCGCACCATCGGCGAGTGGGCGGGCGTGGGCCTGGCCGACCTGGCGGCCATCCTGGACCCGGAGTGCTTCGTGCTGGGCGGGGGCGTGTCCGACGCCGGGGAGTTCATCCTGGAGCCCATCCGCGACTCCTACGCCCGCCACGTCTCCGGGCGCCCGGGCCGCCGCCTGGCCGAGGTGCGCCTGGCCGAGCTGGGCGGCGAGGCGGGCATCGTCGGTGCGGGCGACCTGGCCCGCCACTGAGCCACGGCGCCACCGACCCCTGGGAACACCGAAGGCCCCGGCACGCGCCGGGGCCTTCCGCGTGGTCCGGCCGGGCCTGTTCGAGTGGCCCGGCCGACGGTTCAGCCGGTGGGGGAGTCCTCGGCGGTGGAGCCTTCGGCGGGTGCGTCCCCGTCGCCCTTCGCGGCCTTCTTCGCCGCCTTCTTCTCCGCCCTGCGGGCCCGTCGCTCCTCCTTGCGGCGCGCCTTCTCGGCCCGGCGGCGCTCCTTGCTGTCGGCGCTCTGCTCCTTGCGGGCCTCGCGCGCCTCTTCCTCCAGCTCCGCCTTGACCGCCTGCGCGTAGCGGTCCACGTACTCCTGGCCGGACAGCTCCATGAGCGCGTACATGATCTCGTCGGTGACGGCGCGCAGGACCCGCTGGTCCTTCTCCATGCCGTGGTACCGCGAGAAGTCCAGGGCCTTGCCGAACTTCACCACCGGGCGGATGCCCAACTTGGGAACGGTGCGCCCGGGGGGCATGATCTTGTCGGCGTTGATCATCGCCATCGGCACCACCGGGACCCGCGCCTCCAGTGCGATACGCGCCACACCGGTGCGGCCCCGGTACAGGCGGCCGTCGGGGGAGCGGGTGCCCTCGGGGTAGATGCCCAGCAGGTCGCCGCGCTTGAGCACCTTCAGCCCGGTGCGCAGCGCCGCCTCGCTCGCCTTGCCGCCGGAGCGGTCGATGGGGATCTGGCCCACACCGGAGAAGAACGCCCGGCTGGCCAGCCCCTTGACCCCGGTCCCGGTGAAGTACTCCGACTTGGCCAGGAACGTGATCTTGCGCGGCAGCGGCAGCGGCCCGAAGAAATGGTCGGAGAACGACAGGTGGTTGCCCACCATCAGGGCGGGCCCGCGGCGCGGTACGTTCTCCACGCCCTCGGCGCGGGGCTGCCACAGCACGGCCAGGATCGGCCCCAGAATCGCCTTGACCACCCAGTAGAACATCTCTTCGGATCACCCCTGCACACGCGGGGAGCTCCGGGCAGGGTCTGCCGCGATCCGCTGTCCCGCTCGGCCAGCACTGCGACGAGGATACTCAGTTCATGCCACGTGATGCGCGACACCCCACTTTGGGGACGAGTTCGGAACATGGGTGCCCACCCATGACAAACGGTCCGCGGAACGGTTAGCCTCACGGCTGTGAAGCCGGGGTGACCGCCGCGGCACCGTCGTCCTGTCACGCGCGCCGCGGCGCCGTACGCATCCCTGGGGGAAGTCCCGTGAGACCGACCGAAGCCACCGCACTGATCCCCGGGGCGGAGCCCTTCAGCCACCACGGCTCCGAGGTGGGCGTCCTGCTGTGCCACGGGTTCACCGGGTCCCCCCGCTCCATGCGCCCCTGGGCCGACCACCTGGCCGCGGCGGGCCTGAGCGTGGAACTGCCCCGGCTGCCGGGCCACGGCACCGTCTGGACCGACATGGCCCTCACCACCAGCGACGACTGGTACGCCGAGGTCGAACGGGCGCTGCTGGAGCTGTCCTCGCGCTGCTCCGAGGTCTTCGTCATGGGCCTGTCCATGGGCGGGGCCCTCTCCCTGCGCCTGGCCCAGGACCACCCGGACCTGGTGCGCGGCCTCGTCCTGGTCAACCCCTCGCTGGCGGTCGAGGACCTGCGACTGCCGATCATCGCCCCGTTCCGCACCCTGGCGGCCCGGGTCCTGCCCTACACCCCCGGGGTGGAGAGCGACATCGCCAAGCAGGACGGCGACCGGGGCGAGGGCGGTTACGACCGGGTCCCCACCGCGGCCGCCGCGACACTCCCGAAGCTGTGGCGCACGGTTCAGGCGGGCATGTCCGGTTTGCGTGCGCCGATTCTGGCCTACCGCAGCCCCCAGGACCACGTTGTCGGACCGCGCAGTCTGCGTATGCTCGCTAGGAGAGCGGTCAACACCCGGCTGACGATCCACCTGCTCCACGACAGCTACCACGTGGCGACCCTCGACCATGACGCCGCCGACATCTTCGACGGAAGCCTCGCCTTCGTGCGGGCCCACGCCAGAAGCGGGGAAGGAGCCGACCGATGACGCAACGTCGGGGTAACGGCCTGCTCGCCGACGCCTACGTGCCCCTGATCCTGCTCGCGCCCACGCACGCCGATCTGATGCTGGAGGCGCTGCGGCGCAGCGGTATCGCGGCCTACGCGGTGCCGCTGGCGGAGGACGTCCTGGAGCCTCCCGGCGGTGACGAGGACGATCCGCCCACCGACCACCTGTACGTGGACGCCGAGGAGCGCGTCGCGGCCGAGCAGGTCCTGGGCACCGAGCTGCCGGAACTGGGGGTGCGCTCGGTCCCGGAGACCGAGGAGCGCCGCGAGGACGCCGACGCCGACGGCCAGGACGCCGACGGCCGGGACGCCGCCGTCGGCGGGGACCTGTTGGACGGCCCGCCCGAGAACGTCGACCCGGACGCGCCCCCGGCGCAGTCCGCCGACGAGGATGAGGTGTGGAACGACCTCGTCTCCCGCTTCTACGACGACGACGCTCCGACCTCCCGCGGCGCCCGGTGGCCCGACGCCGAGAACGTCGGTCCCTCCGCGCCCCGCGGGAGGTCGGAGGCGCCGCCGACCCCGGGGGACATCCTCGCCGGCGACCTCGACGACGAGGACGACGAGGAGGCGCTGCGCCGCGCCGAGGACGAACTGGAGGGCCACTACGAGCCGCCGCCCCCGCCGCCGCTGCTCCAGGGCGACCGGCTGGGCATCGCGGCCTGGTTCGGTCTGCTGGGCGGCCCGGCCCTGGTGTTCGGCGCCGCCTTCCTGGGACTGACCCTGCCCAACTGGCTGATGTTCATGGCGGTGGTGGCGTTCCTGGCCGGGTTCGTCATCCTGATCCTGCGCATGACCGACGGCAGGTCGCCGGGCGACAACGGTCCCGACAACGGGGCGGTGGTCTGAGCCCTGGGCTTCGACATCCCCCTGTGGCGCGGCATCTCGCTGTTCCGCGCCGCGGCCCTGGTCTATTCGCTGGTGCTGCTCGTCCAGCACCACGAGCACCTGACCCGCCCCTGGCTGGGCTGGACCGTCCTGGTCGCGATGGCGGCCTGGACGGTGGTCTCCTCCTCCGCCTACGCCCGCCCGGAACTGCGCACCCGGCGGCTGGTCCTGGCCGACCTGGCGGTGGCCTTCACCTGCCTGTTCGCCACCGCCCTGGCCGCCACGCCCTTCTACCTCACCCAGGCGCCGCCGCTGAGCGGCTACTGGTTCGCCGGCGCTGCGCTGGCCGCGGGGGTGGTCTGGGGGCGCCGGGGCGCGGGCGTCGTGGCCGTGCTCTACGGCGTCGCCGACCTCACCCTGCGCGTCATCATGGGCGCCCCCGTCACCCCGGCCACGGCCCGCGGTGTGGTCCTGCTCCTGCTGGCCGGTCTGGCGGTCGGCTACATGGCGCGGGTGGCCGGGCAGGCCGAGGAGAGGTTCGCCCGGGCGGTGGCCCTGGAGGCGCGCCTGCGCGAGCGCGAGCAACTGGCCCGCTCCATCCACGACTCGGTGCTCCAGGTGCTGACCCTGGTGAGCCGCCGCGGCGCCGAGGCCGGGGGAGAGGCCGCCGAACTCGGACGCCTGGCCGGGGAGCAGGAGGTCCGGTTGCGCGCCATGATCACCGACGGGCTCACCGACCTCACCGGAACCACCGGGGTCCCGGCCGACCCGGGGACGGCACGGGCCGCCGCGGCGCCGGGCCCGGTGGACGCGGCGGTCCCGCCCGACACGGAGATCGACCTGCGCGACCCCCTGCGCCGCCTGGAGTCGGTGCGGGTGTCGGTGTCGGCCCCGGCCACCCCGGTGCCGTTGCCCGGCCGCGACGCGGCCGAGCTGCTCGCCGCGGTCGAGGCGGCCCTGGCCAACGTCGAACTCCACTGCCCGCTGGGGACCCGCGCCTGGATCCTGGTGGAGGACGAGGAGGACGCCGTCACCGTCACGGTCCGCGACGAGGGCCCCGGCATCCCGGAGGGGCGCCTGGAGGAGGCGGGCCGGGAGGGACGGCTGGGCATCACCCAGTCCGTGCGCGGGCGCCTGCGCGACCTGGGCGGCACGGTCGAGGTCTTCTCCGCCCCGGGCCAGGGCACCGAGGTCGAGATGCGCCTGCCCCGCTGACCGCCGGGCCGCGCCCGGTCAGAGGGGCGGACCCTCCCCCGGTTCCTCCTGGTGGGAGAAACGCTGCTCACGCCAGGCCTCGGCGCGGTTGTGGTAGCCGCGCTCCTCCCAGAACCCGCGCCGGTCGGCGGTCATGTACTCCACCGCGCGCAGCCATTTGACGCTCTTCCACCCGTACAGGTGCGGCACCACCAGCCGCAGCGGATGGCCGTTCTCCGCAGACAGCGGGGCGCCGTCCCGGTGGGTGGCCAACAGCACGTCCTCGCGCAGGAAGTCGTCCAGGCGCAGGTTCGCGCTGTACCCGTACTCGCCCCACGCCATCACGTGCGTCACCTCGGGCGCGGGCGGGGCCGCCGCCACCAGGTCCAGGGCGCGCACCCCCGACCAGCGCACGTCGGGGACGCTGAACCGCATCACGCAGTGGAAGTCGCTCACGCGCTCGGTGCGGGACAGGCCGGCGAACTCCTGCCAGGTCCACCGGTACGACCCCAGGTCCTCGGTCGCTCCCATGACCCGGAAGTCCCACTTCTGGGGGCGGAAGGCGGGCACCGGTCCGTAGTGCAGGGCCCGGTGCCGGGCGGTGCGCGCGGCCTGTCCGGGCGGCAGCCGCCGGTCGCCGTGATCGTCCAGGTCCTCCGCTGACTCGGACACTCGGTCTCCTGTTCCTCTCGTCCAACGGCCATCCTGCCAGGCCGCGACGAGAGGTAGGTCACGCGCCCCCGTTGTGCGGCGATGCCACGACCATGCGCTATAGTCACAGCCATGCAGCGGAACTTCTGGCGCTTTTATGGCTACCGGCCCCATACCCCGGTCGCCTGTAAAGCGCTGCGCTGACACAGACGACAGGAGCCCCGGGCCGGTAGCGGCCCGGGGCTTTCTGCGTTCCGGTACCGCGCACCGGACCACGGCTCTCCCGCACCGCACCCAACGACAGGCAGGGAAACCCACATGGTCATCGTGATGGCACCGGGCGCCACCGCAGGCGACATCGACTCGATCGTCGAACTGGTCGCCTCCTCCGGCGGCGAGGCCTACGTCACCCGCGGCGTCAGCCGCACCATCATCGGTCTCGTCGGCGATGTAGAGCGCTTCCAGGACCTGGGGCTGGCCGCCAAGCCCGGCGTCGCCGACGTCCTGCGCATCTCCGCCCCCTACAAGCTGGTCAGCCGGGAGAACCACGACAGCCGCACCGTCGTCAGCGTCCGCGGGGTGCCGATCGGCGGCGACAACGTCACCGTCATCGCGGGTCCGTGCGCGGTGGAGACACCCGAGCAGACCCTGGCCGCGGCCCGGATGGCACTGGAGGCCGGCGCGTCCCTGCTCCGCGGCGGTGCCTACAAGCCCCGTACCTCCCCGTACGCCTTCCAGGGGCTGGGCGAGGCCGGCCTGAGGATCCTCGCCGACGTCCGCGAGGAGACCGGGATGCCGATCGTCACGGAGGTCGTGGACGCCGCCGATGTCGAACTGGTCGCCTCCTACGCCGACATGCTCCAGATCGGCACCCGCAACATGCAGAACTTCGCCCTGCTCCAGGCGGCGGGCGCCGCGGGCAAGCCGGTGCTGCTCAAGCGCGGCATGAGCGCCACCATCGAGGAGTGGCTGATGGCCGCCGAGTACATCGCCCAGCAGGGCAACCTCGACATCGTCCTGTGCGAGCGCGGCATCCGCACCTTCGAGAAGGCCACCCGCAACACCCTGGACATCAGCGCGGTCCCGGTCGCGCAGAACCTGTCCCACCTGCCGGTGATCGTCGACCCGTCCCACTCCGGCGGCAAGCGCTCGCTGGTGCTGCCGCTGTCGCGCGCCGCCGTCGCGGTCGGCGCCGACGGCGTCATCGTCGACGTCCACCCGACCCCGGAGACCGCCCTGTGCGACGGCCCGCAGGCCCTGGTCCAGGAGGACCTGGCCGAACTGCGCGACCTCGCCGGGACCCTGGCGGCGCTCACCGGGCGCACGCTCACCCCGGCGGCCGGCCACGAGCTCGCCGGCCTCTGACACCCGCGGCCACGACGACGGGGCCCGCGCGAGATCTCGAATCCACCGATCTCCGCGCGGGCCCCGCCGTGTCGGGTCCCCCCGGGTCCGCCCGGTCCGCCGGGCCGACCGACCCGGTCAGACCTTGACCGCTGCGGCCTTGGCGGGCTCCAGCCGGGCCGGGGCGGCCTCGCCCAGGAAACTGGGCTTGTGCATCTGGGCGGTCGTCACCAGGTACTCGGCCAGCTCCTCGGCGTCCAGGCGCTTCTCGATCTGGCGCAGATCGGGGATCTTGGCCGCGGTCTCCACCTGGCGCGGGGTCAGCATGGTGCAGCAGTCCTCGTCGGGCAGCTCCGAGATGGACAGGGTCCCGATCCGGCGGGCCTGGTCCATGATCTCGGTCTTGTCCATACCGATCAGCGGGCGCAGGATGGGCAGGTCCACCGCGTCGTCCAGCGCCGTCAGGTTGGCCATGGTCTGGCTGGAGACCTGCCCCAGCGCGTCGCCGGTGATCAGGCACTCGGCCTTCAGGTCGTCGGCGAGCACCTCGGCGGTCTTGAGCATGAGCCGCCGCTGGGCGACGATCTGCAACCGCTCGATCCCGGAGCTCTTCAGCTGCTGCTGGGCCTTGCCGAAGGGGATCACGAACAGCCGCGAGCCCACCTGGTAGCGGTCCAGCTGGCGGACCAGGCTGTAGGCCTTGTAGATCGACTCCGGGCCGGTGAACGGCATCCCGGAGAAGTGCAGGAAGTCCACCTTCAGCCCGCGCCGGATCATCCGGTGCGCGGCCACCGGCGAGTCGATGCCGCCCGACATCAGGACCAGGCCGCGGCCGCTCATCCCGGCGGGCAGACCGCCCTGGCCCGGGACGCCGTCGGTGAAGATGAACGCCTCGTCCTTGTCCACCTCGACGTGCAGGGTGTTGTCGGGGCGCTTGAGGTTCACGGGGTAGCCGTGCGCCTTGATGATCTCCGACCCCAGGTACCCGGCCAGCTCCGAGGAGGTCATCTCGAAGCGCTTGTCGCGGCGGCGGGCGCGCACCGCGAAGGTGCCCTCGCGG
Organism: Nocardiopsis sp. CC223A; assembly: GCF_030766825.1. Lineage (GTDB taxonomy): Bacteria > Actinomycetota > Actinomycetes > Streptosporangiales > Streptosporangiaceae > Nocardiopsis. The sequence continues at coordinate 43,661 of NZ_JASFDV010000018.1, forward strand.
CCCTCCATGGAGCGCACGGCCACGTCGGTGATCGTGGCCGTGTCCTTGGGCACCCGGCGCACCAGGTGCACCCAGACGACGCCCATGACGTTGGCCATGCGGTCGGCGATCTCGGCGACCTCCAGGTCCGAGGCCCCCGGCTTGCGCACGATGATCACTCCGGAGCCGCGCTGGGAGACGCGGATCTCGCCCAGGTCGCGCACGGACGAGCGGATGTTGTTGTGCAGGCGGCGCTCGAACAGCTTGCGGTTGGAGCCCTTGAGGACGATCTCGCCGAGCTTCATGAGCACGCAGAGTTCGCCCAGCCCGTCTCCGGTTCCACCGACGGGGACCGGCGCGGACTCAAGCGACGCGGACATGGGTGCTACCTCCGGATAGACATGCGTGGGTTCCCGGTTGCCGTGACGGGATCGGCGGTGGCGGGAAACCGGGATCGCCCATCGCCGTACTTCTACCAGTATCGAACATCCTCCCCACCGCTCCATCCATATTTCGGTCCGGACGGAAGACGACGCACCCGGATGACCACCGTGCGTATCCGCCGGGGGAAACCTAGGATCGCGGCATGGCCTTGTTCGTCCACCTCACCCCTGCCGCGAACACCGTGCGCCTGCGCCGCTCGGGGGTCCGTGCGGCAGGCCGCGGCCACGGCGGGGGGCACGGCGTGTACTGCTTCCCGGTGCTGCCCTGCTACACGCTCACCCACCAGTGGTTGCAGGAACTCGCACGTGACGACGACCACCGACGGTTCGTCGCGGTGCACATCCGGCTGGACGACGACCAGCCGGTGACCGTCGGGCACTACACGAACCGGCCGCTGCGGGTCACCGCGGGGGAGGCGGTGCGGATCGTGCGGGCGCTGCCGAACCCGCGGGGATGGGAGGTCTTCGTCCCCCGTACGGTCACGGTGCGTGAGATCCACCGGGTGCGCGGAGTGGCCCCGGACGCGGGGCGACACCCGGAGGGGGCCTTCGACTGCCCCTGCGCCGCCGTCCGGGTCGGCGAACCGGTCCTGTCCTGACAGGGGTGCCCCGCATGCGGCCGCCCCCTCCCGGGAGCCGTGGGAGGGGGCGGCCGGCTGTGGGCTCCGCGGGGGAGCGTGGGGGGCCGGGCCTAGCCGAAGAAGACCTCGGCCTCGGTGTAGCGCTCGACCGGGACCGTCTTGAGGGTGTCGGTCGCCTCGGCCAGCTCCACCCGGACGATGTCGGTGCCCTGGAGGCCGACCATCTTGCCGAACGCCTTGTCGTGCACGGCCTCGATGGCGTTGACGCCCAGGCGGGTGGCGAGCACGCGGTCGAACGCGGTCGGGGTGCCGCCGCGCTGCACGTGGCCCAGGACCACCGAGCGGGCCTCCTTGCCGGTGCGCCGCTCGATCTCGTCGGCGAGGTTCTGGCCGATGCCGCCCAGGCGCACGTGGCCGAAGGAGTCCTTCTCGCCGGTGGCCAGCTCCATCTGCCCCTCCTTGGGGTGCGCGCCCTCGGCGACCACGATGATCGGCGCGTACTGGGTGCGGAAGCGGCTCTCGACGTGCGCGACGACCTCGTCGATGTCGAAGGGGCGCTCGGGGATGAGGATGACGTTGGCGCCCGCGGCCATACCCGAGTGCAGGGCGATCCACCCGGCGTGGCGGCCCATGACCTCGACGACCAGGGCGCGGTGGTGCGACTCCGCGGTGGTGTGCAGGCGGTCGATCGCCTCCATGGCGATGTTGACGGCCGTGTCGAACCCGAAGGTGTAGTCCGTGGCGTTGAGGTCGTTGTCGATGGTCTTGGGCACGCCCACCACGTTGACGCCGCGGTCGTGGAGCTGGCGGGCCACGCCGAGGGTGTCCTCGCCGCCGATGGCGACCAGGGCGTCGACGCCCAGACCGGCCATGTTGTCCTTGACGCGCTCGACGCCGCCCTCGATCTTCATGAGGTTGGTGCGGGAGGAGCCCAGGATGGTGCCGCCGCGCGGGAGGATGCCGCGCACCGCCTCGACGTCCAGGGTCATGGTGTCGCCCTCCAGGGGGCCGCGCCAGCCGTCCCGGAAGCCGATGAACTCGTAGCCGTAGTCCTTGATGCCCTTGCGGACCACGGCCCGGATGACCGCGTTCAGACCAGGGCAGTCGCCGCCACCGGTCAGCACCCCGACGCGCATACGAATCTCCTCGACGTTGTGGGTTCCACGGCGCTTGGCGCCATATGGTCTAGACCATAGTGGTACGGGCGATCCCAGGCCAACCCGGACCGGTGAACAGCGCTCGAACTCCCCCGTGGTCTGCCCGGAACGGGTTCTCTGTACCGTTCTGCGGCGTTCGGAAGGCTCCCGGGCGGAGCCGTCGCCCGACCCGTGGCGGTCGGTCGTCGAGGCCGCGGTCGATGGCGTAGCGCACCAGCTCGACCCGGTTGTGCGGGTGCAGTTTGGTAGGGGTGTTCTGCATGTGGTTCTGCGCCGTTCGGAAGGCTCCCGGGCGGAGCCGTCGCCCGACCCGTGGCGGTCGGTCGTCGAGGCCGCGGTCGATGGCGTAGCGCACCAGCTCGACCCGGTTGTGCGGGTGCAGTTTGGTAGGGGTGTTCTGCACGTGGTTCTGCGCCGTTCGGAAGGCTCCCGGGCGGAGCCGTCGCCCGACTCCGCGGTGGTCAGTCGTCGAGGCCGCGGTCGATGGCGTAGCGCACCAGCTCGACCCGGTTGTGCAGGTGCAGTTTGGTAAGGGTGTTCTGCACGTGGTTCTGCACCGTGCGGTGGGCGATCGACAGCCGCTCCGCGATCTGCTTGTAGGCCAGCCCCTTGGCGACCAGGCGCAGCACCTCGGTCTCGCGCGGGGTCAGCGCGGGGGCGCCGTCGTCGGCGTCGCGCTCGCGTGCGGACGAGAGCCTGCGGTACTCGCCCAGCACCAGCCCGGCCAGGCCGGCGGTGTAGACGGCCTCGCCCCGGTGCACCCGCCGCACCGCGTCCAGGAGCTCGTCGCGGCCCGCCGACTTGACCAGGTAGCCGGTGGCCCCGGCCTTCACGGCGGCCAGCACATCGTCCCCGGCCCCGCTGGCCGACAGCACCAGTACCCGGGGCGGCTCGGCCAGGGCCGTCAGACCCGCCGTCAGCTCGACCCCCGTCATGTCCGGCAGGTGCAGGTCGACGATGGCCAGGGTGGGCCGGGCCGCGGGCGCGATCCGCAGCGCCTTCGCGCCGTCGCCCGCCGTGCCGACCACCGTCAGCCCGGCCTCACCGAGGTCGCGCGCGACCGCGTCGCGCCACATGGGGTGGTCGTCCACGACCAGGACCCGGATCTCCTCGCTGCTCTCCATGGCGGTGACCCTACCCCGGCCCGGTCCGGGGCGCGCCCCCCGTCCCTCACACCGGATCAGTCGTCGTCATCGTCCTCGTTCTCGAACGCGAAGGGCGTGGCGGTGATCGTGATCTCGGTGTCCTCGGGAGCCTTGCCGGTGTGCGACTGCTCCGCGACGATCCGGCCGCCCAGGATGCGCTCGACCTTCACCTTGAACCCGGCCTCCTCCAGCGCCTCCCGGGCGTCGCGGACGTTCATGCCCACGACGTCGGGGATCTCCAGCCCCGGCGGACCGGTGGAGACGGTCAGCTCGACCACGCCGCCCGTGCTCAAGGTGGCGCCGGTGTCGGGGTTCTGGCTGATCACCAGGCCCTTGTCGACGCTGTCGCTCTCGACCTCGACGATGTTCACCGTCAGGCCCAGGTCCGTCAGCGTGCGCTCGGCGTCCTCGACCTTCTGGCCGGTCACCGGTGGGACGTCGATGCCGCGGCTCACCTCGAAGGTGACGGTCGACTCCCGGTCGGCGACCTCCCCGGCCGCCGGGTCGGTGGAGATGACCTGGCCCGGCGGGACGTCCTCGGCGTCGACGACGTTCTGCTCCAGGCGCTCCTGGGCGAACCCCAGTTCCTCCATCTCCTTGAGCGCGTTGGAGATGTCCTCGCCCTGGAAGTCCGGCATCTCGACCTCCTGCGGGCCCTTGGACAGGCTGAGGGTCACCTCGTCCCCGGGGGAGAGCCGCTCGCCGACCGCGGGATCCACCCCGCCGACGGTGCCCGCGGCCTCGTCGCTGTAGACGCTCTCGTCGGCCACCAGGCAGGTCAGCCCCGCCTCGCGCACGGCGGCGCAGGCGGCCTCCTGCTCGGCGCCGATGACCTCGGGCACCTCCTCGAACCGGCCGATGAGGAACCACCACCCGGCGACGAACACGACCAGGGCCAGGGCCGCGGCGCCCGCGCCCAGCAGTACCCCGCGGCGCCGGCCCGGGGGACCGTCCTCGGGGTAGTCGTCCGCGTAGTCGTCGTCATCGTCGTAGGGGGCGCCCGGGCCCATCTCCACGATCATGGTGGCGTTCTCGGTGCCCGGCCCGGCCCCGCCCGCGATGAGCTGCGGGGCGGTGACGGAGGCCGCCGGGGCGGCCGCGGGGACGACCGGGGGCAGCGGGGCGCCGTTGGCCTGCGGGGTCCGCGGCAGCCGGGGCAGCACCTCCAGCACCTTGGCCAGGAACTGCCCGGCGTTGCCCGGCCGGTAGCGGGGGTCGCGCTCGGTGGCCTTGGTGACCAGCGCGTCCACCTCCGGCGGCAGGCCCGGCAGGTAGAACGAGGGACGCGGGACGTCCTCGTTGACGTGCTGGTAGGCGATCGCGATGGGCGTCTCGCCGGTGTGCGGCTGGCTGCCGGTGAGCAACTCGTAGAGCATGATGCCGGCCGCGTACACGTCGGTGCGCGCGTCGGCGGTGCCCCGCTCGATCTGCTCGGGTGCGAGGTAGGCCGCGGTGCCCATGAGGGTGCCGGTGCGGGTCAGGCCCTGGGTGGACTGCTCCACCGCGCGGGCCAGGCCGAAGTCGGCGACCTTGATCCGGCCGTCCTCGGTGATGAGCACGTTCTCGGGCTTGATGTCGCGGTGCACCATGCCGGCCTGGTGGGCGGCGCCCAGCGCGGCCAGCACCGAGGCCATCACCTGGAGCGCGTCGTGGGCGGACAGCCGGCCGCGCTCCTTGAGCAGCGCGCGCAGGGTGCGCCCCGGCACGTACTCCATCGCCAGGAACACGTGCCCCCGGTCCTCGCCCTGGTCGAACACCTGGACGACGTTGGGGTGGGAGAGCTTGGCGACGGAGTGCGCCTCGTTGATGAAGCGCTGAACGAAGGTGGGGTCCTGGGCCAGCGAAGGGTGCATCACCTTCAGTGCCAGCCGGCGGTCCAGCCTCAGGTCGTGGGCGACGTAGACGGTCGCCATCCCGCCTCCGGCGATCCTGGACTCCACGAAGTAGCGTTGGTCCAGGGTGGCGCCCACGAGCGGGTCGGAAGTCGTCATGTCCACGGCGGAGTAGTGTCCTTGCTGCGGGGAGCGCGGGCTGTCGCGGTCGGTGGCGCGTACCCGAACACCGGGTTTCGAACCGACACGATAGCGGAAGCCCGTCCCGGGTCTGCCCCGCGGTTCACGGCCGCGCCGCCCCTGCTCCACGGGGGGTGGGGCGTGCGGTCCTGGGTCGTCCTGGGATGCGCCGTGTCCCGCTGCCGGGCGGTACGCACCCCTCTTCACGGTAGGGGATGGGGGCAACGCCGTGGTGCCGCCGCACCGGTGGCCTTCCCAACGCCCCCCGTTCGACGTCCTGACCAGTGAGAACGCCGTGAGCGGCCGGGTCGGCGCGGTTCGGTCCGGCCTGCGCCGGTCCACCGGGTCGGTGGCCCCGCCCCCTCTGTCTTCGTCGCTCGGCGAGCGCTTTCGGTTCCGGATCGCTCACATGATCACGAAAGGGACCCGATTCCCACGTGTTCGAGGTCTCCTCGACCCGGCCCCGCCGCTCCGGGCGGCGGGACCGGTGCGGCGGGGCGCGCTCAGTCGACGGCCGGGGAGGAGGCGCGGGCGTGCCGCCGCACGGGGATGCGCCCCGCCAGCCGGGCGGCGCGCCCGGCGCGGACCGCGTCGCGCATCGCCCGGGCCATGAGCACCGGGTCCTCGGCGCGGGTCACCGCACTGGCCAGCAGTACCGCGTCGCAGCCCAGCTCCATCGCCAGGGCGGCGTCGCTGGCGGTGCCGATCCCGGCGTCCACGATCACGGGGACCCCGGCCTGCTCCACGATCAGCTCCAGGTTGTGCGGGTTGCGGATGCCCAGCCCCGAGCCGATCGGCGCGGCCAGCGGCATCACCGCCGCGCAGCCCACCTGCTCCAGCCGGCGGGCCAGCACCGGGTCGTCGTTGGTGTAGGGCAGCACGGTGAACCCCTCGTCCACCAGCCGCTCGGCGGCCTCCAACAGCTCCACCGGGTCGGGCAGCAGCGTGTGCTCGTCCGCCACGACCTCCAGCTTCACCCAGTCGGTGCCCAGCGCCTCGCGGCCCAACCGGGCGGTGCGCACCGCGTCGGTGGCGGTGAAGCACCCGGCGGTGTTGGGCAGCGGGCGGATCCCGTTGCGCTCCAGCACGTCCCAGACCGAGCCGCGGGCGCCCGGGGTGACCCGGCGCATGGCCACGGTGGTCAACTCGGTCCCGGAGGTGATCAGCGCCTCCTCCAGGACCTCCGTCGAGGGCGCCCCGCCGGTGCCGGTGATGAGCCGGGACCCGAAGGGGACCCCGGCGATGACCAGGGGGTCGTCGATGTGCGCGGTCACGGTCAGCCCCCCTGCACGGCGGTGAGGACGTCGACGCGGTCGCCCGCGCCCAGCCGGGTGTCCGCCCAGGCTGCGCGGCGCACCACCTCGTCGTTGACGGCGACGGCGATGCCGCCGGGGATCGTGCCGCGCCCGGCGGCGGTCAGGTCGCGCACGATCTCCTCGACCGTGACGGTGTCGGCGGCCCTGCGTGGGTCGCCGTTGACGATCAGCTCCACAGCTCTCAACTCCTCGTCTCGCCGGCGCGGTCGGCGGCGAACCGCTCCGCGTACTCGGGCAGGGTCCCGGTGGTCAGGGCGTGGGCCATGACCTCGCCGGTGACCGGGGTCAGCAGCACTCCGTGCCGGAAATGCCCCGCGGCCAGGTGCAGGCCCCGGACCCGGGTGGGGCCCAGCAGGGGTTCGTTGTCGGGGGAGCCGGGGCGCAGCCCCACACAGGTCTCGGTGACCTCCAGCTCGGTCACCCCGGGGACCAGCTCGCGGGCGTCCCGGAGCACCTGCCACAGCCCGCCCACGGTCGTGGAGGTGTCGTGGCCCAGCTCCTCCTGGGTGGCGCCGATGACGACCTCGCCGTCGGCGCGCGGCACCAGGTAGACGGGGAAGCCCCGGACCAGGCCGCGCACCGTCCGCTCCACGAGGGGCGGTTCCCCGGCGGCCACCCGGGTGCGCAGCAGCTGCCCCTTGACCGGGCGCAGCGGAGGCACCACGGGCTCGGGCAGATCGATCCGGTCGCTCCAGCACCCGGCGGCGATCACCACCCGGTCCGCGGGCAGCTCCCGGCCGTCGCCCAGGACCGCGCCCAGCCGGGCGCCCCCGGCACCGGGCGAGCGCACGGCCGTGACACGCGAGCGGACCTCGGCGACCCCGGCACGCTCCCCGGCCACCGCCAGGGCGTGCAGCAGCAGGCGCGGGTCCACCGAGCGGTCCTCGGGGGCGAGCACGCCGCCGCGCACCGCGGGGGCCAGCATCGGCTCCAGCCGGCGGCACTCGCGGCCGCTCAGGCGCTCGGTGGCCGCCCCCAGGCGCTTGTGCAGGTCGTGCAGGCGGTCCAGGGCCGCCATGTCATCGGCGTCGAAGGCGACCAGCAGCGTGCCGGTGGTGCGGTAGCCGACGTCGAGCCCGCTCGCCGCCTCCAGCTCGGCGACGAAGTCCGGGTACAGGGCGGCCGACCGGATGCAGAACTCCATCAGGGGTTCCTCGCCGAAGACCGCCTCGGTGGCGGGCGTGAGCATCCCCGCCGCGACGGTGGACGCGGCCCGGGCCCCGGCCGGGTCGGTGACGGGGTCGGGCTCGACCAGGGTGACCCGCACCCCGGCCTGTGCCGTCCGCCAGGCGGTCACCCGGCCGGCCAGGCCGCCGCCGACCACGACGACGCCGTGACCGTCCTCCGGCCTGACAGAGGTAGGACGAATCGTGTCGGGGTGCCGATCGGTGTTCGGGGTGCGCACGATGGTGCCTCCGCTCCCTTCGCCGGCATGATCCGGATCAGGTTCGTGCGGTCGGGGGCGGCAGCCCCCCTCTCAGCCGGGTCCACCCGGCTCCCGCGGGACGTCTGTGTTCGCCCCACATACTACGACCCCCGGATCCGGGGAACCGAGCCGGTGCCCGCGGCGCGCAGGGTGTCCGGGGAGGCCGCGCCTGTGGCAGATTGGTGGGGTGACATCTAGTGATTCCAACCTCGACACCCTGGTCGGCGCGTGGCTGACCCTCAAGGAGGCGGCCGCGCCTTTGGGCGTGAGCCCGAACCGCATCAAGACGCTCATCCGCGAGAACCGCCTCATGGGCGTGGTCCGCGGCGGCGAGCTCTCGATCCCGGCCGCCTTCATCGACGGAGACGACCTCGTGAAGGGGTTGCCCGGCACCCTGGTCCTGCTCGGCGACGCGGGCTACTCCACGGAGGAGGCGCTGCGCTGGCTCTTCACACCGGACGACACGCTGCCCGGCACCCCGATCCAGGCGATGCGCGAGAACCGGGGCACCGAGGTGCGCCGCCGCGCCCAGAGCCTGGCCTTCTGAGCCGTCCCCGGGGCGGGCGCGCCCGTGTCGCCCGCCCCCTTGGGTCCGTCCGGGTCAGGGCCTAGGCTGGTGGACGTGAGGACCAGCCACGGAACCAGCCTGCGCAAGCGCCTGGACACATCGCTTCTTTACCTGTGCACCGACGCCCGCCGCGAACGGGGCGATCTCGCCGAGTTCGCCGACGCCGCACTGTCCGGGGGAGTGGACATCGTCCAGCTCCGGGACAAGGGCCTGGAGGCGCGCGAGGAGCTCGCGGCCCTGGAGGTGCTGCGGGAGGCGTGCGAACGCCACGGCGCGCTGCTCGCGGTCAACGACCGCGCCGACATCGCCCGCGCCGTGCGCGCCGACGTGCTCCACCTGGGGCAGCGCGACCTGCCGGTGCCCATGGCCCGCGACATCATCGGGGCCGACCCGCTGATCGGGCGCTCCAACAACGACATCGACACCGCCCGGGCCTGTGCCGAGGAACCGGGCGGCGACTACTTCTGTGTGGGCCCGGTCTGGGCCACGCCCACCAAGCCGGGACGCCCGGCGGCCGGGACCGAACTGGTGGAGCGGGCGGCCGCCCTGGACACCGACCGGCCCTGGTTCGCGATCGGCGGCATCGACCTCGACAACGTGGACCGGGTCCTGGACGCCGGTGCCCGCCGGATCGTGGTGGTGCGCGCCGTCACCGAGGCCGAGGACCCGCGGGCGGCGGCCGCGGCGCTGCGCGCCCGCGTGGCCGCCCGGCAGGGCTGAGCACCGCGGCGGCCCCGGCAGGGTGGGACCAAGGGGCCGGGGCCGCCGCCGTACCGGGGGTGGGCCCGGGGTCAGGGGGTCAGCAGCACCTTGCCCAGGACCCGGCGCTCCTCCAGCGCCCGATGGGCCTCGTCGGCCTGCTCCAGGGGCAGGGTCAGGCCGATGTGCGGGGCCAGCTCCCCGGCCCGGGCCAGTTCCAGGGCCCGGGTCAGGCCGTCGGTCCCGTCCTCGGCCCCGGACTTGACGTCGAACAGGCCGAAGACCCGGACCTTGTGCTCGCGGGCCCGGGCGGGCTCGATCTCCGCGAACCGGCCCCCGGCCGATCCGTGGTTGATGTACCGCCCGCCCTCGGCGACCGTGGTGAAGGCGGCCTCGCCCAGTGACCCCCCGGCCCCGTCCAGGGCCACGTCCACGCCGGTGCCGCCGGTCAGCTCCAGCACCCGGTCGGTCCAGCCCGGCAGGGAGTAGTCGACCGCCTCGTGCGCGCCCAGTCCGCGGGCCAGGTCGAGCTTGGCCTCTCCCCGGGCGGCGGCGATCACCCGCACCCCGGCCCGGCGGGCCAGTTGCACCGACAGGCTTCCGGCACCCCCGGTCGCGGCGGTCACCAGCACCGTCTGACCGGTCCGGTACCCGGCGGTCCGGGCCAGCGCCAGCGCGGTCGGGCCGTCGTGCAGCAGGGCCAGTGCGTCCCGCGGGTCGACCCCCTCGGGGACCCGGACCAGGTCGTCGACCGGGACCACCGCCCGTTCGGCGTATCCGCCGACCGGGAGTCTGGTGCCCGCCTCGTTCGGTTCCCCGGTGTCGGCCACCACCCGGGCCCCGACCCAGGCGGGGTCCACGTCCGGTCCGACCCTGGTCACCGTCCCGGCGACCCCCGTGCCGGGGGTGTACGGGGGGACCACGGGGAAGTGGTCGCGACCCCAACCCGAGCGGATCAGGACCTCCAGGTACATCACGTTGGCGGCCTCGACCGCGATCTCCGCGGTGCCGGGCCCGACCTCGGGGTCGGGGACCTCCCGGGCCACCAGTACCTCGGGTCCGCCGAACCGCTCCACCCGTATCGCACGCATGTGTCTTCCCTCCGGTGGTCGTCCGCCGCGTCCTGTACGCGACACCGTCCACCCTTCATCCTCAACTAATGTTGAGGTCAAGGACCGCGCAGCGGGAACGCGGACACGGGAGCGAAAGTCCCGGGGCGGGGACCGGAACGGGTTCAGGCCGACACGTGTGACAGAGCGCTCGGATGGCGGCGCAGGAAGCCCTCGATCGACCGGGCCGGGTGCCCGGTCAGATCCGGCACCGCCGACGACACCACGTCCAGTTCCCCGGCGGCGATCGCCTCGTAGGAGGAGACCCACCCCGCCACCTCCCAGTCGGGCGCGCCGGTGGCCTTGCGGGACAGCAGCGCCTCCTCCCGGGTCTCGGGCACGTACCGGATGGTCCGGCCGGTCAGTGTGCTCAAGCGGTCCACGGTGGCCCCCAGCGACAGGGCCTCCGGGCCGGTCAGGTCGTAGGTCGCGTTCTCGGCGGCCGCGGCGGCCACCGGGTCGGTCAGCACCGCCGCCGCCACGTCCGCGATGTCGTCGCGGGCCACCCAGGCCACCCGCCCGTCCCCGGCCGGGCCGCGCACCACGCCGTCGTCGTCCACCCAGTGCGGCAGCAGGTCCAGGTAGAGGGTGGGTCTCAGGAACGTGTACGCCACCCCGGTCGACCGGATGTGCGCCTCGGTGAAGAAGTGCGTCCGCGCGAACGTGAACGTCGCGGCGGGCCCGGCACGCAGGAACGACAGGTAGACGATGCGCGAGACCCCCGCCTCGACCGCCGCGTCCACCGCGCTCAGGTGCACGTCGATCCGGTCCTCCGACTCCGTCGCCGAGACCAGGAACAGCGTGTCCACCCCCCGGCAGGCCCGCTCGAACCCACCGGTGTCCTCATAGGCCGCCATGGCCGCGCTGCTGTCGGGATATTCGGGTGCGCGGTTGATGTCGCGCACGATGAGTCGCTGTGCCCGCCCCATCCGTGCGATGCGGGCGGCCACCCGCCCGCCCACCGCCCCGGTGGCCCCGGTCACCCCTATGGTGTGGTTTGTCATGTGATCGTCGCCCATGACACCCCATCCTGAACGACGAGTGCGCGCCGGGCACTCACCGGCGCGCACGTTTTTGCGCGCCCGGATCAGGGAGTGGTGCGCTCTTGGTCCGCGACCTCGGGCGGTCTCCCCGGAGCCTGCACCGCTTCCCGGGTGGTGCGCCGGTAGGAGAGCCTGCGCAGCAGCACCTCGGCGGGTCCCCGCCTGCCCGCCCGTTCCATCAGGTAGGCGGCCACCACCGTGACCAGCCATACCCCGATCGCGTACAGGAACATCGTCCACGAGGTCAGGAACGCGCCCAGGCCCAGACCCCAGGCGGCCAGCACGGGGGCGCACAGCACCGACTGCGCCAGGTACGACGACAGCGACCGCTTACCGGTGGCGGTGACCGCGGTCAGCACGACACCGGGTTCGCGCCCGCGCCGCTGGAGGGCGTGCGCGACCAGGGTGATGAGCGCGACGTAGCCCAGACCGCCGAACAGCCCGGCGAACATGTGCGGCACCGCCAGCATGGAGCCCTGCGCCGCGGTCACCTCCCAGACGCCCACCTGCGCGAGCGCGTCGGGCAGGGCGCCCAGCCAGGCGATCGGGATGCCCAGCCCGGCGGTCCACCGCAGCAGGGTCAGGTGGCGGCCCGGCTCCTCCAGCACCCGGCGGCGCGCCGCCCAGAACGCCAACAGGATCATGGTCGGCACCACCAGGCCCAACAGGCCCTGCATGACGCTGATCAGCGGCCACACGATGACGCGCCCCAGCGCGGCGGCGAGGATCGAGGACTCCCCGGCGCTGTCGGCCATCCCGTCCATCCCGCCGGCCGCGGCGCTCTCGCCCCCGGGCGCCAAGGCGATGCCCACGATGCTGAACGCGGTCAGCAGGCCGAGCAGGCCGATGAACACCCCGGCCCACACCAGCAGGGTGGTGTCCCTGCGGCGCAGGAACAGCCAGGCCAGGAGCAGCCCGGCCAGGCCGTAGGCGCCCAGCACGTCGCCGAACCACAGCAGCAGGGCGTGGAAGAAGCCGAACACCAGGAGCCACAGGTTGCGCCGCCGCAGCAGGGCGTTCACATCGGCGGGGGAGGCTCCGGCGGCCTCCTGGCGCATCGCCAGCTGCACCATGCCGTAGCCGAACAGGAAGGCGAACATCGGATAGCTGCGGCCGTCCACCACCACGATGGTGAAGAACTGTACGACCGCGTCGGCCGCACCCTGGGGCTCGGGGTGCGCGTTCAGCCCACCCATGGGGACCGCCCAGAGGTACCAGACGCTGTTGGCCAAGGCGATGAACAGGAGCATGAAGCCGCGGGCCAGGTCGGGGGCGAGCGCTCGCTCGCCTGCTCCGACCGGACCTCGCGCGGCGGTGTGCCCAGACATGAGGAAGCCCCTCCGGTCGCGATATATCTCTTATCGATTCAACCGGAGGGGCAACTCGGGCACAATGCACTTTCGATGTATGAACGCCCCTGAAATCCCCCCTAGGGGAGAATCCGTGTCAGCGCGCGCGGCGGGTGGCCACCGACACCAGCGTGCGCAGCGGCTCCCGCGCGCAGGCGTCCAGCTCCGGGCTCTCCAGCGCGGCCAGCGCCTCCCCGGCGTAGCGCTCGATGAGCTCCTCGCAGGCGGCCAGCGCCCCGGACGATTCGATCAACCCGCACATCCACTCCACGGACTCCACCGACAGGTCCGCCGCCCCCAGCAGGGCGGAGAACCGCGCGCCGTCGGCCGCGCCGGCGCGGGCCAGGGTCTCGGCGACCACCAGGGTCCGCTTGCCCTCGCGCAGGTCGTCCCCGGCCGGCTTGCCCGTGGTCGAGGGGTCGCCGAACACCCCCAGCACGTCGTCGCGCAGTTGGAAGGCCACGCCCAGCGGCAGGCCGTACGCGGTGTACACGCCCTCCAGCTCCGGCAGCCGCCCGGCCAGCGCGGCGCCCAGGTGCAGCGGGCGCTCGATGGTGTACTTGGCGGACTTGTAACGCATGACCCGCAGCGCCGCCTCGCGGGTGCCGGTGCCGCGCACCTGCTCCAGGGTGTCCAGGTACTGCCCGGCCATCACCTCGGTGCGCATCGCGTCGAAGGGCCGGCGGCCCAGCGCCAGGGTGTCCTGGCCGAACCCGCTGGCCTGGTACATCTCGTCGGACCAGGCCAGGCACAGGTCGCCGATCAAGATGGCGGCGCCCCGACCGAAGCCCTCGCCGTCGCCGCTCCAGCCGTGGTCGGCGTGCAGCCCGGCCAGCCGCTTGTGGGTGGCGGGCAGGCCGCGCCGGGTGTCGCTGTTGTCGATGACGTCGTCGTGGATGAGCGCGCACGCCTGGAGGAACTCCAGCGCCGCCGCGGCCCGCACGATCCGCTCGTCGTCCGCCGCGCCCCCGGCGCCGCGCCAGCCCCAGTAACAGAAGGTGGGCCGCAGGCGCTTGCCGCCGGCGAGCATGGCCTCCAGCGCGTCCATGGCCGGGGCCAGCTCCTCCCCGATCTCCAGCAGAGCGGTCCGGTGGTCGGCACAGAACGCGGCCAGTTCCCGGTCCGTGTCGGCGCGGATCACGGAGACGGGAGAGACGGGTGAGGAAATGGAAGCGGCCATGAACAGCACACTAGCGGCTCACCTCGGGGTTCCCGCCCCGATCCCGTACATCGGAGCCCTTCCACAGGGCGACCAGGACGAACGACACCGTCACCAGCAGCGCCCAGGCGCCCAGCTTGGCCGGGTGGACCAGCGCCCACACATCCGCCTGGTGGGGGTAGCGCCAGGCGTCGAGCAGCGTCGCGATGTTCTCCGCCACCCACAGGAACACGCCGATCAGCAGGAACGACAGCGACAACGGCATGTGCGGGCGCTGCGGCCCCACGGTGAAGTACACCCGTGTCCGCCAGGTCACCGCGATCAGCAGCACCGCCAGCGGCACCCGCAGGTCCGGCAGCCAGTGGTGGGTGAGGAAGTTCGCGTAGATCGCGACGGCCACCGCCGTCACGGCCCAGGGCCGGTAGTTCTCCAGCCCCAGGTCCAGCAGCCGCCAGGCGCGCACGATGTAGGAGCCCACCGCCGCGTACATGAACCCGCTGTACAGCGGCACCCCCCACACCACCGTCCACGCCTGCTCGGGGTAGGACCACGACCCCATGTGCACCTTGAACAGCTCGAACGCCAGCCCCACCACGTGGAAGCCCGCGATCGCGGCGATCTCCCGGCCGCTCTCCAGCCGCAGCGCCCAGAACAGCGCGGTGAGCCCCACCGCGTAGACCAGCAGCGCGTCGTAGCGGGGGATCGGCAGCGGAACGGCCGCGGACAGCGCGAAACCCGCGAACATGCACACCGCGAACGCGCAGGCGCGGGCCTGGAGCACGCCGAAGCGGATCAGTTGGGCCAGTGGGAAGGGAAGGAAGGAAAGTGTCACACGGGGTGGATGCCCGGACGGCGGCGACCGGTTCACCCCGGACACGGGTGTGATCCTCTCGCCGGATCTCACACCGTGGGACGTGTCTTCCATCCGACGGAGGGGGCTTGCATAAGGTGGTGGGCATGCTGGCAGCACCGACGCGCCCCGTGGCGCCACGAACCCCCGCCCCCCGAGCGAGGCACCTGCGTGACCTGCTCCACACGGGCGAGCCGATGTTCTCCTTCGAGTTCTTCCCGCCCCGTACCCCCGCGGCCCAGGAGAAGCTCTGGCTGGCCATCCGCCAGCTTGAGGCCCTGGGCCCCGACTTCGTCTCGGTCACCTACGGCGCGGGCGGCAGCACCCGCGGGATGACGGTGGAGACCACCGAGCGCATCGCCGCCGACACCACGCTGCTCCCGGTCGCCCACATGACCCTGGTCGACCACTCCGTCGCCGAGCTGCGCCACCTCATCGGCCGCCTGGCCGACGCCGGGGTGTCCAACATGCTCGCGGTGCGCGGCGACCCGCCCGGCGACCCCTCCGGCCCCTGGACCAGCCACCCCGAGGGCCTGACCTACTCCGAGGAACTGGTCCGGCTCATCAAGGAGAGCGGCGACTTCTGCGTGGGCGTGGCGGCGTTCCCGTACAAGCACCCGCGCTCGGCCGACGTGGAGACCGACACCGACCACTTCGTGCGCAAGTGCGAGGCGGGCGCCGACTACGCCATCACACAGATGTTCTTCGACCCGGAGGACTACCTGCGCCTGCGCGACCGGGCGGCGGCCCGCGGCTGCGACATCCCGATCATCCCCGAGGTGTTCCCGGTGGTGCGCACCTCGTTCATCCCGCGCTCGGAGAAGCTCTCCGGCGCCCCCTTCCCGGCCGACCTGGCCGAGAAGTTCGCCTCCTACGGCGACGACGCCGCGGCGGTGCGCGCGTTCGGGATCGAGTACGCCAAGAAGATGTGCGAGCGGCTGCTGGACGAGGGCGCGCCCGGTATCCACTTCATCACCTCGAACCAGTCCACCGCCACCAGGGAGATCTACCGGGATGTGTCGGGGCGGCTGAGCCGATGAGCGGTAGCGGCGCCGCCATGATCGAGAAGGGACGGTCGGGGCTGCCGGGGAACGAGAAGTCCTCCAGCACCTCGACGAACCCGCAGGAACGGTAGAGGTGGCGCGCCGCCGTGGGCCCGGTCCGGGTGGACAGCACCGCGGTGCGTTCGGGCCGTCCCTCGCACAGTGCGTGCAGGACGGCCCGGCCGATGCCGCGGTTCTGTGCTTCGGGGCGGACGTGCACCTCGGCGATCTCGAAGGGGTCGGCCAGCCATCGGCGCACCCCGGCCCGGCCGTCCGCGGCGCGCATCCCGGCGGCGACGGTGTCGTGCCACCACTGGCCGCGCACGCCGTGGAAGGCGTAGGCGAAGCCGACCGGGCGGTCGTCCAGCAGCGCGATGATCGACCGGAAGCCCGGGTAGCGGGTGTGGGTGTTCATGACCGAGGCCCGTCCCGGCAGTTGCTCGGGCGGGGGGTCCATGGCCGCCTCGTACACCTGGAGCAGGGCGGGAACGGCGTGCGCGAAGGCGGCGGGGGCCAGCTCGCGCAGCTCGACATCGGCTACCACGGCTTCACCCTAGTCTCCGAGCGGCCCCGCGTGCCGGGGTTCGGCGCGGCCGGTTCCGGCATCGGACACGGTCGGAGGGCGTCGGCGTGTCCGCCCCGGGGTCCTTGACGGGCCGCCGGGGTTGGGGTTGACTGAGCCGTGTCGAACGCCAGTTCGATCAGAGCCGCCGGGGAGACCCGGTGGCGGCGGCGCGGCCGGATCGGGGAGGGGAAGCCCCGTGTCCGTCCGCGCCGTTCGTCGTTCCGGGGCCGGGCCCCGGGAAAGACGAGGACCGGCCCGCCCCCGGTGACGGGGGCGGGCCGGTCCTGCGACGAGCCGGTGCGATCCGTGTCGGAACGGTCAGAAGGAGTCGACGGCGCGACGGGCCTCCGGGTCGAGGATGCCCCAGTTGATGAGCTCCTCGGTCAGGTCGCCGGGCGACTTGTCGTAGATGACGGCGAGCGAGCGCAGGTCCTCGTGGCGGATGGACAGCACGCGACCGTTGTAGTCACCGCGCTGGCTCTGGATGGTGGCCACGTAGCGGGACAGCGGGCCGGCCTTCTCCTGCGGCAGCTGCTGCATGCGCTCCAGGTCGATGACCAGCTTGGGTGTCGGACCCAGGGGCGTGGGCGCGGCGCCGCCGGGCAGCAGCTCCGACATCGGCACCCCGTAGAAGTCGGCCAGCTCGGCCAGCTTCTGCACGGTGACGGCGCGGTCGCCGCGCTCGTAGGAGCCCACCACGACGGCCTTCCAGCGTCCGTGGGACTTCTCCTCCACTCCGTGAAGGGACAGGCCCTGCTGGGTGCGGATGGCACGCAGTCGCGCGCCGAGGGACTTGGCGTATTCGGATGGCATCTTCTTGTCGCTCCCGGCCGTGACAGTGGCTGGCGTGGTGGGGGAGGCGCCCGCGGGGCCCGACGGCGGCGCCGCCGGGGGTCACGGGGTGCAACCCCACCCGGTAATGGTTACAGACAGTGACGGTAGGGGGGTCTGTCCCCCAGGTCAAGCCGTTGGTGTGAAACGCGACTAATCAGTGGCCAAACCGTGCGTAAGTGAGACTCCTCTCATGTCGGGACCGATCGTGATGAGCAGTGCATTGCGGCAGTGCGAAAAGCCCGATCTTTCAGGGGGTTTCGCATTTGTCGACCATGTGGCGTGTGTGCGGAGCGTAGTCGTCGCATTGCTCAGCGGGCTCGCTGTCCCGTTTGTCTGTGTGACGAGAGTCACACTCAAGTGTGTTGTCTCCCGACCCGCCCCCGGTCACCGCGGGCTCCGCTGGTAGCGTTGGCCCGATCGACATCCTTTAACGACCTGTTCAGTGAGGCAGGGAAGGGAGTCACTACTTTGCGTGCACAAAAACCCACAGCAGGTGACGCGGGCGGCGCGGAACCGCCGGAGGTGCCCGAAGGCACCCGGGCCGTCCTCGACGGCAGCGAGATCGACCGCGCGCTGACCCGCATCGCCCACGAGGTCCTGGAGCGCACCAAGGGCGGGCACGGGGTCACCCTCCTCGGAATCCCCTCGCGCGGCGTGCCCCTGGCCGCCCGCTTGGCCGAGCGCATCGAACGCGTCGAGAACCTGGCCGTCCCCCACGGCTCCCTCGACATCACCATGTACCGCGACGACCTGCGCACCGCACCGCCCCGGGCGCTGGGCCGCACGGAGATCCCCGCCGGGGGCCTGGACGACCGCGTGGTCGTCCTCGTCGACGACGTCCTCTTCTCCGGCCGTACCGTCCGCGCCGCCCTGGACGCCCTCAACGACCTGGGCCGCCCCCGCGCCGTCCAGCTCGCCGTCCTCGTCGACCGCGGCCACCGCGAACTGCCGATCCGCGCCGACTACGTGGGCAAGAACCTGCCCACCTCGCTGCGCGAGAGCGTCACCGTCCGGCTCACCGAGACCGACGGCCACGACGCCGTCCTCCTCGGGCCTTCCCGCCCGTCGCCCGCCACCGCCCTCAACCGACGGCCTGCGGCCGAACCCCCTTCCCGCCCGAAGAGGACCTCCGGCACCTCCGGCACCGAGGGGAAGGACTCCTGATGCGCCACCTGCTCTCCACCGGGGACCTCACCCGCGACGAGGCCGTCCTCATCCTGGACACCGCCGCCGAGCTCGCCCAGGTCGGCGACCGCTCCGTCAAGAAGCTCCCCACCCTGCGCGGCCGTACCGTGGTCAACCTCTTCTACGAGGACTCCACCCGCACCCGCACCTCCTTCGAGATCGCGGCCAAACGCCTGTCGGCCGACGTCGTCAACTTCTCCGCCAAGGGCTCCAGCGTCTCCAAGGGCGAGAGCCTCAAGGACACCGCCCTCACCCTCCAGGCCATGGGGGCCGACGGCGTCGTCATCCGCCACAGCGCCTCCGGCGCCGCCCACCGCCTGGCGAACTGGGTGGACGGATCGGTCCTCAACGCGGGCGACGGCACCCACGAGCACCCCACCCAGGCCCTGCTCGACGCCTACACCGTGCGCGCACGCCTGGGCCGCCTGGAGGGCCTGCGCGTCGCCATCGTCGGCGACATCCTGCACAGCCGGGTGGCCCGCTCCAACGTTCTGCTGCTCACCACCCTGGGCGCCCACGTCACACTGGTCGCCCCGCCCACGCTGCTGCCGGTCTCGGTGCACACCTGGCCCTGCGAGGTCTCCTACGACCTCGACGACGTCCTGCCCAAGTCCGACGTCGTCATGATGCTGCGGGTGCAGGCCGAGCGCATGCACGCCTCCTTCTTCCCCTCCGTGCGCGAGTACAGCCGCGGCTACGGGATCGACGGCGCCCGCCTGGCCCGCATGCCCGAGGACGCCATCGTCATGCACCCCGGCCCGATGGTCCGCGGCATGGAGATATCCGCCGAGGTCGCCGACTCCCCGCGCTGCACCGTCGTCGAACAGGTCGCCAACGGCGTCAGCCTGCGCATGGCCGTGCTCTACCTGCTGCTCGGCGGCTCCTGAACCACCCGGCGCGCCCGCACCGGCGCGCCCGGCGCGGCTCCCGGCGGACCACCGCCGCCCGCGCCCGCGCACTTGCCACCAACGACCACTGAGGAACGAAACCGCGATGCCCGACACCCACGGACCGCACCTGATCCGCGGTGCCCGCCCGCTCGGCGGCGACCCCGTCGACATCCTGCTCGCCGACGGCCGGATCGCCGCGATCGGAACCGACCCGACCGCCCCCGAGGGGGCCGAGGTCGTGGACGGCACCGGGCTGATCGCCCTGCCCGGCCTGGTGGACCTGCACACCCACCTGCGCGAGCCCGGGCGCGAGGACGCCGAGACCGTCGAGACCGGCTCCCGCTCCGCCGCCATGGGCGGCTACACCGCCGTGCACGCCATGGCCAACACCGACCCCGTCGCCGACACCGCCGGCGTCGTCGAGCAGGTCTGGCGGCTGGGCCGCGAGGCCGGGTACTGCGACGTGCGCCCCGTCGGCGCCGTCACCGTCGGCCTGGCCGGCGAGCGCCTCTCCGAGATCGGCGCCATGGCCAAGTCCGCCGCCGCCGTCCGCGTCTTCTCCGACGACGGCATCTGCGTCTCCGACGCCCTGCTCATGCGCCGCGCCCTGGAGTACGTCAAGGCGTTCGACGGCGTCGTCGCCCAGCACGCCCAGGAGCCCCGACTGACGGAGGGCGCCCAGATGAACGAGGGCTGCGTCTCCGACCGCCTCGGCCTGCCCGGCTGGCCCGCCGTCGCGGAGGAGGCGATCATCGCCCGCGACTGCCTGCTCGCCCAGCACGTCGGATCGCGCCTGCACGTGTGCCACGTCTCCACCAAGGGCTCGGTCGACATCATCCGCTGGGCCAAGGCCCGCGGCTGCGACGTGACCGCCGAGGTCACCCCGCACCACCTGCTGCTCACCGACGAGCTGGTGGAGAACTACGACCCGATCTACAAGGTCAACCCGCCGCTGCGCACCGCCGAGGACGTGCAGGCGCTGCGCGAGGGCCTGGCCGACGGGACCATCGACGTCGTCGCCACCGACCACGCCCCCCACCCCGTGGAGGCCAAGGAGACCGAGTGGTCCACGGCCGCCATGGGTATGGTCGGCCTCGAAACGGCGCTGGCGGTCGTGCAGCGGACGATGGTCGACACCGGACTGCTGACCTGGGCCGACGTCGCCGACCGTATGTCCGCGGCGCCCGCCCGCATCGGCCGGGTCGCCGACCACGGCCGCGACCTGGCGGTCGGCGAGCCCGCCAACGTGGTCCTGTACGACCCCGCCGCGCCCTACGAGGCGGACGGCGCGGCCATGGTCACCAAGAGCAGCAACACGCCCTTCCGGGGCATGACCCTGCCCGGCCGGGTGCGCGCCACGTTCCTGCGCGGCGCCCCCACGGTCCTCGCGGGGGAGATCAAGTGAACAACGCAGTGAGCAGCGCCCGGGCCGTGCCCGGTGCCGCAGAGGGGGGAAACGTGTCAGAGGCAACCGGCGGACCGGCGATCCTGGTCCTGGAGGACGGCCGGGTCTTCCACGGCCGCTCCTTCGGCGCGACCGGCGAGACCTTCGGTGAGATCGTCTTCAACACCGGGATGACCGGCTACCAGGAGACCCTCACCGACCCCTCCTACCACCGCCAGATCGTCGCGATGACCGCGCCGCACATCGGCAACACCGGCGTCAACGACGACGACCCCGAGTCCGGCCGCATCTGGGTCGCCGGGTACGTCGTCCGCGAACCCGCCCGCATCCCCTCCAACTGGCGCGCCCAGCGCACCCTGGACGAGGAGCTGCGCCGCCAGGACGTCGTCGGCATCGCCATGACCGGCACCCGCGCCCTCACCCGCCACCTGCGCGACAAGGGCGCCATGCGGGCCGCCGTCAGCAGCGTCGAGACCGACCCGAAGGCCCTGCTGGCCCGCGTCCTGGAGCAGCCCCGCATGGCCGGGGCCGACCTGGCCGGCGAGGTCAGCACCGACGCGCCCTACGAGGTCCTGCCGCCCGAGGGCGTCGAGACCCGCTTCCACGTCGCCGCCGTCGACCTGGGCATCAAGGCCATGACGCCGCAGCGCCTCGCCGAGCGCGGCTGCAAGGTCACCGTGCTGCCCTCCTCCGCCACCGCCGAGGACCTCCTCGCCCTGGACCCGGACGGCGTGTTCTTCAGCAACGGCCCCGGCGACCCCGCCACCGCCGACGGCCCCGTCGCCGCCATGCGCGGGGTCCTCGACGCGGGCAGGCCGCTGTTCGGGATCTGCTTCGGCAACCAGATCCTCGGCCGCGCACTGGGCCTGGGCACCTACAAGCTGCCCTTCGGCCACCGCGGAGTGAACCAGCCGGTCATCGACACCGCCACCGGCAAGGTCTCCATCACCAGCCAGAACCACGGGTTCGCCGTGGACGCGCCGCTCGAAGGCACCTTCGAGACCCCCTACGGGCGCGCGCAGGTCAGCCACATCGGCCTCAACGACCAGGTCGTCGAGGGCCTGCGGCTGCTGGACCGCCCCGTGTTCAGCGTCCAGTTCCACCCGGAGGCCGCCGCCGGCCCCCACGACGCCGCCGGACTCTTCGACGAGTTCGTCGACCTGATGTCCGCCGCCCAGCCCACCGCGGCTGCCGAGCAGTAAGGAAGCAAGAGCATGCCGCGCCGTAGCGACCTCTCCTCCGTCCTCGTGGTCGGATCCGGTCCCATCGTCATCGGGCAGGCGGCCGAGTTCGACTACTCGGGCACCCAGGCCTGCCGGATCCTGCGGGCCGAGGGCCTGCGGGTCATCCTGGTCAACTCCAACCCGGCCACGATCATGACCGACCCCGAGATCGCCGACGCCACCTACGTCGAGCCGATCACCACCGAGATGATCGAGAAGATCATCGCCAAGGAGCGCCCCGACGCCCTGCTGCCCACCCTGGGCGGCCAGACCGCGCTCAACGCCGCCGTCGCCCTGCACGAGGCCGGGATCCTCGACAAGTACGGCGTCGAGCTCATCGGCGCCAACATCGACGCCATCCAGTCCGGCGAGGACCGCGAGAGCTTCAAGCGCATCGTCGAGCGCATCGGCGGCGAGTCCGCCCGCTCCAGCATCTGCCACAGCCTCGACGAGTGCCTGGCGGCCGCCGACGAACTGGGCTACCCGGTCGTCGTGCGCCCGTCCTTCACCATGGGCGGCGCCGGCTCGGGCTTCGCCCACGACGAGGCCGAGCTGCGCCGCATCGCGGGCCAGGGCCTTGCGCTCTCCCCGACCACCGAGGTCCTCCTGGAGGAGTCCATCCTCGGCTGGAAGGAGTACGAGCTCGAACTGATGCGCGACACCAACGACAACGTCGTGGTCGTCTGCTCCATCGAGAACCTCGACCCCATGGGCGTGCACACCGGTGACTCCATCACCGTCGCCCCCGCCATGACCCTCACCGACCGCGAGTACCAGAAGCTCCGCGACATCGGCATCGCGGTCATCCGCGAGGTCGGCGTGGACACCGGCGGCTGCAACATCCAGTTCGCCGTGCACCCCACCACCGGCCGGGTCATCGTCATCGAGATGAACCCCCGCGTCTCGCGCTCCTCGGCACTGGCCTCCAAGGCCACCGGCTTCCCGATCGCCAAGATCGCCGCCAAGCTCGCCGTCGGCTACACCCTCGACGAGATCCCCAACGACATCACCAGGGAGACCCCGGCCAGCTTCGAGCCCACGCTCGACTACGTGGTCGTCAAGGCCCCCCGGTTCGCGTTCGAGAAGTTCCCCGGCGCCGACCCGACGCTCACCACCACCATGAAGTCGGTGGGCGAGGCCATGGCCATCGGCCGCTCCTTCCCCGAGGCCCTCCAGAAGGCCATGCGCTCCCTGGAGAAGCCCGGAGTCGGCTTCACCTGGGCCGGCCCGGTCGGCGACAAGGACGAGCTCGTCCGCGCCGCCGCCGCCCCGACCGAGTTCCGGCTGCGCCAGGTCCAGCAGGCCTTCCGCGCCGGGGCCACCGTCGAGGAGCTGTACGAGTCCACGCGCATCGACCCCTGGTTCCTGGACCAGATGCTGCGCCTGGAGGAGACCGCCCGCGCCCTGGCCGCCGCGCCCAAGCTCGACGCCGACATCCTGCGGGCCGCCAAGGAGATCGGCTTCTCCGACGTCCAGATCGGCGAGATCACCGGCAAGAGCGAGGACGTGGTCCGCGAGCTGCGCCACGCCCTGGGCATCCACCCCGTCTACCTGACCGTGGACACCTGCGCCGCCGAGTTCGAGGCCGCCACGCCGTACCTGTACTCCAGCTACGACGAGGAGACCGAGGTCCCCCTCGGCGACAAGCCCAAGATCATCATCCTGGGCTCGGGCCCCAACCGCATCGGCCAGGGTGTGGAGTTCGACTACTCCTGCGTCCACGCCTCCTTCGCGCTGTCCGAGGCCGGGTACGAGACCGTGATGGTCAACTGCAACCCCGAGACCGTCTCCACCGACTACGACACCAGCGACCGGCTCTACTTCGAGCCGCTCACCCTGGAGGACGTGCTGGAGGTCGTCCGGGCCGAGCAGCTCGCCGGGCCCGTCGCCGGCGTCATCGTGCAGCTGGGCGGCCAGACCCCGCTGGGCCTGGCCCGCCGCCTCAAGGAGGCCGGGGTGCCCATCATCGGGACCAGCCCCGAGGCCATCGACCTGGCCGAGGACCGCGGCGAATTCGGCAAGGTCCTCAACGACGCCGGGCTGCCCGCGCCCAAGTACGGCACCGCCTACTCCTTCGCCGAGGCCAAGGCCGTCGCCGACGAGATCGGCTACCCGGTCATGGTCCGCCCCTCCTACGTGCTGGGCGGCCGCGGCATGGAGATCGTCTACAACGAGACGATGCTCGCCGACTACATCGAGCGCAACGCCGAGGTCAGCCCCGAGCACCCGGTGCTGGTCGACCGCTTCCTCGACGACGCCATCGAGATCGACGTCGACGCCCTCTACGACGGCACCGACCTGTACCTCGGCGGCGTCATGGAGCACATCGAGGAGGCCGGCATCCACTCCGGCGACTCCGCCTGCTCCCTGCCCTCCATCACCCTGGGCAAGGAGGACATCGAGCGGATCCGCTACTCCACCGAGGCCATCGCCCGCGGCACCGGGGTGCGCGGCCTGATCAACGTCCAGTACGCGCTCGCCTCCGGCGTGCTCAACGTCCTGGAGGCCAACCCGCGCGCCTCGCGCACCGTGCCGTTCGTCTCCAAGGCGACCGCCGTGCCGCTGGCCAAGGCCGCCGCCCGCGTCATGGCCGGGGCCACCATCGCCGAGCTGCGCGCCGAGGGCATGCTGCCCGCCACCGGCGACGGCGGCGACCTGCCCGCCGACGCCCCGGTGTCGGTCAAGGAGGCGGTGCTGCCCTTCAACCGGTTCATCGACAAGCAGGGCGAGGGCGTCGACACGATCCTGGGCCCGGAGATGCGCTCCACCGGCGAGGTCATGGGCCTGGACGTGGAGTTCGGCGCGGCCTACGCCAAGTCGCAGCTGGCCGTCACCGGCGACCTGCCCGTCAGCGGCCGGGTGTTCGTGTCGGTGGCCAACCGCGACAAGCGCTCGATGATCTTCCCGGTCAAGCGCCTGGCCGACCTGGGCTTCGAGATCCTCGCCACCGAGGGCACCGCCGTGGTCCTGCGCCGCAACGGCGTTCACGCCACCGTGGTGCGCAAGCACAGCGAGGGCCCCGGCCCCGAGGGCGAGAAGACCATCGTCCAGCTCATCCACGACGGGGACGTCGACCTCATCGTCAACACCCCGTTCGGCGGTGCGGGCCAGGCCGGCCCGCGCCTGGACGGGTACGAGATCCGCACCGCGGCCGTGGTGCGCGCCGTTCCCAGCGTCACCACGGTGCAGGGGCTGGCCGCGGCGGTCCAGGCGATCGAGGCCCGGGTGCGCGGCGACGTCGGGGTGCGCTCCCTCCAGGAGCACGCGCAGGCGCTCACCGAGGGCCGGCGCTGATCCCCGGCCCCCGCGCCGGAGCCCCGGCGGCCGTCGCACCGGTACGGCTCTAGGCTGTAGGGAACCGGACGGCGGGGCGCCGCGGTGGGCACACCGCGGCGCCCCCGGGCACACGGCGCTAGGGCGTGTTCCGTGGGTGCTTTCGTTCGGTTCGGCGCTTGCGCCGAGTGAAGGGAGCGGTTCCCGGGCAATCTCTCGCAAGACGCCCAGCGAGAGGCGGCCTGGACCGCGACCCGGAATGATCCGCGGAACACGCCCCGGAGAGGCCACATCCAGACGATGAGCGACTACGGACCGGTGCAGGTCAGGTGCCCCGTGCTGAACGTGCGCAGGGTGGACGCCTACTACGCCATCACCGTCGTCGCCCCCGGGATCGCCGAGCGGTTCCGCTCGGGCCAGTTCGTGTCGGTGGCGGTGGGCGGCGACCACTCCAGCACGCTGCTGCGGCGTCCCTTCGCCATCCACGACGTCAAGCCCGACTACGGCGGCACCGTCGAGTTCCTGTTCGCGGTGCGCGGCACCGGTACGGCCTGGCTGGCCGAGCGGCGCTCCCGCGACCTGCTCGACGTCGTCGGGCCGCTGGGGCGGCCCTTCCCGCTGCCGCGTGACCCGGTCAACTGTGTTCTGGTCGGCGGCGGCTCGGGCAGCGCCCCGCTGTTCCCGCTGGCGCAGTCGCTGCGCCGCCGGGGCTGCCGGGTGGACTTCGTACTGGGCGGGGCCTCCGCCGACCGGGTGTTCAGCGCCATCACGGCCCGCCGGATCGCCGAGACCGCCGTCTTCACCACCGACGACGGCTCCTTCGGGACCCGGGGCCGGGTCACCGACGTCCTGGGTCGGGTCATCGAGGAGTGCCGTTCCGACGTGGTCTACACCTGCGGCCCCATGCCGATGCTGCGCGCGGTCACCGCCGTCGCCGGCACCCACGGCATCCCCGTGCAGGTGTCGGTCGAGGAGACCATGGCCTGCGGCACCGGGATCTGCATGACCTGCGTGATCCCGGTGGTGGGGGAGGACGGCATCACCCGCATGGTCCGCTCCTGCGTGGACGGCCCGGTGTTCCGGGGTGAGCAGGTGCGCTTCGACGACGTGGGCACCATCCCCTTCGACGCGCTGGGCGCGCCCGGCTGGAAGGGCGCCGGGTCCTCCCGACCCGCCGAGTCGGCCCGCGACATCGCCTGACCGTGCGGACGCGCCCGCCGACCCCACACCACAGATCGGGAAGGACACGGTGAACACAGACCTGAGAGTCCGGCTGGGCGCCCTGGAGCTGCCCAACCCGGTGGTGACCGCCGCCGGGTGCGCCGGTTCGGGCCGCGAGCTGGCCCAGTTCTTCGACATCGCCGACATCGGCGCCGTCACCACCAAGTCCGTGATGCTGGAACCGCACGCCGGACGCCCGGCGCCGCGCATGGCCGAGACGCCCAGCGGCATGCTCAGCACCACCGGCATGCAGGGGCCGGGCGTGGACGTGTTCCTCCAGCGCGACCTGCCGTGGCTGCTGGCCCGGGGCGGGCGGGCCATCGTCTCCGTCGCGGGCTCGGGCACCGCCGAGTTCGGCGAGCTGGCCCGGAGGATCTCCGCGGAACCGGGGGTGGGCGCGATCGAGGTCAACCTGTCGTGCCCGGACCCGGCCGACCCCGACGGGCGCCGGTTCGCCGACGACGCCGCGCGGGCGGCCGCCGTGGTGAGCACCGTGCGTTCGCACGCCCGGTCGGACCTGCCGGTGCTGGCCAAGCTCGCGGCGGACGTACCCGACGTGGTGGCGCTGGCGGTCGCCTGCGCCGAGGCCCGTGCGGACGGCCTGTCGATGATCAACACGGTGCGCGGTATGGCCGTGGACCCGCGGACGCTGCGCCCGGCGGTGGCCGGGGGCATCGGCGGCCTGTCGGGCCCTGCCATCCGGCCGTTGGCGGTGGGCTGCGTGTACCGGGTCCACGAGGCGCTGCCGGAGGTGCCGATCATCGGGATGGGCGGTGTGCGCACCGGGGGCGACGTCGTGGAGTTCATGGCGGCCGGGGCCAGCGCGGTCGCCGTGGGAACGGTCAACTTCTCCGACCCCTCGGCGTGCGTGCGGGTGTTGCGCGAGTTCACCGAGGCGCTGGAGGCCAAGGGCGTCCGCCGGGCCGGGGATCTGGTGGGCGCCGCCCACCGACCCGGGGTCGGGGTGTGAGGGGCCCGCCCGGTCCGCGCATGCCCTGACCGGCCTGAACGGCGCTGAGGTGGCGCTGTGCGATCGAACGCCTGCGCCCCGGTGCGGATGGGTCGGAACTCGGGCAAAGGCCGCCTACGGCCGCGTGGGCGGTCGTTACGGCGAAGTGACCCTCATCGGGCGCATGAAGCGCCCGGTTCTGGGAACCGCACACCATGTCGGTGTGCACAGGACGGTGAACGTGCATTCGTAATCACGTTCGTAAGAACGCGGGCGAATGGGACGCATCGGCCACGGGGCCGATGGCACACGAAAGGGAGTAATCGATGACCGCGCCTTCCGCGCCCATCGCAGTCGCGATCGACGCCAAGGAGATCGAGACCGCTGCGATCTGGGCTTCGGCGGTCGCCCCCCACGTCAGCACGGTCAAGGTGGGGCTGGAGCTCTACCTGCGCTACGGCCCCGAGGTCGTCAGCGCGGTGCGCGGCGCCAACCGGGTCGGTGTCTTCCTCGACCTCAAGCTCCACGACATCCCGGCGACGGTCGCGGGGGCGGCGCGCAGCGTCGCCGGGCTCAAGCCCGCCATCCTGACCGTGCACGCCGGGGGAGGGGCGGACATGGTCCGGGCCGCGGTGGAGGCCGCCCCGGACACCAAGATCGCCGCCGTGACGGTGCTCACCTCGATGGACGAGAAGGACCTGGAGCAGGTGGGGCTGCTCGGACCGGCTCGTGACGCGGTGCGCCGGCTGGCGGTGCTGGCGGTGGGCGCCGGGGCCCGTGCCCTGGTCTGCTCGCCCCAGGAGGTGGCCCTCGTGCGCGCCGAAGTGGGCCCCGACATCACCCTCATCACGCCGGGCGTGCGCCCGGCGGGGGCGGACAAGGGTGATCAGTCGCGGGTGGCGACCCCGGAGGAGGCCATCGCGGCGGGGGCGGACCTTCTGGTCATCGGCCGCCCCATCACCCGGGCGCCGGACCCCGGCGCGGCGGCGGCCGCCATCGCGGAGGCCGTGCGCCGTGCCGGGGCCCGGGTCTGACGCCCGGGGGAGGCCAGATTCGGTCACAGAGGGTCACTGATTCGGTATGTCCTAAATGCGGAATCCGCAGCTGAGAGTGACCCGGCTCACCCCTCTGTGACCTGCGCAGGTGGCATGCTTCGCCACCTGCCCAATCGGGACCAAAGTCCTGATTTTCATCTCTTAATGCAATTGAGTCGCTACTCTACGTAGTTAGTTCGATGAAATAGCCTCTGAAAGGGCACTTTACGTTGCCTAACAGGGGTCAGACCTACTAACTTGCGCAGGCGTCCGCCCTCTACAAACGAGTAGAAATCCGAGGTGACCCGGCGTGGCCCTTCCTCCCCTCACACCCGAGCAGCGCAGCGCGGCTCTTGAGAAGGCCGCCAAGGCCAGAAAAGAGCGCGCTGAGGTCAAGAACAAGCTGAAGAACGGCGGCATCTCGCTGTCCAAGGTGCTCGCCGACGGGCTCAAGGACGACGTCATCGGCAAGATGAAGGTCTCCGCCCTGCTGGAGTCCCTCCCCGGCGTCGGCAAGGTCCGCGCCAAGCAGATCATGGAGCGGCTCAACATCGCCGAGTCCCGCCGCGTCCGCGGCCTGGGCACCAACCAGCGCGCGGCCCTTGAGGCCGAGTTCGGCGACCTCACCAAGTAACACCGCGTCCGCGGACCCCGGGCCGCCGCGTCCCCCACAGTCGCGGCGGGCCGGACCGCGTGCGGTGACCACCCCCAGGTGGACCCGCACCGGGCCGTGACCACGGTCGACCCCTCATCACGGGGCGCACCGCGGTCACGGCCCGGTGGTATAAATGAAGCTTCCCGCGCCCGAACGCGAGGATGAACCCCGCACGCACCCGCCGCCCGCGCGGTGGGCGATCCCGGGCCCGGAGCGGCCCCGTCGCCGAGCGCCCCAGAGCGCGCCGCGGGCGGCCGCCCAGGCCCGAAGGGAAGCCCGCGAGAGCCATGCCCAACCCAGGAGAACAACGGCTGATCGTCCTGTCCGGACCCTCGGGTGTGGGCAAGAGCACGGTCGTGGCCGAGCTGCGCCGGGCCCACCCCGACGTCTGGCTCTCCGTGTCGGCCACCACACGCCGGCCCCGGCCGGGCGAGGTCGACGGCGTGCAGTACCGCTTCGTCGACGACAACGAGTTCGACCGCCTCATCGCCGACGGCGAGCTCCTGGAGTGGGCGAGGTTCGCGGGCAACCGCTACGGCACCCCGCGCCGCCCCGTCGAGGAGCGCCTGGCCGCCGGACTGCCGGTCCTGCTGGAGATCGAACTCCAGGGCGCCCGCCAGATCCGCGAGACCATGCCCGAGGCCCTGCACGTCTTCCTGGCCCCGCCCTCCTGGGAGGAGCTGGTGCGCCGCCTCACCGGGCGCGGCACCGAGTCCGAGGAGGTCGTCCAGCGCCGGCTGGAGGCCGCCAAGGTCGAACTCGCCGCCGAGAAGGAGTTCGACACCACACTCGTCAACACGTCCGTCCAGGACGTGTGCGGCGAACTGCTAGCGTTGATCACCGCTTCCGAGGTGTGATAACGGCGCCGGAACCACCGGTTCCGCGTACTCTGTACACCGCGGCGCACCGCGCCTCGCATCCGACCGTTCCCTGGGGGTAATCGAAAGTGGCTGGAACCGAGCCCGTCGCCGAAGGCATCACCAACCCGCCGATCGACGATCTGCTCGATCTGGTGGACAGCAAGTACAGCCTGGTCACCATGGCCTCCAAGCGGGCCCGCCAGATCAACGCGTACTACGCCCAGCTGGGCGAGGGCCTGCTTGAGTACGTGGGTCCCCTGGTGGAGACCCAGGTCCAGGAGAAGTCCCTGTCCATCGCCCTGCGCGAGATCAAGTCCGGGCTCCTCACCGCGGAGCCCTACGAGGGCACCTGAGATCCGACCTGGTAGAACTCCTGTCTGTGAGTGACACAGGAAGCAAACCCCAGGTCGTCCTCGGCGTCGGCGGCGGCATCGCCGCCTACAAGGTGTGCGAGCTGCTCCGCCGACTGACCGAGTCGGGCCACGAGGTCCGGGTCGTGCCCACGGACGAGGCCCTGCGCTTCGTCGGTGAGCCCACCTGGGCCGCCCTGTCGGGCAACCCCGTGGCCACCGGTGTCTGGGACGCCGTGCACGAGGTCCCGCACGTCCGCATCGGACAGTCCGCGGACCTCGTCCTCGTCGCCCCGGCCACCGCCAACATCCTGGCCAAGGCGGCCGCCGGCCTCGCCGACGACCTGCTGACCAACACCCTGCTCACCGCCCGGTGTCCGGTGGTGTTCGCTCCCGCGATGCACACCGAGATGTGGGAGCACCCGGCCACGCAGGCCAACGTGGCCACCCTGCGCTCGCGCGGCGCCGTCGTCCTGGACCCGGCCGTGGGCCGCCTCACCGGCGCCGACACCGGCCGTGGGCGGCTGCCCGAGCCGGCCGAGCTCTTCGAGGCCGCCCGTCGGGTGCTGCGCCGCGGCGCCACCGCGCCCGACCTGTCCGGGGTCCGCGTCGTGATCTCCGCCGGCGGTACCCGTGAGGCCATCGACCCGGTCCGGTTCATCGGCAACCACTCCTCGGGCAAGCAGGGCCACGCCCTGGCCCGCACCGCCGCCGCCCGGGGCGCCGACGTCACCCTGGTCGCCGCCAACGTCGCCCTGCCCGACCCGGCGGGGGTGCGCGTGGTCCCGGTGTCCTCGGCGGTGGAACTGGCCGAGGCCGTGCGGGCCGAGCGCACCGACGCCGACGTCATCGTGATGAGCGCCGCGGTCGCCGACTTCCGGCCCGCGGCCAGCGTCCCCTCCAAGATCAAGAAGTCCGGCGCCGCGCCCGCCCCCATCGAGCTGGTCGAGAACCCCGACGTACTGGCGGGCCTGGTGGTCTCCCGCGCGGAGGAGGGCACCGAACAGGTCATCGTGGGGTTCGCCGCCGAGACCGATGACGTCATCGCCAACGGCCGTGCCAAACTGGTGAGGAAGGGCTGCGACCTGCTCGTGGTCAACCAGGTCGGCGGCGGCCGCGCCTTCGGCACGGAGGACAACCAGGCCGTGGTCCTGGGGGCCGACGGCAGCGCCGTGGAGATCCCCTACGGACCCAAGGAGGACCTCGCCGACCGGGTGTGGGACCTGGTCGCGGAGCGCCTTCCGAGGTGACCCACCGGAACGGGGGACTGGATTTCCTACCATCGGGTACGCCACACTTCGATCGGGCGTCCGCGATCGGCGAGACCGGCCGGGGAATGCCCTTCCCCACCGGCCCCGTTACAGTGGACCGATAACCAACCGCATCGGTCGGTATTGACCGTCCCGGCAGGCAGTCGGGTCGGGACGTGCCCACCGCCACATGTCAGCCAGCAGCCGCTGCAAGGAGTCACGCAACCGTGTCCCGCCGCCTTTTCACCTCCGAGTCGGTCACCGAGGGCCATCCCGACAAGATGGCCGACCAGATCAGTGACGCGATCCTCGACGCGATGCTCACCCACGACCCGGCCAGCCGTGTCGCAGTCGAGACGTTGATCACCACCGGTCAGGTCCACATCGCGGGTGAGGTCACCACTCAGACCTACGTCGACATCCCCGCCATCGTGCGCGAGACCATCCTCCGGATCGGGTACGACTCGTCCGCCAAGGGGTTCGACGGTGACTCCTGCGGGGTCAACGTCTCCATCGACGCCCAGTCCCCCGACATCGCCCAGGGCGTCGACACCGCCTACGAGGCGCGCGTCGAGCACGAGGACGACGTCCTCAACCGCCAGGGCGCGGGCGACCAGGGCCTGATGTTCGGCTACGCCAACCGGGAGACCCCGGAGCTGATGCCGCTGCCGATCAAGCTG
Source organism: Nocardiopsis sp. CC223A (assembly GCF_030766825.1). Taxonomy (GTDB): domain Bacteria; phylum Actinomycetota; class Actinomycetes; order Streptosporangiales; family Streptosporangiaceae; genus Nocardiopsis. The sequence goes on from NZ_JASFDV010000018.1 coordinate 75,914, forward strand.
GCCCACTCACTGGCCGAGCGCCTTTCCGAGGTCCGCCGCAACGGCACCGTGCCCTACCTGCGCCCGGACGGCAAGACCCAGGTCACCGTCGAGTACGACGGCCAGACCCCGGTCCGCCTGGACACGGTCGTGGTCTCCAGCCAGCACTCCGCGGACATCAGCCTGGAGGAGCTGCTCACCCCGGACATCCGCGAGCACGTCATCGAGCCGGTGGTGGAGGCGTTCGGCCTGGCGTCCGACGACTACCGCCTGCTCGTCAACCCGACCGGCCGCTTCGAGATCGGCGGTCCGATGGGCGACGCGGGGCTGACCGGCCGCAAGATCATCGTCGACACCTACGGCGGCTACGCCCGCCACGGCGGCGGCGCCTTCTCCGGCAAGGACCCGTCGAAGGTCGACCGCTCGGGCGCCTACGCCATGCGCTGGGTCGCCAAGAACATCGTCGCGGCCGAGCTGGCCGAGCGGGCCGAGGTCCAGGTCGCCTACGCCATCGGCAAGGCGCACCCGGTCGGTGTGTTCATCGAGACCTTCGGCACCGAGAAGGTCGCCCCGGACCTGATCGAGAAGGCCGTCAAGGAGGTCTTCGACCTGCGTCCGGCCGCGATCGTGCGCGACCTCGACCTGCTGCGTCCGATCTACTCCAAGACCGCCGCCTACGGTCACTTCGGCCGTGAGCTGCCGGAGTTCACCTGGGAGAGCACCGACCGCGCCGCGGCCCTGCGCTCCTTCGTGGGGGCCTGAACGCCGACGCACCGACGGTGAGGGGGCGGACGACCGAGGGGTCGTCCGCCCCCTCGCCGCATGTCACACCCGCAAAGTGAACACTCCGTGTTATCAAGTAAATACACATAGCAATGTGCTGTACGCGGAGGAAGCACCATGGCCGTAGCCGCGGCGATGGCGGCACTGGGCCTGGCGGCCCTCGTCGCCTTACCCGGAGTCCAGGAGCCGGACCCGGCGGAGCCCCGGGAGGTGGTCCCCGGCGCAGAGACCCTGCACGTGTCGCTCCACAAGACGGCCGAACACGAGAGGCTGTCGCCGGGGGACCGGGTGGAGTACACGATCGGCGTCCGCAACTCCGGTGCCCGGGCGGTGACCGGGGCCGAGATCGTCCACCACCTGCCCCCGACGATGCGCTACGTCACCGGGACACGGGGCGCCGAGGTGGACGGTGGCCGCGTCGTCTGGAGCCGACCGCTGGAGGCGGGGGAGCGGACCTCGTTCACCGTCACCGGGGAACTGACGGCACTTCCCGAGGGGGCGGGACGCCCGGTCGCCACGGCCTGCCTGCGCTCCGGCGCGGACGGTGTGCTCGTCTCCTGCGCGTCGCAGGAGCACGAGGTGCGCAGATCGCTGCTCCCGCTGTGGGCCGGGGTGACCGCGGCGGTGGTCGGGCTGCTCGCCCTGGCCGGTGGGGGCGCCGTGTTCTACCTGCGCACCCGCCGTCCCCGGCCCGCACCCGCACCGTCCGGGGCCCCCGACCCCGACCCCGAGCCGGTGCCCGACGGCGACACCCGCCCCGGGGCCACCGTCCACCGGCTGGACGCCCACCGCCAGGGCGTGTCCGGCTGATCACTCCGGGCCCGCCCTTCGCCGCCCTCGGCGGACGCCTTCGGCGCGGTACCGTCACGGAGCCGTGGGGCCGCCTCCCGCTGCGCCGCCTTCGCTCGGGCGGTCGCTCCCGGGCCGACCTGCGCCCGTCGCTGCTCTCGGTGGATGTTTTCGGCGCGGTACCGTCACGGAGCCGTGGGGCCGCCTCCCGCTGCGCCGCCTTCGCTCGGGCGGCCGATCCCCCGGATGGTGTCCCGCCGAGTGGTGTGACTTTTCCGGCTCCGTCCTGACGGGCGCGTCGGCGGCGGCCTCCGGAGCGGCGTGCGGCCGCATACGGCGACCCGTCCACCCCGGCCAACGGCCCACCGGCGCGCAGCGGCCGCCCGGCATCGGCCAGCATCGCGATGACCTGCAAGGACGCAGTCGCACGCAGGTCATACCGCTCCAGGGGACGTGACCGCCCCCCGGGCCGACCTGCGCCCGTCGTCCTGCGAGGGATCGCCTCGCGGCCGCTCCCGGCACCCGGCACCCGGCGCGAGCGTCGAGCCGCTCGAAGGCATCCGCCGAACACGCCCTGGCCGCAAAAGGGCGGGTCCCGCGTCCTTTCGGACACCGGACCCGCCCGCACGTACCGGGGTCGGGCTCAGCTCAGGTCGCCGAGCGCCTTCTCCGCCTCGGCCAGCCACGAGCGGCGGGCCTCCAGCGCCTCCTCGGCCTCCCTGATGCGACGGGCGTCGTTGTTCGCCCGCGCCTTCTCCAGCTTCTTCTCCAGGTCGGCGATCGCCGTGGACAGCTGCGCCACGGTGTCCCGCGCCCGGGCCTGGGCCTCGGGGTTCTTGCGCTCCCACTCCGACTCCTCGGCGCGGCGCACCTCGTCCTCGATCTGGCGGAAGGAGCCCTCCAGCCGGTCGCGCGCGTCACGCGGCAGTTCCCCGGCCTCCTCCCAGGCCTCCTGGAAGTCGCGCAGCCGGGCGCGGGCCCGGCGCGGGTCCGAGATCAGCCCGCGGATCTCGGTCTGCGCCTCGGCCAGGATCTTCTCCTTGGCGTCGGCGTTGACCCGCAGCTCCGCGTCCCGCTCGGCGAAGACCGCGTTGCGGGCGTCGAAGAACGTGTCCTGGGCGGCCTTGAACCGGGCCCACAGGCGGTCCTCGCTGGTCCGGTCGGCACGGCCGGTCCGCTTCCACTGCTGCATCAGGTCGCGGTAGGCGCGGGCGGTCTCGCCCCACTCGGTGGACCCGGACAGGGACTCGGCCTCGGCGACGATGCGCTCCTTCTCGGACCGCACCGACTCCCGCTCGTGGTCCAGATTGGCGAAGTACGCCTTGCGCCGCTTGGAGAAGGAGTTGCGCGCCGCCGACATGCGCTTCCACAGCGCCTGCTCGGTCGGACGGTCGGCCCGCGGGGCCTTCTTCCACTCCTCGATCAGCTGGAGCATCCGCTCGCCGCCGGACTTCCAGTGCGTCGTCTCGACGGCGACCCGCTCCGCCTCGGCGACGATGCGCTCCTTGATCTCCCGGGCCTCGCCGCGCGCCCGCTCCTGGGCCTGCTTCTGCTCGACCTTGCGGGTCTCGGCGCGTTCGGCCAGCGCGTCCAGCCGGCGGGTGAGGGCGTCCAGGTCGCCGACGGCGTGCGCCTCCCGTACGGCCGAGCGCAGCTTGTCGATGTTCGACATCGCGGCGGCGGCGGACAGGTCGGTGGTGTTGAGCCGCTTCTCCAGCAGCTCAACCTCGGTGACCAGGGAGTCGTACTTGCGGCGGAAGAAGGCCAGGGCCTCCTCCGGCTCCCCGGCCTGCCACGATCCGACGACCCGCTCGCCTTCGCTCGTGCGCACGTAGACCGTGCCGTCGTCGTCTACGCGGCCCCAAGGGTCCGTGGTCACCGTGTCCTCCTGCTGTCATGAACCCGCGGAGAGCGGGTTCTGGTCGTCGCGGTGTCCCTCGCCGATCCGTGATGGAAACCACTGTGCTGACCACGGTATCCATCCGATTCGATGATGACGGCGCGCCGTGTCTCATCCATCCGGGCGGGCATTTCCGGAGCCCGCCGTCGGTGTCCCCGTCGTGCCGGTCCGGAACCGAGAACCGACGGCCCGCTTTTCCGGAAGAGGCGCAGGTCGGGGCCCGGTGCACACGGGACGGTGCCCAATATGGCATTACCACGCGCTTTGGCAAAGAGTCCGGGCGTGTGCGGTGATCGAATGGTGATCAAAAGAGCGCACGGGCGTGCCCTTCCGGTCGCCCCGGCCCCGTTCACGTCGGTAGGCTCTGGGTACCCGCCGCATCACCCGACCGAGGAACAGGACGCCACCCGCCGTGCTCATCGCCGCGCTACCCACCGGACCCCTCGCCGCGAACTGCTACGTCCCGGCGGCGGCTCCGAACGGTGAGTGCGTGGTCGTCGACCCCGGGCAGGACGCGGCCGAGCCCATCGCCAAGGTCCTGGCCGAGCACGGGTTGACCCCCGTCGCGGTCCTGCTCACCCACGGGCACTTCGACCACGTGTGGTCGGCGGCCGAGATCGCCGACGCCCACGGCATCCCGGTGTACGTGCACGCGGCCGACCGCGCCCTGTTCACCGACCCGGGCCGGGGCGTGGACGGCGCCTTCGCCGCGCAGCTGGCCGTCCTGCTGGGCCCGGGCCCCTACCGCGAGCCCGCCCGTGTGGTGGAGGTCTCCGACGGCGAGGTCCTGTCCCTGGGCGGTGTGGACTACACGGTCGCCCACACCCCGGGGCACACCCCCGGGTCGGTCGTCTACACCACCCGCAGCGACGACGGCGTCCCGGTGATGTTCGCCGGCGACCTGGTCTTCGCCGGCTCCATCGGCCGCACCGATTTCCCGGGGGGCGACCCCGCCGCCATGACGCGCAGCCTCGCCGCCGCCGTGCTGGGCGCCGACGACGACACCCGCGTCCTGCCGGGCCACGGCCCGGCCACCACCGTGGGCCGCGAGCGCGCCACCAATCCGTACCTGCGCGATATCGCCGGTTGATCCGCCGTTCGGTCCGCGGCCCGCGCCCGGGCCGGGAATCCCCGGGCCGACCCGTGCCCCGGTGCAGGTCGGGCAGACTTGACACGTACTCGAAGACGTCGAAGGAGAAGTTCGTTGATACGCACGCATGAAGCAGGTGCGTTGCGCGCCGAGAACGCCGGTGAGAGCGTCGTGCTCGCCGGCTGGGTGGCCCGCCGCCGCGACCACGGTGGCGTGGTCTTCCTCGACCTGCGCGAGGCCTCCGGCGTGGTCCAGGTCGTCGTCCGCGAGGACGACCTCGCGCACGACCTGCGCGCGGAGTACTGCATCAAGGTCACCGGCTCGGTCCGGGTCCGCCCCGAGGGCAACGAGAACCCCGACATCCCGACCGGCGCCGTCGAGGTCGTCGCCGACGAGATCGAGGTGCTCAGCGAGGCCGCCCCGCTGCCCTTCCAGCTCGACAGCGCCTCCGACGTGGCCGAGGAGACCCGGCTGCGCTACCGCTACCTGGACATCCGGCGCTCGGAGATGGCCCAGAACCTGCGCATCCGCTCCAAGGCGACCTACATCGCCCACGAGACCATGCGCGACCTGGGGTTCACCTACATCGAGACCCCGTACATGACGCGCTCCACGCCGGAGGGCGCCCGCGACTTCCTGGTCCCGGTCCGCCTCCAGCCGGGCCACTGGTACGCACTCCCGCAGTCGCCGCAGCTGTTCAAGCAGCTGCTCATGGTCGGCGGCATGGAGCGCTACTACCAGCTCACCCGCTGCTTCCGCGACGAGGACCTGCGTGCCGACCGCCAGCCGGAGTTCACCCAGATCGACCTGGAGATGAGCTTCGTCGACGAGGAGGACATCTTCGCCGTCGGCGAGCAGCTGTTCACCCGGCTGCTGCGCGAGGTGCGCGGCATCGAGCTGCCCGAGCACTTCCCGCGGATGCGCTTCGCCGAGGCCATGGACCGGTTCGGCTCCGACAAGCCCGACCTGCGATTCGGCCAGGAGCTGGTCGAGATGACCGGCTACTTCGCCGACACCACCTTCCGGGTGTTCCAGGCCCCGTACGTGGGCGCCGTGGTCATGCCGGGCGGCGCGTCCCAGACCCGCAAGGAGCTGGACGCCTGGCAGGACTGGGCGCGCTCGCGCGGGGCCAGGGGCCTGGCCTACGTGCTGGTCCAGGAGGACGGCACCCTGGGCGGCCCGGTGGCCAAGAACCTGTCGGACGCCGAGCGGGAGGGCCTGGCCGCGAAGGTCGGCGCCGTCCCGGGCGACGCGGTGTTCTTCGCCGCGGGCAAGCGGTTCGAGGCCCAGGAACTGCTGGGCGCGGCCCGCCTGGAGATCGGCCGCCGCTGCGGCCTGATCGACGAGTCCCGCTGGGAGATCCTCTGGATCACCGACATGCCGCTGTTCGAGGAGGCCGACGAGGAGGGCTCCTGGAAGCCGGTGCACCACCCGTTCACCGCCCCGGCCGTCGAGGACGCCGACGACTTCCAGGACCACCCGGGCACGACGAACTCGCGCGCCTTCGACCTGGTGCTCAACGGCTACGAGCTGGTCTCCGGCTCGATCCGTATCCACCGGGCCGAGATGCAGCAGCGCGTCTTCGACACGATCGGCCTGAGCAAGGAGGAGGCCGAGTCCAAGTTCGGCTTCCTGCTGGAGGCGTTCAAGTTCGGCCCGCCGCCGCACGGCGGTCTGGCCGTGGGCTGGGACCGGATCATCATGCTGCTCGCCGGGCAGCCGACGATCCGCGAGGTCATCGCGTTCCCCAAGACCGCTTCCGGCGGCGACCCGCTGACCGGCGCCCCGACGCCGATCACCGCGGAACAGCGGGCCGAGGCCGGGGTGGACGTCGACCCGGAGGCCGAGGAGACCGAGCAGGCCTGAACCCGGTGACCGGGTTCGCGGGGGCGGTGCGCGTCGGCGCGCCGCCCCCGTTCTTTTCGGGTGGGCACGCGAACCCGCCGCCCTTTTGAAAGGGGCCGTGTGCGACACGGTTCCACTTCGGGGTCCGCTGCACGGGCCGGCCGTGAATTCCGGGATTCGCCGAGGCGGCCCGGGCCGGGGGCAGGCGGCCGACCTGTGCATTCGCCCGGGAGCGGGGCGGTGCCCGCGACCCTTGCCGCGCCGCCCGTCCCGCGACCGCCCGATACTTTCGGGAGCTCCACAAAACGGTCATAGGTGACCTATGTGATGGAATTCCTCGGCTTTCCTGGAAAAACCTGGCCGAACATGGCCTCGTGTGACTCCTGTGGATGCGCCCGGCCTTCGCATCCCCTACGGTTGGGGGCGAATCACCCTTCCCCACCACCAAGTGCCGGCGTCCTCGGGAGTGGTCGCGCGGTACGACGGGGGTCTCGTCGCATCGGTGGGCGGAAATGGTGGTGGAGTGCCTTCTGCGCCACCGAGTCACGCGAGCGTAACGATTTGTGCACCGGGGTCGGCCCCGCCGGCCCGTGGGCCCGTGTACGCCGAACACCCCCATGCCGGTGGACCGTGCCGACCCGTGCCGCACGAGGTCGCACGGGTGGTGCGGGCGGGCGGCGGAGCCGGCCGCCTCCAGTGCGCTCCCCGGATACCGCCCCGCCCCCGACACTAGAATGAGCCGAATCGGAATGTCCGCAGGGGTGACCGTGCCCGGGCACGGGTGTGACGTCCGAGACGACATGAGGATTGAGTCCGTGAACGAAGAACGTGCTGTAGGTGGTGGTGCGGAGGGCGCGCTGGCCGGGGCGTTCCTGCACGCGCCCGAGCCCATGGTGCTCACCGCGGCCGATGGCTCGATCCGCCACGCCAACCACGCCTTCCGCGCACTCGTCGACCGTGCGGCCGACGACCTGGCGGGCCGTCGCTGGTACGACCTGCTCGACGGGGACGACGGCCGCGCCGCCCGCTTCCACCAGGAGTCCCTGACCCACCGCACGTCCCCGAACGGCCGACCGCTCCGCCGCCTGCGGATCTCCGTCACCGCCAAGGCCGCCCGCCTGGCCGAGGCCGAGGTACTGCCGGTGGACGCCGGGTCCGCCGTGGTGCTCGTACACGTGCTGTCCACCGAGGAGACCGACCTGCGGGTCATCGGTGAGCTGCGCACCGACAACTCCGACTCCGTCCTGTGGAGCCTGGACCTGGGCAGCGGCCGACTGCACGAACTCTTCGGCCCCACCCCGCTCGGCTCGCTGCTGGCCGGGGAGGACCGCGAGCTGGACCGCATCCTGGAGCGCGTCCACCCCGACGACATCGCCCGGGTCCGCGACGCCATGGCCGCCTCCTTCGCCGGACGCGACTACGAGCAGCGCTTCCGGGTCTTCGACCGCCTCGGCGACGAGCGCTCCCTGCACGTGCGCGCCCGGTTCGTGCCGGGCGAGCCCGACCGCCTCGTCGGCATCGTCGACGACGTCACCGAGCACGTCCAGCTGGTGCGCCGCCTGGCCGACCGCCGCCGCACCGAGGCCGAGCACGGCCGCCTGGTCACCGAGCTGTCGTCCAAGCTCGTCTCGGCCACCACCGTCGACAAGGTCATGGACCTGCTCAGCGAGGAGTTCCTGCCGATCTTCGGCGGTTACAAGGCCACCGCCATGTACGTGGAGAACGGGATGCTGCGCACCTCGCCCGGAGCCCGCGGCCGCGGCAACAACGCCCTCATCGACGGCCGCAGCGCCTACGACACCGACTTCCCCATGGGCGCCGTCATCCAGGACCGCCAGCCCCGCTTCTTCGAGAGCCGCTCCGAGGTGGTCAGCCGCTTCCCCGCCGCCGCCGACCTCATGCGCCGCAACGACTCCAAGTCCCAGGCCTGGGCGACCGTGCCGATCTTCGGCGACGGCAAGGTCGCCCTGGGCGTCTGGCAGATGGTGTGGGACCGCCCCCACCACGCCAGCCGCGACGAGCGCGCCCTCATGCTCACCTTCGCCGGGCTGGCCGGCCAGGCGCTCCAGCGCATCAAGGCCCAGCAGGCCGAGCTGGAGCTGGCCGACGCCGTGCAGCGGCGCATGCTTCCCCGCGAGGTCGCCAGCTTCCCCGACCTGGACATCGCCACCAAGTACCTGCCCTCCCGGGCGGACTGGCGCATCTGCGGCGACTTCTACGACGTCGTCGAACTGCCCGAGGGCCGGGTCGGCCTGCTGGTCGGCGACGTGCAGGGCCACGGTGTGGAGGCGGCCGCCGCCATGGGCCAGATCCGAGCCGCCTTCCGCGCCTACGCCAGCAACCAGTCCGACCCCGGCGTGGTCCTGGGCGAGACCAACCGGCTGCTCACCGACACCGGCGAGATCGTCTTCGCCACCTGCGGCTACCTGGTCCTGGAGCGGGCCACCGGCGCCATGCAGGCCGCCTGGGCGGGGCAGCCGCCGGCCATCCTGGCCGGCCCCGACGGCTACGAGGTGTGGGGACCCGAGACCGGGCCGCCGCTGGGCGTGCTGCCCGACACGGTCTACCCGGTCACCGCACGGGTCCTGGACCCGGGCACCACTTTGCTGCTGTGCACGGACGGGCTGGTGGAGAGCACCGACGTGCTCATGGAGGTCGGCCTGGACAAGGTCGGCGCCGCCCTGGTCGAGCACTGCGAGGACCCCGAGGGCGCCGCCCACGTCCTGGCCGAGATGGCCCCCGCCGGGCGCGGCGACGACATCGCCCTCCTCGTCGCCCGGATGCGCCGCCCGGCCGCCTGAGGGCGGCTCCCGGGCCGCGGCGCCGTACCGGCCGCGAACGTCACCGCCACCGCCTACCCTGGACGGGTGTCTGCAACTCTGTTCGACGATGCCGGGGCCGAGGCGGCCAAGGGGCAGGAACCGCTGGCCGTGCGCATGCGGCCGCGCACCCTTGACGAGGTGATGGGCCAGGGCCACCTGTTGGGCGAGGGCAGCCCGCTGCGCCGCCTGGTCGAGGACGACGCACCCATGTCCGTGTTCCTGTGGGGCCCGCCCGGGACGGGCAAGACCACCCTGGCCACCGTGGTCAGCAGGGCCACCAAGCGCCGTTTCGTGGAGCTGTCCGCGGTCAGCGCCGGGGTCAAGGACGTGCGTGCGGTCATCGAGGAGGCCCGCCGCCGGATGGGCATGAACGGCACCCGCACCCTGCTGTTCGTCGACGAGGTCCACCGGTTCAACAAGACCCAGCAGGACGCGCTGCTGCCCGCCGTGGAGAACCGGTGGGTCAGTTTCATCGGCGCGACCACCGAGAACCCCTTCTTCTCCGTGGTCGGCCCGCTGCTGTCCCGCTCCCTGCTGCTCACCCTGGAGTCCCTGGACGACGCGGACGTGCACACCCTGCTGGAGCGGGCGCTCGCCGACGAGCGCGGCCTGGCCGGGCGCTACACACTCACCGGCGAGGCCGCCGACGACCTGGTCCGGCTGGCCGGCGGCGACGGCCGCCGCTCCCTCACCTACCTGGAGGCCGCGGCCCTGGTGGCCGGTCCGCCCGCCGCCGAGCCGGTCGAGATCACCGCCGCCCACCTCGAACGGGCCGTGGACCGCCACGCCGTGCGCTACGACCGCTCCGGGGACCAGCACTACGACGTCGTCAGCGCGTTCATCAAGAGCATGCGCGGCAGCGACCCCGACGCCGCCCTGCACTACCTGGCCCGCATGATCGAGGCGGGGGAGGACCCCCGGTTCATCGCCCGCCGCATCGTCGTGCACGCCAGCGAGGACGTCGGCATGGCCGATCCCACCGCGCTCCAGACGGCCGTCGCCGCCGCGCAGGCGGTCGAGCTCGTCGGTATGCCCGAGGCGCGCATCAACCTGGCCCAGGCCGTCATCCACATCAGTGTGGCGCCCAAGTCCAATGCGGTGATCAGCGCCATCGGAGAGGCCATCGCCGACGTCCGCGCCGGGCGGGCCGGGCCGGTCCCGCGCCACCTGCGCGACGGCCACTCCAAGGGGTCCAAGGAGCTGGGCCACGGCAAGGGCTACCTCTACGCCCACGACCACCCCGGCGGTGTCGCCCCCCAGGTCCACGCCCCCGAGGGCCTGGTGGGCCGCGAGTACTACCGCCCCACCGAGCACGGCGCCGAACGCCGTGTCTCGGAGGTGCTGCGCCGCATCAAGGAAGTCCTGCGCGGCGGCCGCCCCGACGCCCAGGACCCCTGATCCGACCCGGGCCAGGGCGTCCACGGGGTGCTGGAGGTCCGAAGCGGACGTCTTCGAGGAACGGCCGGTGGCCGCAGGCCGTTCGTCGAGGGCGGCGGGCGGCGACGGGCGGGCGGGGATGTGGGTGTGGGGCCGAGGGTTCCCGTTCCCCGGGTGCCCGAGCACGGCCAAGGGAGGGGGCGCCGGCCGCAGGCCGTCCGTGAGCGGGTGGTTCGTGGCCGTGGGCCGTTCGTCGAGGGCGGCGGACGGGCGGAACGGAGGGCCGAAAAGGGTACCGACTAGTCGGTGAACAGTTCGGTGACCTGGACGATCTCCCGCGGTTCACCCTCGGCGGCCTCCTCCTCGGCGAAGGTGACCTCCACGATCACCACCGGCCCCCACGACAGGTAGTCGATGAAGTCCCGGCCGGTCAGTTCCCAGGTGCCGCGCCCCTCCTCGTCCAGGAAGACGTGGTCGGGGGCGGCGCAGAACTTGGCGCACAGCACCTCGGCCTCGGGGTCGATCACGGCGGCGGCCGGTTCCCCGGCCTCCTCCCACTCCGCCGCCCAGTCCTGGTGGGTGGGCACGCCCCGGCCGCGCTGCGGTTCGTCCTCGCGGTCCACCGGGGTGTACACCCACGGCCCCTCCACGACGTCCTCCTGCTCGGCGGGGTCGAACCGCACCACCAGCGTCCGGGGCTCCTCCTCAGGGGAAGGTGCGGGGGAGGCGTCCTCCTCGGCGGTGTCGACCACCAGCGCCTCGTCGTCGGAGGGGCCCACCAGCCGGGACACCCCCCATACGCCCGCGCCCACCAGCACCGCGACGAGCGCGCCGGCGCCCACCATGAGCGGCACCCGCTGGGAGCGCCGCCGCGGCGGACGCCCCTCCAACCGGATCACCCTCGGCACCCGCTGGTCCGGCTCGACCGCCCGCCACTCGCGCTCCATCAGGACGGCCACCTCCTCGCGGTCGGGGGGCCCGGAGCTCTCGCGGCCGTTCTCCCGCTGCCAGACGGCCAGGACCGAGCCGATCACCTCATGCAGGCTGGGCCGCGCGGCCGGATCGGGGTCCAGGGACCGGGACACCAGCGGCACCAGCCCCTTGGGCAGCCCGGTCAGGTTGTGCTCCCCGGCCGCGACGCGCCCGGCGATCTCCTCGGGCTCACCCGGGCCGAACGGCAGCCGCCCGGTGCCCGCGTAGGCGGTGACCGCTCCCCAGGCGAACACATCGGCGGCGGGGGAGGCCGCCGCGCCCCGGTACCGTTCCGGGCTCAGCCACGTGGCGCCCGAACCGCTCGTGTGGGCGTCGGCGACCGCGCAGTCCATGATGTGCGGCCCGTGCGACTCCAGCAGTACCCGCTCGTGGTTGAGCGACCCGTGCGCGATGCCCCGGGCGTGCAGCGCGGACAACCCCTCGGCCAGGCCCACGGCCAGCGCCAGCAGCTTGCCGGTGCCCAGGCCGCCGCGCCTGGTGATGAAGTGCGAGAGCCGCTGCCCCTCCATGTACGGCATCGCCAGCCACGGTCGGTCGGCCCGGCCGTCGAACGCCAGGGGTACCACCACGCGCGCCGGGTCCACCTGCGCCAGCGCGGTCAGCCGCCGCACCAGCGCCTCGCGTTCGGACTCCCCGGCCGGGGTCTTGACGACCTTCACCGCGACCAGCCGCTCGCCCGCGGTGGGCGAGGCCGCGTCCACCGCGGCGTAGACCGTTCCGGACGCCCCCTGCCCCAGCCGTCCGAGGACGAGGTAGGGGCCTATCCGCGTCGGGTCGTCCGGATACAGCGGGGGAAGGTGCTCCGGTACCAGTACGGAGATCTCTCGGGGAGAACGAGGGCTCATGGGTGTCCTGTCGCGATGCTTCTGGGCCGACGGGGCGGCGGAGTGTCCGGACATCGTAGTGAAGATCCCGCTCCATGGTCATTCTCCCGAAAACGGGGAGTGGAGTCGACGCCCGAGTCCTGCACCGGCCACCGGCCGGCGGCCGGTCGGGCCGCGCACGGCGAGGCCCGCGCACGTCCGTCTGCCCGACGCGATATGGTCGGCCGGAACCCGTCGGTTCGGACGCCCTCACCCCGGAGCGCGGCCGACGGCGGGCGGCCCCCGACGCTCTCCGGCGCGACGCGCGGGGGCAGCGTCGCACACAGACCCTCAGAAGTAACCCCTATCCGCCTTACGGAGCCCGCATGCTTACCGGAGGAGAGGTCGCCGCGCTCGTCGCCGCGGTGGTCTGGGCGGTGCTGGCCACGTTCATCTGCGTGGCGCTCGTCAAACTGATCAAGCTCATCAACGCCGCGACCAGGGTCGTCTCGGAACTGGGCGACCGCACCCCGCCCCTGATGGACGACGTCGCCGCCACGGTCGAACGCGCCAACACCTCGTTGGAGCGCGTCGAGGAGATCACCGCCAACGCCCAGGCCACCACCGAGGACGTGGCCACCATGACCGCGCTGACCCGCTCGGTGGTCACCGGCCCGCTCGTCAAGGCGGCCTCGCTGTCCTACGGGGTCCGCCGGGTCCTGGGCCAGCGCCGCGCCCTGGCGGTCGTGCGCGGCCGCCGCCGGAAGGAGAACCGGTGATCCGGCGACTGCTCTACCTCGCCGCGGGCGCCGCCCTGGGTGGCTACGCCGTGCACCGTGTCCACCAGGCCCGGCGGGCGCTCACCCCCGGCGGCATCGCCGAGCGGGTGGAGGGCCGGGTCGGCGAGTACCGGGGCGCGCTGCGCGAACTGAACGAGGACCTGGCCGAGGCCGTCCGCGAGCAGGAGGAGGAGCTGCTGCGCACCTACGCGCCCCGCCGCTCCCGTACCCTCCCCCCGGGAGAGGACCGCGCCCTCCCCGGGGACTGAGCCGGGCCCGGGAGACGGGGGCGGACCGCCCCTGACAGGGGCTTTTCGTGACTTGTCGGAAACCCTCTGTAGGGTGTGGATCCGGAACCCGGTACCACCGAAAGGCCCGGCATGAACCCCGACCCCCCACGGCAGCCCGCCTCCGGCCCCCAGCCCGCGTTCGGCCCCGCACCGCCCCACGGTGCCGCGCCTGCCGCGTATCCGTCCGTGTCCGGTCCGGGGTCGGGTCATGATTCCGGGTCTTCGGTGTACGGGTCCCCTCCGGTGGTGCCCGCCCCGTACCCGTCGTCGGGCCACGGTGCCGCGCCTGCCGCGTATCCGTCCGTGTCCGGTCCGGGGTCGGGTCATGATTCCGGGTCCTCGGTGTACGGGTCCCCTCCGGTGGTGCCCGCCCCGTACCCGTCGTCGGGCCACGGTGCCGCGCCCCCCGCGTATCCGACCCATCCCGGCGCTCCGTACGCGCCCTACCCGGCGGACGGCCACGGCCACCCGCCCCCGGTGTACGCGCCCGGACCCCCGCGCATGCCGGGCACGGTCATCACCGTCCGGGTGCTGATGTTCATCGGCGCCGCGTTCGGCCTGCTGTTCGCCGCCGCCTTCTCCGTCGTCATCGGGCGCGAGGACCCCCTCGGCATCGTCCTCGGCCTGGGCATCTTCGGCACCTACGGTGTCGGTTCCCTGGTGCTCGCGATCCTGGCCGGGCGCCGCCACCCGGCGGTCCGCTGGACCATCCTGGGCTTCCACATCCTGGCGCTCGCGTACATGTTCCTCGCCGCCGTGGGGGCGTCCTCGACATCCGCAGAACCACCCACCGCGGACAGCTTCCGGCGCATGGCCAACATCTTCACCATCGCCAACATCATCCTCATCTGCGTCCCGGCCAGCGCCCGGTTCTACCGCAACGAGGCGGCCCCGCTCCCGGGCCCCGTCCCGGGGCACCCGCCGTACGGATACCCGCAGCCGCCCTACCCGGGCGCATGAGCGCTTCCGGGAGGCGCCGGGCGGCGCCGACCCCGCACGGGTCCCGCCGACCCGGCGCCTCCCGGTGCCCGACGGCGATAGCCTTGGAACAACCGAGGTCCCGGCATTGTCGTCAACAGGACGGGGCCCGGATCGGCCGCCCCCGCCGGGGTCGGCCGCGCAGGAGAAAACCACAGGCATCCGTGTGGTCGTCCCCCTACCATGGGGCCACCGTTCGACCACGCGCAATCAGGTCCCGGGCAGGGACGGGCCCGCCGAGGGCGGCGGAGCCGAGCACAGGAGGGCATCAATGGAGACGGCAGAGATCGCGCGCCGCTTCCTCAGTTTCTTCGAGAAGAACGGACACACCGTGGTGCCCTCGGCAAGCCTCATCGCCGAAGACCCCACGCTGCTGCTGGTGCCCGCAGGCATGGTCCCCTTCAAGCCCTACTTCCTGGGCCAGCGCACTCCGCCGTACGAGACCGCCACCAGCGTCCAGAAGTGCATCCGCACCAAGGACATCGAGGAGGTGGGCAAGACCTCCCGGCACGCCACCTTCTTCCAGATGCTCGGCAATTTCTCCTTCGGCGCCTACTTCAAGGAGCAGGCGATCCCGCTGGCGTGGGAGCTGGTCACCACCCCGGTGGCCGAGGGCGGCTTCGGCATCGACCCCGAGAAGCTGTGGGTGACCGTCTACCTCGACGACGACGAGGCCGAATCGATCTGGCGCGACAAGGTGGGCGTGCGCCCCGAGCGCATCCAGCGCATGGGGATGGAGGAGAACTACTGGTCGATGGGCGTCCCCGGCCCCTGCGGCCCCTGCTCCGAGATCTTCTACGACCGCGGCCCCGAGTACGGCGCCGAGGGCGGCCCCGAGGCGGACGAGAACCGCTACATCGAGATCTGGAACCTCGTCTTCATGCAGTACGAGCGGGGTGAGGGCGGCGACAAGTCCGGCTTCCCGATCCTCGGCGAGCTGCCCAAGAAGAACATCGACACCGGCATGGGCCTGGAGCGCCTGGCCGCTGTCCTACAGGGCGTCGACAACATCTACGAGACCGACATCATCGGCCGCGTCCTGCACCGCGCCGCCGAGCTGGCCGGGGTCCGCTACGGCGACGACCACGAGAAGGACGTCCTGCTGCGCGTGGTCGCCGACCACGTCCGCAGCGCCGTCATGCTGGTCGGCGACGGCGTCAAGCCCGGCAACGAGAAGGCGGGCTACGTCCTGCGCCGCATCCTGCGCCGCTCCATCCGCAACATGCGCCTGCTCTCGGGCACCGACACCGGGTACATGCACGACCTCACCGCGGTCAGCATCGACGCGATGAAGGACATCTACCCCGACCTGCTCGACAAGGCCGACGTCATCCACGGTGTCATCGACACCGAGGAGAAGAACTTCGCCGACACCCTGCGCGCGGGCACCGCCCTGTTCTCCCGGGCGGCCGAGCGCACCCGGCACGCGGGCGGCACCGTCTTCTCCGGCTCCGACGCCTTCCAGCTCCACGACACCTACGGCTTCCCCATCGACCTCACCCTGGAGATGGCGGCCGAGCAGGGCCTGACCGTGGACGAGACGTCCTTCCGCGAGCTCATGCAGCGGCAGAAGGACACCGCCAAGGCCGACGCCAAGTCCAAGAAGCTCGGCAACGCGGACATCTCCCTGTACGCGCAGCTGCTCGAAGGCGCGGGCACCACCGACTTCCTCGGCTACACCGACGCCCAGAGCGAGTCGACGGTCAAGGGCATCGTGGTCGGCGGGGTCTCCTCGCCCGCCGCACGCCAGGGGGAGAAGGTCGAGGTCGTCCTGGACCGCACCCCGTTCTACGCCGAGAGCGGCGGCCAGCTGGCCGACACCGGCACGCTCACCGTCGACGGGCGCGGGATCGTCGACGTCGAGGACGTCCAGAAGCCCCTGCCCGGCCTGTTCGTCCACCGGGGCACCGTCCGCTCGGGCGAGATCACCGTGGACGACACCGTGCACGCGGCGATCGACGGCGGCCGCCGGCACGCCATCGAGCGCTCCCACTCGGCCACCCACCTCATCCACTCGGCGCTGCGCAACGCGCTGGGCCCCTCGGCGGGCCAGGCCGGTTCGGAGAACAGCCCGGGCCGCCTGCGCTTCGACTTCACGGCCGACAACGCCCTGGGCGAGTCCCGGCTGTCCGAGGTCGAGGAGGAGGTCAACACCGTCCTGTCCGGCGACATCGCGGTGCGCACCGAGGAGAAGAGCCTGGACGAGGCCCTCAAGATGGGCGCCCTGGCCATGTTCGGCGAGAAGTACGGCGACCGCGTCCGCGTCGTGGAGATGAGCGACTACTCCGTCGAGCTGTGCGGCGGCACCCACGTGCCCTCCACCGCGCGGCTGGGCATCGTCAAGCTCCTGGGCGAGTCCTCCATCGGTTCCGGCGTGCGCCGGGTCGAGGCGGCGGTCGGTGTGGACGCGTTCAAGCGCCTGTCCAAGGAGTCGGCGCTGGTCGGTCGCCTGTCCGAGCAGCTCAAGGCGCCGCGCGAGGAACTGCCCGAGCGCATCGACGCCGTGATCTCCCGGCTGCGCGCCGCGGAGAAGGAGATCGAGAAGCTGCGCGCCGCGCAGGTCCTCCAGGCCGCGGGTGCCATCGCGGAGAAGGCCCGCCGCCACGGCCCGGCGCTGGTCGTGGCCGAACAGGCCCCCGAGGGCACCGGCGGCGACGAACTGCGCGCCCTGGCCGCCGACGTGCGCGGCCGCCTGGGCGAGGCCGAGCCCGCAGTGGTGGCGCTGACCGCCGTGCCCAAGGACCGTCCGGTCGTGGTCATCGCGGTGAACAAGGCGGCGCAGAAGGCCGGGATCAAGGCCGGCGACCTGGTGGGCGTGGCGGCCCGCGCGCTCGGCGGCGGTGGCGGCGGCAAGCCCGACATGGCCCAGGGCGGCGGCACCGACGCGAGCAAGGTCGACGAAGCCCTCCGCGCCGTCGAGGCCCGCGTCGCGAGCGCCTAGACACCCTCTGCACGCCGGGGACGGCGACCCTCACCCGGTCGCCGTCCCCGGCGTGGTCTTCGCAACACGGGCGTGGTTACGTACCGTGACATACAACGCCGGGTAGTATCACGACCTGTGATGATTCGGGCGAACGGGGTCGTCCGCGCGCCCGGCCCCGGTCGTGTGCGTGCGATCGGACGCCGTGATGGGGGATTCGTGTGACTTAGACTCGGATGCGGCCTCCACGGCCGCCCCGCATCCCGTGCAGCGGCGGACCGAACGCCCGGACCGTGAACCGGCGCCCACTCCGTGTGACCCGGGCTGCGTGCGGTCATCGAATCGGGCATACTGTGGCGCGTCACAGCCGATCACACGGCTGTCTGCGCGGAACCTTCCCGCGATCCACCTGACGAACAGGACCACCGTGTCGAGGATTTTCCCATCGCGGTGCCGTACCCGTACCGGGACGGCCCGCCCGTGCCGCCTCCCCCGAGCCGGGGGGCGCTCCTCGTGAGGAACGGTGTCCGCCTGGCCGTCGACCCGGGCAACGCTCGCATCGGTGTGGCCGTCAGCGACCCCTCCGGTACACTCGCCAGCCCCCTGGAGACGGTCCCCCGCGGCAGGGGCGACAAGAACCGGATCGCCCTGCTGGTACTGGAGAAGGAGGCGCGGGAAGTCATCGTGGGTTACCCTGCCTCTCTGTCAGGAGAGGAGGGGCCGGCCGCCCGGTCGGCCCGGGAGTTCGCGACGGCGCTGGCCGGACTCCTGCACCCCGTCCCCGTCCGCTTGGTCGACGAACGCCTCACCACGGTGACCGCGCAGGGACATCTGCTCTCCGGAGCCTCCTTCAGTAAGAAGGGCGCCAAGGGCGGACGTGCCCGCCGTACGGTCATCGACCAGGCGGCGGCCACGGTCCTCCTACAGAGCGCCTTGGACCAGGAACGGTCGACAGGCCGGCCCCCGGGCGAGATCGTCCGCTCCAGCCAGGGAGAATCATGAACGACAGGGATGACTACCCCGAAAATCCCTATCGTGGACGTGCCGACCGCGACAGCGGTCACGACTACGACCCGCGCGGCGGCCCCGCGCGCGGCCGCCGCGCCCGGCCGGAGGCCTCCTCGTGGAACGAGTCCGAGGCGTCCGGTCCCCGGCGCACGGGGCCCTCGACCGGTGAGTTCCGCACCCCCCGCTACGCCCCCCGGCCCGATCAGGAGTACGACCCGCTGAACCCGGGCCGCTCCGACCGCGACCAGCAGTCCACCGGTGCGCCGTCGCGCCGCGGCGGCGCCGCCGACGCG
>NZ_JASFDV010000019.1 GCF_030766825.1 Nocardiopsis sp. CC223A
CGCCATGGAGCGCGGCGGCACCGCCGGCCGCGGCGGCCGGCCCCGCGCCGGAACACCGGGTCCGGGTGCCGAGTTCGCGGTGCTCGGCCGTGCCCGGCTCCAGGTCGTCCTGCTGCTCGCGGTGCTCGTCAACGGGGCGACGTTCTGCGTGTTCACCTACCTCGCCCCGCTGGTCACCGACACGGCGGGAGCGGCCCCGGCCGCGGTGCCGGTCGTGCTGGCGCTGTTCGGCGCCGGGGCCTTCGCCGGGGTGCGGGTGTCGGGACGCCTCGCGGACCGGCACTGGCGGCCGCTTCTCGTGTGGGGCGGGGTCGGTCTGCTCCTGGGCTGGGGGCTCCTCGCCGCCGCCGCGACCCACCCGGTCGCGGTGGTGGCGCTGACCCCGGTCCAGGGGGCGCTGTCGTTCGCGGTGGGGAGCACCCTGATAGCGCGGATCATGGCGCGTGCGACGGATGCGCCCACCATGGGCGGCTCGTTCGCGACGGTGGCCCTGAACCTGGGCGCGATCGCCGGGCCGGTGCTGGGCGGAGCGGCCTACGCCGCGGTCGGAGTCCGCGGGCCGGTCCTGGCGGCGGTGGTGTTGGTGCTCGCCGCTCTCGTGGTGGGCGGGGTCCGGGTCCTTGCCGTCACGCGGTCGGTGCCGGTGTCCGATGGTGTCCGTGACCGAGACCGGAGGGCCCGTCCGCGGGCCGGTCGTGGCGGCGGTGGCGGGGCCGACGGGCCGGAGTGGATTCGGGGGGAGCATGCCCCGGCGCCGGTGGAACACGACCCCCCGAATCCACGGTCCGTCCCCGCCTGCGCATCCCGCCACCCCGCCACCCCGGCCCGTGGACGGCCTCCGGCGCGGACCGCGGCGCCCCCGGGAATGTCGGGGGCGGGCGGTACAGTGCGGGGAACGCCCGCCGCCGAGTCCTTCGAGGGAGCCGTCCATGGCCGGGACCGTCCTCAGCAATCGCGCGCTGAACCGGGCCACACTCGACCGGCAGCTCCTCCTCGCCCGCACCGACCTGCCCGTCGCGGACGTGGTCACCCGCCTGGTCGGCCTCCAGGCACAGACCACCCACACCTGGTACCTGGGCCTGGAGAACCGTATCGAGGGCCTGGACCCCCACCGGGTCGGCCGCATGCTCACCGACGGGGAGCTGGTCCGCGTCACCCTCATGCGCGGCACCATCCACCTCGTCACCCCGCAGGACTGCCGTTTCCTGCGCCCCACCGTGCAGCCCGCCATCGACCGCGGGTTCTCCGGCAGCAGACACGGCCAGGCCACCCGCGGCATGGACCTCGACGCCATCGCCCGCGCCGGGTACGACCTCCTCCTCGCCCGCCCCATGACCCCGCGCGACCTGGCCGAAGTCCTGGCCGAGCGGTGGCCGCAGGTGAACGGCGAACACCTCGCGCAGGCGGTCAAGGACCGACTCCCCTTCGTGCAGATCCCCCCGCGCGGGGTGTGGGGCGCCGCCGGGGCGCCCGCGTTCGCGCCCGCCGACACCTGGACCGGGCTGGCCATGGACGCCGACCCCGACCCCGAGGGCCTGGTGCTGCGCTACCTCGCGGCGTTCGGTCCCGCCGGCGTCAAGGACATGCAGGCGTGGTCCTCGCTCACCCGGTTCAAACCGGTCTTCGACGGCCTGCGGGACCGCCTCGTCGAACTGCGGGCCGAGGACGGCACCGTCCTGTTCGACCTCCCCGACGCGCCCCGGCCCGGCGAGGACGTCGACGCCCCGGTCCGCTTCCTCTACGACTTCGACAACATCCTGCGCGGCCACGCCGACCGCAGCCGGGTGCTGCCGCACGAACACCGGCCCCGGCTGGCCTCCCGCAACGGCATGCCCCCGGGAACGGTCCTGGTGGACGGGTTCGTGAGCGCCTCCTGGAAGGTGGTGCGCACCCAGGGGTCGGCGCCCCACCTGGAGGTCGGCCTGTTCGGACCGATCTCCGCCGCGGACCGCGACGCGGTCGCCGCCGAGGGCGAGCGCACCCTGGCGTTCCTGGAACCCGAGGGGCGCGGAGTCCGGTTCGTCGAGCTCTGATCCGCGCCGGTTTCCCCGGTCCCGTCACCCGTCTGCTTTGCTCATGGGTGTCCTGATGTGGACGTATGCATCCGGACCACGGACAATACGGGGTGATATGGAAGGATTCTCGGGTGACTGAAGAGTTCCGTGCCGCGTTCCAACGTGTGCTCGACACCGCCGCTGAACAGGCGCCCGGGTTTCCCGCGGCCGTGCACGACGTCTTCCGGCTCTCCTCGCAGGTCCCGCAGGAGGAGCTGGCCGTCGCCATGCAGGCGCTGGCCCCCGTGCTGTCCGACTGTGAATCCGTGGCCGACATCGCCGCCGACCTCGCCGTGCTGGCCGGTGCGCTGGTGGAGGCCGGGGCGCCCGCCGGACAGGTGGGGCTGGAGGTGCTGCGCCAGCTCGGCAGTTACGGGCAGGCCGCGGCCGCGTTCATGCACGCCTGGGACAAGACCGGCGGCGGCGCTCCGCCGCACCCCAGCCAGGTGGGCGAGGCCGAGGAACAGCGGGTCGAGGAGGTCCTGGGCGAGAACGCGCCCCTGGCCACCGTCGGTTGGTGGACCTGCCTGCGCTACGGGCTCGCCGCCAAGGCCATGCTCGGCGACACCCAGGTGCGGGCGGCCGTGCGCGCCGACTCCGGCGCCCTGGAGGGGCTGAGCCAGATCGTGCACGCCCTCTCCACCCGGCTGCCCGAGTTCGCCGAGGTCGGCGAACTCCTGCGGATGGCCGAGGCGGACACCCTGCTGGTGCTGGACCGGGCCTCCTGGCGGGGGTTCCGGGTCCGGTTCGACGGCATCGGCGACAACTTCCAGCTGCACACGCTGCTGGCCGACGCGCTCATCGGCAAGGAGGGGCAGCGGCTGCCCGGCACCCGGCCCGACCCGCGGTGGACCGCCGCCTGTCTGGACGGCACCGCGGACCCGCTGGCGGACGTGGTGCGCGGTGAATGGGACCTGGTCGGCGGGGACGGGACCTGGGTCGGCAACGAGGCGTGCCCGGCCGACATCCCCTTCGTCGACGGGGAGCGGGTACTGGTGCTGGAACCGCAGACGCTCGCCCACTCGTGGCGGGCGGGGCGGCGCCACGCGCACATCCCGGGCAGCCTGACGATCGTCGAGGAACTGCACCCGGACGAGGCCACCGGGTGGTGGTCGCGGATGCACCCGGCCGGATCGGTGCGCCACCCGCTGGCGCCGGCCATCGAACACGGGGACACCGGCGCGCACCGGCCGCCCCGGCACTTCGGGGTGGCGGCGCACTTCGAGGAGGTCGACTCGGGTCCGCTGTCGTCGACGTTCCCGGCCCTGGAACCGGAGTCGGACGACCTGTTGGGCGGAGCCCCGCAGGAGGAGCCGCCGGACGGTCCGTGGGCGGAGGCGTACCCGCGGGAGGCGGTGGGGTGGGCGGACGAGCCCGCACCGCAGCCCGAGCAGCCGTCCGGGCAGCAGGCCGAGGCATGGCCGCTCGCCGAGCAGCACCCCGAGCAGCAGGCGGAGCCGTGGCCGCTCGCCGAGCAGGAGCCCGAGCCGTGGCCGGTCCCCGGGCGGCAACCCGAACCCCGGGGGTACGTCCCGCCCGACGACGGCCGCCCGCCGGGAGCGCACCTGATGCCGCCGCTGCCGCCGGGGGTGTCGGACAGCTGGGCGTGGGCGCCGCGCTGGAAGTGGCCGCCCCCGCCCGGGACCGTGTCCGGCCTGTGAGACCCCGCCGCCGAGGGCGGCACCCGGGCGCGCCGCGGCACGCCCGGCATCCCCCGACCCCCCGAAACCGGAGCCCCCATGACCGAATCCACCGAGACCACCACCCCGGAACCCGTCTCCGCCGAGCCCCCCACGGCCGAGGAGCCCGTAGCGGCGGGCGGTCCTGCCGGGGAGGACGGGGGTCCTGGGGCCGTTGCGGCCGCGGACACCGCCGATGGTGCGGAGGGCGCCGCCACCGGGCGGGGCGGCCCCTGGGGGGCTCGGACGGTGCTGGTGGCGGCCGCCGGGCTGGTGGTGGGCGGCACCGCCTACCTGGGGGTGGAGGTCGCCGACGCGTTCGCGCCCGCCGCCACGGCCGAGGTCACCGAGACCGAGCCCGAACAGGGCACAGGGGAACGGCGCACCACGTCGCTGCTCGCCGACCCCGAGGAGAGCGCCCCCCAGGAGACCGTTGCCGATTCCGCGGTCGGCGGTGACACGACGGCTCCCGCCCAGGGCCCCGTCGGCCCGCCGGCCGAGGGCACCGCGCCCGCCGGCGGCGGGGGCGACGGCACGTCCGACGGGGAGGACCCGCGCGAGCAGATCCTCGACGACATCCTCAACACCCCACAGGAACGCCCGCCCCTGGTCAACGACTGCGATCAGGCCTGCGTCGACGCCCACACGGCGCGCGAGGAGGAGGACGTCGAGCCCGTGGTCGTCGAGTTCCACCCCGAGGACTACGAGTTCCCCACCGCTCCCTGAGGGGGACGGGCCGGGTCGGTGGGACCCGGTCCGGTAGCCGTCGGCGGGCGAGCGCCCCCACCCCCGGAAGCACCCGGGCTCCGGGGCCGACCGCGCCCCTGCCGGCGTCGGCGGGCGGGCCGTGGGAGCGGACGGCGCCGCGTCGGCTGCGGACTCCGCTCCGGGGGAGTGCGCAGGTGGGCCCCGGGTTCCGCGGGCCGACCGGCGCGGGCGGCCGTGGTCGCCCACAGGGAGCACGGACCCGACTAGGCTGGCGTTCGGCAATCCGACACCCCGGCAGGCCGACCGCGCTGGGTGAGTCACGAGCACACTCAAGGAGATCCCGTCATGGGGCAGCGACACTTCGATCTGGTCGTTCTCGGCGCGGGCCCGGGCGGCTACGTCGCCGCGATCCGGGCCGCCCAGCTCGGCCTCAACACCGCCGTCATCGAGGAGAAGTACTGGGGCGGCGTCTGCCTCAACGTGGGCTGCATCCCCTCCAAGGCCCTGCTGCGCAACGCCGAACTGGCCCACCTCTTCACCAACGAGGCCGACCTCTTCGGCATCAAGGTCGACGGCAAGGTCGAGTTCGACTACGGCAAGGCGTTCAGCCGCAGCCGCGAGGTCGCGGACGGCCGCGTCAAGGGCGTCCACTTCCTCATGAAGAAGAACAAGATCACCGAGATCGACGGGCGCGGCACCTTCGTCGACGACCACACCATCGAGGTCGCGGGCGGCGACGGCTCCAGCGAGACCGTCACCTTCGACCACGCGGTGATCGCCGCCGGCTCCTCCACCAAGCTGCTGCCCGGCACGCAGCTGTCCGAGCGGGTCGTCACCTACGAGGAGCAGATCCTCGAATCCGAACTGCCCGGCAGCATCATCATCGCCGGCGCGGGCGCCATCGGCGTCGAGTTCGCCTACGTCCTGGCGAACTACGGCGTGGACGTCACCATCGTCGAGTTCCTCGACCGCATCGTTCCCCTGGAGGACGAGGAGGTCTCCAAGGAACTCGCCCGCGCCTACAAGAAGCTCGGCGTCAAGGTCCTGACCTCCACCCGGGTGGAGAGCGTCGAGGACACCGGGAGCAACGTCAAGGTCACCGTCACCACCACGGAGGGCGACCAGCAGGTCCTGGAGGCCGACAAGCTGCTCCAGGCCATCGGGTTCGCGCCCAACGTCGAGGGCTACGGCCTGGAGAAGACCGGCGTGGAGCTCACCGACCGGGGCGCCGTCGCCATCGACGGCCGGGGCCGCACCAATGTGCCGCACATCTTCGCGATCGGCGACGTCACCGCCAAGCTGATGCTGGCGCACACCGCCGAGGCCATGGGCATCGTCGCGGTGGAGACCATCGCCGGGGCCGAGACCCAGGAGATCGACTACAGGTTCATCCCGCGCGCCACCTACTGCCAGCCGCAGATCGCGAGCTTCGGCTACACCGAGAACGAGGCCCGCGAGGCCGGGTTCGACGTGCAGGTCGCGAAGTTCCCGTTCATGGCCAACGGCAAGGCGCACGGCATCGGCGACAGCCGCGGATTCGTCAAGGTCCTCTCCGACGCCAAGTACGGGGAGATCCTGGGCGCCCACATGATCGGCCCCGACGTCACGGAGCTGCTGCCGGAGCTGACCCTGGCCCAGCAGTGGGACCTGACCGTCCACGAGGTGTCGCGCAACATCCACGCCCACCCGACGCTGAGCGAGGCCGTCAAGGAGGCCGTGCACGGGCTGTCCGGGCACATGATCAACTTCTAGCGGTCTCCGGGGTCCGCCCCCGGGACAAGCGGAGCGAAGGGCGTCGAGGGCCGGTGGACCGGTCCCGGCGCCCTTCACCGTGTTCCCCGGGCGGACGGCGCCGGATGCCCATGGCCGCCGCCCGTCGTCCTGTTGTGCCGGACCGCGGCGGACTTGCTAAGTTTCCCTGTGTCCCCCGCCGGAACCGTCCCCTTTCGTCCGGCCCCCTTCCGAACATCGAGAGCCACCCATGCGACTGATCCCGTCCTCCCCCCTGTCGTGCCTGGGCACGGCCGTCGTCGCCGCCGTGATCGGCGGATTCGTCCTGGTCGGCTGTGACGTCGTCGAGTTCGACGAGTTCGACACGGACTTCGACCTCTTCTCCGGGGACGGGGAGGCGTCCCCGAGCCCGGAGGCGAGCGCGAGCCCGAGCCCGGAGGACGAGGAGGAGCAGGAGGAGGCCGCGCGGTACGCGCTGCCGGAGTCGTGTGCGGAGGCCGGGGCCGCGGAGGTCGTCGGGGACCTCGCCCCGGGGACCGTGCTGGCCGAGGAGCGCGGCGAGGTCGAGGGGTTCGCCGACGCCGAGCAGCTGACCTGCTCGTTCAGCGACGGCACCGGGACCCCGGGCGCGGCCACGTTCACGCTGGTGTTCACCTTCAACGTCGACCCGAGCCTGAGCCCCGACGTGGTGTCGGTGCCGGGCGCCGAGGAGGAGATGAACTGGGAGGTGGACATCGACGTGGACGTCGACACCTACCACACGGACGAGTCCGACGACCTGGGCGGCGACCTGGAGTACGTGGGCACGGTGGACGGCGGCACCCGGCACCTGTACCTGTCGCTGCCGGGCGAGCTGTACGTGACCGCGATCGCCTACGGCGAGGAGGTGCCGCGCGAGGATCTGGAGCGCGTGGTGATGCTGGCCGCGGAGCGGGTGCGCGGCTGACCCCGGCCGGGGCGTGGGGAACACGGGCGTCGGGGCCGCCGGCGGTGCCGGCGGCCTCCGCCGTGCCGGGCCCCGGTCACCGGACCCGGGTCCGCGTCGACGGCGGCACCCGCTCCCGATCCCCGGGGAGCGCCAAAGGGGCCGGGCCGCGGATGTTCCGCGGCACGGCCCCTTCGTCGCGTCCGGGTCCGGTCAGTGCTGGTCCAGGAGGCGGGCGCAGCGGATCAGACCCAGATGCGAGTACGCCTGCGGGTGGTTGCCCAACGCCCGCTCGCTCACCGGATCGAACTCCTCCGGCAACAGACCGGTCGGACCCGCGCAGTCCACCAGATGCGCGAACAGCTCCTCCGCCTCCGCCCGCCGCCCGGTCGCCAGATAGGCCTCGATCAACCACGCCGTGCACAGATGGAAGCCGCCCTCACCACCCGGCAGACCGTCGTCGCGGTGGTACCGGTACACCGTCGGCCCGCTGCGCAACTCGGCCTCGATCGCGGTCACCGTCGCCTGGAACCGCGCATCGGACGGATCGATCAGCCCCGACAGGCCGATGTGCAGCGAGGCCGCGTCCAGATCGGTGCCGTCGTAGGCGGTGGTGAACGCCTGCACCTCGGCGTTCCACCCCCGCTCCACGACCTCGGCGGCGATCCGGGCCCGCAACGGCCCCCACGCGGGATCGGGGGCACGCCCGTACGCGGCGGCCAGGGTCAGGGCCCGGTCCAGGGTGAGCCAGCACATCACCTTGGAGTAGACCCGGTGGCGGGGCTCGTCGCGTTCCTCCCAGATGCCGTGGTCGGGCTCGTGCCAGCGCCGGGCCACGGCGTGGGCCATCTCCCGGACCAGGTCCCAGTCGCGGTCGGCCAGGCGGCCGCGCGCCCGGGCCAGGTGGGCGATGAGCTCCACGACCGGCCCGAACACGTCGAGCTGGACCTGGTGGTCGGCGAGGTTGCCGACCCGCACCGGGCGGGACCCGGCGTACCCGGACAGGGACTCCACGACCTCCTCGGGGCCCAGGTCGGTGCCGCGCAGCGAGTACAGGGGCTTGAGGAGTTCGGGGCCGGGCAGGGCGGCCACCACGCGATGCACCCAGTCCAGGAACGCCTCGGCCTCGGCGGTGGAGCCCAGGTCGACCAGGGCCTGCACGGTCAGGGCGCCGTCGCGCAGCCAGCAGTACCGGTAGTCCCAGTTGCGGATGCCGCCGATCTCCTCGGGCAGGGAGGTGGTGGCGGCGGCCATCACACCGCCGGTGGGGGTGCACAGCCCGCGCAGGGTCAGCGCGGAGCGGGCCACCAGCCGCCGCTCGGTCTCGGGCAGGGCCAGAGCGTTGAGCCAGTCGGCCCACTCGGCCTCGCCGGTGCGGCGCCGTTCGGCCTCGGGGCGCTCGGCCCCGGCCAGGGAGTCGGTGCCGCAGCGCAGCTCCAGCACCACGGGGTGTTCGGAGGTGGGCTGCACGGTGGCGTAGGCGATGTCGTCGACGCCGTCGTGGTCGATGCGCCAGGACACCCCGGGCGCGTGCAGGGCGAGGGGGAACGCGGCGCCCTCCACGATCAGCCCGTCGTCCTTGGCGGTGATGCGCACCGGGGCGCGGCCGAAGTCGGGGCGGGGGGCGAACTCCACCACGGCCGGGGTGGTGCCGGTGATGACCCGGACCAGGTCGGTGCGGCCCGGGGCGGTGTCGGCGGCCAGGTAGTCGATGACCTCCAGCCGGGAGAACCGGGTGCGCACCGTCATGGTGCCCGGCTCGTAGCGCTGGCCCAGGGGCAGGCCCCGGTGGGCGGGGGCGATCGCGAACACCCCCGCCGAGCGGCCGCCCAGCAGCTCGGCGAACAGGGCCGGGGAGTCGGGTTCGGGGTGGCACAGCCACAGCAGGCGGGCGTCGGGGCCCACCAGGGCCACCGAGGCCCGGTCGGACAGCAGCGACATGCGCTCGATCGGGGTGGGGCGCTCGCCGAACACCCAGGAGCGGCGTTCGGCGGCCAGCAGCGCCAGCAGGTGGGCGGCGGCCGGGGTGTCGGCGACCCGGTGGGCGGCCACCGAGGGCGCGTCCGCGTCCCCGACCCGGATGCCGGCGTCGGCGCCGGACAGGTGCAGGAACACCGGTTCCTCGCCGTCGCCGCCGCCCATGTACAGCACGGCGGTGGCGTCGGTCCGGTCGCGCAGGACCTCCAGGGCCTCGGCCTTGCCGTGCGCGGAGGGGTCCGCGGCCAGGTCGGTGTCGAACTCGGTGCCGTGCGCGCCGACCAGGCGGACCTCGCCGGGCAGGCGGGACAGGGCGGCCAGGTCGCGCAGGGGGCGGGCGGAGATGACCGCGCACACGGTGCCGGGGAGTTCGGCCAGCTCGCGCAGGGCGCGGACGGCTTCGGGCAGGGGGCGGCGGTCGGGGCGGTGGTCGGTGTCCAGGGGGGCCAGGGCGCCGTCGTAGTCGCAGGCGACCAGCAGCCGGGGGGTACGGGCCAGCGCCGACACCCGACGGCGCACATCGATGGACAAGGGGTCGGGGGTCGCTCCGGTGGGCTCTTCCGGCATGCCCGGGGTCGCGTTCACCGTCTGGGTGAGCGTCACTGTGCCTCCTCCGCTGGTCCACGCAACGACCTGGGAAAAATGGGTGATCTGTAGGACTCCGCACGCATACGCCGGGTTCACACGGAACTGGTGTGGAAAACGTAGAACCCGGGGCTTGTGGCGCGGGTGGGGCTTCAGGGGACTTGAAACAGATCTCAGGAACTTTTAACGCGGATGTGGATGAAAGGGATCGCGCGCAGCGTCAAGATCCGGTCCTCCGGAAGTCAACGCGAGACTACCTGCGGTCTGTTGCCCCTGAGGCCCGTGATGGACGTGATGCAGATCACTCTGAGAATGTTTCGGGTGGATGGCGAGGGTGTGTCCGGGATGGAGGGAAGTCGCCGGGTGCTGCAAATGTGGAGAAAGATCGCAAAGCCGACATGACCGGGACTCGCCCTCTTCTCGGCGGAGTGGGCGATGTGCCGTGTGCCACCGGCCGATCGGGATTTTTCAGCAGCGTCGACCCGCGGGAACGGTGGGGGCCGGGCCCCGTCACCGCCGGACCGCGCGTGCGGACCAACGGGACTCGGGAGGTCGGTGGACCGTGGCAGGGGACGCCGGGGCGGTTCCCAGAAATGGAAGCCGTCCTGCCGGCGATGGTGTCCCGCCGAGTGGTGTAACTTTTCCGGCCCTGTGCTCACGGATGAGTGCCGCCTGCGCACGCCGGGCCGGTGCCCCGCCGCCCTCGGCGGCTCTGCCATCCCGGTCAGCGGGCCGCCGTTACCCGGTGGCCGCTCGGTGCCAGCCAACTATCACGATGACCTGAAAGAACGCACCCGCGCGAAAGTTACACCACTCCAGGGGACTTGACCCTGCCGGCCCACGCACCTGCGGGCCGGTGGTCGGGCACCGCCGCCGAAGACGGCCGGGGATCGGCCCGCCCGGGAGGCGGTACGGGTTCCGGGCGGGGACGGCGGCCGCGTCACCGCGTCCGTGTGAACGGCGCAGCGCGCCCGGGCGTCCTCACCGGGAGCGGGGCCATCGCCCGCATCGAGGGGTGAACCCCTTCTACTGGAACGAAGAAGAACGAATATGACCGAGGCCCGACACATCCCCGGGTTGGACGGCTTGGACGAGGTGCCGTGGGACGGCCTGGAGGACGTCTACGGCAGTGCCGAAAGCGTGCCGGACCTGTTGGCCACCGCCTTCACCGGCGACGAGCGCGAAGCCCACCGGGCGCTCCTCGACCTGGACACGAACGTCTACCACCAGGGCGGTCAGATCTGCTCGGCGGCGCCCGCGCTGCTGCCGTTCCTGCTGCGACTGGCGGCCGCGGCCGACCGGCCCGTGGCGGTGCGCTCCCACGCACTGGAACTGGTGGCGCAGTTGGGGTCGAGCGGGTGGTGTGCGCGGCCGCGCTTCGTGGATCCCGGCTGGCCGTCCGCCTGGCAGGCCGTGCTCCCGGAGGTCGTCGCCCTTCTGGACGATGCCGAGGCCTCGGTGCGCGCCTCGGCCGCGGCGGTGCTGTCCTGGGCGGTGGCCCTGGCCGACGAGATGCTCCCCGTGCTCCGGCGCCGCTGGGAGACCGAGCCCGATGAGGTGACCCGGTTGAGTCTGGTGGAGGCCGCCGCCGCCCTCACGGACCGGCATCCGGAGGCGAAGGCGCGGGTCGCGTTCGGCCAGGGCGACGTGCGGTGGCTGCTGGACCTGCGCGACCGGGGCGATGTGGACACGCGGATGACCATCGGCTTCCGCAGCCCGCTGCTCCTGCCGGACGACCCCGCGGGCCTGGCCGTGGCCGCGGTCGACGGTGACGTGCCCCGGCCGCCGTGGCTGCGTTCGATGTACGGCGATCACATCGATGACGAGCGTGCGCTGACCGGAGCGCTGGGACACCGCGTCGCCGGCGCCCTGGCGGACCGCCCCGACGCCCGCGCGGATCTGGCCCGCCGGTTGCTGGGATCCCGACGGGCCGGGGCCCGGGTGGGCGCGGTGGAACTCATCGCCGGGCTGGTCGGTGAGTTCCGGGGCGCCGAGGAGGAATGGGCCGACACCCTCGGGCCGCTGTTGGCGGAGCCCTGGTCGAGGCGGCGGACGCGGGCGGCCCAGATCCTCTCGGTGGCCGGGGAGGCCGCGGCGCCGTGGGCGGACGCCCTGGCCGAGCGCGCCGCCCGGGTGGAGGACACCGCGGAGCGCCGCCTGCCCGGCAAGGAGCGGGCGGCCGCGCTGTTCGCGCTGGCCCGGCTCCGCGATCCGCGGGTGGTCCCGCTGCTGCTGAAGCGCGCCGACCAACCGTGCTTCGGGCTCTCCGACACGCGGAGCTACGGCGCCGGGTGGCTCTTCTCCCCGGCGCTGCCCGATGTGCTGGGCCTGCTCGCGGCCGAGGCCGAGCCGTTCCTGCCCGCGTTGACCGAACTGCTGCGCGGGCCGAAGGACGGCATGCTCTCCGCCCTGGCCACGGCCAAGGAATGGGGCCCGGCGGCGGCTCCGCTCGCGGAGGAGGTGGCCGCCCTGCTGGAGGAATCGGACCACCCCTCTCGGGAGTCGGCGGTGCTCGCCGAGATGGGTCCTGCGGCGGCCCGGCACGCCCCGCTGGTGCGGCGGTTCGCGGGACCCGAGAGCGACGGCTCGGCCGCGTTGGCGTTCTGGCGCCTCACCGGGGATGCGGAAGGCGCCCTGGAACTGCTGGAGGAGGTCGGCCCCCGACGGTGGACCCCGTTCTGGACCCTGTTGGCCGAGGTCGGGCCGGCCGCCGCGGGCCACATCGACGCGGTGCGCGGGGAATCGGAGAAGGGGAACCCTCCGGCCGTCCTGGCGTACTGGCGGCTGACAGGGGACGCGGACGCGGCCCTGTCGGCCCTCCTCGACGGCGGGTACGCACCGCTGGGCGGCGGGGCGCACTCGTGGACCGGACCGGCGGCGGTCCGGGTGACGGAGGAGATGGGCGCGGCGGCCGCGCCCGCACTGCCGAGGCTGCGGGAGCTGCGGGCCGACCCCCGGCGGCCGGGTGCGAACACGTCCGGCTGGCGCGACGTGGTCCGGGACCGGGAACTGCTGGCGCTGCTCGACAGGGCGATCGCGCGGATCGGAACAGGGTGACACCGAACCGTTGAAAGGGTCTGCCGTGGGGGCGGGGAAGCGGTTCGGCGGGGGCGGGACCGATTGATCGGACCTGCCCTGCTCGAACCACGCTATCGCTGCCTCGCGTTGGGAGGGGGTGAGCGAGCTGTTCGCTTTCATGGGACTGCTCCCTGGTCGATGGAACTGGATTTCCAGTCCAACTTCCAGGGAGCAGTTCACGAGGACGGGCCCCGGAGGTCACGGGGTCTTGTCGGGCTTGCGCAGGTGGTGCACGAACGCGGGCGGGATGTTGGCGATCACCCTGTCGGACCGGACGCCGTACCGGTCGATCCAGTCCTGCACCACCCAGCTGGTGCGCGCCTGGCGCAGGTAGTCCTCGCGCCGGGCGATGACCGCCTTCACCTCCTTCGTGTACAGGTAGCCGTAGAAGGACAGGTGACCGCCCGGGCGCAGCACCTCGAAGTAGTACTCCAGGATCTCCCGGACGGAGTCGGCGGTGAAGTTCGCGAACGGCAGCCCCGACAGGATCACGTCGTAGGTGCGGTCGGTGCCCATGTCGCCGACCAGCTTGGCGTGCACCTGCGCCTGCGGGGCGATCGGCGACAGCGCCGGGTCGGTCTCCAGCAGGTGTTCGAGGTGGGCGGCGAACTCGGGGTTGGCCTCCACCAGGTCGGCGGTGTCCCCCGGGCGCATGGCGGCGGCGATCCCGCGGGTGATCGCCCCCGTCCCCGCACCCACCTCCATGATCCGCAGCGGCTCGTCGGGTACCGGGCGGACACGGACGTGTTCGGCCATCGCACGGGCCAGCGCGGGGCTGCTGGGCAGGATGGAGCCGGTGGCATGGAACGTCCGCAGCGCCTGGGTGAAGAACAGCCTGGTGTCACGCAGGCGCTCGTCGAGGGCGGCGAGGGGTCCGGCGGTGCTCTTTGTCTCGGACATATCCGAACGCTAACCCCTGGCGGCCCCCGATGGGAGGCACCGGTGATTCCGCGCCGTGAATTGCCGGTGTGGACCATCCCACGGCCCGCCCGGGAACCCCGGCCCCTCCCCCGCGCGGACCGTGGTGGCTAGGCTGGCCCCATGAGCGAAGCGGACGAGGGCACCGGCACCGGACACCCGCGTACCGCGCTGGTCACCGGCGCCTCCTCCGGTATCGGCGAGGAGTACGCGCGCCGCCTGGCCCAGCGCGGCTACGGCCTGGTGCTGGTGGCCCGGCGCAGGGAACTGCTGGAGTCGCTGGCCGAGGAGATCCGCGACCTCTACGGCACCTCCGTCGAGGTCCTCCCCGCCGACCTCGGCTCGCGTGCCGGGGTGGACGCGGTCATCGGGCGCCTCACCGCCGACGGCACCGGGGAGCACCCCGCCGTCGACCTGCTCGTCAACAACGCCGGGCGCGGCGACGGCGGCGTGTTCACCGAGCAGGAGCCCGCCGACATCGACGCCATGCTCGACCTCAACGTGCGGGCCGTCCTGCAACTGACCCGGGCCGTGCTGCCGGTGCAGATCGCCCGCCGCGAGGCCGGGGAGAAGGCGAGGCTCGGCGTCGTCACCGTGTCCTCACTGGCCGGGGAACCCGCCGTGAACCCCGGCGGTTCGGTGTACGGGGCGGGCAAGAAGTTCCTCACCCTGTGGAGCGAGAGCGTGTCCGCCGAGGTGCGGGGCAGGGGCGTGTCCGTCACCGTGGTGCTGCCCGGGTTCGTGCGCACCGACATGACCCGGGGCGTGCAGGAGAAGGGGCTGCCCGAGTTCGCGTTCGTGCCCAAGGAGCACATCGTCCGCGACTCGCTGCGGGCCTGGGCCGCCGGGCGCTCCCACGTGGTCCCCGGCGCCCAGTACAAGACCGCCGACGGTCTGCTCAAGGTCCTGCCGCGCTCCCTGGTGCGGCTGGTGGCCCGCCGCATGGTGTGACGTACTCCGTGACCGCATGGTGAGACGTCCGACCCCGCGTGCCGCGGATGGTCACCGCACCGCCTAGGCTTGTCAGTGCACTGTCGGTCGAGGAAAGACACCATGAAGACCTTCGAAGAGCTGTTCGCCGAGCTGTCCGAGAAGGCGCGCACCCGACCCGAGGGGTCCGGGACCGTCGCCCAGCTCGACGCCGGCGTCCATGCCATCGGCAAGAAGGTCGTCGAGGAGGCCGCCGAGGTCTGGATGGCCGCCGAGTACGAATCGGACGAGCAGGCCGCCGAAGAGATCTCGCAGCTCCTCTACCACCTCCAGGTCCTGATGCTGGCCCGCGGCCTGCGGCTGGAAGACGTCTACAAGCATCTGTAGGTCGGCGCGCCCCGACCACGGCGCGTACGGCCAATAGACGTCTTGGACCACGCAGAGCCGACACGAAAGCCAGACACATGCCCGACATGCTGAGAATCGCCGTGCCCAACAAGGGCCAGCTGTCCGAGCCCGCCGTCGAGATGCTGCGCGAGGCCGGCTACCGGCAGCGCAAGAGCAGCCGCGACCTGGTGATGGTCGATCCCGACAACGAGACCGAGTTCTTCTTCCTGCGCCCCAAGGACATCGCCGTGTACGTCGGCGAGGGCATCCTCCAGGCCGGGATCACCGGCCGCGACATGCTGCTGGACTCCGGGGCCCCCGTGGACGAGGTGCTGCCGCTGGGGTTCGGCGGTTCCACGTTCCGGTTCGCCGCGCCCAACGGCGCGAACATGAGCGTCGCCGACCTCGACGGCAAGCGCATCGCCACGTCGTTCGACGGGCTGCTCCGCTCCTACCTGGAGAAGGAGGGCGTCGACGCGCGCGTCATCCACCTGGACGGGGCGGTGGAGAGCTCCGTCCAGCTGGGGGTGGCCGACGCCGTCGCCGACGTGGTGTCGACCGGCACCACGCTGCGCCAGGCCGGGCTGGAGACGTTCGGGGAGCCGATCCTGGTGTCGGAGGCGGTGGTGATCCGCCCCGTGAACGCCGAGCCCGACGCCAAGTTCGACACCCTGCTGCGGCGGCTGCGCGGTGTCCTGGTCGCCCGCGACTACGTGATGATGGACTACGACGTGCACGCCGAACGCCTGGAGGCGGCGGTGGCGCTGACCCCCGGCATGGAGGGCCCGACGGTGTCCCCCCTGCACCGGGAGGGCTGGGTGGCGGTGCGGTCGATGGTGCCGCGCCGGGACGCCCAGCGGATCATGGACGACCTGTGGCAGCTGGGCGCCCGGGCGATCCTGGTGACGGACATCTACGCCTGCCGCCTGTAGGGCGAATTCCGCGGATGAGGTATCCGATCGCGCGGTGGGCGGTCGCGCCCGCGGCCTGCCGGGTGCGTTCCGCGGATGGTGTGTCCGCTCGGGTGCCGGGTGGCGGTCACGGAACACGCCTTGGGGCGACGGATGACCGAGGGGCTCGCGGGGAACCGCGAGCCCCTTCGTGCGTCCGGCCGTGAGTCCCGGTTCCGGGTCGGGTCGGGTTTTCGGCCGTCCGCCACCGGGCCGACCGGTGCGAGCGGTGCGGCTCAGGCCGGGACGACGGTGATGGTGTACTCCGTGCCCTCCCCGTGGTCCGGGATGGCGACGGACAGCACGCGGCGCTCCTCGTCCCATTCGGAGGTCCAGCCGTCCGGGGCGTCCACGGTGAGCTCGTGGTCGGGGAAGGCGTGTTCCGGGAGGTGGATCTCGGTGGGCCCCGACACGCCCTCGCGTTCGGTGAACCGGACGCGGAACTCGGCGGAGCCGGCGTCGTAGGAGACCTCCACCGGCCGTCCCGCCACCGCCCGCGGGTAGGCGCGGGACATGACCTCCACCAGCGGCCCCGGGGTGAGGTCGGTGTCCGCCCACGGCCCCCAGCCGTCGTGGTCGTTGGACCAGTAGGCGCGGCCGGCGGCCATCGACTCGGTCTCCTCCAGCATGCGGCGCACGTAGGCGTCCGCGCCCGGGCCCGACATGTCCAGGCCGAACTCGCCCAGCACGATCGGCGCCTCCAGGCGTTCGGCGGTGACGCGGACGCTGTCGGACCACAGGTCGATGCTGTTGTCCACGGTCGCGCGGGAGTCGCCCTCGTAGGGCTGTCCGAGGTCCATGGGCAGCGGGTAGGCGTGCGGGGCGTAGACGATGCGGGGCTCGCCCCCGCGCGGGTCCTCCAGGTGGGGGAGCGCGGACGGGAAGCCCCAGTTGACGCCCACGGCCTGGCCCTCGACGAA
Organism: Nocardiopsis sp. CC223A; assembly: GCF_030766825.1. Taxonomy (GTDB): domain Bacteria; phylum Actinomycetota; class Actinomycetes; order Streptosporangiales; family Streptosporangiaceae; genus Nocardiopsis. The sequence continues at coordinate 16,843 of NZ_JASFDV010000019.1, forward strand.
GATCCAGGCGTCCTGGTCGGCCTCGCGGATGCGCTCCAGGCACCGCCGGTACAGCTCGGCCAGGGGGCCGGACTCGAAGTCCGGGCCCTGGAGGCTGCCGCCGAACGGTTCGTTCATCAGGTCGTAGCCCAGGACCGCGGGCTCGTCGGCGAAGCGGGCGGCCACGCGGTTCCAGGCGGCGGCGTAGTCGTCCATGAGGGCCGGGTGGTCGCCGGTGGTGTTCCAGAAGTGGTCGAAGGAGCGCATGACGCCCGGCTCCAGGTAGACCAGCTCCCACATGTCCTGCGACTCCACCGGCAGGCCGTCGTTGTGGGTGGCCCACCGCGGGGCGCCGTTGCCGGAGTGCTCCCGGGGGCTGGTGTAGCGGCCGTACAGGTCCTGGTGCATGTCGAGGAGGACGTGGTAGCCGCGTTCGGCGTACCAGTCGACGCGTTCGGCGACGGCGTCGAGGTAGTCCTCGTCGTAGGCGCCGCGTTCGGGCTCCAGGGCCTGCCACTGGATGAGGAGGCGGACGAAGTTGGTGCCCATGAGGTCGTACTCGGTCTGGACGGCGTCCTCGGTGATCCAGGGGAGGCGGTCCGGGTCGGACTTGGCCGAGCCGGAGGTGTTGAAGCCGTGCAGGAACAGGGCGCGGCCCTGATCGTCGGTGATGTAGCGGGTGGGGCCGGGGGTGTGCCGGGTGGCCGCGGCGAGCAGGCCGGGGAGCAGGAGCAGGACGGCGAGGACCGCCGGAAGACGTTTCAAGTCGCGTCCTTCGGGGGGTGGGGGAAGGAGACGTGCGTCACTATCCTGCAAAACGTGAATCTTATTCGCAATATCCCGGCGGTCACGTCCGCCGTCGCGCTGCTGCCGTGCCTGCTGTTCGGCTCCACCGGATTCCTCGCCTGGTCGGGCGCGCGGAGCGCCTGGCTGCTGCTGCCCGGCGCCCTGGGGGCGCCGTTCGCCGTGCCCCGGCTGCGGTTCACGCCGTTGGGCGAACAGCCGTGGTCGGTGTTCGCCACCGAGCTGGCCGGGGTGGCCGTGCTCGTCGCCGTCGTGTGGTGGGCGACCGCGCGGTCCGTGGCGCGCCGCCCCGGCGCCTCCGCCGGGCGGGTGTTCCTGGCCGGGTGGGGCGCGTTCGTCCTCGGGACCGCGGCCGCCGGGGTGCCGCGCTCCCTGGTGCCCGCCTGGGAGATGGGGCTGGGTCCCGTCGGGTGGTACGCGATGCTCGCGGGCGGGCTGGTCACCGGGCTGCTGTGGGGTTCGACACTGGGCTGGATCTGCGGATTCGCACGGCTGGCGGTCCGGCCGCGGGTGGCGGCGACGGCCTGAAGGCCCCAGGGGGACGGGGTTTCGGACACACCCGAACTCGTCGTTCGCCGGTTCGATGGTGTTTACGTACCGTTCGCCCTTGGTGATCACCCGTGGCCGAAGGTGGTCGTTTCCGGGGGAGGACTCCGGCACTGACGGAGGACTGTGTCACGATGCCCGCATGATCGAAGACTTCCGCCGCGCCGTCGCCGACGTCGTCGAGGCCGCCCAGTCGCGGCCCCACGACGTTCTACCGCTCGCCGGAACGCTGTTCCAGCTGGCCGGGCACGTACCCGTCGCGGAGCGGGTCGCGGCGCTCGCGGCCATCGCCGAGCGCCTGCGCACGCCGGATCGGATCGCCCTGGGGGCCGTCGCCGATCTGGCGGTGCTGTGCGGCGCCCTCGTCGAGGTGGGGACCCCGGCCGGGCCCGCCGGGGTCGAGATCACCCGCCGCGCCCGCGAGGTCGGTGCGCAGGCGCTGCGGTTCGCGGAGGCCTGGGAGTCGACGGGCGGGGACGACCCGCCGCACCCGCGGGAGACCGGTGAGTCGCACCGGGCGCGGGTGACCCCGGTGCTCGGTGACGCCGACATGTACTCGCTCGCCTCGTGGGCGACCATGCAGCCGTACGGGATCGCGATCCGCGCCGTGTTGAGCGACGCCGAGGTGCGCGCCGCGCTGCGCGCGGACCCGCGCGGGCTCGCCGAACTACAGGTGCTGTCCTCCCGGATGCGCCGCCACGTCGAGGAGTTCGGCGAGGTGTACGAGCTGCTGCTGATGGCCGAAGCCGACCGGATGCTCGTCCTGGACCGGACGTCGGGGCGTGCCTTCCGGGTGCGCTTCGACGGTGTGGGGGACAACTTCCAGCTGCACACGCTGCTGGCCGACGCGCTCATCGGGCCGGAGGGCCGGGGGGTGCCGGGGCAGCGGCCGATGCCGGACTGGGTGGCCTCCGCCACCGACCTGCGCGACGACCCGCGGCTGTCGATCGTCGAGGGCGAATGGGACCTGGTCGGCGGCGACGGCATGTGGGTGGGCAACGAGGCGACGCCGGGGTCGGTGCCGTTCGTCGACGGGGAGCGGGTGCTGGTGCTGGAGCCGATCTCCCTCAAGCACACCTGGCGGACCGGCCGCCGCCACCCGCACATCCCGGGGTGGCTGCGGATCGAGGAGGAGCTGGGGCGCGATGAGGCCGCCGCCTGGTGGGGGCGGGTGCATCCGGCGGGCACCGTCGTGCATCCGCTCGTGCAGAGCCAGGAGGAGACGTCCCCGGTGGTGGACGTGCCGCCGGAGGACTGGAGCCCGGCCGACGTGACGCCGACGCCGGGCCCTCCCGAACCCCGGGACGCCCCGGCCGACCGGCGGCCGGACGCCGATGACTCCTGGAGCCCCGTCCGCGCCTCGGGCGCCTCCGGCGCACACGCCGCCGCGGCTTACGAGGGCACCTCCGGCACCCACGGCCACGGCGGCCCCGCCGACACGGGCACCGGTGCGCCCGGCCCGGCCGGGCCTTCGGGTGCCCACGGTGCCGCTGGGGATGCCGGTGCTGCTGGTGAGTATGGTGCTCCCGGGTACGGCGGTGCTGTTGGTGTGCCCGGTGTGGGTGAGGCTCCGGGTGGCTGGGCGCCTACCGGTGCCCCGGGTGCTCACGGTGCCCATGGCGCCGCAGGGTACGGCGATGCTGCTGGTGAGTACGGTGCTCCCGGGTACGGCGGTGCGGTCGGGTCCGCTGGCGCTGGTGCTCCGGGTGTGGCCGAGGGCCCTGACACGTATGGTGCCCCCGGGGCCGGCGACGTCCCGGGAGGCCGACGGTCCGCCGACGTGGGGGGCGGTACCCCAGGACACGGTGGATCGGGTTCGGCCGGGGCCACCGGGGCGCAGGAGGCGTGGGACGCCTTCGGGGGCGGCGAGGCGAGTGTGCCGCCGGGGGCCTCGTTGGTGCCGCCGCCTCCCGCGGACCGGTGGGAGGTCGAGGCGGAGCCGTCGCTCGCCGAGGGCCCTGGGACGGACCGTGAGCCGCCCGGTGCCGGCCTGCTGGAGCCCATGCCGGAGGGCGTCTCCGACAGCAGCGGGTGGGGCCCGTCCTGGAAGTCCTGACCGCCGCGCACCATACCGCTGTGCCGTGGGCCCGACCGGGGCGTGTTCGGCGGATGCCCTCGTGCGGCTCGGTGCTTGCGCCGGGTGCCGGGAGAGGCGGTCGGGCGATCTCCCACAGGACGTCCCGGCGGAGGTGCCTCTACCGTGCGGTGCCGCGCGGGCTCTGCGGTGTCGCACGGCGGGCCGCCCGGGGCGTCCGTCCGGGCGCAGGCGGCACGGCGGGAGGCGGCCTGACGGGCTCCGCGGAGGCACCGCGCCGCAGGCGTCCGTAAGCGGGAGGTACCGCGCCGCAGGCGTCCGTTGAGGGCGGTGGCGGGCGACGGGCGGGCGGTGGCGGGCGACGGGCGGGCGACGGGCGGGCCCGGAGCGATCCGCCGAACACGTCCTAGGAGGCCGGGGACTCGGGGCGGGACTGGAGGGCGGCCCAGATCAGGGGGATCTGGAGGGGGACGCGGCCCCAGGCGACGAGGCGGTTGTCGGCCGGGCCCGGGAGGCGGCCCGTGCCGGAGTCCATGGCCATCCGGATGTTGGCGGGCCAGACGGCGAGGAGGAGGGCCGCACTGGCCGGGCCCGCCCAGCGGCGGCGGGTCAGCAGACCCACACCGCAGACGGCCTCGGCGACGCCGCTGCCGTACACCCAGGTCCGCGGGGCGGGCAGGGAGCGCGGCATGATCGCCTCGAACGGCTTCGGGGCGGCGAAGTGCAGCACACCCGAGACCAGGAAGAGGCAGCCGAGGGCGTACGGGGCGGCCGTGCGCAGTTTCGTCGTCACGGCTCCCAAGTTACCTGCGGGTCATAAAATGCGGAAGGCCCTCGCCCTCAGGGATTCCCTGACCGGCCGACACGGTGGGTGCCCCGGCGGGCACAATGGCGGGATGGAGACACCACAGGTGGCGGAGGAGAAGGAGACGCTCGCCCGTGTCACGGGTGAGACGGGCGGTGACCTGGTGCTGCGCCGGGTGGGCGCACACTACGAGATCTACAGCAACGGGGTGTTCCTCATGGACACCCGGGACGGCACCTCGGAGCGCGAGATGGTGCGCGCGAGCCTGGCCGCGCTACCGCGGGGGCGCTCCCGGGCGCGGGTCCTCATCGGCGGGCTGGGGGTGGGCTTCTCGGCCCGGGAGGCGCTGGACGACCCCCGGGTCTCCCTGGTGGAGGTCGTCGAGCTGGAGCCGCAGGTCATCGCCTGGCACGACGGCGAACTGGGCGAGGCCGCGGCGTACGTGCACCGCGATCCCCGCTGTCGGGTGCACAACGCCGACATCGTCGCTTGGACCGAGGCGGCGGCCGGGCGGCCGCAGCGCTACGACGCGATCTGCCTGGACACCGACAACGGCCCGGACTGGACCGTGACCGAGGCCAACGGCCGGCTGTACCGGGCGTCGGGGCTGGACCTGCTCAAGGGGCTGCTGGCCCCGGGCGGGGTGCTGGCGTTCTGGAGCGCCAACCCGGTGGAGCCCTTCGAGGTCCTGCTGCGCGAGCGCTTCACCCACGTGGAGGCGATCGAGGTGACGGTGGCCCACAGCATCCCCGACACCGTCTACCTCGCCCGGGAGCCCTGACCGCAGAACGGGGCCGGCGTCACCGCCGGCCCCGGGGTCCTCAGTTCCGGGAGGACATGAAGCGGGCGAACTCCTCCAGGGAGATACGGGAGTCGCCGTCGGTGTCCATGGCGCCGACGGCTTCGGCGGCCTGCTCGTCGGTGCACTCGTCGCCGAGGTTGCGCATGAGGGCGACCAGCTCGGAGGCGGAGATGCGGCCGTCGCCGTCGGTGTCGACGAGGGCGAACGTGGCGGCGTACTCGGAGGTCTCGGGCATTGTCTCTCCCAGTCGGGGGTCTGTCGGTGCGGAAAGGCTACCGGTATGACGAAGGGCCGCGCCGGGCGGTTCTCGCGCCGGTGCGGCCCTTGCGTCGGGGCGCCGGGTCAGATCACTTGCCGACCGAGGCCCGGGAGCCGATCCAGCGGGCGAGGATCGTGAACAGCACCACCAGCACGAACAGGCACAGCGCCGCGCCCCACGCGCGGTCGATGCCGGCCTCGAACGGCTGGGAGGCGCCGCGGTACAGCTGCATCGGCACGGCGCCCTGGGGCGAGCCCTGGAACGCGGTGACGATGATGCCGGTGCCGAACGCCGTCAGCAGCAGCGGCGCGGTCTCGCCGATGCCGCGGGCGACCGCGAGCATCGAGCCGGTGGCCAGACCGGGGGCGGCGGCGGGCAGCACCGTGTGGACGATGGTCTGCCACTTGCGGGCGCCCAGGCCGTAGCTGGCGTTGCGCATCTCGTTCGGCACCAGCCGCAGCATCTCCTCGGCCGAACGTGTGACGATCGGCAGCATCATCACCGCGATGGCGACGGCGCCCACGAACGTGCCGAAGCCCAGTCCTCCCCAGCCGACCACCAGCAGGCCGTAGACGAACAGGCCCACGAAGATCGACGGGATACCGGTCATGACGTCGGTGAAGAAGCGGATCGCGCCGGTCAGCCGGTTGGGGCCGTACTCCACGATGTACACGGCCGTGGCGATGCCGAACGGGATCGACATCGCGACCGCCAGCGCCATGATGTACAGCGTTCCGACGAACCCGGCCGCGTAGCCGCCGCCCTCGCGCCGGGGCGGGGGCTCGGTGGCGGTGAGGAACTCCAGGTTCACCACGCCGATGCCGCGCCGGGTGACCTCGAAGATGATCAGGATCAGCGGGATCATCGCGATGATCATCGCGCCGGTCAGGATGACCGTGGCCGAGCGGTTCTTGAACCGCCGGAAGCCGGAGCCGGGCGGGCGCACGCTCAGCGGGACGTGCTGCGCCGGGGTCGGGGGTGTGGTGGTCGCGGTGCTCATACGGCGGCGTCTCCCGTGAACTGCCCCAGCCGCCACACGACGACGCGGGCCAGGATGTTGATGATCATCGTGACCAGGAACAGGGCGACACCGATCGCCATCAGCCCGGTCCGGGCCTCCGGCGAGGACTCGCCGAAGGTCGCTGCGATGTGCGAGGCCATGCTGCTGCCGGCGCCGAAGAGACTGGCGCCCCATGCCTGGGAGCCGCCGATCAGCATCAGGACGGCGATGGTCTCGCCGAGGGCGCGGCCCAGGCCCAGCATGGTCGCGGCGACGATGCCGGAGAAGCTGGAGGGCAGCACCACCTTGGTGATGACCTCCCACCGGGTGGAGCCCAGCGCGTAGCCGGCCATCTGCTGCTCCAGCGGCTGCACGGCGATCACCTCGCGGATGATGGCCGTCATGATCGGCAGGATCATGATGGCCAGCACGATGCCCGCGGGGAAGTAGCCGACGCCGCGAACCGGGCCCTCGAAGAGGAAGAACCAGCCCAGGGTGGACTCGACCAGGTCGAAGAAGGGGCGCATCACGTTCGGCAGGAACCAGTGCAGGCCCCAGAGGCCGAAGATGACGCTGGGCACCGCCGCCAGCAGCTCCACCGTGTAGGACAGCGGCTTGGCGATGCGGCGCGGGGCGACGTGGGTGAGGTAGACGGCGACCATGATCGCCAGCGGCAGCGCGATGGCGATCGCGATGACCGACGTGAGCAGGGTGCCGTAGATGAACGGCCAGGCGCCGTAGGTACCGGTGATCTCGTCGCGGGAGCCGCCCGGGTCCCAGGTCTCGCCCAGGAGGAAGCCGAAGAAGCCCTCCTTGACGAAGACCGGCCACGCCTCGGTGGTGGTCCGGATGACCATCAGCGCCAGGATGACCAGCACGACGGTCCCGCAGGCGGCGACGGTCCACTTGAAGATCGGGTCGGCCAGCCGCCCTCTGCCGGCCACCAGGGTCCTCCGCGGGGAGTCCTCGGGGGCTTGCGGGGCCTCGGGGGCCTCGGTGGGCATGTGCTTCTCCTCTGTGGCTTTCGTGGGGAGTGGAGAGCGTCCCCGCCCCGGCACCACGGGGCGGAAGAGGGGCGAAAGGCGGCGGCCGGGCCGGGTGGCCCGGCCGCCTTGCAGGGTCTCCGGGAGGGTGAGGGGGTCCCTCGCGCCTCGGGGAGGGGGTCCGCGCTAGTTGGCGGAGTTGGTCTTCTCCAGCTCGGCGACCACGCGCTCGGTCAGGCCCTCGCCCAGGGGGGCGTAGCCCAGGTCGCCGGCGATGTCGCGGGCGCCGTCGTCGGTCAGCGCCCAGGTCCAGAAGTCGATGACCGCGTCGGCGTTGGCCTGCTCGTAGCCGCAGGTGTAGGTGAAGATCCAGTTGGAGCCGGCGATCGGGTAGCCGTCACCGCCGACGTTGTCGATCGCGAACTGGAAGTTCTCCGGGACCTCGACCTCCTCGGAGGCGGTCATGGTGGCCTCCAGGGTGGGCTCGATCGGGTTGCCGTCCTCGTTCACGATGTGGGCGACGGGCAGTCCGGCCTCCTGGGCGAAGGACTGGTTGACGTAGCCGATGCCGCCCGGGTTCTGGGTGATGCCCTGGGTGACGCCGTCGTTCTGCTGGCCGCCGACCAGGCCGTCGGCCCAGTCGAGCTCCTTGCCCTCGCCGTACTCGTCGGCCCAGGACTCGACCTCGGTGTTCAGGTAGTGGCTGAACACGTAGGTGGTGCCGGAGCCGTCGGAGCGGTGGACCGGGACGATCTCGTCGTCCGGCAGCTCCATGTCGGGGTTGAGCTCGGCGATCGCCGGGTCGTCGAAGGTGGTGATCTCGCGGGAGTAGATCCCGGCGATCGTCTCGGCGTCCAGGACCAGGCCGTCCAGGGCCTCGTTGCTGAACGCGATGACGACGGCGCCGAAGACCACCGGGAACTGGACGGCGTCGCAGCCGCGGGCCTCCGCGGCGTCGGCCAGTTCCTCGTCGCTCAGGGGCTCCTCGGAGGAGCCGAAGTCGACGGTCTGCTCCAGGAACTGCTCGACGCCGGCACCGGAGCCGACGCTCTGGTAGTTGATCTGGACGCCGGGCTGAACGTCGCTGTTGTACGTGTAGATCAGGTCCTGGAAGAGCGGGTCGGGGAAGCTGGCACCCGCGCCGGTCAGCGAAGCGCTGAGCTGCTCGGCGGCGTCGCCACCTCCGGTGCCACCGTCGGTGTCGTCTCCACCGCCGCACGCAGTGGCGAGCAGGGGGATGGCCGCCAGGACGGCGAGCTTGGAACGCCCGTTGCGCATGTCGAAGTTCTCCTCGTTGAATCACCGCTGTCGGGGCTGACGTGAAACGACGTTAAACGCGGAGAAAGTCGTGTCGCCATCGAAATGGCAGACCTTCGGTGGAAGTCGGGTGAATGGAGGGTGAATGCTGGTCACGTTTAGGTAACGAGCAATGTGTGATGGTTCTGTGTCCGGGGCGTTGCCGTAGTGAAGCCCACTGTGATGACCTGCGGGTATGCCAAGCGGGGCGGGGGGTGCGAGGTCATCGCTCCGATATTCGGGATTTTTCCCTCGTTCACTTTCGCATGCGTCTTCGAAAGAAGTGACGTGAACATGAACAAGGGGTCGCCCCGGGTGTTCCGGGGGACCCTTGGAGAAAGCTCAGAGCATGCCTATCCGCCGTTCGCAGTGTCCAATCGATAACCGATCCCGCGCACCGTGTGGATGAACCTCGGACGGGCCTCGGAGTCGCCCAGTTTGTGGCGCAGGCGGCGGATGTGCACGGCGATGGTGTTGTTCACCGGGGGCAGGGGCTTGTGCCAGACCTCGGTCCACAACTCCTCGCGGCTGACCACCCGGCCGTGGTGGCGCAGCAGGAAGTCCATGATCCCGAACTCCCGCAGCGCCAGGTCGACCGGATGGCCGTCCACGAACAACCGGTGTCCCAGGGCGTCCAGCTCCAGGGCCCCCGAACGCAGTGACGGGCCGGGGCCGGAGACGTGCTCCAGGGAGCCGCCGACGTCCACCCCCGGCAGCGAGCCGCGCAGCAGCGCGGCCAGCTCCGGGATGCGGTAGGGGCGGTTCACGCAGGCGGTGGCCCCGGCGGCCAGCGCGCGCAGTGCGCGCTGGGAGTCGCCGGGGCCCACTCCGATGAGGATCGGGATGTCGGTGGCCCGCCGGGTCACCCGCACCAGTGTCTCCAGGTCCACCTCGGGCGGGGTCGCGCTGGTCACGATCGTGTCCGGGCGCAGCAACCCCACCCGCAGCAGGGCCTCGGCCCCGTCGACGCACACCGTGATGTCCACGTCGTGGCCGCTGAGCGAGAGCACCAGCTGGTGCGACTGCTCCGACTCCGGCTCCACCAGCAGGACCCGCAGCGGACCTTCGGCGCGCTCCACCGCGTCGTCCGGGGCGCCCGCGGGGCGGGGGACGGACGTGGATGCGGGGAGCGCGGTCATGGTCGTGGTTCCACTTCGTCGGGGAGGGCGTGTCGAAGAGGTCTGCGGAGGGTCCCGGTCGGCTGCTCTGCCGATCAGCCGAAGCGGCCGGAGATGTAGTCCTCGGTGCGCTGGTCGGCCGGCTTGCTGAAGATCGTCGCGGTCTCGTCGAACTCCACCAGGCTGCCGTAGCGGTCGCCCTTGTCGTCGACGCCCGCGGTGAAGAACGCGGTGCGGTCGGAGACGCGCGCGGCCTGCTGCATGTTGTGGGTGACGATGACGATGGTGTACTCGGCCGCCAGCTCGTACATCAGGTCCTCGATCTTGAGCGTGGCGATCGGGTCCAGCGCCGAGCACGGCTCGTCCATGAGGATGACCTCGGGGTTCACCGCGACGGTCCGGGCGATGCACAGGCGCTGCTGCTGGCCGCCGGAGAGGGCGAAGGCGCTCTCCTTGAGCTTGTCCTTGACCTCGTCCCACAGCGCGGCCTTGGTGAGGGTCTCCTCGACCAGGTCGTCCATGTTGCCGCGTACGCCGTTGATGCGCGGGCCGTAGGCGACGTTGTCGTAGATCGACTTGGGGAACGGGTTGGGCTTCTGGAAGACCATCCCGATGCGGCGGCGGACCTCGATGGGGTCGACGTGCGAGGCGTACAGGTCCTCGCCGTGGTACTCGACCTTGCCCTCGATACGGGCGCCGGGGATGAGGTCGTTCATCCGGTTGAGCGTGCGCAGCACCGTGCTCTTACCGCAGCCGGAGGGGCCGATCATGGCGGTGATCTGACGCGGTCCGACCTTGAGGTCGACGTCGCGCACGGCCTTGTTGGAACCGTAGTAGATGGAGAGGCCGGAAACGTCGAAGACGGGGTCGCCCAGCCCGGGCACCTCGCGGTTGTACCGGACGGTGTCGGGGGCGACTCCGCGACCGGAGTCGGTGCCACGAGTGGACGCGGTGTTGCTGATGGACATGGTGCCACTTCCGGGTCGGACGGTGCTTGCGGGCTCATGAGGGGTGAACCGCCGGAGCGCGGTCGAACCCATGCAAATATGTCCAGGTGAAGCGACGGTGAACGATCCCCGTGGCCTGGATGAACGTGGGCGGTGGACTCGGATGTGTGATGACGCGGACCGTTGCCCGCCGGTCACCGAACCGCTCGGGTCGGTTCCACGCCGTCCGGATTGCGCCCCGGCGGCCCGCCGGGGCGTGCGGCGGTGCCCCGGCCGCGCGGCCGGGGCACCGGAGCTCTGTGCGGTGCCGCCCGTTCAGGCGCCCGCTTCGTCGGTCTGTTCGGCGATCTTCTGCCGGACCTCGTCCATGTCCAGTTCGCGGGCCTGGGTGATCAGGCTCTCCAGGGCCTCGGACGGCAGGGCGCCCGGCTCACTGTAGATGACGGTCTGGTCCCGCACGATCATCAGGGTCGGGATGGACTGGATCTTGAACTCGAAGGCGAGCTCGCGCTCCGCCTCGGTGTCCACCTTGGCGTGCACGATGTCGGTGTTCTTCACCGAGGACTGCTCGAAGACCGGGGCGAACTGCCGGCAGGGTCCGCACCAGTCCGCCCAGAAGTCGATGAGGACGAAGTCGTTGTCCTTCAGCGTTTCCGCGAAGTTGTCCTTGGTGAGTTCGAGGGTGGCCACGGGTTCTCCTGCCATCTGTCGGTGTCGGGCGGTCGGGCCGGGGCCCGGCCGCCTTCCTCTTCGGTGGACTACAGCGATCGTGCCCACTCGTTTGTTCCACATGCTCGCAGGACGCCCCCGGGGCCCGTGGCCGACCGGAAGATTCCTACATAACACGTGGTCAATACCTGTTTGGGTGGAAGGTGAAGATGGGGCTAACGTGGCGGGACGGGGGGCGAGAAGGGGGTTCGATGGGCGCCGAAACGGCCGACGGGGACACGGGGAAGGGCGGCGACACCGTCGACTACCGTTTCACCCTGGCCAACGAGCGCACCTTCCTGGCCTGGGTGCGCACCGCGTTGGCCCTGCTCGCCGGGGCGGTGGCCGTTCTGCACCTGCTCCCCCTGGGCTGGGAGGAGGGGCCGCGCACGGTGGTCGGCCTGACCCTGGCGGCCCTGGCCGCCGTCATCACCCTCTACGCCCCGATGCGCTGGTACCGGGTCCAGCGCATCATGCGCGACGGCGGCACCCTGAAGATGAGCCTGCTGCCGCTGCTGACCACGTTCGCGGTAGGGCTGGTGTGCCTGGTGTTGCTGCTGGGGCATCTGCTGTGAAGAGCCCGGCCGACCGGGGGGATCCGGGCCTCCAGCCCGAGCGCACCCTGCTCGCGTGGCAGCGCACCCTGGTCCTGCTGGTGGTGGTGGGCCTGCTGTTCCTGCGCGGCGAGCTGACGGAGGGGGCCACCTCGGTGCCCCAGGCACCGCCCGTGCTGCGGATGGCTCTGATGATCGCCTTCCTGTTCGTCGCCGCCTCCGTGGGCCTGCACCTGTGGCTGCGCTGGCGGCGCAGCCGCGAGGGGCTGAGAGATCCCGACGGCACCGGCGGACCGCTGCGCTCGGTGTCCGCGCCCTGGGCCATGTTCCTGCTCTGTGGGGCTGTTCTGGTGCTGGCCGTCGTCCAGATCGCGGCGGTGCTCCTGGGCTGAGGGCGTGTCCCCGGGCGGTCGGTGCGGTGTCCGCGCCTCGGGTCGTGTGCCCGCCCCGTGCCTGCTCTGCTCCTGTTTCTGCTCCTGCTCTGTGCGGTCGTGCCGGCGCCGTCCGCCGGGCGGATCGCGGCGGTGCGCCCCCGGCCGGTCGCGCCCTCCGCGATCGGGGCCGTCGGACCGGACGGGGTCCCGGCGGGAGGGGCCGCCGTCACGGCCCGTCCGCTCCGCTGTCGGCCACCGGCCCCGAAGAGCGGGGCCCGTACCTGCGGGCGGACGATCGTGCACGCGCGGTGCGGGCACGCGGAGGGGGGTTCGGGTGCCCGCGGCGGGGCGCGGGCGGTCACTGCTCCTGCCGGGTACCGCTGTCCGTCGTTTCTGCGGTCTCCCCGGGGCAGGGGGGAGATCGGTCCCCTCGACGGGGAGTCCTCCATGAGCGGGGATGGAGTGGGATGCCCTCGGCGGGCGGGAGTCATGAGGCGTCGGCTCCGGCCCTGGGGCGGGTGAGGAGCGGTCGGGCCGGTGCTAGACGGGCTGCGGGACGGTGTCCTGCGCCCGGCGGTGCTCCACGATCGAGTTGATGATGGCGTTGAGGTCGCGGGTCGGCTCGTACCCGACCAGGGTCTTGGCCAACGAGGTGTCGGGGTAGCGGCGCTGCATGTCCTCGTAGCCCTCGCCGTAGGCCTCGTCGTAGTCGATGTACACGATCTCGCTGTCCGACCCGGTCAGTTCCACCACGCGGTCGGCCAGTCCCTTGATGGACACCTCCTCGTGCCCGCCCAGGTTGACCGCCCGGTTGTAGGCCGCCGGAGTGTCCATCAGCGCCAACATGCCGGGCACCACGTCGAACACCGATCCGAAGCAGCGGCGCTGCGTCCCGGTGCCGTAGACGGTGATGGGCCGTCCGGAGAGCGCCTGGTCGACGAACCGGGGCACGACCATCCCGTAACGGCCGGTCTGGCGGGGGCCCACCACGTTGAAGAAGCGGGTGATCACGCAGGGGACACCGGATTCGGCGCCGTGCACGTAGGCCACCAGCTCGTCCAGACCCTTGGCGGCGGCGTAGGACCAGCGGCTCTTGGTCGGCGACCCGTAGATCCGGTCGTCGTCCTCCTTGAGCCCGTCGGCGTCGTTCTTGCCGTAGACCTCGCTGGTGGACGCGACCATGTAGGGCACCCGGTGGCGGACCGCGGCCTCCACCACGTTCTCCGTACCGTGCAGGTTGATCCGCAGCGACCGCAGCGGCTCGTCCACGATGTTGTAGACGCCCACCGCCGCCGCCAGGTGGAACACCGTGTCGGCCTGCGAGACCAGGTCGTCGACCAGGTCCCGGTCCAAGATGTCCCCCTGCACGAAGCGGAATCCGGGTGAGTTCTCCAGTTGGACCAGATTCTGCTCGGAGCCGGTCGACAGGTCGTCCAGGACGACCACCTCGTGCCCCTGTGCGACGAGGTGGTCGCACAGGTGGGAGCCGATGAAACCGGCTCCTCCGGTGACCATAGCCTTCATGGTTTCCCCTCCATTTTCAGGCGTTGACTTGTTTCTTCACTGGGGAGGTGACGCGAAATGGGACGGGCGGGGGAGTCTCGGTGCCGGGGCCGGGCCCCGGTACCTCTCAGGCCAGACAGCGCAGGATGTGGAAGCCCTCGCCGAAGGCGACGCCGGCCTGCATGCCCCGGAGGACGGCCAGACTGCGCAGGGTCAACTCCGAGCGGGTGTGCGGGTGCCGGTGGCTCTGCGACCCGTACAGCTCCATGCCGAGGAGTTTGTCCCCCACCTCCTTCTCGGACAGTTCCACGATGAGGTTGGGCGAGGGCGCCTGCTCCAGCCGCCACTGGTCGGCGGCCTCCTCGTAGGCGAGCACCAGGCGGGGGTGGTGGCGCAGCTCCCTGTCGGACGGGCGCAGGGCGGTGTGCACCGCCTCGGCCGTGACCTGGTGGTCCTGGTTGTAGCTGGTCCGGTGGGGGGCGATGACCACGGTCGGGCGCAGCCGCGAGACGGACAGCGGGCTGCTGCTCTCGATGATCTGGGTGAGGTTCACGCGGGGAACGGCGTCCAGTCTCAGGTGGTACTCGTCGCCGGGCAGCGCCATGTGCCAGTCGTCCCAGCCGAAGTGGTCGGCGACCTTCTTGATCTCGGCGTAGCGCTCCTCCGCGGTGGAGAAACCCTTCGGCGACTGGTCTGCGGTGTCCCCGACGGTCATGAACTGCACGAAGACCTCGGCGCCCCCGGCCTTGGCCTTGCTCATGAGGCCGCCGCAGCCGAGCGTCTCGTCGTCCGGGTGTGGTGCGAAGACCAGGATGCGTTCCTGGGACCAGTCCGTCGTCATGCTGGTTTCCCGTCCTTTACCGAGTGTTGGGGGCGCACGCCCGCGAGCGGTGCGGCTGCGGGGCGCCCCGGGTGACACGGCGGCCGCGGTGCCGCCACGGGGAGATCGGCTCGTGTGAGATCAGCTCTGCGTTCTCGCTCGACGGAGGATCTCCAGGGCGTCCGGACCCGCGTTGAGCAGCAGGTCGATCGCCGACAGTCGGGGAGCGAAGTCCTCGGTCTCCCGCTGGTACTGGCGGTAGACCGGGTGCCGAAATCCCTGCCACTCGACGTCGATCCCGTAACGGAGCAGGATCTGCGGGTCGAGGTAGTCCCGGGCCCCGTCACCGGAGAGCAGGACGGACGCTCCGGCCTTGGTACAGATCTGGGCCAGCAGTTCGGTCTTGCGGCCGGGGAAGTCACCGATCTCGCTCGCGCGCAGGATCGGCGTGTCGATGCCGAATCCGCGCATCACCATCCGCGTCGTGGCGATGGCCAGGGCCGCGAGGTTGTCCCACTCGGTCTCGTACAGGTGGGCGATTTCTTCCTTGTAATCGTTCCAGTAGGGAGTCTTCGGATAGCAGTGCTCGGCCAGTGCCTTGAGGTGTTTCGCCCTCCATTTCTGGTTGTTGTCGATCTCTTTGTCCAGAATTAGGTCGTCTCGACTGCCCTGTGTCACCGGAACTGTCAATAGCACCGGGCGGCCACGTCCGGCCACATAGTTCCGGTTCTGCCATCCCCGGCGTTCGAACTGGACCGTGTCGAGGACGACGAAGCGGTCGCAGCGGTCGAGCTTGTCGACCATGCCCAGCCACGGCAGGTAGTGCGGCTGGTGGATCGCCACCCGGACTCGTCGGTCCGGCGAGGAGCCCGGGCCGGTCGGCGCGTCGACGTCGGGCTCTCGACCCGAGGCGGCGGGGGCAGGCCCGGGTGATGGGGAAGCGGACTCACCGATCACGCCGTGCACTCTCCTCGTCTCCGTCCGTCTCGGAACGCGCGGAACCCTGCGTATCAGGGCCGTCCGGGGATAAACCGACGGCGCGTGCGCCCCCGGTCCCCGATCTCAAATATCTTCTAATGGGTACCACTTCACGCAAGCCCGTGTATACGATTTCCGTGGCCTACATAGGACGCGAACTCGGGTGAACCCCTCCAGGTGGCAGGGCGTCAACCTAACGCCGACTTAGCGGGTTAATGTCGGTCCGAAACCGCTGACTTTCGGGAGGGGTCCCAAGGCTGTGCGTATCGTTCGCTTCGTCGGCGGCCTGCTGATCGGGCTCATCGCCCTGGCAATCGCCGTCACACTCTTCGTACTCTGGTTCGACTTCGCGACCGACATGGCCGCGGCGGCAGGGCTCGGCCCCGTCGGGTACGTGTTCCTCTGGCTCGCCTTCGGCGCCAATCTTCTGCTCTGGACCGTCGTCGGGCTGCTGCGCCTGGGCGACGACTCCGTCCGTACCGTGCTGCGGCGCGACGTCACGGCCGGCGAACGTCGCGCCGTCCGCTCTCGCGAGCGCGTCCTCGTCGGAGCCGGCGGCCCCGCCGACGGTGCCGAGGGCGCCGAGGCCGAGGGCGCTCCGGCGACCCGGGAGGGGGAGGACCCCCGGGACGCCACCCTCGCCGTGATCATCCCCGCCCACAACGAGGAACCGGTCATCCACGGGGCCATCGGCTCGGCGCTGAGCCTGTTCCCCCGGTGGGACATCTACGTCGTGTCGGACTCCTCCAAGGACTCCACCGCCGAGATCGCCGCCAAGACCGGTGTCAACGTCCTGGAGCTGCTCACCAACCGCGGCAAGGCCGGGGCCATCGAGGCCGTCATCGAGGAGTTCGCGCTCACCGAGAACTACGACGGCGTGCTCATCCTCGACGCCGACACCGAACTCGACGAGGGGTACGTCGACGGGGTCCGGCGCCAGCTGCGCGACCCCAAGGTCGCCGCCGTCGCCGGGTTCGTGGTGTCGGAGTGGAAGCCGCACGAGCGGACCTTCGTCGGGCGGATGATCTCCGCCTACCGGGACCGCCTCTACTTCATGCTCCAGTACTTCATGCGGTTCGGGCAGACCTGGCGGGGGACCAACGCGTCGTTCATCGTCCCCGGATTCGCCAGCGTGTACCGCAGCGAGGCGCTGCGGGAGATCGAGGTCAACCCCAAGGGCCTGGTCATCGAGGACTTCAACATGACGTTCGAGGTGCAGCACAAGCGCCTGGGGCGGATCTCGATGCGGCCGGACACCAAGGCCTACAGCCAGGACCCGTTCACGTTCTCCGACTACCGCAAGCAGGTGGGCCGGTGGACGCTGGGGTTCTGGCAGACGGTGCGCCGGCACGGGATCTGGCCCAGCATGTTCTGGGTGTTCCTCGGGCTGTACATCTTCGAGGTCGTGGTGGTCTCGCTCGTCCTGCTGCTGACCACGATCATCGCCGGGTTCGTCCTGGTCGGCACGATCGCCGGGGAGGCGTTCGTGGCGGTGCCCTTCGTGGGGACGTCGTTCACCGCGGTCACGGCGTTCCTGCCGCTGACGGCGCTGGCCATGGGCCTGCTCATCCCCGACTACATGCTCACCTGCGTCATGACCGCGATCCGGCGGCGGCCGTCGTACCTCGTGTACGGGCTGTTCTTCTTCCCGATCCGGGTGGTGGACGCCTTCATCACGCTCAAGATGATCCCGCGGGCCTGGACCGCCCGGTCGGACGGCCGGTGGGCCAGCCCCGACCGCGTCGCCAAGAAGTGACCCCGCGCGGCGGGGTGGGCGCCGCGCGGTGTGGGGGACGGCACGCGCCACCCCGGGGGCGGCCGGTTTCGGACAGCGTTTAGCCTCGGAAAAGGGCCCCGGACCTTCGCGGGGTGCGAGATCGTCCGAGTGGGTGTGGAGCAACGGTGGACAAGAGCCGTGTGTCGTTGGGGTTGTACCGGGTGCTGGCCTATGTGACCGGTGTCTTCCTGCTGGGCCTGACCTTCGTGGCCATGCCCGCCAAGTACCTCATCGGGGAGACCGCCCGGTTCTCCCTGATGCCGGCGCCGTTCGGCCTGGAACAGTGGTTCGGGCCCGAGTCGCCGCTGATGCTGTTCATCGCCATGCCGCACGGCTACATCTACATGGTGTACGTGCTCGTGGTGCTGTGGGTCGCCCTCGACCGCCGCTGGAGCGCGCCCAAGACGCTCGGTGTGGTGCTGGCCGGCACCATCCCGGTCCTCGGCTTCGTGGTCGAGCACCGGGTCGTGCGGGCGGAGAAGGCGAAGGAGGCCGGGGACGCCGCTCCGGCTCAGGAGCCTGCGGCCGCGGGTTGATCTTCTCCCGGGTCCGGGGCCTTCTCCGGTTCGGAGGGGGCCTCCTGTGCGTCCTGGGTCGCCCGCGCGTCCGTCGGTTCCCGCCGCATCGGCAGGGTCCGGGATACCAGGCCGGGGATGCCGTCCTGGTTCAGGAGCCTGCGGCCGCGGGTTGGTCTTCTCCCGGGTCAGGGGTCTTCTCCGGTTCGGAGGGGGCCTCCTGTGCGTCCTGGGTCGCCCGTGCGTCCGTCGGTTCCCGCCGCATCGGCAGGGTCCGGGATACCAGGCCGGGGATGCCGTCCTGGTTCAGGAGCCTGCGGCCGCGGGTTGGTCTTCTCCCGGGTCAGGGGTCTTCTCCGGTTCGGAGGGGGCCTCCTGTGCGTCCTGGGTCGCCCGCGCGTCCGTCGGTTCCCGCCGCATCGGCAGGGTCCGGGACACCAGGCCGGGGATGCCGTCCTGGTTCAGGAGCCCGCGGCCGCGGGTTGATCTTCTCCCGGGTCAGGGGCCTTCTCCGGTTCGGAGGGGGCCTCCTGTGCGTCCTGGGTCGCCCGCGCGTCCGCCAGTTCCCGCCGCATCAGCAGGATCCAGAACACCAGGGCGGAGACGCCGAACATCGCCCACTGGACGGTGTAGCTCAGGCTGCGCCAGTTGACCGTGAACCCGGTGGGCGGCTCGGGCGGCGGCGCCGGGGTGAGGCCCTCGACCGCAGGATCGCCCGCGGGCAGGATGACGTACCCCTCGTAGAGGGGGTGGTCCCACTCGTTGACCAGCAGCGAGGTGGCGATCCGTTCCACCGTCCCGTCCTCGGTGGCGACGGGGGTGAAGCCGCCGTCGGAGACCGGCGGCAGCAGCCAGCCGGTGACGGTCACCTCGTCGTCGGGGACCCCGGGGGCCGCCGTGCCCTCGGGGACCCAGCCGCGGTCGACGGTGACGGCGGAGCCGTCCTCGGTGACCAGCGGCAGGATGACGTCGTGGCCGCGGACACCGTCCTCGGTGCGCGGCACCAGCAGCGTGTCCTCGGGGGAGTAGCGGCCGGTGACGGTGACCGCCGTGTTGGCGAGGGTCTCCGGGTGCATGTACTCGCCGGGTTCGAGGAGGTCCTGGAGCGGTGCGGCGTCGGCGAGGTCCGCCACCGGATTGGTGATGACCTCGCGGTCCGGCTCGAAGGCGCGGACGAACTGCCAGGCGGTACCGGCGACGCACACCGCGGCGACCAGGAGGATGCCGAGGTGGATGCCGATCCATCGGGGACTGAGCAGCGGTGATCTCACCCGACCAGGCTATGTGCGCCTTCGGAGGAGTCGGTCATGACCCCGGGTTGACACTGCGCGCGGTGGCTTGGGGCGGCATCGACGGAGGAATGGCGATCACTTTAAGTAAGTTCTCGTGACACAGGGTTGTCTACCGAGGTCGGGGTGGGTAGTGTCTCTATCAACGCGGAACGACAAAGTCGCTCCGGGGCCGCAGAGGCACCGAGCGCACCGAGCCGCCCGCGTGCGGACCTTTCAGGCCGCGACTCCAGGGGGGAGGAGTCGCAGGCCGCTTCCCAGGCGAGGGACGCTTCCGTACTTTGAGGGGGGATGCGGAAGCGGCCCTCGCCGCCTTTCGCGGCGGGGTGCGCCTTCGGGCGCACCCCGTTCGCGTGTCCGGGGTCACTGCCGAGGGCGGGTGCGGTACGCGGTCCACAGGTCCACGGCCTGCTCCAGGCCGAGTGCGGCCACTTCTTCGGGGGGGACGCCGGCGGTATGGATCAGGCGGTCGGCCAGCCACCCCGGGACCGGTTCACGCGCGGGTCGGAGGTCGGACGGAGGCACTCCGGCGCCCCGGCCCAAGTGTTCGATGACGGCGGCGAGCCGCTGCACGGCGGGAGTGTTCCCGGGTGCCTGACGCACTCTTCGCGCGGCCTCGGAGTAGACCTGGGCGTCCGCCCGGGCGCCGACCGCCCAGATTTCGCAGACCTCCACGTTCTTGTCGTCGGTCACGCGGTACACCACACGCCAGGTGCTGCGGCCGACGATCAGTTTGCGGAACCCCGTGAGCTCCCCGCCCAGAGGGTATCCGGCCTCCGGGTTCCCCTCCAGGAGCAGGATCTTCTTGAGGACTTTCGGTACGACGTCCGGACCGAGGCGGCGCAGATCGTCGAGCGCGGCGTCGGTGAAGGCGATCTCGGCCATCAGTCCTCGGGCAGTTCTTCGAGCGAGGCACGGCTGTGCCCGAAGGCGGACAGCACGTCGTCCATGGAGGTCCGTCGGCCGTTGTCCGTGAGCGCCCGGGCCATCACGAGGGCCAAGTCCCTGAGGTCGGCCTCGGCCTGCTCCAGGTCGGCCAGCCGGGCGAAGGAGACCACGGCCGCGACCGGCTCGTGTCTTCTGGTCACGATGATCTCGGTGCCCTGCTCCGCGTCGTGGACGATGCCCGCGACACCGCGTCTGGCCGCATCGGTGACGCTGATCCGCTGGGGGTGCTCAAGAATCGCCATTCCTCAACTGTATAGAAAAATGTGCAGGTCGCCAACGGGGTCATTCCGCGGCGGTCGCGGTGCGCCGGGCCAGGGGGAAAGGGAGGGCGTAGGCGAGGGTGACGCCCAGCATGAGGCCGGTGGGGACGGCGGCGAAACCCATGCCGATCGCCGGTCCGAGGGAGAGTCCGAGGGGCCGGTCGGGGAGGTGCTCCGTGCCTTCGTCATGTGCGCCATCCTCGCCGCGGGGCCGCCGGGCCGGTAGGAGCAGTTGCCGGCGGCCCGGGACGACGGTCGTCATCCCGGGCGGCGGTGTTCCTCGCGCGCCCACGTCAGGGGCGGCACGCAGGGGGTGCTCCGATGAGGTCACGGCCGCCCGTCCGGTCGCGTGCGGCGGCTTCTCCGGGCGGGCCGACAGATCCCGTGGAAGACGGCCGGTCGGCGTCGGCCCGTGAGCCGGACCCGCCGGAGAAGCCACCGCACATCCTCACGGTCAGCCCATGGTCTTCTGGCCGTCGAGGGACTCGCGGATGATGTCGGCGTGGCCGCAGTGCTGGGCGGTCTCGCGGAGGATGTGCAGGAGTACGTCGCGGACCGACCAGGCGGCGCCCTGCTCGAACCACGGGGCCTCCGGGAGCGGGTGGCCCGCATCCAGGTCGGGCAGTGAGCGGACGTACTCCTCGGTCGCGGCCGCGACACGACCGTAGTGGGCGAGGGTGCTCTCCAGGGTCTCGCCGGCCGACAGGGTGAAACTGTCGGCCTGCTCCTTCCAGACGGCCGGGTCCTCGTAGTCGACCGGCTCGGCGGGCGGGCCGTCCTGGGCGAACCGGATCCACTTCTCCTCGACCCGCGTCACGTGCTTGACCAGGCCCGCCAGGGTCAGCTCGCTGTCGGTGGTGCGCCGGGAGGCCTGCTCGTCGTCGAGCCCCTTGACCGTGTGCCGGAGGAAGTCCCGCTGGTCCGCGAGCATCTTCAGGATGGAGGTGCGCTCGGTGTCCGTCGTCATCGTGGCCGCCTTCTGGGTCGCCGTCTCGGTGGTACCACCCTAGAAAGCGTGGAGGTCAGGTTCTGTCCTCCATTGGCGGAGAACATGAGTGGTGTCCGGGCGCTTACGGATACCCTGGCGTTCTGGCGACTCGGAGGCCTCATGACCATTCCGCTCCAGTACCGGATCGACGGACCGCGGCACGCGCCCGTCGTGCTGCTCGTCCCACCGTTCGGCACCACCATGTCGGTGTGGGAGCCGCAGATGCCCGAGCTGACCCGCAACCGCCGGGTCCTGCGGATCAACCACCGCGGCCACGGCTCCTCGCCGGTCGCGGTCGGCTCGTGCGGGATCGAGGACCTCGCCCTGGACGTGCTCGCGCTGCTGGAGAAGCTGGACCTGGCACGGGTGTCGGCTGTGGGCGCCGGGTTCGCCGCCTCGCTGGTGGTGTGGATCGCCGCCAACTCGCCGCGCACCCTGGAGCGGATCGCCCTGCTGGCGGCGGCGCCGCGCACGCCCCCCGCGCACAGGTGGAGCCGCCTGGCGGACCGGGTGCGCGAGGACGGGATGGAGTCGGTGCTGGCCGACGTGTCGCTGCCCTGGTTCACCCCCGACATGGTGCAGGAGCGCCCCGACGTGGTGGAACGGTTCACCGGGGAGCTGGGCCGGATCGACCCCGCGACGTTCGCCTCGGTGTGCGACGCGGTGCACACGATGGACCAGCGGCACCTGGTGGCGGGCGTGCGGGTGCCCGCCCTGGTCGTGTCGGCCGCGCACGATCCGATGCTGCCGCCCGGGCACGGGCGCAGGCTCGCCGACGGCATCGCCCACTCCCGGTTCGAGGTCGTCACGGGAGCCGCGCACCTGCTCGGTGTGGAGCGGGCGGACCGGGTCAACGAGCTGCTGGTGGAGCACGTGGCCCCGTGATTCAGATGAGCGGGCTGCTGATCTCCAGCAGGTAGCCGTCCGGGTCGCGGAAGTGGGCGGCGCGGATCCCCCAGGCCGTCCAGTCGCGCGGCGCCATCACCTGGCGCGCCCCGTCGGCGACCAGCCGGGCGGCGGTCGCGTCCACGTCGTCCACCTCGAACACCACGGCCATCCGGTCCTGGTGGGGCAGTTCGGGGTCGGCGGTGTCCGTCTCCAGGGCCTCGGCCATCACCTCGCGCTGGTTGAGCACCAGGCGGGTGGTGGAGTCCACGTCGAACTCGGCGTAGCGGCTGTGCTCGTCACCGCGCAGCACGGGGAGCTTGAGCACGTCGGAGTAGAACCGGAAGCAGGCTTCGTAGTCGTCGACGAGTAGGCGGATGTAGCTACAGCGCATCTCGGGGGCCTCCCAGCGGGGTCTGCGGTCGTCGGCACCAGTGTGGCGCCTCGGGGCGGCGCCCTTCCTGAGTATCCGTACCCGGTTTCCGGGTCCAGGGGGGTGCCGACACGGGGACGGGGGATTTCCGCGGCCTGTCCGGATGCGGCCACACCCCCGCATCCAGCTGCGCTTTCGCCGGGGAGGGCCCGCCTGCGGCAGGCCGTATCACTTCTGCGTCCAAGTGTAGTGCTTGTTCTGTCGAATGTAGTACATGTACTATCGATCGCAGCAGAGAGACAACGAAGGAGGTACGGACATGGCGGATGCCAGTGCGCGATCGGTGGCCCGGGAGGTGGCGCACGGAACACCCGAGCCGGCCGCGATCACCGTTCGCGGTCTGCGCATGAACTACGGGACGACCGAGGTCCTGCGCGGCGTCGACCTGACCGCCCGCCGCGGCGAGGTCGTCGCCCTGCTCGGCCCCAACGGCGCCGGCAAGACCACCACCGTCGAGATCCTGGAGGGTTTCCGGACCCGCTCCGCCGGCGAGGTCGAGGTGCTGGGCATGGACCCGGCCCGCGGCGACGAGCGCTGGCGGGCCCGGATCGGCGTGGTCATGCAGTCCTGGCGCGACCACGCCGCCTGGAAGGTGCGCGACCTCATCGACCACTTCGGCCGCTTCCACGCCCCCTACTCCGAGCCCGGCCGCCCCCGCCCCCACGACACCGATGAGCTGCTGGCGTCCCTGGGCCTGGCCGAGCACGCCCACAAGCGGCTGCGCACCCTCTCCGGCGGCCAGCGCCGTCGCGTCGACGTGGCCCTGGGCCTGGTCGGCCGCCCCGAACTGCTCTTCCTCGACGAACCCACAGCCGGTCTGGACCCCCGGGCCCGGCGCGACTTCCACGAACTGCTGCACCGGCTCGCCGACGAGGACGACACCACCATCCTGCTCACCACCCACGACCTGGCCGAGGCGGAGAAGCTCGCCGACCGCATCCTCATCCTCGCCGGCGGGCGCATCGTCGCCGACGGCAGCGCGGACCGCCTGTCCTCCCTGGTCGGCATGCACAGCGAGGTCACCTGGAGCGTCGACGGCGCCCGCCACGTGCACGCCACCGACAACCCGGCCCGGCACATCGCCGAGCTGTACCGGGTGCACGGTGACGGCATCACCGACCTCAAGGTGCTGGGCCCCTCGCTGGAGGAGGTCTACCTGGACCTGGTCCGGCGCTCCGAGTCCGGCGACGCGGAGCGCGCCGCCGTCGAGTTCGCCGAGGAGATCCGATGAACCCCGTTCCCAAGACCGTCCCCAACGCCGTCCGCGCCGGGTTCTCGCGCGGCTGGATCGAGTTCAAGAACTCGTTCACCAGTCCCGGGGAGGTGATCGGCGGCTATCTCGCCATGCCCCTCGTGTTCATCGTCCTGACGCTGTTCGTCGGGGACGACACCGTCGACGGAAGCGGCACCCCGGTCGCCGCGATGGTGATGACCGGCGGGGTGTCGGTGCTGCTGCTCATGCTCGGCACCGCCACGGTCGCCCAGGTCATCGGCAGCGAACGCGAGGACGGGACCCTGCTGCGGGCCCGCGTCGCCCCCGCCGGGATGGTGGGGTACGCGGTCGGCAAGACCTGGCACCTCGTCACCATGTCCGCGGCGGCCCTGGCGCTCATGCTGGCACCCGGCCTGGTCCTCATCGACGGGTTCGCGGTCCAGGGCCCGACCGGTGCGTTCACCCTCGTCTGGGTGACGGTGCTCTCCCTGACGGCCCTGGCGCCGATCGGCGCGGTCCTCGGCGCCACCCTGAGCAACCCGCGCACCGGTGTCGGCCTGATCATGATCCCGGTGATCGGGCTGACCATGGTCTCCGGGATCATGTCCCCGATCTCGGTGATGCCCCCCTGGCTCCAGACGGTCGCCCAGGTCTTCCCCGTCTACTGGTCCGGCATGGGTGTGCGCGCCGCCCTGCTCCCCGAGGCCCACGCCGCCGCCGAGCTCGCGGGGACCTGGCAGCTGCCGCAGGTCGCCGGGGTTCTGGCACTGTGGGCCGTGGTCGGGTTCGTGGCCGCGCAGTGGGTGCTGCGCCGGATGACCCGCAGGACGTCGGGATCGAGGGTCCAAGCGGCCCGGGAGAAGGCGATGCAGCGTGCCTACTGAGGAGAAGAGGGGTGGGACCGGCCGCCGCGGCAGGGCGGCGGCCGGTCCGGCCGAGGTCATCTACAACCGCATCGCGATGCTGCGGGCGGAGCGGGACGTGTCCCGCCGCCAGCTCGCCGAGGCGCTCGGGGTGCACTACCAGACCGTGGGCTACCTGGAGCGGGGCGAGTACAGCCCCAGCCTCCACCTGGCCCTGAGGATCGCCCGCTACTTCGAGGTCCCGGTGGAGGTCGTGTTCTCCACCGAGCCCTTCCCCCGCATCGGCGGCTGAGCCGCCGCACCCGACCGCACCACCACGAAGGATCGCCATGTTCATCGGACAGCCGGACGGCCGCACCCAGGAGCGCATCCGCGCCATGATCGAGAACCCGCGGCGGCGGGCGTTCTGGGCGGCCCGCTCGCGCCGCCGCGTCGCGGTCGCCGCTTGGGCGGCCAGCACGTCGGCGACCGCGCTTTTCCTCGTCCTCCCCCTGGTCATCGACGACTCGTGGCCCCCGGCCTCGCTGATCTTTCTGGTCGGGTTCCTGGTCGCGATAGTGCTGACCATGGTGCTCGCCACCCAGATCAACATCGCCGCACGCTGGGTGATGGGCTACCGCGGCCTGGACGAGTTCCAGCGGGCGGAGATGGACCGGGCCACCCGGCTCGGCCACCACGTGACCGCCGGACTGGCGACCCTGCTCATCGGTGTGACCGCGGCCTTCGCGACGGCGGCTCCCGGGATCGACATGGACGCGGAGCTGCCGCTGGCCGTGTTGACGCCGCTGGTGCTCTTCACCGCCATGCTGCACGCCGCGTTCCCCGCCTGCTACCTGGCCTGGACCCGCCCTGACGAGGGTCCCGACGACGAAGACGACGTCTGATCCGCGGCACGAACGCCCTCATCGCCTACGAGTAACGGGGGCGCTGGACCTGATCATCGCGGCGCACGCGATACAGAGCGGAAGAATTCTCGTGAGCCGGAACGCCGAGGCCAAGTTCGGGGACCTTCCCGGCGTCGTGGCGCTGGAAGCCGAGTAGGCAGGGCCGGGCCGGTCACCAGATGTCGGGGCCGGCCCAGCCGTAGGTGTCGCGGCGGGAGACGGCGGCGAGCTCGTCCTCGGAGAGGACGCGGGGCTCGCCCAGCCGGCGGGCGCGCAGGTAGGCCGCGCACAGCCAGTCGAGCAGGCGCAGGTTCTCCAGGGCGTGCTCCAGGCCGCGGCCCAGGGCGACCCCGCCGTGGTCGGCCAGCAGCGCGGCGTCGCGGCCCTTGAGGGCCTTGACCGCCTGGTCGGCGATGTCGCCGCTGCCGTAGGTGGTGTACGGGGTCACCGCGATCGCCCCGCCCAGGGCGGCGGCGCGGTGGTGGATCGGCGGCAGCTCGACCAGCACCGAGGACACGGCGACGGTATCGGCGGTGAACGCGTTCACCACCGCGCTCGCCCCCTTCCCGTGGTCGGCGGCCTGCCGGTGCACGGCCATGTGCAGGGTGGTCTCGGCCGCCGGGTCGCGGCGGCCCTCCAGCATCCGGTCGTCCAGCGACATCACCGGGCAGTCGGCGGGCTGGATCTGGTCCAGGGGCACCCCGTGCGGGGTGACGACGACCAGGTCCTGGTTGCGGACACTGAGGGTGGCGGATTCACCGGGGGCGATACCGGGGAGGGCGGCGAGCGTGCGGGCGGTCAGGCAGACATCCCGTCGTTCCTGCTCCAACAACATCTGGTGATTTCCTCAAGGTGCGCGGTCGGGACCCGGGGGCGGGCCGTCGGTGCCGGACGCCCGGGACCCGGGCGAACCACTTAGGTACACCTAAATGTACGTCAAAGACTCTTCCCTGTATTCCCCAGGTTCGAGCGTGGGCTCCACCCCGAACCCCCGCGGAGTGTGGTTCTTTACGCCTGGGTTACGTGATGCGGACCACGGGTGACGACGCCTCCTACGAGCATTTGTGCTGATCAGAGCCGGTTTGTGGGTGTTGTGACGCAAGTGCCCTATGAGAAGAGGTTGTTTGTGACCAGCGGACGAGGGCACACCGGGCCCGTGAACGAACGCCATGACACCCTCCCGGAGGCGCCCTATCTGGCGCTTCCGGGCTCGACCCGCGCCACCAGCATCCACATCGACGGGCAGTGGCGGGCCGCCCGCGACGGCCGGGTGCGGGAGATCATCGACCCCGCCGACGCCTCCGTGCTGACCGTCGTCAGCGAGGGCGGCCGGGCCGACACCGAGGATGCGATCGCCGCCGCCGGACGGGCCTTCGCCGGTCCGTGGCGCGGCACCACGGCGGGCGAGCGCGCCCGCCTGCTGGAGCGCATCGCCGACCTCCTCCAGCGGGACCGGGCCGAGATCGCCCTGGAGGAGTCCCTCGACACCGGCAAGACCGTGGAGGAGGGCGGCATCGACGTCGACGACGTCACCGAGGTCTTCCGCTACTACGCGGGCCTGGCCGACAAGGACACCGGCCGCCTGGTGTCCGCGCCCGCGGGTGTGCAGAGCCGGATCGTGTACGAACCCGTCGGCGTCTGCGGCCTCATCACCCCGTGGAACTACCCGCTGCTCCAGCTCTCCTGGAAGCTCGCCCCGGCCCTGGCCGCCGGGAACACCTGCGTGATCAAGCCCACCGAGGTCACCCCCGTCACCAGCCTCAAGCTCATGGAGCTGGTGGTGGAGGCGGGCGTCCCCGCCGGGGTCGTCAACCTGGTCACCGGCAGCGGCCCCGAGGCGGGCGCGCCCCTGTCGGAGCACCCCGGTGTGGACCTGGTGTCCTTCACCGGCGGCCTGGCCACCGGGCGGCGGATCATGGCCGCCGCCGCGCCCACTGTCAAGAAGGTCGCGCTGGAGCTGGGCGGCAAGAACCCGAACATCATCTTCCCGGACGTGGACCTGGACACCGCCGTGGACTACGCGCTCGCCGCCGCGTTCTTCCACTCCGGGCAGGTCTGCTCGGCCGGGGCCCGGCTCATCGTGCACGAGGACGTCCACGACGCCTTCACCGCCGAGCTGGCCCGCCGCGCCGACGCCATCCGCATCGGCCGCGGCCAGGACGAGGGGGTGCGCTGCGGCCCGCTGGTGTCGGAGCAGCACCGGGCCAAGGTCGAGGCCGCCGTCGCCCGCGGCGTCGAGGAGGGCGCACGCATCATCGCGGGCGGCCGGCGCCCCGACGACCCCGGGCTCCGGGACGGCTACTTCTACCGTCCCACCGTGTTCGTCGACTGCGACCGCTCCATGGACATCGTCCAGACCGAGGTGTTCGGCCCGGTCGTCACCGTCGAGCGCTTCCGCACCGAGGAGGAGGCGATCGCCCTGGGCAACGACACCGACTACGGGCTCTCCGGCGGCGTGTGGACCGACGACACCGCGCGCGGCGAGCGCGTGGCCGCGGCCCTGCGCCACGGCACCGTCTGGGTCAACGACTACGGCCCCTACTTCCCCGGCGCCGAGTGGGGCGGCTTCGGCCGCAGCGGCATCGGCCGCGAACTCGGCCCGTCCGGGCTCGCCGAGTACCGGGAGGCCAAGC
This sequence comes from Nocardiopsis sp. CC223A, assembly GCF_030766825.1. GTDB lineage: Bacteria > Actinomycetota > Actinomycetes > Streptosporangiales > Streptosporangiaceae > Nocardiopsis. The sequence continues at coordinate 45,042 of NZ_JASFDV010000019.1, forward strand.
ACATCTACCGCAACCTGGCGCCCGAACCGCAGCGCTGGTTCGGCTGACCGCGACAGCACGAGTCGGTTTCCCGGCATCCCCCGGTAGAACAACGAGAGGAATCAGGCCGTGTCCCACGACCGCACCTACGACTACGTGATCGTCGGCGGTGGCACCGCGGGGTCGGTGCTCGCCGACCGCCTCACCGAGGACCCCGACACCACCGTCTGCCTCATCGAGGGCGGACCCGACGACCGGGACCTGGAGCACGTGCTCCGCCTGCGCGACTGGTTGAGCGTCCTCGACGGCGACCTCGACCTCAAGTACACGACCACCGAGCAGCCGCGCGGCAACTCGCACATCCTGCACTCGCGGGCCCGCGTGCTGGGCGGTTGCTCCTCCCACAACACGCTCATCAGCTTCCGGCCCTTCGCCGAGGACCTCGACGACTGGGTGGCCGCCGGGGCCGAGGGCTGGGACAACGCCACCGTGCAGTCCTACGCCGACCGGATCAAGTGCAACATCGTCCCGGTCGCCGACAAGGACCGCAACACCATGGTCCGCGACTGGGTGGAGTCCGCGGCCAAGGCCACCGGCGTCCCGGTCGTCGAGGACTTCAACGCCCTGACCTCGCACGGCGGCGGGTTCGCCGAGGGCGCCGGGTTCCTGTCCATCGCCTACGACCCCTACACCGGGTACCGCTCCTCGGCGTCGGTCGCCTACCTGCACCCGATCATGGACGTGCGCGACAACCTCACCGTCCTGTTGGAGACCTGGGTGGACCGGGTCGTCCTGGACGGGGACCGCGCCACCGGGGTGGAGGCGACGGATAGGGACGGGCGCCGCATCTCGGTGTCGGCGCGGCGCGAGGTGATCCTCAGCGCGGGAGCCGTCGACACGCCGCGGCTGCTGCTGCTCTCGGGCATCGGCGACGCCGGGCACCTGCGCGAGGTCGGGGTGGAGCCCCGCCACGACCTGCCGGGCGTGGGCGAGAACCTGCTCGACCACCCCGAGTCGATCATCATGTGGAAGACGAGCAGGCCGGTCCCGCAGAACACGGTGATGGACTCCGACGCCGCGCTGTTCGTCCGGCGCGACGACTCCGACCCGCGCCCGGACCTGATGTTCCACATCTACCAGATCCCCTTCGACGACAACACGAAGCGGCTGGGCTACACCTCCCCGCCCGACGGCTACGCGGTCTGCATGACCCCGAACATCCCGCGCTCGCGCTCGCGCGGCCGGCTCTACCTGACCAGCGCGGATCCCAAGGACAAGCCCGCCCTGGACTTCCGGTACTTCACCGACCCCGACGGCTACGACGAGCAGACCATCGTCGACGGCCTCAAGATCGCCCGGCAGGTCGCCGAGGCCGAGCCGTTCCGATCCTGGATCGAGGCCGAGGTGGCTCCCGGCCCCGGGGTGCGGACCGACGAGGAGCTGTCGGAGTACGGCCGCCGCGCCGCCCACACCGTCTACCACCCGGCGGGCACCTGCCGGATGGGCGCCGCCGACGATCCGCTGGCCGTGGTCGACCCGCGGCTGCGGGTCCGGGGCCTGCGCGGGCTGCGGATCGCCGACGCGTCCGTCTTCCCGACCCTGCCCACACCCAATCCCATGGTCATGGTCCTGGCCCTGGGCGAACGCGCCGCCGACCTGGTGCGCGAGGACCACCGCCGCGAGGAGGCCCGATGAGCGCCCCGACGACCGAACCCGCCGCTTCGCCGGGCGGCCCGCAGGACGTCACCTTCTCCGTCCGCAACCTGTGGAAGATCTTCGGCAGGAACGCCGACACCATCGTCGGCGGCGAACTGGAGCGGGCCGACCGGGACCGGATCAAGGAGGAGACCGGCTGCACCGTCGCGGTGCGCGACGTCTCCTTCGACGTCCGACCGGGTGAGATCTTCGTGGTCATGGGCCTGTCCGGCTCGGGCAAGTCCACGCTCATCCGCTGCCTGACCCGCCTGATCGAACCCACCTCCGGGCAGGTGCTGCTCGACGGGGAGGACGTCGGCGAGGCCACCCCGCAGCGGCTGCGCGAGCTGCGCCGCCACAAGATCGCCATGGTCTTCCAGCACTTCGGCCTGCTGCCCAACCGCAAGATCATCGACAACGTCGCCTACGGCCTGGAGGTGCGCGGCATGGCGCGCGCCGAACGCTACGAGCGGGCCGAGCAGATGATCGGGATGGTCGGCCTGTCGGGTTATGAGGGCTCCCGGCCGGGCGAGCTGTCCGGCGGCATGCAGCAGCGCGTCGGCCTGGCCCGCGCGCTGGCCGTGGACCCCGAGGTGCTGCTGTTCGACGAGCCGTTCAGCGCACTGGACCCGCTCATCCGCCGCGACATGCAGCAGGAGGTCGTCCGGCTCCAGCGCGAGCTGGCCAAGACCTCGGTGTTCATCACCCACGACCTCCAGGAGGCGCTCAAGCTGGGCGACCGCATCGCCATCATGCGCGACGGCGAACTCGTCCAGGTGGGCACCCCGGAGGAGGTGGTGGGGCGGCCGGCCGACGCGTACGTCGCCGACTTCACCTCCGACGTCGCCCGCACCACCGTGCTCACCGCCCGGTGGCTGGTGCGCGACGCCTTCCCCGAGGAGAGCACCGACGGGCCGGTGACCGAACCCGGCACCGTCCTGGCGGAGGTGCTGCCGATGCTCGCCGCCAGCACCGCCCCGGTGCGGGTGGTGGAGAACGGCCGGCTGCTCGGCTACGTGGGCCGCGACGACGTGCTGCGCGCCATCGCCGAGGACCAGTTGGCCGACGCCTCCGTGGCCGCGGCCATCGAGGAGGAGACGGTGGGGGAGCTGTCCGAGGACCTCGTCGACCACGGTTCCGACAACCCGGCGGCCGACACCGGTCCGGAGGGGCCCGACCGGCCGGGGGAGGGCGACCCGGGCGGGGCCACGACCGCGTCGGCCGGGACCGACCCCGAGGGGCACGGGGGTCCCGCACCGACCGGGGCGGGTGGCTGACATGGCCGTGACGACTCCGGCCGGGGGGCCCGGCGGGTCCGACCCGGTGTACCGCGAACAGGGGAGCCGACCCCGGGCCGCAGCGCGCCGGGACCCGGCCGCGGTCCTGCGGTCCCCGTGGCTGTGGGCGCTGGTGGTGTTCGCCGTCCTGGTGGCGGGCCACTGGGCGGCCCGCCTGGCCTGGGGCGGCGGACCCGGCTTCCCGACCGACACCGGTGAACGGTTCATGGCGTGGCTGGACGGGATCTACGCCTGGATCGTCGTCAACCGCAACGACAGCCCGCTGTTCCTGTACTTCTTCAACTACATCTCGGTGGGGCTGGGGTCGGCCGTCGTGCTGATCAACCGGTTCCTGGAGTTCCTGGCCTGGCCCGGGGTGACCGTGCTCGGCACCGTCATCGCCTGGCGGGTGGCCGGGTGGCGGGTCGCGCTGCTGGTCCTGGGCACCTTCGGGGTGTTCGCCCTGACCGGGCTGTGGGACGAGTCGATGCGGACGCTGGCGCTGATCATCACCTCGGTGTCCATCGCCCTGCTGTTCGGCATCCCGCTGGGCATCCTGGCCGGGCGCAGCGACCGCTTCCACCGCGCCATCCGGCCGGTGCTGGACTTCATGCAGATCATGCCGGCGTTCGCGTACCTGCTGCCGTTCGTGCTGCTGTTCGGCATCGGCGACCCGGCGGCGGCCGTGGTCACCGCGGTCTACGCGATCCCGCCCGCGGTGCGCATCACCGCGCTGGCCATCCGCGAGGTGCCCCAGGGCGCCATCGAGGCGACCACCTCGCTGGGGTCCACACCCTGGCAGATCCTCACCAAGGTGCAGTTGCCCAGTGCCCGGCGCACCATCCTGCTGGGCGTCAACCAGACCATCATGCTGGCCGTGTCCATGGTCGTCATCGCGTCGGTCATCGGCGCGGGCGGCCTGGGCGACGCCATCTACCAGGCCCTGTCCAAGGTCAACGTGGGGCAGGCGCTCCAGGCCGGGCTGGCGATCGTCATGCTCGCCATCGCCATGGACCGGGTGACCGGCGCCGTCGGGCACGGCTCGCGGGGCACCGCCGGGGTCCCCGAGCGGTACCGGCTGCCGCTGCTGGGGGCCGACCTCATCATCCTCATCACCACCGTGGCGGTGTGCCGCCTGATCGGGGTGGAGGGCTGGCCGCGCGACCTCTCCGTCGACATCAGCGATCCGGTGAACGCCTTCGAGGACTGGCTCCAGACGGCCATCGGCCCGTTCACCACGGCGCTGGGCACCTGGACCCTGGACTGGGTGCTGGGGCCGCTCAGCGGGCTGCTGGGCGGTTCGCCCTGGTGGCTGGTGATCCTGTGCGCCACCGCGCTGGGCTGGATCTTCGGGGGGTGGCGCACCGCGCTGGTCTCCGCCGGGTCGTTCGTGGCCGTCGGCCTGCTCGGGGTGTGGGGCAACGCCATGGACACGCTGTCCCAGGTGCTGGTGGCCTCGGTGATCACCATCGCGCTGGGCGTGGTCGTCGGGGTGCTGATGTCGCGCAGCGACGTGTTCGCCGCGATCCTGCGGCCCGTCCTGGACGCCATGCAGACCCTGCCGCCGTTCGTGTACCTCATCCCGGCGGTGGCGCTGTTCGGCATCGGGCGGGTGCCCGCCCTGGTGGCGGCGGTCATCTTCGCGCTGCCGCCGGTGATCCGCCTGGTCAACGACGGCATCCGGGGCGTGTCCCCGGCCTCGCTGGAGGCGGCGACGTCCCAGGGCTCCACCGGGTGGCAGCTGCTGACCAAGGTCGAGCTGCCGCTGGCGCGCGGCTCGCTGCTGCTCGCCGTCAACCAGGGGCTCATCCTCGTGCTGTCCATGGTGGTCATGGGCGCCCTGGTGGGCGCCGGATCGCTGGGCTTCGACGTGGTGTTCGGCCTGGCGCAGAACGAGCTGGGGCTGGGTCTGGCCTCGGGTCTGGCCATCGTGTGCCTGGGCCTGTTCCTGGACCGGGTCACCCAGGGAAGGAAGGTGCAGCGTGCGTAGGGGACCTCTCATCAGGATCCTGGCGGCCGCGACCGCGGCGGCCCTGCTCTCCTCCTGCGCGGTGCGTACCGACCAGGTCGCCCGGGACCCGGGCACGGTGCGCATGGCGCTCAACGGCTGGGTCGGCTACGAGGCCAGCGCCGAGGTGCTCGCCTACATCCTCCGCGAGGAGATGGACTACCAGGTGCAGCTGGTCCGGGTGGACGAGCAGCCGTCCTGGCAGGCCATCGACCAGGGCGTCATCGACGTCATCGTGGAGAACTGGGGCCACGAGGACCTCATGGAGCTGTACGGCCCCGGGGGCAACGGCACCGTGGTCGACGGCGGCCCCAACGGCAACGAGGGCGTGATCGGCTGGTACGTGCCCGCCTACGTGGTGGAGGAGTACCCGGAGATCACCACGCTGGAGGGGCTCCGGGAGAACACCGACATCTTCCGGACGGCCGAGACCGGTGACCGGGGCGAGTTCCTGGGCGGCGCCCCCGGGTTCGTCACCCAGGACCAGGGGATGATCAACGCCTTCGACCTGGACCTCCAGATCGTGTTCGCCGGGTCCGAGCCCGCGCAGATCACCGAGGTGCGGCGGCGGTACGCCGACGAGGAGCCGGTGCTCTTCTACTTCTACGACCCGCAGTGGCTCCAGGAGGAGCTGGACCTGGTCAAGATCGACCTGCCGCCCTACGAGGAGGGCTGCGACGCCGACCTGGACTCGGTGCCCTGCGACTACCCGGCCTATGAGCTGAACAAGATCTTCCGGGCCGGGTTCGTGGAGGAGAACGACCCCGCGTACCGGTTCCTCGACAACTGGACGTGGACCAACGCGGACCAGAACGAGGTGGCCCGGATGATCGCCGACGAGGGGCTGGACCCCACCGAGGCGGCCGAGGTCTGGGTCCGGGACAACCCGGACGTGTGGCGGCCGTGGATCCCGGAGGACTTCGAGGACCGGTGACCGCCTCCCGGGCCGGGGGAGCGGCCCCGGCCCGGGACACGGATGGCGAAAAGTGCTACCGGTGGTGCTACCTGGTGGGTATCGTTGGGCGCATGACCGCTGAGAAGCTTTCCGTGTCCCTGGAGTCCGAGACGGTCGCCCGCGCACGGCGGGCGGCCGAGCGCGACGGCATTCCGCTGTCGAGATGGCTGGACAGGGCGGCCAGAAAGGTCGCCGACCTGGAAGAGGGGCGTGCCGCCCTCGAAGAGCACTTCGCCGAGCACGGGGAGCCCAGGCCCGAAGCCATGGCCCGGGCGCGGGCCGAGATGGACAGGACCGGCGTCGGACGTCCCGCCCCCCCGGAGGACCTCCGGGCGAACGATGCGGCCCTGGCGTATCTGGACCGGCTCGCAGAGGTCGACCGGCCGGAGTTCGTCGAACCTCCGGAGTCCTGGATGAAAAGGGATGACACATGAAGGTGTTGCGTCCCAAAAGCCTGGTTCTGGACGCGGGGGCGCTCCGCGCGGCCGAGGCCGATCCCCACGGCCAGGTGTGGTACCTGTGCCGCGAGGCCAACGCCGGAGGTCTGCAACCGGTGATCCCTTCCATCGTGCTGGCCCGGATCTGGCGGGGCGGAGCCCGGCAGGCGGGTGTCGCACGGATCGTCAAGGCATGTGAGGTGGTCGGGGTCGACCACTCCATGGCACTCCGCCTCGGAACCCTGCTGGGTGTGGCGGGAACACGCGACGTGGTCGACGGTGTGGTGGTCCTGCTCGCGATGGAGAGGAACGCGACGGTGGTCACCTCGGACCCCGGTGACATCGGGAAGATCGCCGACTCCGTCCAAGGGCGGGTGCCGACGATCGTGGTGTGAGAGATCGGTCGCGGTTGCGACGCGGCCCGGTCTCGGCAGGCATGACGAGGGGTTTCGGGGGAATCGGGGTATTCGCGCCCCTTGCCCGTGCGAGCACAGGACATGAGAATCATTCATGTTCGCTGGTGCGGGCACCGACCCCTGGAGGACCATGCGCTGGGACCGATTCGCCGTCGCGGTGGGAACGGTGCTGTTCCTGGACGCCCTGCGGGTGTTCCTGCCCTCGCTCACCACCCTCTTCGGGCGGGCGGGGGAGACCCCGGCCGAACTGATGGGCCTGTACGCCCTCGCCTGGTTCCTGGCCCCCGTCCCCTTCGTCGCCGCGGCCCGGCGCCTGGACCCCGGGCGCACCGCGCTGGCCGCGGGCGCCGTGCTCGCCCTCGGCCGCCTGGCCTTGCAGGCGACCGACGGCGGCGCTCCCCAGCTGTACCTGGCGTCGTTCCTGGTGGGCACCGGGGCGGTCTGGCTGACCGCCTCCGCCATGACCACCGTCGACCGGCCCCGCGCCACCGGGCACGGGGTGATGGTCGGCGTCGTCACCGGCGTCGCCGCCACCGCGGTGATCCACACCCTGCTCAACACCGTCGACCTCGCCTGGCGTGACGACCTCTGGCCCTGGGCCGGGGTGGCCGTCGAGGTCGCCCTGTTCGCGTGGGCCGCCGCCGGGGCGTACCGGTACGGGTCGGGCCACAGCGAACCCCGGCCCGCACCCGCCCGGGCCTGGCTCGCCCTGGGCCCGCTGCTGTTCCTCTCCGGGCTGTACACCGCCAACCCGGCCGTGGGCGAGGCCATCGGGGAGACGCCGGTCGCCGCCGCGCTGGTCGCCACCACCGCGGTCCTGTCCGTCATGGTCGCGGCCGACCCGCGCTGGTCCACCGGGCACCCGGCGGTCCCGTTCGTCCTCCTGGCCGGGGCGCTCACCGTGCTGGCGGTCTCGCCCACCGAGCTCGGCGGGGTCCCCGGGGTGTGGCCCGGCTGGGCGCTGGCCGCCCTGCCGATCGGCCAGCTCGCCCTGGCGGGCTGCGCCGGGTGGGCGGTCCACCGCACCGGCCGGCCGACGCGCGCGGCCACCGGGTGGGCGGCGTCCGGCGGGCTGTTCCTGCTGGCGGTCGCGGTCTTCGGGTTCTACGCCGCCTACGACCTGTACTACGACAACACAGCGGTGCCGTTCCTGGCCCTGGTGCCCCTCGCGATCGCGATGAGCGGCCGCGGTCCCGTCCCGTCCCGCGCCGGGCGCCCCTGGCTGACCGCCGGGGCGGCCGCGCTGGTCCTGGTCCTGACCGTCGCGGTGCCGTCCTGGCACACGTCCTTCCGCGGCGGGGCGGAACAGGCGCACGAACCCGTGTCGGGGCTGCGGCTGGCCGCCTACAACGTGCGGATGGGCTTCGACATGGACGGGCGCTACGCCCTGCACGAGCAGATCGCGCTGCTGAACCAGGACATGCCCGACATCGTCGTGCTCAGCGAGGTCGACCGCGGGTGGCTGCTCAACGGCGGCCACGACGCGCTGTCCCTCACCGCGGAGCAGCTCGGCATGGCGGCCTACTGGGCGCCCGCCGACGGGCCGCTGTGGGGCGACGCCCTGCTCACCTCCCGCGAGGTCACCGAGGTGCGCGGGCACACGCTCACCCCCAGCGGGCCGACCGGGGCCCAGGCGCTGGAGGCCGTCGTGCGCTGGGACGACGGCACCGAGGTCAGCGTCGTCGCCACCCACGTGCAGCCCCGGACCTACGACTTCACCGCGGAGAGCGCCCGTGCCCAGCTGCGGGACCTGGCGGCCATCGTCGAGGGGGCCCGGTCCGAGGGGCGGCCGGTCGTGCTGGCCGGCGACCTCAACATCGAGCCGGACGACCCGGCGTGGTCGATCCTGACCGACGCGGGGCTGCACGACCCCTTCGAGCGGCCGTTCAACACGATCCCGAGCCGGGCGGGGGAGCCCCAGGAGATCGACCACATCCTCGTCACCGAGGAGTTCACCGCGGCGAACCCCGGCAACCCGGACGTGCCGTACTCCGACCACCGGATGATCTCGGTCGACCTCGCCCCGGAGTGATCAGCGGCCGGGGCGCTCGTACCGCAGCCGCCGGGCCACCCAGTACACGTTCACGCAGGACGCCGCGAACCCGGCGGCCAGCGCCACCACCAGCCACGCGGGCGCCGCCATGACCACCGCCGCCGCCGTGCCCGCCGCCAGCACCAGACCCCCGAACACCGCCAGCACCAGTCGGAACCCCAGCGCGCTCGCCGGGCGCTCCGGGCTGCCCAGCGGTCCCTTCAACCGGCCCCGCCGCAGCTTCTCCCGACCCATCGCGACCACCTCCGGTCCCTACCACTACCCCTACCCCCGCCGCCCCCGCACCCGCCCCCCGCCCAACGCCGAGCCGAGATGTCCGGCGAATGGAGTGTCCGCCTGCCGATCGGGGAGAATGTCAGACAAGGAGCCGCCTTCGGCTCTACGCTGCACCGTATGGAGATGCTGCTCATGGAACACCAGATCACCATCCGCGAACTGCAGCGGAACACGGCCGAAGTCATCGACCGCGCGCGCAGAGGCGAGCATTTCCTGATCACCAGACACGGAGAGATCGTCGGCCGCCTCGTGCCGCCGGACCCGGCCGAGGAAGCACTGACCAGGGCGGTGAACAACGGGCTCATCGACCTCCGTGACCTGGAGTCGCTGCCCACGGCGGGAGAGGCCGCCGGAATGCCCAGGGAGCCCTCCCCGGCCGGTACCCGCCCCGCGTCCGACGCCTTGCTGGAACTACGTGAGGAAGAGGAGCGGTGAGGTTCGTCTACTTGGACACGTGCGCCGCGCTCAAGCTCTTCAAGGAAGAGGTCGAGTCGGAGGCTCTGGAACGCTGGTTGAACGACCGCGCCGACGCTCGCCAGATCACCTCCTACCTGACCCGTACGGAGCTCCGCCGGGCTCTGCACGCGGCGGGCGCGCGGCCCGAGACCCTGAAGAGGGCCGCCGAGTGGTCGAACAGGACGGCCCAGCTGCGCATGCCCGCCGAAGTGTTCGACGCCGCGGGCGAACTGTCACCGGGCACCCGCCTGCGATCCCTCGACGCGTTGCACGTGGCCTGTGCCCTGGGACTCGGCACGGCCCTGATCGGCTTCGTCACGTACGACGTGAGGCTGGCGAAGGCGGCGGAGGCCGAAGGCCTCCCCGTCGTCTCCCCCGAGCCGAGATGATCGGAGCACCGCGGGGGCGGGACACCGTCGCGGTGCCCCGCCCCCGCGGGTGAAGCCGGTCCTACAGGTCGCCGAGCAGGGCCGGGAGGGTGGACTCGTAGGCCTCGCGCAGCTCGGCCAGCGGGACCTCCACGGCGCCGCCCGCGTGCGACACCACCAGGGCGTCGCCGCCCACGGTGCCGATCTGCTCCACCGGGACCCCGTGCCGGGCCGCCAGCGCCACGAACTCCTCCTCGTCGCCCGGGGCCACCGCCACGACCGCGCGGGCGCCGGACTCGCTGAACAGGGCGGTGAACACGTCCTCGGACACCGTCACCCGCACGCCCGTGCCGCCGCGCAGCGCCGACTCGGCCAGGGCCACGCCCAGCCCGCCGTCGGACAGGTCGTGGGCGGCCTCGGCCAGCCCGCGCTCTGCGGCCTCGGCCAGCACCTCGCCCAGCGCCGCCTCGGCGGTCAGGTCCACCCGCGGCGGCAGCCCGCCCAGGTGGCCGTGGACCGTGTCGGCCCACGCCGAGCCGCCGAACTCCGGCCGGGTCTCGCCGAGCAGGAACACCCGCGCCCCCTCGGAGCCGAACGCCGTCTTCAGGCGGGTCCGCACGTCGTCGATGACGCCCAGCACGCCGATGACCGGGGTCGGGTTGATCGCCACGTCGCCGGTCTGGTTGTAGAAGCTCACGTTGCCGCCGGTCACCGGGGTGCCCAGCGCCTTGCACGCGTCGGCCAGGCCCCGGGTGGACTCGGCGAACTGCCACATGACGCCCGGGTCCTCCGGCGAGCCGAAGTTGAGGCAGTTGGTCACCGCCAACGGCCGGGCGCCGGTCGCCGCCACGTTGCGGTACGCCTCCGCGTACGCCAGCTGGGTGCCCGCGTACGGGTCCAGGCGGGTGTAGCGGCCGTTGCCGTCGGTGGACAGCGCCACGCCCCGGTGCGAGTCGTCGGCGATGCGGATCATCCCGGCGTCGTGCGGGGTCGACACCACGGTGTCGCCGCGCACGTAGGAGTCGTACTGCTGCGTCACCCAGGTCGGGTCGCCCACACCGGGCGCGCCGAGCACCCGCAGCAGCTGCTCGCGCAGCTCCGCGTCGGTCGCGGGCCGGGGCAGCGCCGCGGCGTCGTCGGCCTGGAGCGCGTCCTGCGACTCCGGGCGGGCGTAGGGGCGCTCGTAGACCGGGCCTTCGTCGGAGGCGGTCCGCGGCGGCATGTCCACCACGGTCTCCCCGTGCCAGGTCATGACCAGGCGCCCGCCGCGCTCGGCCTCCTCGGCGGTGACGTCGGTGACCTCGCCGATCTCGGTGGCCAGGATCTGCCACTTGTCGCAGATGGCCAGGAACTCGTCCATCCTGGCCGGCTCGACGATGGCCATCATGCGCTCCTGCGACTCGCTCATGAGGATCTCCTCGGGAGTGAGCCGCGGGTCGCGCAGCGGCACCCGGTCCAGCCGGATGCTCATACCGCCGGTGCCGCCCGCCGCCAGCTCGGTGGTGGCGCAGGAGACGCCCGCCGCGCCCAGGTCCTGGATGCCCACGACCAGGTCCTTGGCGAACAGCTCCAGGCTGCACTCGATGAGCAGCTTCTCCATGAACGGGTCGCCGACCTGGACGCTGGGCCGCTTGGCGTGCGACTCGTCGTCGAAGGTGGCGCTGGCCAGCACCGACGCGCCGCCGATGCCGTCGGGGCCGGTGGTGGAGCCGAACAGCACCACCTTGTTGCCGGGGCCGGGCGCCTGCGCCAGCTTGATGTCCTCGTGCTTCATCACGCCCACGCACAGGGCGTTGACCAGCGGGTTGCCGATGTACCCGGCGCCGAAGCCGATCTCGCCGCCGATGTTGGGCAGGCCCAGGCAGTTGCCGTAGAAGGAGATGCCCGAGACCACGCCGGGCAGCACCCGCTTGGTGTCGTCGGCGTCGGCCGGGCCGAACCGCAGCGCGTCCATGACCGCCACCGGGCGGGCGCCCATGGTGAGGATGTCGCGGACGATGCCGCCCACACCGGTGGCCGCGCCCTGGTGCGGCTCCACGTAGGAGGGGTGGTTGTGCGACTCGATCTTGAAGGTCACCGCGCGGCCGTCGCCGACGTCGACCACGCCGGCGTTCTCGCCCATGCCGACCAGCAGGGCGTCGCTCTGGGGGGCCTTCTCGCCGAACTGGCGCAGGTGCACCTTGGACGACTTGTAGGAGCAGTGCTCGCTCCACATGACCGAGTAGATGGCCAGCTCGGCGGAGGTGGGGCGGCGGCCCAGGATCTCGCGGACCCGCTCGTACTCATCCTTCGCCATGCCCAGTTCGGCGTACGGCTGAGGCGTGTCCGGGCTGTTCTGCGCCACGGCGACGGTGTCGAGACGAGGTACTTCAGACATGCGTGGTTCCGTTCGGGATGTGCGGATGTGAGCCGGGCCGTGGCGTCCGCCGACCGGCGCGGAAGGTCGTGGGCGGGGTCATCGGGTGAGGTCCGCGTAGCGGACCATCAGCACCGCGGGCTCCCCGGCGGCGCCCGTGGAGGAGTCGGCGATCATGACGGTCTCGTCGGTCAGCACGGTCTGCTCCGGCGGCACGTCCTCGGGCGACTCGGCGCCCTCGGGGAGCATGATCTTCCAGTCCCGGTCCAGCAGGTGGTCGTAGACCTCCCGGACGGTGGCCCGGGCGTCCCCGGTGATCTCACCGTCCTCGGTGAGCACGGTGACCAGCAGGGCGCAGCCCTCCTGCCGGCAGTACACGCCGTCCTCGGGGTCGGAGGTGTAGGACAGCCCGGGCGGCGGGTCCCCGAGCGACGAGACCTCGGGCACGTCGGGCGCCTGTGCGGGCGGGGCCCCGCCCTCCTGGCCGGTCTGCTGCGCGCCGGGCGGTACGGAGCCCAGCGAGTTGAACAGGCCGACGGCGGCCGACACCACCAGGCCCACGACGACGACGGAGGCGAGTACGTACATCGTGGTCCGGGAGCGCAGGAGCGCCATCATCGCGAGGATCGTCCCCTTGTCGGTGTGCGGTGGGACCGGGCCGGGCTCAGACGCCGGCCGGGCTCTTGGCGCCCAGGTGGGCGAGGATCGAGGTGAAGAAGCCCAGGCCCTCGGTGGAGGGGCCGGTCAGCGCCTCCACGGCGTGCTCCGGGTGCGGCATGAGGCCGACGACGTTGCCGTGCTCGTTGGTGATCCCGGCGATGCCGCGGCGCGAGCCGTTGGGGTCGGAGCCCGTGTACCGGACCACGACCCGGTTCTGGGCCTCCAGGGCGTCGAGGGTGGCCTCGTCGGCGACGTAGCTGCCCTCGCCGCTCTTGAGGACGACCAGGATCTCCTGGCCCTCGGCGTAGTCGCCGGTCCAGGCGGTGGCGGTGTTCTCCACCCGCAGCCGCTGCTCGCGGTTGACGAAGCGCAGCGTGGAGTTGCGGGTGAGCGCGCCCGGCAGCAGGTGGCTCTCGCACAGGATCTGGAAGCCGTTGCAGATGCCCAGGACCGGCAGGGCCCCGGACCGGGCGGCCGGGACGAGCTCGGACATCAGCGGTGCGAAGCGGGCGATGGCGCCGCAGCGCAGGTAGTCGCCGTAGGAGAAGCCGCCGGGAAGGACGACCGCGTCGACTCCCTTGAGGTCGGCGTCCGCGTGCCACAGGGCGACGGGCTCGGCGCCCGCCAGCGCGACGGCGCGCGCGGCGTCCTTGTCGTCGAGGGAACCGGGGAAGGTGACGACGCCCACACGGGCTGTCATGAGCACACTCCGAGTCGTTGGTCGGGTCCCTCCCCGCGGCTGCGGGGAGTTTCGGCGAGGAGGCTGGCGGCGCCTGTCCGACCCCGAGGGGGGTACCGCGCCCGCACTTGGCAGCGTACCCGCTCACCTGTGCTCGGGTACGACGCTCACCCCCGTTCCGCGGCTCGCGTTCGTACGATTCTCCCGATTCCAACGGCTCGGAGGGGCCGACGGGTGTACGACCCGACAGCCGCCGTGGTGTGCGACACAGTGGCGGCGGCGGTGGCCGCCGACCGCCCCGGGACCCCTCAGGCCCGGCCCAGGGCCAGTGCGCCGAGCCGGGCCGGGACGCTCCCGGCCGTGTCGTCGTCGGGGCCCTCGTCGCAGGTGGTGCGGCGTTTGCGCAGGAGCACGGTGATCCGCGGCTCCCCCTCGAAGGACACCTCGTCCATGAGGCGGCGCATCAACAGAATGCCCCTACCCGATTCGGCATCCGGTCCGGGTAGGGGCGGTGGGCGCTCCGAGGTGAAGCGGGCGGCGAGCGCTTCGGGGTCGGGCGCTCTCCCCGTATGGGAGATGCGGACCTCGCACCACTGCCGGTCGATCTCGGCGTCCACCCGGTAGTCGGAGGTGGGGCCGCCGTGTTCCACCGCGTTGGCGCAGGCCTCGGAGGCGGCCAGCAGGAAGTCGTCGACGCACCCCCGGCACAGCCCGCCGCGGAACAGGAGGGTCCCGAGGATGTCGCGTACGACCGCGACCGTGTACGCCCGCCGTGGAAGGGAGATCGAGAAGACGGCGTCCATGAAATAACACCTCTCGTGCTCCGTCGTCGGTCATGGGCCCGGCCCGTCAAGGAACCTTCCCGAGGGCGGCGGACGTAAAACGACCGGCGGCGTCCTCATGGGACACCGCCGGTCGTTCCATTGCACATCCGGCGCCGCGGGCACTTCTCGCGCTTTTGGGCGAAGGCCGTTAATCCGGCGCGACCGTCCGCTGCGGAGCCGGGTGGGGCGGGCGGATCAGGAGGCCACGTGCACCCGGAAGTCCTCGATCACGGTGTTGGCGAGCAGGGTCTCGGCCAGGCGGCGGACGTCGGCCAGCTTGGCCTCGTCGACCTCGCCCTCGACCTCGACCTCGAAGCGCTTGCCCTGGCGGACCTGTTCGATCCCCTCGAAACCCAGGCGCGAGCAGGCGCCGGCGATCGCCTGGCCCTGCGGGTCCAGGATCTCGGGCTTGAGCATGACGTCAACAACGACGCGGGCCACAGGGTCCTCCACAAGAGAAATGGGTGTGCCGCCCTCTTCGTCCCCTCCCGGCTCCCCGGCCGGGCGGACGCCTCTCCGTACTGCTCGGAGCGGGCGACGCCAGAGTACGGCACACGCGGGGGCGCCGGTGCGGTTGAGGCCTTCGTCACTCCCGGGCCGGTGTGTGGCCGGGTCCGGCCGGGGAATATCCGGGACCGCCTGCGGGGTAGGGGGAAACGGGGGTTTTTACCGCATCCTGAACCCCTCAAGCGAGTGTTTCGGTACGTTCGTGACTCGGATCACCACGATTGATGTCATCATTGGGAGCACAAGGTGGCGTCTAACAGGGTGGAAGTGATCGTCCGGTCGTCCTGAGGGGGAATCTTGACGACTATCGAAATGGAACCGATCGCCGCGCGGAACAGTGACCGGCAGGAGCCGGAAGAGGCGTTGGACTTCGCCACCGCCGTCACGCCGTTCGCGGATCAGCTCTACCCCACGGCCCTGCGGATGACCCGCAATCCGGCCGACGCAGAAGACCTCGTTCAGGAAACGTTCGCCAAGGCCTTCGCCAATTTCCACCAGTTCCGCGCCGGCACCAATCTGCGTGCCTGGCTCTACCGGATCTTGACCAACACCTTCATCAACAGCTACCGCAAGAAGCAGCGCGAGCCGCGCCAGGAGACCACCGACGAGATCAAGGACTGGCAGCTCGCCGCCGCCGAGGCGCACACCTCCTCGGGCATGCGGTCGGCCGAGAACGAGGTCCTGGACCACCTGCCCGACTCCGACATCAAGCAGGCGCTCGCACGGCTGCCCGAGGAGTTCCAGGAGGTCATCTACCTCGTCGACATCGAGGGCTACGCCTACAAGGAGGTGGCCGAGCGCATGGGCACCCCGCTGGGGACCGTGATGTCCCGGCTGCACCGCGCCCGGCGCCAGCTCCGCGAGATGCTGACCGACTACGCGCGCGAACGCGGCATGCGCGTTCCCGCCGCCCGCTAGTCCCGCTTCGGCCCGCCCGCCGCCGCCCGCAACGGACGGCCCGGCGGCCGACGTCCTTCTTCCCGGAGGTATCTCCTCCGGAGCCCCAGAACCCCGCCGCGCCGCGGGGACCCGGGGCGTTCAGCGGCACCTCACGGGAGGGCTGGAACCCCGCCCCCGTCCGGCGCCCGGGCCCGCGACCCCGCCCCCCGGGGGGTTTCGGACCGACCTCTCCGCCACGCTCCGTGGCCGGACCCGGCCGCCCGTCGCTCCGCGGCCGGACCCCGGCGACCCGGCGGCGAAGTCGTCGGAAGACCTTGTACATGCTAGGAAGCCCTGCTAATCGCGCTGCTCCGGCATCGGGGAACATGGACTCGCGGCGTAAAAGGTGATGGCCGGGTCTTGCGCTGGCCAGGGTGAGTTCTGTCACCATATGGTGAGGTCCGCCGTACACCCATCACCCCGGGTGCGCGCGCGGCGATCCGGCCGATCAGCGCTCACCCGCGCGAAACCGGCCCCGAATACCGAGGAGCGACGTGTCGGACACCACCGTGCACGAGGAACCGGAGCTCATCCAGCTCCTGACACCGGAGGGGGAACTGACGGGGCACCCCGACTACCCCCTGGAGATCACCGCGGACGAGATCCGCGACCTGTACCGGGACCTGGTCCTGGTGCGCCGCTTCGACAGCGAGGCCGTCTCCCTCCAGCGCCAGGGCGAGCTGGGCCTGTGGGCCTCGCTGCTGGGCCAGGAGGCCGCGCAGATCGGCTCCGGCCGCGCCCTGCGCGGGACCGACATGGCCTTCCCCTCCTACCGCGAGCACGGCGTCGCCTGGTGCCGCGGCGTGGAGCCCAAGGAACTGCTCGGTATGTTCCGGGGCGTCACCAACGGCGGCTGGGACCCCCACGAGCACGGGTTCCACCTCTACACGATCGTCATCGGCAGCCAGGCCCTGCACGCCACCGGCTACGCCATGGGCGTGCAGCGCGACGGCGCCGTCGGCGAGGACGGCACCGCCGTCATCACCTACTTCGGCGACGGGGCCACCAGCCAGGGCGACACCAACGAGGCGTTCAACTTCGCCTCGGTGAACAACGCCCCCGTGGTCTTCTTCTGCCAGAACAACCAGTGGGCCATCTCCGAGCCGCTGGAGCGCCAGGCCCGCGTGCCCATCTACAAGCGCGCCTCCGGCTTCGGCTTCCCCGGCCTGCGCGTGGACGGCAACGACGTGCTGGCGGTCCTCGCCGTCACCCGGGCCGCACTGGACAACGCCCGCGAGGGCAACGGCCCCACCCTGGTCGAGGCGTTCACCTACCGGATGGGCGCCCACACCACCAACGACGACCCGAGCCGGTACCGCAACGCGGCCGAGCTGGAGGAGTGGAAGGCCAAGGACCCGATCCTGCGGGTGCGCCGCCACCTGGAGAACAACGGCCTGGCCGACGAGGGGTTCTTCGCCTCGGTCGACGCCGAGGCCGACGCCCTGGGCGAGAAGGTCCGCACGCAGTGCCGGAACCTGCCCGACCCCGGGCCGCTGGACATCTTCCACGAGGTGTACGCCGAACCCAACGTCCACATCGACCGCCAGCGCGCGGAGTACGCCGAATACCTGGCCTCCTTCGAGGCGGAAGGGGTCCGATAGGCCATGACCAACCTCACGATCGGCAAGGCCATCAACGCCGGCCTGCGCGCCGCCATGGAGCACGACCCCAAGGTCCTCGTCATGGGCGAGGACGTCGGCCGGCTCGGCGGTGTCTTCCGGGTGACCGACGGCCTGCACAAGGACTTCGGCGCCGACCGGGTCATCGACACCCCCCTCGCGGAGTCCGGCATCGTCGGCACCGCCATCGGCATGGCGATGCGCGGCTACCGGCCCGTGGTGGAGATCCAGTTCGACGGGTTCTTCTTCCCGGCGGCCAACCAGACCTTCACCCAGCTCGCCAAGATGCGCCGCCGCTCCGCCGGCACGCTCAGCATGCCCGTGGTCATGCGCATCCCCTACGGCGGCGGTATCGGCGCCGTGGAGCACCACAGCGAGTCGCCCGAGTCGTACTTCCTGCACACGGCGGGCCTGCGCGTGATCAGCGTCGCCAACGCCGTGGACGCCTACTGGATGATCCAGCAGGCGATCCGCAGCGAGGACCCGGTGATCTTCCTGGAGCCCAAGCGGCGC
The DNA here is from genome assembly GCF_030766825.1 of Nocardiopsis sp. CC223A. GTDB lineage: Bacteria > Actinomycetota > Actinomycetes > Streptosporangiales > Streptosporangiaceae > Nocardiopsis. The sequence continues at coordinate 63,059 of NZ_JASFDV010000019.1, forward strand.
TACTACGAGAAGGCGGAGGTGGACACCGAGGCGTCCATCGCCGAGGCGACCCCGATGGGCGCCGCCCGGGTCGCCCGCCCCGGCACCGACGCCACGCTGCTCGCCTACGGGCCCATGGTCAAGACCGCCCTCCAGGCGGCCGAGGCCGACACCGACCACTCCATCGAGGTCATCGACCTGCGGTCGCTGTCCCCCGTGGACTACCCGACCATCGTCGAGTCCGTGAAGAAGACGGGGCGCCTGGTGGTCGCCCACGAGGCCACGCTCACCGGCGGGCCGGGCGCGGAGATCGCCGCCCGGATCACCGAGGAGTGCTTCTACCACCTGGAGTCCCCGGTCATCCGGGTCGCCGCGTTCGACACCCCCTACCCGCAGTCGCGGCTGGAGGAGTACTACCTGCCGGACCTGGACCGGGTCCTGGACGGGGTCGACCGGGCGTTCGCGTACTAGGGGATCAGGGACACATGGCGATTCAGAAGAACGCCCCCGCGGTGGGCGGCGTGCACTCGTTCAAACTGCCCGACGTGGGCGAAGGCCTGGTCGACGCGGAGATCCTCACCTGGTTCGTCAAACCCGGTGACGTGATCGAGGTCAACCAGAACATCTGCGAGATCGAGACGGCCAAGGCGGTCGTCGAGCTGCCGAGCCCCTTTGCGGGCACGGTCAAGGAACTGCTGGTCGAGGAGGGGCAGACGGTGGACGTCGGCACGGTGATCATCACCGTGGACGACGGCACCGGCGGCGGGGACGACGCCCCGGTCCCGGCTCCGGCCGCGGAGGAGCGGGAGAAGCCGCTGGTGGGCTACGGCGAGAAGGCCGCCGCCACCCAGCGCCGCGCCCGCCGCCGCCCGGCGCCCTCCGGCCCGGTCTCCCCGGCCCCGGCCGCCAGGCCGGTCGTCGCTCCGGCTCCGCCGGTGGCGGTGGCCCCCACTCCCGTGGCCGCGCAGGGGCGCCCGCTGGCCAAGCCGCCGGTGCGCAAACTCGCCAAGGACCTGGGGGTGAACCTGGCGACGGTCGCCCCCAGCGGCGCGGGCGGGATCATCACCCGCGACGACGTCCACGCCGCGGCCCAGGGCGGGCAGGCCGCCCCGGAACCGGCCGTCGCACCCCAGGAGGCCCCGGCGGCCCCCGCGGCCGCGGGGACGGTCGACCGGTCCGCGCGGGAGCGGCGGGTGCCCATCAAGGGCGTGCGCAAGGCGACCGCGGCGGCGATGGTGGGCAGCGCGTTCACCGCACCGCACGTCACCGAGTTCCTCCAGGTGGACGTCACCCGCACCATGAAGGCGGTCGCGCGCCTGCGCGAGCACCCCGACTTCGCGGGTGTGCGGGTGTCGCCGCTGCTCATGGTCGCCAAGGCGCTGCTGCTGGCGATCAAGCGCAACCCGGACGTCAACGCGTCCTGGGACGAGGCGAACCAGGAGATCGTGGTCAAGGACTACGTGAACCTGGGGATCGCGGCCGCCACCGAACGCGGCCTGGTGGTGCCCAACATCAAGGACGCCGGCGCCAAGACGCTGCCGCAGCTGGCGGCCGCGCTCAAGGAACTCACCGAGACCGCCCGCGCGGGCAAGGTGACCCCCGCGGACATGTCCGGCGGCACGGTCACGATCACCAACGTGGGCGTGTTCGGAGTGGACGCGGGCACCCCGATCCTCAACCCGGGGGAGGCGGCGATCCTCGCCTTCGGCCAGATCCGCGACATGCCGTGGGTGCACAAGGGCAAGCTGAAGATCCGCAAGGTCACGACGCTGTCGCTGTCCTTCGACCACCGGCTGGTCGACGGGGAGCTCGGCTCGAAGGTGCTGCGCGACATCGGCGCCGCGCTGGAGGACCCGGAGCTGACCTCGCTCGCCTGGGGGTAGTCTCCTGTGAACCGCATCGTCGGGGCTGACGGTGCGACGTGGCCCCCGGGGGAGACCCCGGGGGCCGCACACGTCTCCGGGGTGCCCGCCGGGGCGGGGCGAGAGGGGCCTGCCGGGCCCGGCGGGGGCCGTACGGGGAATCCGGGAAAAGATCCGCGCGGGATGTCGAGGATCCGCGACGGGCTCCGTCCCCGGGGTGAAGGCGGCCGGAAGCGGGCCGCAACCGTACCGAGGGGAACGACGATGGCCAAGTACCTGTTGCTCAAGCACTATCGCGGCGCGCCGGCGGCGGTCAATGACGTGCCCATGGACCGGTGGACGCCGGAGGAGATCTCGGCCCACATGCGGTACATGAACGACTTCGCGGCCCGGCTGGAGGAGACCGGGGAGTTCGTCGACAGCCAGGCGCTCGCCCCCGAGGGCACGTTCGTCCGCTACGACGGCGAGGGCCGGCCGCCGGTCACCGACGGGCCGTTCGCCGAGACCAAGGACCTCATCGCCGGCTGGATGGTGATCGACGTCGACAGCCACGAACGTGCCGTCGAGCTGGCCGGGGAACTGTCGGCCGCCCCCGGGGCGGGCGGGAGGCCGATCCACGAGTGGCTCGAACTGCGCCCGTTCCTGGGCGCGGCGCCCACCATCACGGAGTGACCCCCGAGTGGACGAGACGCTGCTCCGGAGCCTCACACCGGGCGTGCTCGGGATCCTCGTCCGCCGCGGAGCCGACTTCGCTGCGGCCGAGGACGCCGTGCAGGACGCCCTGGTCGAAGCGGTCCGGGTCTGGCCGGGCGACCCGCCGCGGGACCCGAAGGGCTGGCTGGTCACCGTGGCCTGGCGCAGGTTCCTGGACGCGGCCCGCGCGGACACCGCCCGGCGGCGGCGGGAGGACCTCGTCGACGGGGAACCGGAGCCCGGGCCCGCGTCCGCGGTGGACGACACGCTCTGGCTGTACTTTCTGTGCGCCCACCCGTCGCTGACGCCGTCGTCCGCCGTCGCGCTCACGCTGCGGGCCGTCGGCGGGCTGACCACCCGCCAGATCGCCCGGGCCTACCTGGTGCCCGAGACGACCATGGCGCAGCGCATCAGCCGGGCCAAGCGCACCGTCTCCGGCGTGCGGTTCGACCGGCCCGGCGACGTCGCCACGGTGCTGCGCGTCCTCTACCTGGTCTTCAACGAGGGCTACTCCGGCGACGTCGACCTCGCTGCGGAGGCCATCCGCCTCACCCGGGGGCTCGCGGCCGCGGTCGACCACCCGGAGGCGTCGGGACTGCTCGCGCTCATGCTGCTCCACCACGCCCGGCGTGCCGCCCGGACCGCCCCCGACGGAGCCCTGGTGCCGCTCGCCGAGCAGGACCGCGGCCGCTGGGACACCGCGCTGATCGCCGAAGGGGTGGAGGTCCTCCAGGCGGCCCTGGCCCGCGACCGGCCGGGCGAGTTCCAGGCCCAGGCCGCCATCGCGGCGCTCCACGCCGACGCGCCCACCGCCGCGGAGACCGACTGGGTGCAGATCGTCGAGTGGTACGACGAGCTCGTGCGCCTGACCGGCAGCCCGGTCGTCCGCCTCAACCGGGCGGTGGCCGTCGGCGAGGCCGACGGGCCGCGCGCCGGCCTGGCGGCACTCGCGGAACTGGACGACTCGCTGCCCCGCCACACCGCGGTGGCGGCGTACCTCCACGAACGCGACGGCGACCCGGAGACGGCGGCCCGGCTGTACGCCGAAGCGGCCCGGAAGGCGACCGACCTGGCAGAACGGAACCACCTGACACGCCAGGCCGCCCGGCTCAACACCCGGCCGGGCCGCTGACGGGCCGGGCGGGTCGCCGGGGACGTGCAGGGGGCCGGTACGCCGTGCGCACCGGCCCCGCCCGCGAGGCGGGACCCGCCCCCCAAGGGGGAGGGGGGCGGATCCACTACCCCTGATTGTTCCCCGGCGTGTCGACTCGGACACCTTCGGTTTCCGAGGCGTCCGCAAGTCCGCCCGGAACGGGACGGGCGCCATCTCCCGGCTGTGCATTGCCTCGCAGGCTCGGCGGTGTCGTACGGCGGGGCCCGCCCGGGTTCGGCCGTCCGGGCGCAGGCGGCGCGACGGGAGGCGGCCCGGCGGCTCCGCGGAGGCACCGCGCCGACGGCGTCCGTTGAGGGCGACGGGCGGTCGGAATGACCCGTCGAACACGCCCTAGGGTCGGGCGCCGACCTCCCCGACCCAGCCCGACCAGACGTAGCCGACCTGCTCGGCGGTCAGCGGGTAGGACAGGCCGTAGTCCTCGGCGGAGCCGAGCTCCGGGTCCTCCGCCAGCAGGATGGTGTCGCGGTACAGCAGCGACCCGTTCCCGGCGTCGTAGAGGAAGCGGAACTCCGACACGGACGTCCCGTCCGCCACCTCCACGGAGAACAGCTCGCCCTCGCGGCCCAGCGGGTCGGTGGCCGTGCCCAGGTACTCCAGGCCGTCGAGCCCGGCGAGCACGCGCTGCACCGCCGCCTCCTCCGGGCCCGCCAGCGGGCGGTTGCCGTACAGGAACTCCACCGCGTTCACGATCCCGGCCGGGGAGCCGTCCGCCGGGCCCTCACCGAGGCCGGCGAGCACCTCCGCCAGGCCGTCCGGGTCGGTGGGCAGCTCCGCGGGCCACACCAGGGAGGGGTGCAGGGTCTCCTCGGAGGACTCGGTCCCCTGTTCCAGGAACCACTCGTGGTCGGCCTCCTCACCGCCCTTGTCCAGCGGCGGCTGCGGGTGGGTGTCCGACCGGTGCTCGCCGCCCGGGCCCGTCCACTCGTTCCACTCGTACGGGACGTACCGGTAGCCGTGGGTCTCGTCGGGGTCCTCGTCCCCGGCGCCGGCGGTGAGCCGGATCAGCCGCGTCCCCGTGGTGGAGACGAAGGCGACGTCGCCCGAGCCCGGGGCCGGGCCGCGGTCCCCGGCGACCTCGGCCAGGGCCAGCAGGCCGTCGGTCCCGTCGACCGGGTCGCCGCCGACGACCTCGATCGGCTCGGGCGGGGCGGCGTAGGCGGCGGGGATGCCCCCCGGCTCGCCCGTGGGCAGGAGCAGGGTTCCGGCGCCCACGGCCAGGGCCGCGGCGGCGGCACCGGCGGCCAGGACGGGGATGCGGCGCCACAGGGGTCGGGACACGGCGGGGGACTCCTCCAGGCGGGCGATGGCGCGGGTGCGGGCCCGGTGGCGGGCCTCGGGGGCGGGGGCCGTGCCCGCAGCGGGGTCGGCGCCGTTCAAAGCGGTGCGCAGAGCGGTCAGGTCGTCCATGCCGCCTCCTTCGGGGCGTGGTCGGCGGAGTGCTCCGCCATGTGGGCGGTGAGCTTCCTGCGGGCCCGGTGCAGCCGGGCGCGGGCGGTGACGTGGGTACAGCCGACGACCCGGGCCGCCTGGCGGCAGTCGAGTCCCTCCCAGGTCACGAGCATCACGAGTTCTCGCTCCGGTTCCGTCAGCCGGGCCAGGGCGGCCAGGGCCCCGGCGCGTTCGACCACCCGGTCGGCGTCGTCGGCGTGGACGGCCGAGCCCGGCCGCCGGCTCAGGGACTCGGCGATCAGGTCCTGCCGGTGGTTCTTGCGCAGGTGGGCCAGGGTGATCCGGCGTGCGCAGGCGTACAGCCAGGGCAGTTCGCGCCCGGGCGGCATGCGTTCGGCGCGACGCCAGGCCACGGCGAAGGCCTCGGAAGCGACATCGTCCGCGTGGTCCGGTCCCACCCGGCGCCGTGCGTAGCGGTGGACGGCGTCGTAGTGCTCCTCGAACATGGCGTTGAAGTCGCGCTGGCCGGAGTATGCGTCCCCGGCCGTGCCGTGTCTCATCGGCGTACCTCCCGTCCTCTCACCTGGACGTGTCGGGGGAGGGGGAGAGTGTTAGATCCGGAGCGGGACTTTTTCGGTCAGCCCAGCAGGAAGGTGACCGCGAAGAGCACCGGGACCGTCGCGAACGTGGAGATCAGCACGGTGTCGCGGACGGTGTCGACCTCGGTGCGGAAGCGCAGGGAGTAGGTGAACACGTTCTGGGCCGTGGGCAGCGCCGCCAGCACCACCACCGCGAACAGGTCCGGGCCGGACAGGTCGAAGGCCAGGGCGCCCAGCGCCCACGCCGTGAGGGGCTGCACGACGGACTTCAGGCTCACCGCGAACAGCACGGCACCGCGCTGAGGGCCGCGGCCCGGCATCCCGGAACCGTGCAGGGAGATGCCGAACGCGAGCAGCATCGCCGGGACCGCCATCCCGCCGATCAGCCCGAACGGCTCCAGGAACGGGGCGGGCGGCGACCAGCCCACCGCCGAGACCGTCACCCCGGCCAGGGAGGCCAGCAGCAGCGGGTTGCGCACGGGGGTGCCCAGGGCGCGGCGCAGCACCGGGCCCGCGCCGCGGACCTCGCCGCCGGCCAGGTCCAGGACGGTCACGGCGACCGGGGCCATGACCAGCATCTGCGTCAGCAGGATCGGGGCCACCAGGGAGGCGTCGCCCAGGACGTAGGAGGCGATCGGCAGGCCCAGGTTCCCGGCGTTCACGTAGGAGGAGGCCAGCGCGGACATGGTGGTGCGGGAGACGCCCCAGCGGCGCAGCAGGCCGGTCGCGACCACGGCGAGGACCACCACCGCCACGCTCAGGGCGCTCACCACGACCTTGCCCGACCACAGCACCGACAGGTCGGTGTCGAGCAGGATCGTGAACATCAGCGCGGGGCCCGCCACGTAGAACGCCAGGGCGCTGAGCACGTCACGGGCGCCGGGGCCCAGGAGCGAGAGGCGTCCCAGCATGTAGCCGATGACGACGACGGTGGTGATGACACCGAAGCCGGTGACCACGCCGGACACGGGCACCTCCTGGGGTAGCGGGGACCCTGGGAACCTACTCCGGTCCCGTCACGGCCACCAGGAGCGGGGTCACACCCGCTCAGTCGCGGGGAGGCGGGGAGGGGTCGTCCTCTTCCTCCTCGGCCTCCTCCTCGGCCTCGCGCTCGGCCTCCTCCTCCGCTTCGCGGGCGGCCTCCCGGGCCGCCTCGCGCGCGGTGCAGACCTCGGCGGCGGGGGCGGAGGCGCCGTCCACGGCGATGACGGTGAAGCAGTACTCCATCACCGTGTCCTCGGTGAGGATCTGCGCGGACACCACCCCGGGGCCGGTGCGGGCCAGGGTCTCGGGGTCGTGGCCGCGGGGGCCGCCGAGGACGAAGAAGGACGCGGTGCCGCCGCTGTTGTCGGTCCAGGTGAGCATGATGTTGCCGAGGTTGTCCTGGAGGGCGACCGCGGAGGGGGCGGCCACCTCCGGCGGGGCGCTGGGGGAGACGACCTCGTCGGCGGGCTCCTCGGACGGCTGCGGCTCGGCGGTCGGCTCCGCGGCGGCGGCCGTCTCCGCCACGGGCTGCGGTGCCGCGGACGCGAACACGCTGGAGACGGCGGTGACCAGGAGGATGCCGCAGACCGAGACGGCGATGTGCAGGTGGCGGCGCCACCGGGCGGGGCCGCCGTCGAAGGCGGCGGGGGGCCGGCCGCCGGCGTCCTCCTCCTGTTCGATCTCGTCCACGGGCAGGAAGGAGGCCTGGCCGTCGCCGGTCCAGCCCTCCAGCCGCGACCAGGCGCGCAGCGGGGAGATCTCCTCGCCGCGCAGTTTGGCCATCATGATCTCGGCGGTCCCGCCGGCGTCGACCGCGGGCAGCCTGCTCCCCTCCAGCCCGGTCGGCGCGGCCGGGGGGAACCCGCCGGTGCCGTGCGGCCGGAACGGCGGAGCAGCCGGTGCGCCGGGGCCCGCGGGGTCCCAGGCCGTCGCGGCGGGGTGCGCCCCGGAGGGTGCCGAGGCGGGTGTGTCCCATGCGGCCGCGGCGGGGTGCGCCCCGGAGGGTGCCGTGGGTGCGGCGGTGCCGTGATCGGGCTGCGCGGTGTGGGGGACGCCAGGGCCGCCCGGCGGTCGTCCTCCTGTGGGCAGCCCGTGGGCGGGGTGTGCGCCGGGTGGTGCCGGGGCCGGTGGGTTGTCTGGTGCGGGTGGTGCTGTCGGGGCCCCGGTGCCGGGCAGGGCGGAGGGGGCCTCGGGGTGCCATGTGGCCGCCGCGGGGTGCGCCCCGGAGGGCGGAGTGTGCCCGGGCTGCGCACCCGAGGGCGCCCTGCCGGGGGTGCCCTCGGGCATGGGCGCCGCGGGTACGGCGGTGCCGGGACCCGCGGCGGGCGGTGCCCCCGGCGTCCAGGCTGCGCCGGGCGGGTGAGCGGGCTGCGCGCCGGAGGGCGCCGAGGCGGGTGTGTCCCATGCGGCCGCTGCGGGCTGCGCCCCCGAGGGCGCCGCAGGAGCGGCGGGCGGCTGCGGCCCGGGGGGTGTTCTGACCGGAGCCGGTGCGGGGTCAGGGGTTTCCGGGAACCACGAGGCGGCCGTGGGGTATGCGCCGGAGGGTGCTGCTCCGGGGGCTCCCGGCACGGGCGGCTGTGCGGTGGGGGGCGTGCCGGGGTGCCGCGCGGCCGCCGCGGGCTGTGCCCCGGAGGGCGCGCGTGTCGCCGCGGAGGGCTGGGGCCCGGAGGCGGTACGGGGGGAACGGGCCTGCTCGAAGGCGTTGGCGAAGGCCGCCGCGCTCGGGTACCGCTCACCGGGGTCCTTGGCCAAGGCGCGGGTGAGCACCCCGCGCAGCTTGCGGGACACGTCGTCGCGGGGGACCGGCCGCACCTCCTGGGTGAGCGCCCGCTCCGCGTACGTGCGCGGGTCGAACCCGCCCTCCGCGAACGGCGGCCGCCCCACCAGCAACGTCCACACCGTGGACGCCAGCTGGTACACGTCCGACGCCGGGGTGCGCGGTTCGCCGCGCAGCGCCTCCGGCGCGGCGTGCAGGAACGACTCCGACCGCGGGTCGGGCGGCGGCAGGGCCTCCCCCGGCCGGTGCACCGCACCGAACCCCGTCAGCACCGGGGTGCGCCCGGCGCGCAGCACGTTCCCCGGGCACACGTCCCCGTGCAGCAGCCCCCGCCGGTGCATCGCCTCCAGCGCCTCCGCGATGCGGCGCGCGACCGCCGCCGCCTCCTGCACCGGCGCCGGCCCCTTGTTCGCCAGCAGCTCCGCGAACGACCCGTCCGGGTAGAACGGCAGCGCCACGAACACGTTCCCGTCCGCGGTGTTCCCCGCGTCCAGCAGCGGCACCACGCCGGGCACGCCGCTGAGGTCGCGCAACCGTTCGAGTTCGGTCCGACCCCGGTTCGACGGCATCACCTTGAGCACGACGTCGGCACCGCTGGTGGACCGGGTCGCGCGCACGATGCGGGCTCGACGCCCCTGCGTCAGCGGGACCGGCGTCTCGTACCCGGGCGCCCATGAGGACATGAGAGGAAGGACCCCCTAGGTGTGGGTGGGCGGCGGGTCAGGGCCGCGCGGACGTCTCCTGGGCGTTCACGCCCCACCCGCGTTCGCTGTTGACCTCCTGCTGTCTGCCGAAGGCCCCCACCAGGGCGATGACACCGCAGATCAGCGCGACGAGGATCAGTCCGCCGATCACCGCGGGCCACACCTGCTGGCGCCGCCGCCAGTAGCGGCTGGACCCGTACAGAAGTGCCGACCGCAGTTGGCGGTGGCGCAGCGCGTCCGCCTGGAGTACGTACTTCTCCTCGTCGGGCGTGTAGTGGAACGCCTCGGGGAGCTGCGGTTCCGGGTCGGCCGGGGGTGGGGTGGACATCGTCGCCGAGCCTACTAGAACAGACCGTCCAGGTATCGGGTGAGCTTGCTGTAGTTGTCCGCGGTGTCACCGGTGGCCGCGATCAGCGTCGCGAACGCCGAGTTCACCTCGGAGAAGTGCGTGTCGAACTCCTGCGCCTTGCTCTGGAACTGCGAGCTGCCCGACCCCTCCCACTTGCTCACGGTGGACTCGGACTGCTCGTGGATCTGGCTCATGATCGCGGTGAACCGGCCCAGGTGCGCCTGCTGGTCCTCGGCCAGGCCCTGGATGCCGGCGACGTCGCCGTAGACGTCGAAGTTGGAGGCTCCCATGGGGTACGCCCTTTCTCGATAAAGAGGGAACTGGGGTCAGGCGTTGATCGGCCGGGAAAGTCCGCCGAGGTCGCCGACGGACTGTCCGAGGACGTCACTGGATTCCTGGTCGGTGAGGTTGAACTGGCCCTGTCCCTCGTTCAGCTTGATGCCGTTCTGGCCGCACCAGGTCATGAGCTCTTCGAAGCGCTCGGAGAGGGCCTGCTTGGCGTCGTTGAAGTCCTTGAGGGCCTGGCCCTGGAGGACGTTGGCGTCCTGGCTCATGTCGTCGATGAGCTGGCCCATCTGGGACCGGAGATTGTCGGATTCCTGTCCGAGCTGTTCTCCGCCGCTGGCGAGCGCATCGTGATTCTCAATACCGACGTGTGACATCGTGACCTTTCCGGTTGTTCGGGGGCGGGGGTTCCTCCGGGTGGTTTTTCGGCCACCGCGAGAAAGGAGGGGACGATACGGACGATAGTAAAGTCCGTGCCTGAGGGTCAACGCGGGGTTGCCGTCCGAAATGTCTCATGCGTCAGGGCTTTCCGCGGGGATCGGGGTGCGCACCCAGCGCACGGCCAACGGCCACCCGTCCATGGACGCGTCGTGGAACCGGGGGAACAGCTCCTCGGTCCCGGCGACCTTCCCGTCCTCGTCCAGGTCGACCCGGAACCAGGCCGCGGGTGTCTGCACCAGGACGGCGTCGCGTTCGGCGGGCAGCGCGTACTGCTCGACGGGTCCGTCGGCGTCCTCCAGGATCCGGGCGGCGGTGTGCCCCTGCCCGTCGACGGACACCAGGTAGGCGCCCGGCATGGGTTCGCCGCCGGTGGCGGCGGACCGCAGCAGGGCGGTCCCCGCACCCCAGACGGGTGCGCCGTCGAAGCTCTGCCACGGGGTGCCGTCGATGGTCAGGGTGGCGTTGACGACGCTGCCGGCGGTCTCGCGCACCACGAGGCTGCCGCTGCCGCTGACGTTGACGGTCTGCACGCTGTCACGGATGTGCAGGGCCCCGTCCGGGGTGAGCGACCAGTCGCTGGGCCGCCGGTTCTCGCCCAGCGGCAGGCTGCCCTCCTGGTTGGGGGTGCCCGTGGGGGCGTCCAGGGGCACCGACAGGACACGCGGCGGGTTGGCGTCGGCCGGGTTGTCCGACACGAACCACAGGCGGTCGCCGTGTACGGCCGGTGCGGACAGCACCTCCCCCGCGGGCGGGGTGATGCTCTCCACCGGCAGGTAGAAGAAAGCGGAGGGCTCCTCCCCCTCGGTGGGCTCCGCGGTGGGCGGTGTCTCCTCGGCGTCGGTGAGGACGGCGACGTGGACGGCGTTGGGCTCGCGGGTGGCGTACACGTAGTACGTCCAGTCCTCGGAGAAGCGCGCGTGCACCGGCGGTGCGGCGGCCATGGGGTCGACGGAACCGTCGGGCAGGTCGAACCTGTTCAGGGGCTGTCCCGTCTCGGCGTCGTGGAACACCAGGGCCTGGTCCGCCTCGGGGTCGCCGCCCCCGTAGCCGCGGTGCACGAGCGCGAGGCCGACGGGACCCTCCTCGGCGAGGTCCTCGACGGTCTCGGGGGCGTCCTCACCGGGTTCGTCCGCCGCGGTGCCGGTGCAGGCGGTGAGCGCGAGCAGGCACACGGTCAGAGCCAGAGTGCGCCGCATGGGGGACTGCCTTTCGGGGGAGCGGTTCCGGGTTCCGTGGGGGGTGTGCGGGGAGTGTGATGCCCATAGGAAGATTACGGTTCATCCTGTGACAGAACGTCCACCGGGGCGCACGGGACGGAACGCGGTACCCGTGCGCGCGAGGTGACGGGCCGCTTCCGACGCGTTCCCTGGCCGGTTCCGGCCACGCCGGTGCGCCCGGTAGCGCCCTGGTACCGGGGTTCCGGTGGGTCTCGCTATCGTCGTCCCGTTCGCCATCCAAGGGGCGATTCCCCGGTATCGGTGCTTTCGTCGCCTTATCGGTGCTGCTGGTCCGAGGTGATGGGAGATCGGGGTGCGGGAGCAGTGGTCCGCCGACGCGGAGGGCATCGGTGAACTCCTCGCCCGGATCCCCTGGGCCGCCCACCCCCGAGCCTGGGCGGCCCTGCTGCTGCCGCTGGTGCCGTGGACGGTGGCCGCCGCGGTCGGGGTCCCCTGGTCCGTGGCCCGGTACGGGCGGATCGTGGACTCCGAACCCTGGCTGCACGCGCCTGTCACCGAACTCGTACCTCCTGTCCTGCTGTGGTCGGGAGCCACCGCCCTGGTCGCGTCCTTCGCCCTCGGATGAGGTGCGGCGGTCCACGTGATCGCCTAGGCCGTGCGTGGTCGGTCACCTGGCCTCTTCGCCGCGCTGGGACGGTCAGCCGTGCGGTTGCCCTGGACCCTGGCGGGTCTGACGGCCGTCGGCGGTGTCCTGTGCGGCCTGGCGGCGGTGGCACACGCCCTGATCGAGAGCGAGCGCGGTGCCGGGTTCGTCGGCTGGCCGCTGGGCGCGGTGGCGATGGTGCTCCTCACTCCGATGTGGCTGTCGCTGGTGGGCCCGCTCGCCGGTGAGCGGCCGTGGTCGTTATTTGATGAAAAATAATTGTCTCTTTATTGGATTGTCCGTCTCCCTCTTTATGGTGGTTGGATGCTCGATTGATGTCGAATCCGAAGTGGAATCCGATCCGACTCCATGGCATGAATGGCATGATTCCGAATGGGTGACCAGAACCGCGAGGATTGCGGTTCTGGATCGGATGGTGCGGGAGCACGGCTCGGAAGAGACCTTGTCTGAGGCCGACGAAGATGGAATTGATGTCTTGGTGGATAATGGGATTCTTGTTCCGACGGAGGAGGGGTTCCAAGTTGAGCAGAACCCAGAGGACGGTTGGGCTCCCTGGGATGAATTCGCGTACGACCTAAACCCGATCGATGATACTCTCGACCACGTCCTGCGGGATAATATCGTGACCTGGTGCGAGGGTGGAGTCACGGGAGAAGATTTCGTTAATTCTTATAAGGACCGTTTTGTGGGCGAGCTTGATTCACAGGAGGATTATCGCGAGAGTATTGCCGACTACGTAGACTGCGGGGATGGGTATCTGTGAGCTTCGCGCTCCTGACGTGTTCTCGGGAGTGACCGGAAACATGGGTGTGTCCCGTCTGGCAGTGGTCGTGTGCGTGCTTTTATTCATCGGTGCGTGTGCTCCCGAGGAAACCGAGGGCGTTGACCCGAGCGTTCCGGGTCCGAATGCAGAGTGGGTGCGCAGGACCGTGCAGACGTTCACGTTGGAGCGCATGTTCGCCGAGCAGGACGCGGATGTGCTCGTCGCCAATGCCGGGGATGATGCGCGGGATGTGTTGGTGGACGCCTGGATCCTGGTCGAGGACGGTGAGGAATGGCGGGTGGAAACAGACCCGGGCGAGTGGTCCCCCGACCTGAGCGAGGGACTCGGCGGGCCCGGACCTCTGATCACCCAGGTGTACGACGGCCTCTACCACTTCATGCGGACCAACACGGTGACCTGGTGCGGTTCCGAGGTCTCCGGAATCGACTTCGTCTCCGCCTACCCCGGTAGGGACGGCGAGTCCTTCGAGACCCTGGAGGAGTACGAGGAGGACATCGCCGAGTACGTGGACTGCGGGAGCGGGCGGGCCGACGGCTCCTGAGGGCCCCGTGGACGCGCGGGGAGGGCGGGTGCCCTCCCCGCGCGGGGGTCAGGCCGGGGGTTCGCTCCAGCCGACCTGGATCAGGTCCGGGCGCTGGCCGCGGCGATCCGGAGTGCACCTCCTCCACCGAGACGGAGCTGCTCGCTCCCGGCCCCGGTACGCCGCCCGCGGCCCTGGCCCTGGACCTCCGGGGACTGCCGCAGATCGCCGCGATCGACGCCGCCACCGGGCAGGTGGTGCTCCTGTCCTGTGCGGACACCGCGTGCACTGAGGCCCGCCGGTCGGTGCTCGGGGACCAGGGAGCCCACCCCGGGCGGGTGGACATGGGCCTGGACGGGAGCGGACGCCTGCACGTGGTCTGGTACCGGCCCGGCGTCAGCGGGGAGGACACAGAGGCGGACGCCGGGACGGTCGAAGGAATCGTCTGCGCCAGGGAGGGCTGTATCTCCTGACCGGCGTGTCAGCCGATGTCGACGGCGTACGGACACGGTTTCGAGCAGGTCATCCCGATCCCCAGGGCCCGCGGATCAGGCTCTCCGACACCGCCGGGGCGCAGGCCAGGGTGAACGTCGCCGTCTCGGTCTCCACCAGGCCGACCGTTCCCAGCCTCTCCGGTTGCGCAGGTGCTGATCCGGGCCTCTCGGGCAGTGCGGTCAACGGACCCCCGTTCACCCGACCGACGTCGGCCCGCCCCTCTTCCCGGAGCTACTGCACGTCTTCGGCCTCCAAGTCGACGACGGTGTAGGTGCCACCTCCACTGCACTCGGCCAGGACCAGGTCATCGCCGCGAACCGCCACCGGTAGGGCGGAACAGCGGGCCAGGGGGACCACGGAAGTGATCTCCGCACCGGCCGCGGACACCCGGACGTACCCACCGCTGAAATCCAACAGCAGGCCGTCACCGGTTCCGAACAACCACACCGGGACGCTGTGCAGGAAGGCGATCCGGTGTTCCTCGCGCAGATCCAGGTGTCACTCGCCTGATCCGGTGGCGGGGTAGAAGGCTTGCAGGAGGCCGTTCTCCGCATAGAACCAGACACGGGCGCCGGTGGCGACGTTGTAGAGGGCGGCCGTGTCGGGCACGACGTACTCGCCGACTGACGGACGCGACCAACGCAGGCATCCGGTTTCACCCCCCAGGCCACCGGTCGGCCCCGGACAGACATGGCAGGGGTTCCTTCGGGATGGTCTCCGACGTGGTCGGTGTGAATCCCGCCTGGGTCAGATAGGCCGCCATCGGGCTGGGCGTCGGTACCGCCTCGGGCATCACCGCGCACCCGGAAAAGGAGCAGCAAGGCGAGCAGGAGCGGAGGGCGATCTCGCATGGCCGACCATCTCTATCCGGGGGGCGTCGTTGTTCGGTGCTGAGGGTCCGGTCACATTCTCTGGTGGTCCTTTGTGTCGCGTCTACCCGGCCTCCCTGGAAGGAAGTGCCTTTCACCTGCGGAAACGCCACGAATCCCTGTTCGGCAATGGCCGACACCGGACACTCCCAACGAAAGTCGAAGGGCTGCGGTGACGGATCGTGCCAGCTGCGGTTATCTTCGTGTTCGCCCTCTGCTCCGGGCTGTTCGGGCAAGGAGGCGAAGCGAGGGGTGAAGCAGGGGTCTTTCCCGGATCGTTCTTCTCCATGAGATTGTTCCTGTTGTCGATAAAAGGAGGTCCTGGAATGTCGAGTGCCGTTGGAATGGACCCTTCTGAGGGCTACGCGGGAGGGAGCGCGTCCCTTATTGCCGCCTCGCGGCTCCGTGACCTGCCCCTGGACTGGTCGGAGACCGTCAGCGCTGTCGCTGAGATCATGAAGTCCCCGCCGGTCGTCACCGGATGGACGAAATTCGGATCCGAACAGGAAGAGCATATGCAGGATGTCCAAGAGCAGGCGAAGAGGCTTGCTGAGAACATCCAATCCGCGTCTTCCGAGGGGTCGAGAACGGACACCGATTCCTCCGAAGAATACAGGTCCGCAACTGACGGAACCGTGCTTTCCAGGCCGCTCAATTACGAGGTCTACTGAATTTTTCTTGCGCCTCCCTGGTTTTTGCGTCCGGTTTTGAATGGTGGAAAGGTTCGGGATGTCTGGCTACGAACTCCCTCATAAAAAGGTCGAGGCAAATGTTGGGGCTCTCAAGCGCCATGCTTTTGCCTTCGATAATATGTTTTCGAGTATCACTGGGCGCTCAGCGAGTTTCAATGCCATCACTAATACGACGGCCACGAACTTCTCTGAGCTCATCGATGATGACATCAGGGCTGCGGCTGACGAGAATCAAGAGGCTTGGGAGGACGCGATTCTAGCGACCATCCATGCTCAGGGCGTCATCACCCTTTATGTGACAGCGGTGGAGACGTACGAAGAGGGAATCGAGTCCCTCAAGGAAGAACTGGCGAGGGCAGTGGCGTCTTCGGACGATCACGCCGAGAAGCAGGAATGGGTCGAGTACTACAAGGGGAAGGCGGATGAGAAGTGGGCGACCTTGGAGACTTCGGCGACGGAGGCATCTGAGAGTCTGGCCACAGGTCCCACCCCGGAAGGGATCAGGGAACTCGTCGAAGGCGGCCACCTGGGAGACGTCCCTGGGGGACTCGGGTGGATCGTGACCGGGGATGACCGGTACTTCTCCTTCCCGCCGGGAATCGATGGCAATGACCTGGCCAGAACCTTCGACCGTGCTGCCGATGGCGATGAGAACGCCCTGAGGGATCTGGATGAGAACCTGGCCCTCATGAACGCCTTTCTTACTTCAGTGGCGAACAGGCAAGAGAAAGGTGACCCGCTGACCGAGCGGGAACTGGAAATACTCGGTGACCTTATCGAGACCATGGATCTCGAAGAACCCGGGTCTTCAGGGGATGGGTATTTCTTCACCAACATGAACGGATTTCAGGAAAGCGAGCACCTGACACAGGAGCAGAAGGACCAGCTCTTGTCCACCATGGGCGGATCCGTCCTCGCCCTCTCGGATGAGAGCATCGGTGGTGGATACGACCAGCTCCCCCAGTCGATCCATGAAGTCGTCGAAGGCCCGCTCGGCTACCTTCCCTACTCTTCCAAGGGAGGGGCGTACTCTCCCGGCTGGGCCTCAGATTTCGAGATCCTGACTGAAATGTTCGATGATGCGAACGACATGTTCAATGAATACCCGGGCGGTCCTCTCATCGGAGGAGCCGAGTTGTCCGCGAATCTCACCGGAACCATTGCCGGTGTGGTCGTGGATCCGCTGACCGGCGGCACCGACGACGAGACCTTGCAGACGATGCTCGACATCTCCACTCAGAACAAGGACGCCAACTACGCGATTCTCACCGGGGAGTACCCCGATGGAGAGAGCTACAAGCACCCGACTTATTTCTCTGTCGGTGGTGGGATGCGGGGAACAGAGTTTGGAGAACTCGTTACCAGCCTTTTCTCTCATGAATGGGAAGATGATGGGGCTGCTGCACGGGGTCTCATCGATTGGTTGGCTGAAGACTCTCTTAGTGATGATAAGGAGCTGAGGGAGCGGGCGGGAATAGCGGCAGCTGGATTTGTTGATCTGGTTACTACCAGTGATGCGCAGGATGCTCTGACTGATACCGGTGTCAAGGTGGGTGACAGCAAGGATGCGTCGTTCACAGAGTTCAACCCAGAGCTAGCGGATGCATTTGCTGGAGTCTTTGAGACGTATATCGTCAGCTTCGCCGAGAGCGACATCAAAGATGGGGGTGAAACTATTATTGGCGCGGGAAACTATGATTCCTCTACAGAGAGATTCGATATCGGAATCCAAGAGCGTGCGGCCTACATGCAGTATCTAATGGGCGATGAAGATTCAGCCATGCGAACAATCGGCCTTGCTTCTGCGTATGAGCATGCTGCCATTGAATTGTACATTGGTCACGGTTTGCCAGAAAGTACTGCCGTCGGTCCTGCAACGCTCCATTCTCTTATTGAGTTGGGCATTTCTATGGAGCTTGAGGACAGGGTTGGTGATGATAAAAATGCCGAGGAGCGCCGGGAAGAGCTCTATGGATTTGCCTTGGATGAAGTTGGATCGCTGGCAGAAAAGATTCCGGTGTTGGGAAACGCAATCAGTACAGGCCTGGGCCTGGGGTCGGGGCACATTGCAGAGGGTTTGGCCGGTTCCAATGTAGATTTTGCGCCCAAGGTTCCTCATATTGATGACGCAGAGTCTCGAAGAATTGACCAGAAGCTGCAATTTCTCTCCCATGTCCTGGACTCGAAAAATGATGCAATCATCGGAGGGCCAGATGAGGGTCAAATCGACTTGCTGGAGAAATGTGGTGTAATCCATTATGGTGAGGATGGTTCGATTGGGATTGAAGTCGATCAAAGCGAATGGAATGACATAGAAGATTCGGATGGAGTTTCTATTAGTGGCGCCGATGCGGTTTTCGCGGCGCTGGATGGAACAACGATCGACCCATCGAAGGTGGATCCTACAAACGGGAATGGACTCTATGATCAGTTTGCCACTCCTTATAATGATCGCTATGAACTGGTTCAGGAGCTGGGGCGCAGGGATTCTGGTGAAGATGAATGACTAGTCCTCGCAGAGGGTTTTGTGAATGGAATTTTGCGGCTAAAATTCCAGTATTTACTTTTGTTATCCTTCTTGTTGGTGCATGTGGCGGGGAAGGTGAAGGAAGTGATGTCTCGAGTGGTCCCGAACCGGACGCGGAGTGGGTTCGGCAGACCGTGCATGCGGTCACGTTGGAGCGCATGTTCGCGGAACAGGACGCGGATGTGCTGATCGCCAATGCCGGGGACGAGGCACGGGACGTGCTGGTGGACGCCCGGGTCCTGGTCGAGGACGGTGAGGAATGGCGAGTGGAGACCGATGAGCGGGAATGGTTCATCTCTGGCCGTGAGGGGGCGGACGACTCTGCGCCTCTACTGGTGCGGGTTCGTGACGGCCTCTACCTCTTCATGCGGACCAACACGGTGACCTGGTGTGCCGTCGAGCGCCCTGGCTACGACTTCGCCATGGACTACCCCGGTACGGGCGGGGAGTCCTTCGAGACCCTGGAGGAGTACGAGGAGGACATCGCCGAGTACGTGGACTGCGGGAGCGGGTGGGCCGACGGCTCCTGAGGGCCCCGTGGACGCGCGGGGAGGGCGGGTGCCCTCCCCGCGCGGGGGTCAGGCCGGGGGTTCGCTCCAGCCGACCTGGATCAGGTCCGGGCGCTGGCCGCGGCGGGCCAGCAGGGCGCGGCCCTGGGGGAGCTGGCGGGAGGCCGTGCCGTTGGAGAGGCGTCCCTCCATGCGGTCGCCGGAGAACAGCACGCCCGGGCTGGCCATGTCGTTGAGCGCCTGGAGCACCGGCTCGAACATGGCGCGGGCCGCGCCGCCGGTGCGGCGGGCCGCGATGACGTGCAGGCCCAGGTCGGCGCCCTGGGGGATGAACGGGGCCAGCGGCGCCAGCGGGTTGGCCCGCGACCCCGTCATGTCCATGTCGTCCACGACGACGTACAGGTCCAGGCCCTTCCACCAGGTGCGCTCGCGCAGCTGCTTGGGGGTGACGTCCGGGCCGGGCAGGCGCTCCTTGAGCGACCCGGCGAGGTTCTTGGCGACCGCGCCCGTCTGCTCGGCGGTGGTGCAGTACGCCAGCAGGTACTCCTCCGGGACCAGCTCCAGGTGGCTGCGCCGGAAGTCCACCATGACGATGCCGACCTCCTTGGCCGGCCGCCGCATGATCTGTTTGACCAGCCCGCGCAGCAGGGCGCTCTTGCCGCTCTGCGGGTCGCCGAACACCACCAGGTGCGGGTCGCGGGTGAGGTCGGTGGTGGCCGGGGCCAGGGTGCTCTCGGCCAGGCCCAGCACCAGTTCCAGGCGGCGGCCGCGGGGCGCGCGGCGGCCCTTGAGCAGGTCGTCCAGCTCCACCCGGGCGGGCAGGGTCTTGACGCCCTGCACCGCGCCCTGGGGCCAGCGCTCGGCGACGCGGGCGACGAGGTCGGCGAGTCCGGCGGAGAGATCGGCGTCGGTCGCCGACCCGTCCACCCGGGGCAGCGCCACGTGGGTGTGGTGCTCCTCGGCGGTCAGGCCGCGGCCCGGGGTGTCCTTAGGGACCTCGTCGGCGATCTTGCGGCCGATCCCCGAGTCCATCGGGTCGCTGAGCCGCAGCTCGAACCGGCCGCCGAAGAGCGCCTGGAGCCGGGAGCGCACCTGGGAGGCCGCGGCCCCGGTGAGGATGGTGTGCACGCCCAGGGACGGGCCCCGGGTGGCGATGTCCATGAGGAACTCGTCGGCCTCGTCGAAGGTGTCCCGCACCGACGACCAGCCGTCGATCATCAGGAACACGTCGCCCGCGACGCTCTCGGGCACCTTGCCCTCGGCGCGCGCCCGGCGCAGTGCCGCCGGGGAGTCCAGGTTGTACTTGCGGAACGCCCGCTGGCGCCGGTCGAGCTGGGCGCGCACGTCCACCAGCACCCGCTGCACCTTCTCGGGGTCGGCGCGACCGGCGACGCCGGCCACGTGCGGCAGCCCGTCCAGCGACTGGAGCCCGCCGCCGCCGAAGTCGATGGCGTACACGACGACCCGGCCCGGCGGGTACCGCCAGGCGAGGGAGGCGACCAGGGTGCGCAGCAGCGTCGACTTGCCGGACTGGGGCCCGCCCAGGACCACCACGTTGCCCTCGCCGCCGGTGAAGTCCAGCTCCGCTGGCACGGTGCGCTGCTCGCGCGGGATGTCGGTGAAGCCGAAGACGGCGCGCATCTCCTCGGCGGGCGGCTCGGTGCCCGGCCCCTCCTGGACGCCCTCGCCCAGTTCGTCGAGCACGGTGTCGAGGGTGAGCAGTTCGGGCAGCGGCGGCAGCCACACCGGCCGCACCGGGGCCGCACCGGAGGCGACCAGCCGGTCCACGATGACCTGGAGGATGGTCCGCTTCTCCTCCCGGGGCGCCTCCTGACGGCCCTTGAGCGAGCCGATCAACGAGTCCACCAGGGACCCGGCCCCGGTGACCCTGTCCAGGCCGTTGTAGGACAGCAGGGGCAGCACCGGCTCGTGCTCGTCCTTCTCCTCCTGCGCCGGCGGCTCGTAGGGCCCCGACACCATGGCCGCCTTGAACCGCTCGAACACCGAGGTGTCCACCTTCAGGTACCCGGAGCCGGGCTCGGGCGGCAGGTGGTAGGCGTCGCCCACGCCGATCGCCTCGCGGCTCTCCGCCTCAGAGAACGTGCGCAGGCCGATCCGGTAGGACAGGTGCGACTCCAGGCCCTTGATCTTGCCGGACTCCAGGCGCTGGGTGGCCAGCAGCAGGTGCACGCCGATGGACCGGCCGATGCGCCCGATCGCCACGAACAGTTCCGCGAAGTCGGGGTGGGCGGTGAGCAGCTCGGAGAACTCGTCGATGATGATGAGCAGGTGCGGCAGCGGCTCCAGCGCCGGGTCGTTCTCCCGGGCCGCCTCGTAGGCGTGCAGGTTGGGCAGGTTCCCGGCGTCCTTGAGGATCTGCTGGCGGCGCACCAGTTCGCCGAAGGTGGCCTCGCGGAACCGGGCGACCAGGGAGTCGTCGTCGGCGAGGTTGGTGATCAGCCCGGAGCTGTGCGGCAGCCGGTCGGTGTCGGCGAAGGTCGCGCCGCCCTTGAAGTCCACCAGCAGCAGCGCCAGGTTCTCCGGCGAGTGGTTGATGACCAGCGACGCCACCATGGTCCGCAGCATCTCGGACTTGCCGGAACCGGTGGCGCCGACCACCAGCCCGTGCGGGCCCATGCCGCCGAACGCCGACTCCTTCAGGTCCAGCAGCACCGTGTTGCCGCCGGGCCCGATCCCGATGGGGACCCGCAGGTAGTCGCCGGTGCTGCGGCGCGCCCAGGTGCGGCGGGTGTCGAGGTGGGCGACGTCGGGCACACCGAGGATCTCGGGCAGGCCGACGGTGGAGTGCATGGCGTCGTCGCCGTCGGAGGCGGTGATGCCGTAGGGCGCCAGGAGGCGGGACAGGGTGGTGAGGTGGGCGACGTCGGCCCGGTCCGCCCTGCCCTCCAGCGGCGGGTGGAGGGGTTCCCCGTCCTGGGTGGTGCGCGCGTCGCCGTCCTGGGTGAGGACGCCGTCGGCGTCGATGCGCAGGCGCAGGTCGACGGCCTCGGGCTCCTCGCGCTTGTCGGAGACCAGGGCGATGATGTGGATGCCCAGGTCGGCCAGGGAGGCCACCGGGGGTTCGGCGGCCAGCCCGGACAGGGTGGACTGGTGCTCGCCGTCCAGGACCACCACGAGACGCTGTGTGCCCGGGCCCGGCGGGCGGCCGCGCCGCCGTTGCAGGTCCACGGTGCGGCGTTCGATCTCGTCGGCGAGGAGCTCGGCGGCCTGCACGGTGTTCCCGGCGACGAACCGGGCGGGCATGGGTCCGTCCTTGGCATCCTCGAACGTGTTGTGCGGCAGCCACTTGAGCCACTCCCACCGGTCGCGCAGCCGCTGGTCGCGGACCACGCCCACCCGCAGGTCGTGCGGGGAGTGGAACACCGTGAGCTGGGCGATGAGCGCCCGCACCAGGGAGCGCCCGGCGGCCCGGTCGCCGACCACCGACACCACGCCGTACTCGCGCAGCGGCAGCACCAGCGGCATCTCGGGCACGTCCGCGTACAGCTCGATGAGCTGGTCGGCGGCGCCCTGGCAGACGGGGTCGTAGACGATGAGCGGCGAGGAGGTGTCGACCTTCAGCTTGAGCCGCCGGGCCAGCGGCCGGGTGCCCGAGCCCAGGCGTGCGTCGAGGAAGTCGGGGTCGGTGGCGCGCCGCTCCCAGCGCCGGGTGCGCGACCGCGCCGGTTCGGTGAGCAGGTCGGGGGAGGGGTGGCGGAACGCGTTGTCGGCCCGCTGGGTCGAGGCGACGTCCCGGACGATCTCGCGCAGCTGGTCCAGGTAGTCGAGGTAGCGTTCGCGCTGCTCGCGGATGCGTTTGCGGGGGCCGTTGTGCTGGGCGACGAACATGATGATGCCCACGACCACGCTGGCGAGCATGATCATGACCCCGGCGACGGCCATCAGCGGCCGGTGGCCCATGGTGATGGACATCAGCAGCGACCCCGAACCGGTGATGATCGGCATGATGATCATCGCGCCGGAGCTCGACGCGGGCGCGTTCTCGGGCATCTGCGGCGGGGCCGCGATGACCAGCGGAGATGTCCCGGGGGCGGGGGGAACGTTGCGGGCAGGCCGGGGGACCGTCCTCGTCGCCACGGGCACCTCTCTTCCGTCCACCTATGAAGGACCGGTGTCTGGTTACAGGGGGCTGGTGTCTAAGTGACTACGCTAGGCATGATCTCGCGAACGCCGCGAATCGCCTAATTTCACTTCAGTCCCGCCCCCGACCGGCCATAACGCAGCAAAAGGCGCCCAAGCCGAGACGACGAAGGAACGATAGGTGTGAGTGGATACTGCCGGGTGACCGTCACCGGCCCGGAACGCTGGGCGGACCTGGCCCTGCCCGGGACGGTGCCCGTGGCCGCGCTGATGCCGCGCATCGTCGAGGTCTGCGCCCCCGACAACGAAGCACTGGAGCCCGCGGCCTGGACGCTCACCACCGTCGACGGCGCCCCCGTCCACCCCGACGAGCCCCTGGAGGGGGCCGGGGTGCACGACGGCGACGTGCTGCTGCTGGAGCGGCGCACCGCCCCCGGACGGCCGGCGCACGTGGACGACGTGCGCGGGGCGGTCGAGGACCGGATCGACGGGACGGCGCGGATCTGGAATCCCACCACGACCTTCGCGTTCGGCCTGCTGGCCGCCGTGATCGGGCCGCTGGCGGTGCTCGGTCCGGCGATGCGGCTGTACCCGTCGCCCTGGCACCTCGCGGTGGCGGTGCTGGGCACCCTGTTCGCGATCGGCGCGATGATGGCGGCCGCCCGGCGGCCGCTGCCCGCCGTCGCGCACGTGCTGCTGGCCGTCTCCTGCGTGTGGGGCGGGGTGGCCGCGGCGACCGCCGCCGGACTGATCACCCGCTCCGAACCCCTGGTGACACTGGCGTTCGCACTGGTCGGGGCGCTGCTGGTGGCGGCGGTGGGCTGGGCCCTGCACGAGACCGGCCTGCCCTACATCGCCGGGCTGGGCGTCGTGGCGCTGGTGGCCGCCGTGCTGGTCGTGGTGGGCATCTTCGTGTCGCCCGTGTACGGGGCGCGGTCGATGGGGATCCTCCTGGCGCTGTGCGTGGGCGTGCTGCCGCGGGTGGCGATGGTGATGGGCGGGCTGTCCGGGCTCGACTACGAGGTGGGCCGCTCGGGGCAGGTCGCCACCGAGCGGTTCGAGGACACCTTCACCAACAGCGACCGGCTGCTGCTGGGCGTCGTGACGGGCACGGCGGTGTCGGGGGGCGCCGTCGTGGTCCTGCTGGGTGTGCTCGCCCAGGGGCTGCCGGACCTGCTGCTGTGCGGGCTGTTGTCGACGCTGCTGGTGCTGCGCTCGCGCCTGTTCGACCGGATCCGGCACGTGCTGCCGCTGCGGCTGGCGGGTGTGACCGGGTTCGGGGCGACCGGGTTCGCGGTGGCCGGCGAGTACGGGTTCCTCGCCGCCTGGCTGCCGGGGGCCGCGCTGCTGGCGGGCGTGGTCCTGGCCTCGCTGAGCTGGGTGCGCCTGACCGACGTGCCGCGCGCGTCGCTGCGCCGCCTCCTGAACTGGACCGAGGTCCTGGTGGTCATCGCGATGTCCGGGGTCTTCGCCTGGGGGATGGGGCTGTTCGCCCTGGTCGCCCGCATGACCGGCTGACCGGCCGCCCGACGGCTTGCCGCCGGGCGGCCGGGGCGCGGGTCAGGGGAGGAGGGTGTCCGCCTCCTCCAGGGTGTCCGGGGCGAGCAGGACCACGCCGCCGTCCCCGGTGACGGCGGCGACCGGTCCGCCGTCGGGGTGGAAGGCCATCGCGCTGTAGTACGGGGCGTCCTCCGGGAGGAGGCCCGCGCCCGTGGCCATGTCCCGGACGTCCGAGCGGCCCACGGTGTCCCCGTCGACGTCCTCGCCCCAGGACACGAACACGCGGTCGTGTTCGGCGTCCAGGGTGAGGTCGTGGACGTTCGCGTCGGCGGAGCCGTCGTGTCCGGGGACCGCGAACGACGCCACCTCGGTCCGCTCGACCGCGTTCCACCGGACCACCCGGTCCCGGACGACGTGGACGATGTCGTCGGTCCCCGGCACGTGGGCGAACGTGAACGCCGTGGTCGGGCGGACGGTGTGCAGGGCCTCGCCCGTGTCCACGTCCCACACGGTGATCGCGCCGCCGCCCAGCCCCGCGACCCGGTCCTCGTCCAGGAACGCGGCCGCCCTCGTCGACGAGGACTCCAGGACACGGGCGGGTTCGGTGCCGTCCGGCTCGAAGAGCAGGGTCTCCGGTCCGTCCGTGCCCACGATGATCCGCCCGGTGGGGCCGACGGCGACGGACAGGGCGTCGGCCGGGTCGGCCCCCAACGGGCCGTCCGCCACCGGCTCCCGCCCGAGGTGGTCGACGGCCGTGCCGGTGAGCAGGTCGTGGCTGACGACCTTGTGATCGTGGTCCTCGGTGTCCCGGAATTCGAGGGCGACCACCGTGCACCCGAGGGGGGAGAAGACGGGGCGCTGCGGGGAGTGGCGCGACCCGCCCAGGTGGGCGACCGGGGTCTTCTCCCGCCAGTCCCACAGGGTGATCCCGTGTCGGGGGGTGCTCACCGCGAGGAGGCTCCCGTCGGGGGAGAACTCCAGGCGCCCGGCGGCGGTCTGCTCGGGCATGCCGCCGTCCGGTGCGAACCCGGTGACGTCCGAGCAGCTCCCCGCCGGGGCGTCCACGGCCGCCGACGGGGGACCGCCCCCGGCGGCGTCGGATCCGGCGCGGTCGCGCAGCAGCACCGCCCCGACGGCGGCGACCGCCGCGAGGGCCAGGCCGCCGGCGAGCAGGGGGACCAGCGGACGCCGGGACGGGCGTTCGCGGACCGGGGCCGCCCGGTCCGCGCCGTCGAGCATCCGCACCAGGTCGGCGGCGCTGGGCCGCAGCCCCGGGTCCGGGTTCAGGCACAGGTCCACCAGGGGGCGCAGCCGCAGCGGCACCCCCTCCCCGCCGGCGGCGGAGGTGAGCGTCCCGGCCCAGGCGAGCACGTCCTCGGCGGCCGCGTCGGCGTCGGCGGCGGGCACCGGTCCGGCGAGCACCGTCCCGTCCGACAGCACGTCCCGCGCCGTGAACGGCCCGTACGCCGCCCCCGCCGCGTGCAGGTCCGCCAATCCGCGCGCCAGGTCCCGGGCGAGCAGGGGCAGGGTCTCCCGGGGCACCGGGACGACCGTGCCCTCGCCGGGGCGGGCCGCGGCGGCCCACGGGACGGCGCCGTGCGGCTCGGCCGCCACGATGGGGGCCAGGTAGGGGCTCCGCGCGGACCGCACCGCCTCGATCCGGCGGGCGAAGGCCGTGCGGAACGCCGGATCGGTGGCCCGGGCCGGGCGCACCACCGCCAGGGTCACCGTCGTGCCGTCCTCGCCCTCGGCGAGGTAGCGGCGCACGTCGGCGTCCTCGCCCACCCGGCCGAGCAGCCGGAAGGGGCCGATGGCGGGCGGGTCGTGCGGGTGCAGGGGGTCCACGTCAGCTCCCGGGGGCGCGGCCGAACTCGGCGGTGACATCGAGGGTGGCGGCGTCCATCAGGACCACCGAGGTGCCGTCGACGGAGACCCCGGCGACGAGCGTGCCGTCCGGGTGCACCGCGATGTCGCGGACGTACCGCGGTTCCCCGTCGGCGGCCACCTGTTCCCCGGTGGACGGCTCCCACACGGTCAGTCGGGGGGAGTAGTGCCCGGTCTCCTCGTCGTAGCCGTCGAGGAGGGCGTGGACGCGGTCGGTGCCCGCCGCGGCGACCTCGCCGAAGCCGTACCCCCCGTCGCCCGGCGGGGCGAGCACCGGGGGGTCCTCGCCGGAGGCCGGGTCCGTCAGGACGATCCCCTCCTCGTGCAGGTAGAGGAGGAGGTCGTCGGTGGGCATGGCCAGTGAGTCCCCGGTCGAGGCCGTCGCGGCCGCCGGCCCCGCGAACACCTCGGCGCCGGTCGCGGTGTCCACGACGACCGAACGCTCCGGCCCGGTCACGGCGAGGCGGCCGCCGTCGGGGGAGTAGGCGACCCCCTGGGTGAACCCGTCGACCACGGTCGTGATGTCCCCGGTGGCGAGGTCGATCACATGAGCGCCTTCGCCCGTGCCCCCTTCGCCGACCGCCAGGGACGTTCCGTCGGGGGAGAACGCCAGCAGGGCCACCGGCAGCCGGGCCTCCTCGCCGTACACGGTGTGCCCGCCGGTCCGCAGGTCGAACACGTGGACCCCGCCGGACCCCGAGGGGTAGCCGAACCGGCAGCCGTCCGGGCTCACCACCGGGGTACCGGCGAAGTCGGGCAGGTCCGCACCGACGTACGCGATCTCCTCCCCGGTCTCCGTGTCCCACAGGGCGACCCCCTCGGGGTGGGACAGCGCGAGCACGTCGCCGCCCTGGACGAACGCGGGCGAGGGGTAGGAGTGGACGTCCAGGTCGTGGGTGTCGGCACCGGGCACCTGCGGCTCGGCCCGGGCCGCCTCGACGTACTCGGGGGCCAGGTCCCCGGGCAGGGAGCAGTCGGCGCCCGCGCCCGATCCCGCCGCCCCCGACCCGGTCGACCCCTGTGCCTGCGATCCCGGGTCGCCGCCCTCCTCCGGTGCGCCGCCCCCGGCCCCGCCGGTCCCCAGCGCCGCCCAGGCGCCCAGC
>NZ_JASFDV010000020.1 GCF_030766825.1 Nocardiopsis sp. CC223A
CGGCGCACGGGCCGCGGCCGGGCGGGAGGCACGGCGGGGGCGCGGGCCCGCATCGGCCCGCGCCCCCGGAAGTGTCCGCGCCTACTCCTCCTCGTTCGCCTCGGCGGCCTGCGCACCGAACGGCGACCCGGGCGGGTTGGACCCGTCCGTGACGTGCGGCTCACCGGTGACGCTCTCGGCCAGCCACTCGTCCCAGCTCAGCTGCCAGTAGCCCCAGCCGTTGTTCCACTCCTTGATCCGGTCGGTGCCGGTGGTCTCCACGACGTCGCCCATGAGCGTGTTCTCGTAGAACCACAGGGCGTCGTCCATCCCCATGTTCGTGCACCCGTTGGAGGTGTTGGCGATGCCGATGTTGGGGTTGGGGGACTGGTGGAAGTACTCCCCGCTGTTGGAGGTGCGCACCCCGTACTTGACCTCGGTGTCGTAGGGGGCGCGCCCCTCGGGCAGGCCGACGGTGTCGGAGTTCATGCGCACCGTCTCCTGGCGCTCCATGAGCACGTGGACGCCGCTGCTGGTGGTGGAGAAGTTCGACGTCCCGTCGCCGTTGCTCACCGGGAAGGTGCGCACCTGCTCGCCGTCGACGGTGACGGTCGCCTCCAGGTCGGGCACGTGCATGTCGACGCGCAGCTCGCGGCCGATCTCGAAGTCGACACGGTGGTCCCGGACCCCGTAGACGCCCTCGGACGCCGCCACACCCGCCAGGTGCATCTCCACGGTGACCTTCTGGTGCGGCTCCCAGTAGGTCTCCGGGCGGAACGCGACGGTCTCGTCGTCGATCCACCGCCACGAACCGGACACGGCCTGTTCGGAGACCACCTTGAGGGAGTTCTCCACGGCGGCCTTGTCGGTGACGGGCAGGTCGAACTGGATGAAGACCGGCATACCGACACCCACGGTCTGCCCGGAGTTCGGGTGGTTGCGCACCAGCTCCAGCCGCTGCCCCGCCACGGCCTGCTCGGTGGTGAACTCGTGCACCAGCTCGGTGGTCTCGCCGTCCGCGCCCTCCGCGGTGGCGGTCACGGTCACGTCGGCGCCGGGTGCCAGGTTCCAGTCGGCGGTCCAGGCGGTGCCGTCCTCGCTGAGGGTGCCGGTCATCTCGAAGGGGGAGACCTCGTCCTCGGGCTGGTCGGGGACGACCTGGTCGACCGTGACCTCGGAGATGGTGCCGTGCTCGGCGGTGACCGTGACCGGGGTGTTCGGGGCGACGGCCGCGGCACCGCTCGCGGGGGCGATGGTGATCTCCGCGGCCTCGGAGGTCGGCTCCCCGGGGTCGTCGCCTCCCCCAGGGGAGGTGCAGGCGGTGGCCGCGAGCGCGAGCGCCGCCAGAGCGATGCCGTACCGGACCGGAGCCGACGGGGGGATCGTGCCCATCACTGTGGGACCTCGTTTCCGTAGAACGCTGGTGTCCTGTAAGACTCCCGTCCCCGGAAAAGGTTCGCTCATACGGCGCATCCTTGGACATATTTCTCTTGTTGTCGGGGCGTTCTCGACCCCTGGCGGGAACGAACCGGGCAGGAGGTGGACCATGCCGATCCCGGACGAGATGACCGCATGGGAGGTCGCCGCACCCGGCCCGGTCGAGGACGGACCGCTGCGCCGGGTGCGCCGCCCGGTGCCCGTACCCGGCCCCGGAGAGGTGCTGGTGCGGGTGCTGGCCTGCGGGGTGTGCCGTACCGACCTGCACGTGGCCGAGGGGGACCTGCCCGTGCACCGGGAGCGGGTGGTGCCCGGGCACGAGATCGTCGGCGAGGTCGCCGCGGCCGGGCGGGGCGTCACCGCACCCCGGGTCGGCGAACGCGTGGGCGTCGCCTGGCTGCGGTACACCTGCGGCCGCTGCCGGTTCTGTGTGCGCGGGGCCGAGAACCTGTGCCCGGACTCCCGCTACACCGGCTGGGACGCCGACGGCGGCTACGCCGGGTACGCCCTGGCCCCCGCCGCCCACGTGCACCCCCTGCCCGCCGGGTACGACGACCGCGACCTGGCCCCGCTGCTGTGCGCGGGCATCATCGGCCACCGCGCCCTACAGCGGGCCGCACTGCCCGAGGGCGGGCGGTTGGGCGTGTACGGGTTCGGCGGCAGCGCCCACCTGGCCGCCCAGGTCGCCCTCGCCCGCGGCGCCCGCGTCCACGTGCTCACCCGCGGGGAGCGGGCCCGCCGCCTGGCACTGGACCTGGGGGCGGCCTCCGCGCGCGGGGTGCGCGAGGCCCCGCCCGAACCCCTGGACGCCGCGATCCTGTTCGCCCCGGTCGGCGACCTGGTACCGGTGGCGCTGGCCGCCCTGGACCGCGGCGGGGTGCTGTCGGTGGCCGGCATCCACCTCAGCGACGTTCCACCGCTGAACTACCGGGAGCACCTGTTCCAGGAACGCGAGCTGCGCAGCGTCACCTCCAACACCCGCACCGACGCCCGCGCCTTCCTGGCGATAGCCCGGGCGGTCCGGCTGTCGGTGACCACCACCGTGTACCCGCTGGAGGAGGCGCCCCGGGCGCTGGCGGACCTGAAGGCGGGCCGGTTCGCGGGCGCCGCCGTCCTGGTCCCGGGGGCCTGACGGGCCGCGGCGTCCGCGCGGGCCGTCGCCCGATCTCCCGACGCCGGACCCCGCGCACCCTTCCGCGCCGCCGGCGACCGGACCGCCGCCGGGTGCGCGGGACCCGGGCCCGCGAGGATCCTGTATACGGAACACCCGGAGGTCGGAGAGAAGCGGGCGGTTCCGGGCCGCCGCCGTCGGGACGTGAAGGCCGTGGCGGCGAGCCCGGCCGGCGGTAGGCCGGGGCCGGTGAGCGCGGGGCGCACCGACGCGGGGTCCGGCTACGGCGGCACGGTCACGGCGGCGGTCCGCAAGCCCCGACCGGGTAGGGGGTGCCCGGGGCGCCCACCGCGGCCGAGGGAAAGAATCCGGCCCGGGTTCTCGCAGGTCAACGGTGATGATCACGCCCCTCATTACCCGGGAGGTAATCGACGTCCTTCCCTGCGGCCGGGATGCTCGGTGATGTCGACGGACACCACCCGGAAGGGGAACCACCATGACCGCCCGCACCGCTCCCGCCGCCTCCGCCACCCGCCCGCTGCGCCTGCTGCTGGGCGCCGACTCCGCCTCCTGCCTCGCCTCCGGCGCGCTGCTCACCGCCGCCTCCCCGTGGCTGCCCGGCCTGCTGAACCTGCCCGGCGCCCTGCTCGTCCCGGCCGGGGTCTTCCTGCTGGGCTTCGGCGCCTGGCTGGGCCTGCTGGCCTCGGGCCGCGGCCTGACCCGGGCGGCCGTGCGGACCGTCGTCGCGGTCAACGCCGTATGGGTCGCGGCCACGGGGGCCCTGGGCCTGGGCGTCCTGGTCGACCCGAACGGCTTCGGCACGGCGTTCCTGCTGGTGCAGGCGGCCGCCGTCGCCGTGCTGGCCGCCCTGGAGGCCGCCGCCCTGCGCCGCACGGACCTGGCCTGACGCACCACCCCCTTAAAGTGGGCCGCAGCACGGAGGAAGGGAGCGGCGTGACCGGGACGACCGAGCGCACGGAGGCCGGCGGGCTCCTCAAGGAGTGGCGCAACCGCCGCAGGCTCAGCCAACTGGAACTGTCCCTGCGCGCCGGGGTCTCCGCCCGCCACCTCAGCTTCGTGGAGACCGGCCGCTCCCGCCCGGGCCGCGAGATGGTCCTGCGGCTGGCCGAGTGCCTGGACGTCCCCCTGCGCGAACGCAACAGGGTGCTGATCGCCGCCGGGTACGCCCCGGTCTTCGCCGAACGCCCTCTGGACGACGCCGACATGGGCCCGGTGCGCGAGGTCGTGCGCCGGGTCCTGGCCGGGCACGACCCGTACCCGGCGGTGGTCGTCGACCGGGTCTGGACCCTGGTCGAGGCCAACGCCGGGGCCGCCCTGCTGCTGGAGGGGGTCGCCCCCGACCTGCTGGCCCCGCCGGTGAACGTGCTGCGGCTGGGCCTGCACCCGCGCGGCATGGCGCCCGCCATCGCCAACCTGGACCAGTGGCGGGCCCACCTGCTGCACCGGCTGCGCCTACAGGCCGACTGGACCGGGGACGCCGGCCTGGTCGAGCTGTACCGGGAGCTGGCCGCCTACCCGGGCGGCGACCCGGGCCCGCCCCGGGGGACGCCGCCCATCGCGGTGCCCCTGCGGCTGCGCCGGGGCGGGCAGGAGCTGTCGTTCCTGTCCATCGTGGCGACCTTCGGCACCCCGTTGGACGTCACCGTCTCCGAACTGGCCATCGAGTCGTTCTTCCCCGCCGACGACGCCACCGCCCGCGCCCTGGGCGCCGTCCGCACCGGCGCCTGACCCCGCCCGGCCACGGCGGCGACCCGGCCGGACCCCCGTGCCCGTGCCGAACGGTGCCGACGGCGTCGTCCCCGGCCCCGGATGCCCTCCGGCCCCCGGGGCAGGGAGGTTGCGGGAACGCCCTTTTCGCGGGCTCTGCCGCGGTACGCCCGGGGGCTGTTCGTGCCGGACACGCCGCCGCGCCGGACCGGATGCGCCTCGCCGCGAGGGAGCGCTCAGGCGGGGGTGTCCGGGTCGCCGTCCACGGCGGCGGCGATGCGCGGCACCAGCCGCTCCAGCGCGAACGGCAGGCTCAGCACCGTGCTCCAGGCCAGCGCGCCCGACACCACCACATCGTCCACGATGAGCGCACGCCCCTGCGCCACCGCGTCCAGGCTCTGGTACACCCGGTGGTCGGCCAGCTCCTCGCGCAGCCCCGGGCTGAACCCGGCGTTCCACACCAGCAGGTCGCGGTCGAGCAGCCCCAGGTCCTCCTCCGCCAGCGGGGCGGCACCGGAGTCCCCGGCCGGCTCCGTGACCTCCGCGGGCACCTCGAACCCCAGCGCCTCCAGGAAGCGGGAACGCGGGTCGGCGGGGGAGAGCACCAGGAAGGTCCCGTCGAGCCGCTCGGCGACCACCGCGCTCGCCCCCTGGAACTGCGGATGGGACGCACTCACCCCGGCGAACCGCCCCTTCACCCCGGCGACGAGCCCCGCGGCCTCCTCCTCCCGGTTCAGCGCCCGGCCGATCGCCAGCGTCATCTCGTCCCAGGGCGCACCCCGGTCCGGGAAGCCGCCGAGCTGGGCCACCGTGGGCGCCAGCACCGACAGGGCGTCGTGGTCCTCCTGCGTCAGAGCGCTGGACAGCCCGACGATCAGGTCCGGTTCCAGGGCGGCGATGAGCTCCAGGTCGGGCCGGTCGCCCTCCGGCCGCGGAATCACCTCCGGCGTCGCCCCGCCCAGCGAACCCTGTGCCCACGGCCAGACCCCGTACGCGAACTCCTCGTAGAAGTCGGTGACGCCCACCAGCCGCGGACCCGCGCCCAGGGCCAGCACGGCGTCCACGTCGGTCAGGCCCACGGTGACGATGCGCTGCGGTTCGGCGGGGATCTCCGTGGCACCGAACCTGTGCTCCACCGTCAGCGGGTAGCCGCCGCGGCCCGCGGACGCGCCCGGGTCCGCGTCGTCGCGGCCCCGGCCGCAGCCGGCGGCGGCCAGCCCCAGCGCGCCCGCGGTACCGGCCAACAGGGCGCGTCGGCTGAGGGAAGGGTGCGGCACGGCGACCTCCGGGGGAGAGGGGGATCCGGTCAGCACTGCCTAACACCACCGGGCGCCGCCGCGCAACGGCCCACCGCACCGCGCAGGAGACCGCTTGGGCGCCGGGGTCCCGCGGTGTGCCGGGACCCACCGCGTCGCGCAGCGGTCGGGCCCGCCCCTCCGCCGGGCCATCGGGAACCGGGGCCGGGGTTCCCGGAGTTCGCGCTGTCGCTGTCGCTGTCGCTGTCGCTGTCGCTGTCGCTGTCGCTGTCGCTGTCGCGCCCCCGGGCCGACCGGACACCGGACCGGGACCGCCGACACCCGACCCAAGGACCGGACACGTCCGGGTCAAGACACCGTCCGCCCGCCATGCCCGGGCCCCGCAGGGGGAACCACTCCAGGGGCGGCCACCCGGCCGCCACCGAACGGACCGGACACGGCGGAGGACGGATGAAGGCGCTCACGGTGGAACCCCTGCGGAACGGATCGGTGCGGGTGGAGGACGTCGAACCGCCCGTGCCCGGGGACGGGGACCTCCTCGTCGACGGGATCGCCCTGGGCGTGTGCGGCACCGACCGGGAGATCGCGAGCGGCGAGTACGGCGCCGCCCCGCCCGGCCGCGAGCGCCTCATCCTGGGGCACGAGTCCCTGGGCCGGGTCCGCCAGGCCCCGCCCGGCAGCGGGTTCTCTCCGGGCGACCTGGTGGTGGGCATCGTGCGCCGCCCGGACCCGCTGCCCTGCGGTCCCTGCGGGCACGGCGAGTTCGACATGTGCCGCAACGGCCGGTTCACCGAGCGCGGCATCAAGGAACTCGACGGCTACGGCTCCCAGCAGTGGACGGTGGCGGCCGACTACGCGGTGGCCCTGGCCCCGGCGCTGGAGCGGGTCGGCGTCCTCATGGAACCG
The DNA here is from genome assembly GCF_030766825.1 of Nocardiopsis sp. CC223A. Classification (GTDB taxonomy): domain Bacteria; phylum Actinomycetota; class Actinomycetes; order Streptosporangiales; family Streptosporangiaceae; genus Nocardiopsis. The sequence goes on from NZ_JASFDV010000020.1 coordinate 6,418, forward strand.
ACCACCGTCGTCGCCAAGGCCTGGGAGCAGATCGAGCGCATCGGGGGCCGCGCCTGGTTCGACCCGGACACCGTCCTGGTCACCGGGGCCGGACCGATCGGCCTGCTCGCCGCCCTGCTGGGCGTGCAGCGCGGTCTGGACGTGCACGTCCTGGACCGGGCCGAGGAGGGCCTCAAACCGGAGCTGGTGGCGGCGCTGGGCGCCACCTACCACACCGGCACCGTGGCCGACCTGGCGAAACGGGTGTCACTGGACATCATCGTCGAGACCACCGGCGCCAGCCCGGTCATCCTCGACGCCATGGAGTACAACGCCGCCGACGGTATCGTGTGCTTCGTCGGCCTGAGCAGCGCCACCGGGCCGGTGCAGATCGACTCCGACCTCATGGGGCGGCGCCTGGTCCTGGAGAACGACGTGCTGTTCGGCTCGGTCAACGCCAACCGGCGCCACTACGAACAGGCCGCCGGGGCCCTGGAGAAGGCCGACCACACCTGGCTGGAGCGGTTGATCACCCGCCGGGTGCCGCTGGCCGAGGCCGCCGAGGTGTTCGCCGCCCCGCCCGGCGACCAGGTCAAGGTCGTCGTGGACCTGTGAACCCGCGCGGGGACCTGGGACCCTCCCCGGCGGGACCTCCGCGGTGTTTTCGGCCCCGGTGCGAGGGCAGGTGACCCATGAGGGTGCCCAGACACGAGGAGTCCGCCGATGGCCGCCGATGACCGCCGATCCCCGAAGATCGTCCTGGGCGTGGACGGGTCCGGGCACGCCGACGCCGCCCTGGAGTGGGCGGCGGCCGAAGCGGCGCGGACCGGATGCCCGGTGGACGTCGTGCTCGCGCTGCCGATGCCGATGGTGGTGATGTCCGAGGGCCCCGCCCGCCCCTCGGCCACCCGGCAGCTGATCGCGCACGGCGAGCAGACCCTGGACGCCGCCGCCGGCCGGGTGCGCGGGCTGTCCCCGGGTGTTCGGGTGGAGGCGTCCCTGGTGATGGACGACCCCGCCCCGGCACTGTTGGAGCGGGCCGGGCACGACGACCTGCTGGTGGTGGGCTCGCGCGGGCTGGGCGCGCTGCGCTCGGCGGTGATGGGCTCCACCTCGGTGCGCCTGGCGGCCCGGGCGCACTGCCCGGTGGCGGTGGTGCCGGAGAAGTGGGCGCACACCGGCCGCACGGGCCGGATCGTGGTCGGCGTGGACGGCTCGGAGGCCTCCCTGCCCGTACTCCGGTTCGCCCTGGGGCGGGCGCACGAGGACGGGTCCGCGGTGACGGTGGTGCACAGCTGGGAGGTGGCCACCCCCTTCGCTCCGGAGGCGCTGGCCGCCTCGGGGTGGACCCCGCCGGACGAGCTGCTGGAGCAGCGTTCGGGCGAGCTGGTCGCCGCGATGTTCGAGGAGGTCGGCGACGAGGCGAAGGGCGTCGACGTGTCGGTGGTGCGCAGCCGCCAGGCCCCGGAGCGGGCGCTGCTGGCGGAGGCGGAGAACGCCGACCTGGTGGTGGTCGGCTCGCGTGGCCGGGGCGGCCTGCGCGGGCTCTTCCTGGGCTCGGTCAGCCAGGCGGTGCTGCACGGGGCCGCGGTTCCGGTGGTGGTGATCCCGCACCGGGCGGAGGAGCACCTGGAGACGCTGCCCTGGTCCGGGGGCACCGACTGACGGGCCGAGCGACCGGAGCGACCGCGGGGCGGTCCGGCGGGGAGCCGCCGGGCCGCCCCCTCGCCGTGCGGGCGCGGATTCCGGCCACACATCGGTAAAAACGATTCATCTACACGGCATTCAGGGCTGTGTTCCACCACATAGCCGTGTCTTGACGCTCTTCCCGCCCCAGGGATAATCTTCGCACAGCACCTATTAAAACGATTCAAGTACCTCGTTCGGCGGCACTTGATCGGTACAGCAGCAGCGAACGGAGATCCGCCGTGGCCACACCCTCCTCCGACCGTCGCGCGGGCGCCCTGGAGGTCCTGCGGCGCCAGCACATCGAGCTCCCCTCCTGGGCGTTCGGCAACTCCGGCACCCGCTTCAAGGTCTTCGCGCAGCAGGGCGTCCCCCGCGACCCGTGGGAGAAGCTCGCCGACGCCGCCCAGGTCCACCGCCTCACCGGCGTCGCCCCCACGGTCGCCCTGCACATCCCCTGGGACCGGGTCGACGACTACGCCGCGCTGGCCGGGCACGCCCGCGAGCTGGGCATCTCCATCGGGGCCGTCAACTCCAACGTGTTCCAGGACGACGACTACATGCTCGGCAGCGTCACCAACCCCGACCCCGCCGTGCGCCGCAAGGCGATCGACCACCTCCTGGAGTGCGTCGACATCATGGACGCCACCGGCTCGCGCGACCTCAAACTGTGGTTCTCCGACGGCACCAACTACCCCGGCCAGGACGACCTGCGCGCCCGCCAGGACCGCCTCGCCCGGGCCCTGGCCGAGGTCCACGACCGGCTCGGCCCCGACCAGCGCATGCTGCTGGAGTACAAGCTCTTCGAGCCCGCCTTCTACGCCACCGACGTCCCCGACTGGGGCACCGCCTACGCCCACTGCCTGGAACTGGGCGACAAGGCCGTCGTGTGCGTGGACACCGGCCACCACGCCGCGCACACCAACATCGAGTTCATCGTCGCGTTCCTGCTCCGCGCCGGGAAGCTCGGCGCCTTCGACTTCAACTCGCGCTTCTACGCCGACGACGACCTCATGGTCGGCTCCGCCGACCCCTTCCAGCTCTTCCGCATCATGTACGAGGTCGTGCGCGGCGGCGGCCTGGACGCCGACACCCGGGTCGCGTTCATGCTCGACCAGTGTCACAACATCGAACCCAAGATCGCCGGCCAGATCCGCTCGGTCATGAACGTGCAGGAGGCCACCGCCAAGGCCCTGCTCGTGGACGCCGACGCCCTGGCCGCCGCCCAGCGCGAGGGCGACGTCCTGGCCGCCAACGCGGTCGTCATGGACGCCTACAACACCGACGTGCGCCCCATGCTCGCCGACCTGCGGGCCGAACAGGGCCTGGACCCCGACCCCATGGCCGCACACGCCCGCTCCGGCTACATGGAGCGCGTCATCGACGAGCGCAAGGGCGGCACCCAGGCCGGGTGGGGCGCATGAGCACCCCCGGGCCCCGGCAGACCGACCGCACCGCAACACAGGGAGACCCCGTGTCCGACACCGTCGTCGACCAGCTGATCGCCCGCAGCAACACCCTGGGCGCCGACCCGCGCAACACCAACTTCGCCGGCGGCAACACCTCCGCCAAGGGCGAGCGCACCGACCCCGTCACCGGCGAACCCGTCGAGGTCCTGTGGGTCAAGGGCTCCGGCGGAGACCTGGGCACCCTCACCGAGGACGGCCTGGCGGTCCTGCGCCTGGACCGGCTGCGCGCCCTGGTGGACGTCTACCCCGGCGAGGACCGCGAGGACGAGATGGTCGCCGCGTTCGACCACTGCCTCTTCGGCAAGGGCGGCGCCGCCCCCTCCATCGACACCGCCATGCACGGCCTGGTCGACGCCCCGCACGTGGACCACCTGCACCCCGACTCCGGCATCGCCCTGGCCACCGCCGCCGACGGCGAGGCGCTCACCCGCGAGTGCTTCGGCGACCGCGTCGTGTGGGTGCCCTGGCGGCGCCCCGGGTTCCAGCTCGGCCTGGACATCTCCGCCGTCGCCGAGGAGAACCCGAACGCGATCGGTGCCATCCTGGGCGGCCACGGCATCACCGCCTGGGGGCGGACCAGCGAGGAGGCGCAGGCCAACTCCCTGGAGATCATCCGCACCGCCGAGCGCTTCATCGCCGAGCGCGGCCGCCCCGAGCCCTTCGGCCCGGTCCTGCCCGGCCGCGAGGCCCTGCCCGAGGCCGAGCGCCGCGAACGCGCCGCCGCCCTGGCCCCGGTCGTCCGCGGCCTGGCCTCCACCGACCACCCGCAGGTCGGACGGTTCACCGACAGCGACGTCGTCCTGGACTTCCTGGCCCGCGCCGAGCACCCGCGCCTGGCCGCCCTGGGCACCTCCTGCCCCGACCACTTCCTGCGCACCAAGGTCCGGCCCCTGGTCCTGGACCTGCCCGCCGACGCCCCGCTGGAAGAGGCCGTCGCGCGGCTCAAGGAACTGCACGAGGAGTACCGGGCGCAGTACCGCGCCTACTACGAGCGCTATGCCACCCCGGACAGCCCGGCCATCCGCGGCGCCGACCCGGCGATCGTGCTGGTCCCGGGCGTGGGGATGTTCTCGTTCGGCAAGGACGCCAAGACGGCGCGGGTGGCGGGCGAGTTCTACGTCAACGCCGTCAACGTGATGCGCGGGGCGGAGGCGGTGTCCTCCTACCGGCCCATCGAGGAGTCGGAGAAGTTCCGCATCGAGTACTGGGCGCTGGAGGAGGCCAAGCTGGCCCGGCTGCCCGAGCCCAAGCCGCTGGCCGCCCGGGTGGCGCTGGTGACGGGTGCGGCGAGCGGTATCGGCAAGGCCATCGCCACCCGGCTGGCGGCCGAGGGGGCGTGCGTGGTCGTCGCCGACCTGGACGCGGACAAGGCGGCGGCCGCCGCCGCGGAGCTGGGGAACTCCGACGTCGCCGTCGGGGTGGCCTGCGACGTCAGCGACGCCGACGCCGTGGCGCGGGCGCTGCGCGAGGCCGCGCTGGCGTTCGGCGGGGTGGACCTGGTCGTCAACAACGCGGGGCTGTCCATCTCCAAGCCGCTGCTGGAGACCACCGAACGGGACTGGGACCTCCAGCACGACGTGATGGCCAAGGGGTCGTTCCTGGTGTCGCGGGAGGCGGCGCGCCTGATGATCGCGCAGGGGATGGGGGGCGACATCGTGTACATCGCGTCCAAGAACGCGGTGTTCGCCGGGCCCAACAACATCGCCTACTCCGCGGTCAAGGCCGACCAGGCCCACCAGGTGCGGCTGCTCGCCGCCGAGCTGGGCGGGCACGGCATCCGCGTCAACGGGATCAACCCGGACGGGGTCGTGCGCGGCTCGGGGATCTTCGCGGGGGGCTGGGGGGCGCAGCGCGCCAAGGTGTACGGGGTGGAGGAAGAGGAGCTGGGCAGGTTCTACGCCCAGCGCACCATCCTGGGACGCGAGGTGCTGCCCGAGCACGTGGCGAACGCGGTGTTCGCGCTGACGGCGGGGGACCTGTCGCACACCACGGGGCTGCACGTGCCCGTGGACGGCGGCGTGGCCGCGGCGTTCCTGCGATGAGCGCCGTCCACGCGGCGATCGACCTGGGGGCGTCCAGCGGGCGGGTCATCGCGGGGCGGTTCGAGGACGGGAGGCTGCGCACCGAGGAGGTCGCCCGGTTCCCCAACGGTCCGGTCGCGGTGCCCGCCGCGGAGCGCACCACCCTGCACTGGGACGTGCTGTCCCTGTACGCGGGGGCGGTCGAGGGGCTGCGGCGGATCGCTCCCGTGTCGGTGGGCATCGACACCTGGGCGGTGGACTACGGGCTGCTGGACGCCGACGGCGCGCTGCTGGGGAATCCGGTCCACTACCGGGACGCGCGCACCGACGGGGTGCCCGGGAAGGTGTTCGCGCACTGGCCTGCCGAGCGGATGTACGCGGTCAACGGGCTCCAGGTGCAGCCGTTCAACACGGTGTTCCAACTGGCCGCCGAGGCGGGCTCCGCCCGTCCGGCGGCGGCTCGGGACCTGTTGCTCATCCCGGATCTGCTGGGGTACTGGCTGACGGGGGTGAAGGCCGCGGAACTGACCAACGCCTCCACCACCGGCCTGGTGGACGTGCGCGAACGCCGCTGGGCCCCGGAGGGGCTGGACGTGCTCGCCGAGTCCTTCGGCGTCGATGCCCGCGGGCTGTTGCCGGACCTGGTCGAGCCGGGGACGGTGGTCGCGCCCCTGCGCGGCGATCTCGGCGGTGCGGCCGGGGCCCCGCTGGTGGCGGTGGGCTCCCACGACACCGCTTCGGCGGTGGTCGCGGTGCCTGCGACCACGCCGAACTTCGCCTACATCTCCTCCGGGACGTGGTCGCTGGTCGGGGTGGAGCTGGATGCGCCGGTGCGCACCGAGGCGTCCCGCGCCGCGAACTTCACCAACGAGCTGGGGGTGGACGGCACCGTCCGCTACCTGCGCAACGTCGGCGGGCTGTGGCTCCTCCAGGAGTCGCTGCGCACCTGGCGTGAACAGGGGAAGGGTGTGGACCTGGCGGACCTGCTGGAGCGGGCGGCCCGGGTTCCGGCGCTGGGGTGCGTGGTGGACGTGGAGGACGCGCGGTTCCTGCCGCCGGGGGACATGCCCGCGCGCATCGCCGCGTTCGCCGCCGAGACCGGCCAGCGCGCGCCGGAGGGCGAGGCCGAGGTCGCCCGCTGCATCCTGGACTCGCTGGCCCTGGCCTACCGGAGGGCGGTCCGCCAAGCCGCCGGACTGAGCGGAAAAGATGTGGAGGTGGTCCACATCGTCGGTGGCGGGGCGAACAATGCGCTGTTGTGTCAGCTCACCGCCGACGCTGTGGGCCTTCCTGTCATCGCGGGCCCGGCCGAGGGCACCGCGATGGGAAACCTGTTGGTGCAGGCCCGCGCCGTGGGTGCTGTGGACGGAGACCTGTCCGACCTGCGCCGCATCGTCGCCGCTTCTGTCGAGACCGTCACCTATCACCCTGACGGCCCGCAGACACTGTGGGAAGGGGCCGCCCGCCGCATCTGACCCTCGTTCGCCCGTGGCTCCCATTCGGGGGTCGCGGGCTTTCAGCTTTCCCGAGGGGCGGCGTTGACGCAGTACACGTGTGCGTGAATGTCGGGTTCGTGTTCGAGGAGGTGATCCATGGTCCCCCAGAACAGGGGCAGCCACGGGTGGGGGAGGGCCTTGTCCCGGTCGAGGCGGTCCCCGTAGAAGGGGTTGCCCTCATGGAATTGCGCCGCCTGTACGAGTGAGCACGCCGGTGCGGGGGCGCCCTCCACCGGCCCTACGCGGCAGCCGAAGGTCGTCCGATTGGGGCTGGGGTCCAGTGGGCTGTCGTTCCATACGTCATCCATCACCACGTCGACGTAGGCCTCGTGGACCCCGTCGTGGTCGTAGAGCGAGGCGTAGTAGATGGCGAACGCGCCGCGCTCGCTGTTGATGAATCCGCAGATCCGTAGGTGCTCGGAACCACAGTGGTCACATGCCGAGGGGGTGACCTGCCGGGCCGGGTCGATACTCAGGTGCATCCCCGGATTCTTCCATCCCATGCCGACACCACTCCGTCAGCCGAATGAGGTTGCCCACCCGCCCGAAGCAGGAATCGCTTTCTCTCACCCAGGGGGTTGAGAGAGGTCTTCCTTCCGTTTCAGGCCCATGGGGGTAGAGACCGCACACATCTGACCCGCCCGATCTCAGGGCTTGAGCGTGCACGTGCGTGCTGCCCCGGCCGCTGGGTCCTGGCAGCTTGTCTTGAGCCTGTGCCGGTTCTCATGCCACAGTGTCCGGAGGCATCGGCTTGAGCCGCACCAAAGTGAACATAACGCGGAGATAACGCCCCGCGTTTGCCCAGGTCGTTAACTGTGAGCCCCGCGCACGCGGGGATGGACCGCGGGTCCCGTACTACCGGGTGTTGGGGCTGTTGTGAGCCCCGCGCACGCGGGGATGGACCGTGGAGGGGCACGCGGCGTTCCTGCGGCTGGTCGTGAGCCCCGCGCACGCGGGGATGGACCGGCCGCCGTCCACTCCTCCACCTTCTTCTTGAGTGAGCCCCGCGCACGCGGGGATGGACCGGGCTACCAGCTCGGCGGCCGGTAGCCGCAGGGGTGAGCCCCGCGCACGCGGGGATGGACCGCCAGCGAATTGGTTCCCCACCTTCTACCGTTGGTGAGCCCCGCGCACGCGGGGATGGACCGCCGCACGTCAGGCCCAGCGTGAGCAGCGCCGGGTGAGCCCCGCGCACGCGGGGATGGACCGCCGCGCACCCTGCGCCCCCCTGTTGGGGGGTTGTGAGCCCCGCGCACGCGGGGATGGACCGGAGCAGATCGACGGGCTGACTGAGCTGCGGCGGTGAGCCCCGCGCACGCGGGGATGGACCGCGCCGCGTCATCGACGCCGTCGAGCTCGGCGAGTGAGCCCCGCGCACGCGGGGATGGACCGCACCAGGACCTCTCCGACATGGCCGACGCCCTGTGAGCCCCGCGCACGCGGGGATGGACCGATCGACGCGAGCCGTCTCGTCCGGGAGCTCGGTGAGCCCCGCGCACGCGGGGATGGACCGGAAGCACAACTACACACCGCCCCCGGGGAACGGTGAGCCCCGCGCACGCGGGGATGGACCGCCGTGGACATCGACGTCTCAGGAGGGGCAGACGTGAGCCCCGCGCACGCGGGGATGGACCGTCCACGATCGACGCATGGAATGCCGGTGCGAGTGAGCCCCGCGCACGCGGGGATGGACCGTCCCGGCGCATCGAGCACCGCAAGGGGACCCTGTGAGCCCCGCGCACGCGGGGATGGACCGGGGGGACACACCCCCGGGGAAACAGGGGGTGAGTGAGCCCCGCGCACGCGGGGATGGACCTCCAGACGGCCCTTGAGCCGGACACCGGAGCGGGTGAGCCCCGCGCACGCGGGGATGGACCGAACGACTGAATCCGGTCCCATCCCGCGTAACGGTGAGCCCCGCGCACGCGGGGATGGACCGTCACGGCGTCGCCGCCGGGACCGCCACGTCCTGTGAGCCCCGCGCACGCGGGGATGGACCGCGCTCCATGGTCGGGTGGGCGGCGTGGAACTCGTGAGCCCCGCGCACGCGGGGATGGGCCGTTCGCGGGGCTGGTGGGAGAGCGCGCTCCCACCAGCCCTGAGCTCAGCTCATACCGCTACGCGACCAGACACACCCGCAGGGCAACCCACTCCCCACCAGGGAACTCGATGTGCCCCAACTCCCGGTTTCGGGTGTCGCGGACGGCCGTGACGGTTCCCTCGGCGACCTCGACACAGTTCTGCGCCCCCGAGCTGTAGGTCGACTTGTGCCACTTCATGGGGTGTTTCCTTTCTCCGGTCCGGATGGAGGGCGGGGGCGCCACGAGGCGCGGCGCCCCCGCTGCTACGGTCCGAGCTTCCGGCCGCTCAGACGGCGGTCTTCAGCAGGGCCGCCCACGCCCCGCCGGGGAACAACAGGGCCGCGGTCGGGTTCTGGGTGTCGCCCATCTCGACCGTCCCGGTGGTGTCGAGCAGTGCGGTCGCGCAGTTCGTAGCGCCCTGCGAACGTTCGGACTTCACCCGCTGCCCGACAGGCAGTGACTTCCGGCCCTGGGTGTAGGTCAGTTTCATGCGTACCCTCCTGTGTGTATCCCTTGTGGAACCCGGCGGCGCCAACCGCCGGGGCGGGACCCCTTGATGCGGGCCCCAACCCCGCGCCCTCTGGCGGTCTCCAGCAGGGCGCGGGACGCTTTTCATGCCGTGCGGCGCTCCCACCACGACCCGGGGCGCATCCAATCGGCGCTCACCCGTATCCCCCACGGCTCGGCTGGGTGTTCCTTGCCCAACCCGGCCAGGATCGGTTCCAGGTCCGGGCGCCCCCCGGCCACCGCGGTTTCGTGGGCGGTACACAGGAGCGGCCACACCGGCCGGGCGCTTCTACTGGCGTGCACAACGGCTTCGGACAACGCCACCTCGGCCAGCTCGGCGGCGTCCAACACCTCCAGGTCGGGGGTGAGGTTCCGGCGCTTCACGGGCGGGCGCTTGTCGGCGGCGTTCCACCACATCCCGGCCTCACGGACCAGGGCACGGGCACCGGCCGACTTGCGAGGGCCGCCGTCGTGGACGAGCGCGTACACCGTGTCGTACTCCACGGCCAGGTACCGACCTTCCTCGTCCGGAGACCCGCCCACCAGGGGGCTGGTCGGCACCGTGGATTCGACCAGGCCGACCAGGCCGACGACTCCCCACCGCAGGACCGTGTCCGTGTCGACCCCGAGCACGCGGCCGACCTCGCCGGGGTACATGGGGTCATGCGGCACGGCGGGCTCCTCGGGTAGTCCAGATGCGGATGAGGTGGGCGAGTTCGCCCATGTCGTCGTCGGTGGGCGGGGGTTTCGGGTCGGTGGCCTGGGCTGCTTGGATCAGCGGGTCCTCGCGCTGCCGGATGCTCCATACGGGAGGCGAGACCGGAAGACCCCACCGTGCCGCGAGGTACCCGGCGCAGGTGTTGGCCGGCGGACCGGGCGGGTCACCGAACCGGTGCGGCATGGGGTTCCTCCTCTCCGTGGTTGTGGTGGGGGTGTCGGGGCCATCCCAACCCCGGCCCCCCAGGGGCGCGGACGGTGCGCCCGGGGTGGCCGCGCCCCTGCCCCCCTTGACAGGGCGCGGCCGGTTGGTGCCCACCCGCCCGGGCCTTGGGGTACCTCCGGGCGGGCGGGGGTCATGAGGTGGCTCCGGTCTGCCTCAACAGCCGGTTCACGGCCTCCCGGTGGAACCGGTACTTGCCGGAGGGGGTCCGCACGCTGGGGAGCATTCCGACCCGCGCCCACCGCTTCACCGTTTTCGGGTCGACCCGGAACCGGGCCGCGACTTCCTCCGGGGTCATCAGCTCGGGCGGCGGTGGTTGCTGATCGGTCATCGGCTCCTCGTTTCCTCGGGCGCTGTGCGGGCGCGGGCGGCGCGAATCTTCTCGGCTGCCTCCTCCGCGTCCTGGCGACGCATCCACCACCGGTGGTCACCCCGACGCACAGCAGGCGCATGACCCCGCCGAAGGCAGCCCTGGACCGTTCGCACCGTCACCCCCCACATCTCCGCTACCTGCCTCGTCGTCAGCCACTCGTCGTCCACGGTCCACTCCTGGGGGTAGGCGGGGCGGGGGAACCGCGGCACCCCCGCCCCGCCGCCCGCCCCCGTGAGTCCCCACCCGTAGGGGGCGGACCGGGCCACCCGTCGGCGGCCCGCTCGTTCCGGCCGGTTCCTGCGGGGACAGGGGAGGGCCCGGCCGGACGTCTGGGTGGTGGGGCGGCAGGTGACAGCCTCCTGCCGCCCCACCCCGGCCCCGTGTGGTGCCTCACCCGGTATGCGGGGCCGGGTGGCCGCACCACGCCCCTGTAGGTCAGGGACAGGAACCCGGAGGGGTGCGGTGCGGCCGGTGTGTGGGGCGGGGGCAGCGCGGGTGCCGGTGCGCTGCCCCCACCGGCCGGGCGCATCTCCCCAGACCGCCCGGCGGGGTGCGGCGGCGGGAACCCCAAGCCCCCGGAGGGACCGGCCGGTGGGGTGCATCGCCGCCGCACGTTTTAGGTTCTTCGGATGGCCGCGATGAGGGTGATGGGGCCGCCAACACGCCCGTCCCAGTCCCAGAACGCGGTGTGCTCGTCGATGAGCCGCATCCCGTTTCCGGACGGCCGGAGCGGGTCGGGTGCGAGCACGCCGGGCACAGTGGGCCGGGCCGGGTTTTTGGGGCCCTGGTCGGTGACCCGGATCTCCAGGTACGGGGTGCGGGTGACCTCGACCAGGACCGTTCCGCCGGGCAACCCCGACCGGCTGTGCAGGATCGCGTTGGTGACGGCCTCGGACACGACTAGGACGGCCCGGTCGCGGATGGCCTCGTGGTGGGTGTGGGCGGTCGCGGCGACCCACCGGCGGGCGACGGCGACTTGGTCGCGGGTGCCGGGGATGCGGAGCCGGGAGGTTGCGGGGGTGCCGCGCAGTCGGCGGGGGAGGGGGGTTCGGCCTGGAGCGGGTGGTCCGCTGGCGGTACACTGCATGTCGTTTCACCTCGGGGGTTTCGGGGTGGGGCATGAGCCTCGGCGACCGCTCACGACTTCGGCCGCCGGGGCTTTTCGCGTTCCTGGCGGTAGCCCCTCCATCACAGACCTTGCCAACCCGCCTAGCCCTCGGTCTATGCTTATCGTCATCCTCGGTAGATTTTCCTTAAGCAGCCATAATCTCAGATATGAGATCGGAGCTGGGCGGCATGTCCGACGAAGACCTGAAGATATCCCGGGAGCGATTCGGCAAGCTCCTCAAGAAACTGCGGTCCCGATCTGGGCTAACGCAACAAGAGCTGACCGCGCTCTCCACAGTCGGCCAGAGCACGATCAGCGATATCGAGCGCGGCAAAAAAGGGACACAGCGGGACTATATTGTCCGCCTGGACTCCGCTCTTAACGCCAGAGGGGTCCTCACCAGCGCATGGGACGCCGCGTTTTCTGACGGCGGCACCAGCGCTTACTTCCGCGAGGTAGCCGAAGCTGAGCAGACCGCCGAGGAGATCCGCGAGTACGCCCTCGGGCTCGTACCGGGGCTCCTCCAAGTCGAGGAGTACGTGCGGGCGATCAGCACCTTGGCTCGACCAAAGGCGGCCCCCGAACACATCGACAAAACGGTTGCGGCCCGCCAACACCGGCAGCAACTCCTAGCGCGGGCCCATCCACCTGCGGTGACAGCCCTTTTAGACGAGTCTGTGCTGTTGAGGCAGTTCTCAGACCCGAAGGTGATGGACGTCCAGATCCAGCACCTCATCGACCTGTCCAGGCAGCCCCGGTTGCGGATTCAGATCATTCCGCTGAGGGCCGAGGGCCATGCTGGACTGGGAGGGTCGTTTACGCTGATGGAAGTTCCCGATACCGGGACGTTCGCATACGTGGAGAGCCAGGAGACCGGGTTTGTCCTGAAGCAGGCGGACGTTGTGGCAAGCTACGAGCACACGTTTGCGGAGCTGAGGAGCGCTGCACTGCCGGTCCCTGAGTCCCGCGTCAGGATGGAAGAGATTCGAGGCATGATCGCATGATGACCGAAGGCTGGGAGAAGTCCAGCTACAGCAACGGCACAGGCGGGAACTGCGTGGAAGCGCGGCTTATGGCTGACCAGGCCGCGGTCCGCGATACGCAGAACCGGGAGCTGGGTCACCTCGCGTTCGAGTCCGGGGAGTGGGCCGCACTCATGGGCGCCCTCGCGAAGTAGCTGTAGCAGGACAGGACCGGCCCCCGCCAGGGATGATGGCGGGGGCCGGTTTCGTGTTCGCGGCGGCCAGCAACCCCGGACCGCGGGGTCACCGGCACCCTGCCGCAAGGGTGGGGACTCCATGGAACGGTAACCCATCCAGGGCCACCAACGGCAGACCCCGACCGGTCAGGTATCCACGTGGGCCGCCCACGCCTCAGCGGCCTCCGCCATCGCCTCCAACCAGCTCTCCTCAGGCCACCGAGTCGCGAAGGAACGCTGGAGCATCGCGTCCGCGCGCGCGAACACCCGCACCGCGGCCTCGTTGCCTTTCCAACCCTCGACCCCGGACACCCAGCTCTCCACCTCGGCCGGCGGGTAGCCCGCTGACACGAGCTGCACCGCCAGACACGTCGGGGAGACCACCGGGGAGGCGAGGGTAGGCCAGGACCAGTCCACCAACCACACCCGTCCCTCGGGGGAGATCAGGATGTTCCTGGGGTGTAGGTCGGTGTGCGTCAGTACGTCCCCGCGCAGGAGGTGGCGATCCTCCTCGGGGGTGAACCGGTCCCACCGGGTCTCCTCCCACCCGACCGCGTTCGCTGGAACGGGGAGGGCAGCGATGGCGTTGAGGGCGTCCGCGAGCAGAGGCAGATCCGCCGACCCGGGGTTGAAGTCGGCGTAGCGGCCCTCCACTTTCTCAAACCCCAGTGCCACCCACCCGTTCCCCCGGATCTGCCACAACAGGGCGGGGGACAGGCCGCCGCTGTGCGCCGCCATCTCGGCTTCCCGGAGGTGTTCATCAAGGCGCCCTCCGGGCTGGTCCGGTACTGCCTTGACGAACACTTCTCGCCCCTCGGAATCGGTGACGATAACGGTGATGGCATTGCTGTGACCCGCGTTGACCGGCTTCGTTTGCTTGATCTTCCCCACGCATGGGGTGATCAGCTCTTCGAGTTCAGGTGTCATCGGCGGCCTCAGTTCCGAGGTGGGCACTCGCTTCGGGGGGTTCCCGGTGAGCAGTACTGGTCGGGTGAGCAGGGAATCGGGTTCGGGGGCGGGGGTTGCGGAGCCGGTTCGTCCTTCTTGGCTGCGGTGATCACGTTGCGGGCCTGGGCCATCGGCGCCCCGGCGGGGATACCGGCCAGCGGTGCTTCCCGAGTGTTGCCGACACCCATCCACGCCGACATGACGCATGGCGACACGGTGCCGTCCGGGCTGATGGCGGCGCGCCCGTCACCGCAGGCGCCACACAGCCCGGACACGTCGGTCCCCTCGGTGGGGTTGCCGCGCCCAAACAGGCGGACGTGGTCCACACCGATGTGGGTCACACCGAGGGTTTCCAGCTCGGCCCGGGTGGCTTCCACACCCTCCCCGTTCGGGGTGATGATCGAGACCCGGAGACGCACACCCCGTTCGACGGCGCGGGCGATGTTCGCCCGGGTGTGCCGGTGGGATGCTGGGCGGCCGGTCATGGCGTTGTGCCGGTCCGGGTCCGCGCTGTAGTACGACGTCGCCAGGGACGCCCGGGGGTGGGCCCACAGTTCCCACCAGGCGTCCGAGACGTGGACGAGGTTGGAGTACACCTCGACGTGGAGGCCGGTGGCCAGGGCGCGGCGGGCGATCGCGAGTGCGTCGGGGTGCAGGGTGGGTTCGCCGCCGATGAGCTGGATGTGTTCGACCTCGGTGGTGGCGGCCTGGTCCACGACGGTGAACCAGTGGGCCCGGGTCATGGTCCCGTGGTCGCCGGTGGGCCCGGATTCGTTGTAGCAGTGCACACATTCGAGCTGGCACTTGCGGGTGAGGTCGAGCCACAGCATCCGCACGGGCGGGGCCGTGGTGGTGGGGGAGTGTTCGGTTATGGTCACAGGGAATTCCTCCTGTGGGTTGCGGTGTGAGGCACCACACCGGCACCGTAACCCGGAAAGCACCCTGTGTCACCGGGTTGGCTGAGTCCGGACACCCAACGGTGGTGATCGCGCTCCAGACCGGGATCAAACGAAACCGCCCCTGGACGCTTCATGCCCAGGGGCGGCCGGGAGGGGAACCCGGTCAGAGAGTGCCGTGCTCGCGGAGCCTCCCGCACTTCGCGCACCGGTCCACGAAGTTCGGCCCGGGGAAGTCATCGTGCCGCAGACCGTCGAACGAGCACACTTCGGGGGCGGCGGGGAGGGGTTCGGTGGCTTCGCAGGCCATGCACTCCCGCCGGTCGGAGCGTTCCAACCACACGTGCGGGTGGTCTACGACCCCGATCCCGGCCATGCCGTCACTTCCTCTCCTCGGTGGCTGAGCACAGCGTGCAGAAGTAGATGTTCGCCATGCCGGAGTACATCCAGTCGTGTTTGCCGTCTTTGCTCTTGGGGCAGGGCGGGCTGTGCTTGCCAGCGGTCGGGGGGATGATGGTTGCGGTAGATCCTATCTGCTTCATTCCTGGGTCCTTCGTGCGGTGTGAGGCACCACACCGGCACCGTAACCCACACGGCATGCCCTGCCATCGGGTTGGCTGAATCCGGACACGGCAACGCCCCCGCCCATGTTGGGGCACGGTCCATCCCCGCGTGCGCGGGGCTCACACCGTGTCCGCCGACAGGCCACGGCCGCCGCCCGGTCCATCCCCGCGTGCGCGGGGCTCACACCGTGTCCGCCGACAGGCCACGGCCGCCGCCCGGTCCATCCCCGCGTGCGCGGGGCTCACCGAAGGCGGCGCACCCTTGCCGGGGGCGCCGCCGGTCCATCCCCGCGTGCGCGGGGCTCACGCCCGAAGGCGGCGGCGCACTCGGCGGGCGGCCGGTCCATCCCCGCGTGCGCGGGGCTCACGGTGAGGGGGCGGTTCCACACGTCGTCCGCGGCGGTCCATCCCCGCGTGCGCGGGGCTCACCGGGCATCCACCTGATGCACGGTCACATCCGCCGGTCCATCCCCGCGTGCGCGGGGCTCACGCGAGCAGGACGGGCAGCACGATGGTGGCCACCGGTCCATCCCCGCGTGCGCGGGGCTCACAGCTAACGACCTGGACAAACGCGGGGCGTTATCTCCGCGTTACATTCGACCGGCGGGGTCGACCGCGGTCTTCAGTCACTGTGGCATGAAGGCCGACGCAAGGCCACTCCCGGCCGACCCGGGTTTCGTAGCGGCCGCGGAAGGGGCTGTTCGCGTCCCCGGACCGCCCGGTGGGCCCTAGACTGCATCCACAACGTGACTCCGCGTCACTCGAAAAGCGGGGCCGCACGGTGCTACCAACACCGAACGGCCCCTGACCGACCTACCTGAGAACGCAGGAAGGCGGCTAGGCATGAATCCTAGTCCCATGGCGCCCGGCGCCCGGAACGGGGACGCGCCCGATGTCCCCGTTCACCGCAAACGTCCGCCCGCGTCGATGAACGTGCCGGGCTTCTCCCCCGTCCTGTGGACCGCCCTCGCCTTCAAGGCCAAGGCGTTCCCCACTCTCCGGTCGCACACCGTGGCCATGATCATCGCCGACGCCGTCGACCGGGACGGGCGCTGGTGCTTCATGTCCCAGGCCACCCTGGTCGAACGGGCCGAACCCCTGCTGAGCCTGTCCACCGCCAAGCGCGCCCTCGACGACCTCGTCTCCGCGGGCATCGTCCGCAAGCTCCCGCGCGAGCAGGTCCACGGGTTCTTCGCCCCAGACCTGGCAGCCGGGCGCATGCGCGCCGACAACCTCCCCGACGTGCTGGAACTGCTCATCCCCGCCAGCGCCTACACCGACACGGCGCTGGAGCGGATCAACGAGGCGCGCGCCCTGCTGGGCGAAGAACCCCTGACCCCCGCCAACCGGCCCGACCTGCCCACGGCAGTTCATCCTGACCTGCCGCGACCGGTCAGCCCGACCCCCCGCGACAGTCCAGATCGACCTACAGACCCCCACTCTCCCGACCCCCGCCCCCACGACCCCTCTCCGGATCCCGTCCGCGGGCGGGTCACCCCGGGGTCGGCGGTCCCGCGCCCGCGCACCGCGCCCGACGCGCACCGCCCCGGTTCCGAGCCGCCCCGAACGGGTCCGGAGATCGTGCGGCCGGTGCCGCCCCGGCCGCCGGTGGAGGTGCCCGAAACCGGGACACGCACCCCTTGGCGGAGACCGCCCGCGTGGGCGCTGGACCTGCTCCGACTCATCCCGGACGCGGCCCTTCGCCACCCGGAACGCGACCGCGCCGTGCTCGCCCGAAAGCTGTCCGAGCTGCGTGCGGCGGGAGTCGGGGAGTCCGAACTCGGTACCGCGCTGGCGGGCTGGCAGGACACCGCGCGGCCCTTCGCCGCCCTGCGCGCCCGGCTGGCCTGCCCCGAAACCGTGCGCGCGTGGAACACCCGCACGCTGCTGCGGGAGCAGCTTCCGAGCCCTTCGCCGTCCCCGGACGCCTTCGCCCGGCGCCTGGAGTTCACGGTGGACGGGCAGGGCCGGGCCACCGGCACCTGCCCAGCGCATCCGAGCGTGCGCAACGTCCCCGGCGGAACGTGCTGCCTGTGCGGCGGTCCCTGCCGCGGTGAACCCGGGGAGGTGGTCCACCCGCCCTCCCCCGGCGGCGGCGCGCTCCCGTCCTGGCTCGGCCCGCCCGATGCCGACGCCGGTTTCACGGCCCCCAAGTGCGACGACGAACGCTGCAACCCCGACCGGGACTCGCCCCGCTACCGCACCGTGCCGCGCCTGACCGCCGATGGCCGAGACGTCATCGCCGTTCCCTGCCCCGCCTGCGGAAGACGTGTCGCAGGTGTGTCCCCGGCGGCCGCATGACCACCCGGTCATGTCCCGTGGAGTGGTGTGAGAACAACGGTTGTTCGAACAAGAACAAATCGCTGACCAGCGCGCCGTTACCTCTGGTGCCCGGGGGTCGAACGAAGTCACACCACTCGGTGCGACACCATCTGACCACCCTCCCGACAGCGGGCGGGCGGCGCCGGCTCCGTTTCGATGCGAGCGGGGGGCGCTTTCGCGCACCGGGGGACCGGTCCGTGCCCGGAAGCTCCTGGACCGGCGGGGATGACCCGGGGTGCGGGATCACCGACAGGGGCGGGCTCAGGCCAGGCCGATGCGCTCCAGGGTCCGCCCGGTGCGCTCGTCCTCCTCGGCGAGGAACGCGGCGAACTCCCCGCCCGCCAGGTAGGCGTCGGTCCACCGGTTGCGCGCCAGGCGTTCCTCCCACTCCGGTGAGGCGTGCACCCGCTCCACCAGCGCCAGCAGCCACGCGAGGTCGTCGTCGGCCAGGCCGGGCGGGGCCAGCAGCCCGCGCCAGTTCATGAACTCCAGGTCGATCCCGGCCTGCACCAGCGTCGGCGCGTCGATCCCCGGGTCCGGCTCCGGCCCCGTCAGCGCCAGGACCCGCAACTGGCCGGAGTCGATCGCCGCGCGCTGCTCGCTCGGCCCCGCGGCGGCGAAGTCGACCGCATGGCCCATCAGCGCGGCCTGCATCGGGCCGCCGCCGTCGTAGGAGCGGTACACCACGTCGGCGGGGGCGATGCCCAGCTCCTCCGCCAGCAGCATGGTCACCAGGTGGTCGGGCCCGGCCGGGGTCGATCCGCCGCCGATCCGCATCGTGCCCGGGGACGCCCGCCAGGCCCGCACCACGTCGTCGATGGTCGCGTACTCCGAGTCCGCCGGGACCAGCAGCGCCTCGGGTTCCTCGATCAGGCGGGCCAGCGCGGTGGCCTCGGTGACCGAGTCGGCGGCGGAGTCGACGTGGGTGTTGGCGACCAGGCCCAGCCCCATCTGCAACAGCAGGTCCGCCGAGCCGCGCTCGTACACCAGGCGGGCCAGCGCGGCGGTCCCCGTGCTCCCCGCCAGGTTGAAGACCGCGACGTCGGAGACCGCCCCGGTCTCCTCGATCACGGCCGCCAGGGTCCGGGCGGTGTGGTCGAACCCGCCGCCGGGCGGGGTCGGCACCATGATCCGCATCCTGTCCTGCCGTCCGGGCTCCCGGCAGCCCGCCAGAGCCAGGACGAGGCCGGCGGCCAGGACGGCACGGCGACTCATCGCGTGCGTCCCGGCCACCCGGTCGTACTCGTCCACTTCGCCCGCTTCTTCCTCGTCCCCCTCGACCGTCCGTCAGCCGCGCGGCGTCGGGGCCTGCTCCTCCGGCCCGTCCGCGGGCGCCGGCACCTCGGCGGGCGTGCCCGCCGACGGGCGCCGCCGCAGCGCGCGCACCAGGGACGGCAGCAGCGACAGCGCGGCCAGGGCCAGCAGACCGGCCGAGATCGGCTCGGTGACGAACACCGACCACTCACCGCCGGAGATCTGTAGCGCCCGCCGCATGTTCGTCTCCATCAGCCCGCCCAGGATCAGGCCCAGGATCAGCGGCGCGGCCGGGAAGTCGTTGCGCCGCATCAGGAAGCCGATCACGCCGAACGCGGCCAGCAGCCCCAGGTCGAACACGCTGAAGCTGAGCCCGTACACGCCCACCACGCAGAATACGACGACCAGCGGCAGGAGCATCGTCCTGGGTGTGTTGAGGACCTTGGCGAACACCGGGATCAGCGGCAGGTTCAGGACCAGCAGCACCACGGTGCCCAGGTACATCGACGCCACCACGCCCCAGAACATGCCGGGGTCGTCGGTCAGCATCGTCGGTCCCGGCTGCACACCGAGGACCATCAGCGCGCCCAGCAGGATGGCCGTCGTGCCCGATCCCGGCACGCCCAGGGTCATCAGCGGCACGAACGACCCCACCGCCGCGGCGTTGTTGGCCGCCTCGGGCGCGGCCACACCCTTCATGTTGCCCTGTCCGAAGGTCTTGCCGTCGCGGGCGATCCTCTTCTCCGCGGAGTACGCCAGGAAGGAGGCCACCGTGGCCCCGGCCCCGGGCAGGACACCGGTGAAGAAGCCCAGCACCGAGGAGCGCAGCGCGGGCGGGGTGATCCGGGCCAGCTCACCGCGGGACAGCCGCAGCGAGGTCACGGACTTGCGCACGCCGCCCTTGCCGCGCCGGCTGAGCATCACCAGCACCTCGGCCAGCGCGAACACGCCCAGCGCCACGATCAGGAACTCCACACCCTCGTACAGCTCCGGCCGGTCGAAGGTGAACCGGGTGATGGCGGTCTGGGAGTCGATGCCCACCAGGGCGATGATCACGCCGACCACCGCCGAGATCAGGCCCTTGGTCAGGTTGCGCCCGCCCAGGGACACCACCGCGGTCAACCCCAGCACCATCAGCGCGAAGTACTCGGTGGGGCCGAAGCTGACGGCGAACGACGCCAGGCTCGGCGCGATGGCCATCAGGCCCACGACGCCGATGGTGCCGCCGACGAACGACGAGATCGCCGCGATCGCCAGTGCCTTGCCCGCCTGGCCCTTGAGGGCCATGGGGTAGCCGTCGAAGGAGGTGGCGACCGTTCCGGCCACACCCGGTGCGTTGAGCAGGATGGACGAGGTCGATCCGCCGAAGATCGCCCCGTAGTACACCCCGGCCAGCATGATGATCGCCGAGGTGGGGTCCATGCCGTAGGCGATGGGGATCATCAGCGCGATCGCGCTCATCGGCCCCAGCCCCGGCAGGATGCCGATGACCGTTCCGGCCAGGACGCCGATGAAGACGTAGAGCAGGTTCTCCGGGGTCAGCGCGATACTGAACCCGTACATGAGTTGGTCGAGCATGCCCATGAGTGGGAATTCCTTGGTTTCGGGTCAGAAGGGGAGCAGGCCGGTCGGCAGCGCCACATCCAGGCCCCACGTCATGCCCGCGTAGAGCGCGAACGGCAGGGCGATGGCGACCACGGCGTTGACCAGGTGGCGGCGGTAGCCGAGATACCAGGTCATCGATCCCAGGTAGAGGGCGGTGGCCAGGATGAACCCCAGGAATTCGAACAGCGCGGCGTAGGCCGCCAGGGCGGCGACGAACAGGCCGATCTCCAGCCGGGTGTCCTCGAAGCGGCCCAGCCGGGCCTCGCCCTTCGCCGTGTCCGCGGACGGGTCGGCGTCCGTGTCCGCGTCGGCGTCCGTGGACTTCCCGGACGCACTCTCGGCGGCCTCCGCCACCGGGGCGGCCTCGGGCTCCCCGTCCGCCTGGGGGCGCTGGAAGAACAGCAGCACCGCCAGCACCAGCAGCACCGCGCCCAGCCAGCGCGGCAGGGTCGCGGGTTGGACCGGGACCTGCACCGCCGTGTAGTCGGGCATCTGGAACGCCAGCACCAGGTAGCCGATCGCGAACAGCGCGATCACCACTCCCAGCGTGCGCGGCGAGAACCGGAACGCCCGCTCCGGCAGGACGGGGACCCTGGAACCCCGGGGCTTTCGGGGGCGGCCCGGGGCCGCCCCCGTCGCGGGCGCGCTCCCGCGCGCTGTGCTCTTCTCGCTCACTGAAGGCCGACCTCGGTCAGGATCTCGGCGAACTCGCCACGGGTGTCGTCCAGGAACGCCCCGAACTCCTCGCTGTCCTGGTAGGCGTCCGTCCAGCCCAGACGGGCGGACTCCTCCTTCCAGGCCTCGGTCTCCATCAGGTCGGCGAAGAGGGTCTCGTGGTAGGCGATCTGCGGCTCGGTCAGGTCCGTCGGGCCCATCACACCGCGCCAGATGTCGAACGTGAAGTCGATGTCCTGCTCCACCAGGGTCGGCACCTCCGCCACGACGTCCACGCGCTCGGCCGAGGAGACGCCCACCGCGCGCAGGTCGCCCGACTCCAGCATGCCCAGGGCTTCTCCGACGCCCACCACGGCCGCGTCCACGTGACCGCCCAGCAGGGAGGTCAGGGCCTCGCCCCCGCCGTCGAAGGGGATGTAGTTGGCCTGGGTGGCGTCGGCTCCGGCGGCCCGGAGGGCGCCGGCCAGGGCGACGTGGTCCATGCTGCCGGGGCCGGAGCCGCCGCCGACGCTCAGCGCGCCCGACTCCACCTGCTCGGCCAGGTCGGCGAAGGTCTCGATGTCGGAGTCGGCCGCCACGAGGTAGACCATGTAGTCGGTCGCCAGGCGGGCGATCGGCGTGAAGTTGTCGTGGTCGTAGTCGGAGTCGCCGGCCATGGGCACCAGCAGGATGGGCGGGCTGGTCACGAACAGCTTGTGCGGGTCGCCGGGGTTGTTGGCGATGTAACCCCAGCCGATGGCGCCGCCGGCACCGGGCTTGTTGACCACCTGGGGCGAGTGGTCGACCAGCCCCTCCTCCTCCAGCAGGCGGGCACTGGTGCGGGCGAGGGTGTCCCAGCCGCCGCCGGTGGCGGCCGGCGCGGTGATCTCGATCGCCTGGGTCGGGGCCCAGGTCCCGTCCTCGGCGGTGCCGCCGGTGGCGCCGTCGTCGGTGCCGCCGCAGGCGGCGAGCAGCAGGGGCAGGGCCGCGGCGACCGCGGCCGCGCGGAACCCGGGCGCGCGGCGGAACGTGCCCGAACCGGGGGTGCCGGGACCGACATGCGTCTTCGTCAGGAGGGACATGATTTCTCCGTAGGGGATGTGGCCGGGTATGTTCCGGTTGTGTGTGATGCAACACACAGGCAAACAGAGGGAAATACGGGTGAGAAGTGTTGTGTCTTTTGTGCGGGCATTGGTCCTAAGGAACCTTGTGGTCGTTGTGTTCACGCGGGTGCGGAGGGCGTCGCGCCGATGAGGTTCGGGGCACCGCGCACGACGCTGGCCGGCCAGTTCCTCGCCCTCCAACTGGCCATCGTGGTCACCGTGCTGGTCGTGGTCGCCGCCGTGTCCATGGCCCAGTCCGACGCCCGTCTGCGCCAGACCGAGAGCCGCCGCATGCTCTCGGTCGCCGAGAGCACCGCCGCACGCGACATCATCCGCGCGGGGCTGGAGACCTCCGGCCGCCCGGAGGTGCTGGCGCCCCACGCGGAGAGCGTCCGCGCGCTCTCCGGCGCCGACCACCTCGTCGTCCACGACAGCGGCGGCCGGGCCCTGACCCTGGACTCCGGCCCGGAGGGCGAGGCGCCCCGGGAGGACCCCGGCCTCGCCTCCGCCCTACAGGGCCGCGCCTGGACCGGCGTGACCGAGATCGAGGGCGACCGCGCCGTGGTCGCGGCGGTCCCGGTCATCGGCGAGGGCGGCACCATCCTCGGCGTCGTGGTCGCGGGCACGGACTACCCCGGGACGTGGGAGCTCCTGGCCCTGGCCACCCCCAACCTGCTGGTCTACCTGGGCATCGCCAGCGTGATCGGCGTGGCCGGGTCCCTGCTGCTGTCCCGCCGGGTCAAACGCCAGACCCTGGGCCTGGAGCCCGACCAGATCGCACGGCTGGTCGAACACCGCGAGGCCATGCTGCACGGCATCAAGGAGGGCGTCCTGGGACTGGACGCGGGCCACCGGGTCACGCTCGCCAACGACGCCGCGGTCCGCCTGCTCGGCCTGCCGCCCGACTGCGTCGGCGCCACCCTGGCCGACCTGGACGTGGGCGGTGAGCTGGAGGACGTGCTCCTGGGCCGGGTCCGGGGGCGCGACACCGTCGTGGTGCTGGGCGACCGGCTGGTCGCCCTCAACCGCATGCCGCTGATGACCGCGGGGCGCCCCGCCGGGTCCGTGACGACGATGCGGGACCGCACCGACCTGGTCGAACTCCAGCACGAACTGGACACCAGCCAGACCACCACCGAGACCCTGCGTGCCCAGGCGCACGAGTTCAGCAACCGGCTGCACGTCATCTCCGGGCTGCTGGAGCTGCGCGAATACGGCGAGGCCGCCAAGTACGTCAGCCAGGTCGGCGGGGCCCGCGCCCAGCTCAGCGCCGACGTCACCGGCCGTGTCAACGATCCCTCGCTGGCCGCGCTGCTCATCGCCAAGACCAGCCTCGCCGACGAACAGCGCACACGGCTGCGCGTCTCCCCGCGGACCGGCCTGGACCCGGTGTCGGAGGAGCTGTCCGACGACCTGGTCACCGTCGTGGCCAACCTGGTCGACAACGCTCTGGACGCCGTGGCCTCGACCGGCGGGGGCGCCGAACGCCCCTGGGTCGAGGTCGAGGTCGTCGGCGGCGGCGGAGACCCGGTCCGCGTCGCGGTCCGCGACTCCGGACCGGGCGTGCCCAGCGAACTCGCCGACGAGGTCTTCCAGCACGGATACACGACCAAGGGCGGATCAGGGCGGAAACGCGGCCTGGGCCTGGCCATCGTCGGACTGGTCTGCGCGCGCCGGGGCGGGTCGGCGACCGTCTCCGGTTCGGAGTTCACCGCCGTCCTGAACGAGATCCCGCCCCAGAGCCCGACCGATGGCCCGTTCGACCCCGAAGGGACGCCCTGATGCCGACCATCCCCCACCGCCCGGGACGGCGCCACACCGGAGGTACACGTTGAACGCACCGGAGGCGACAGCGGACCGGACCATGGATCCGCAGGTCAGAACGCTCATCGTCGACGACGACTTCATGGTCGCGCGGATCCATCGCGGCCTGGTGGAGCGCGTCCCCGGCTTCACCGTCGTCGGCGAGGCCACGACGGGGGCCGAGGCGCTGGAGATGGTCTCCCGGCTGCGCCCGGACCTGGTCCTGCTGGACATCTACCTGCCCGACATGAACGGCATCGACGTGCTGCGCGACCTGCGCGGATCCGGCGGCCTGGAGCTGCCGGAGGTGGACGTCCTGGTCATCACCGCGGCCAGGGACGGCGCCACCGTCCGCCGCGCGCTGCGCGGCGGGGCGGTGCAGTACCTCATCAAGCCGTTCGAGCCCGCGCTCCTGATCGAGCGGCTGCGCGACTACGCCCGGCTGCGCCGCGACCTGGAGAACAGCGGCGCGGCCGACCAGGAGGCCGTCGACCGGGCGTTCGGCGCGGCCCGGCCGACGGGCCGGGCACCCGGCCGGACGGCCAAGAAGATGCCCAAGGGGCTGACCACCCAGACCGCCGGCCTGGTGGAGCGTGCGCTGCGCGAGCGCGCGGCCCGGCCCGGGGACCGGGGGGCCGAGGACGGGGGCGCCGAGGACCTGTCGGCGACCGAGTGCGCCGCCGTCACCGGGATCTCCCGGGTCAGCGCCCGCCGCTACCTGGAGTTCTTCGCCGACTCCGGGCGCGTGGAGGTGCGGCTGCGCTACGGGACGGCCGGCCGTCCCGAACGGCGCTACCTCTGGTCGGGTTGAGGGGCCCGTCGGCGGTGCGGAGCCGGGGTCAGTGGTGCTGGCTCCACCGGACGAGGTTGCGCAGGGCGCTCCTGTCCTCGGCGGCGCGGGGACGCGGGGCGGTGGGCGTCCCCGCGGCCCGATCGGCCCCGGCTGCCCCGGCCGAGGTCCCGGTCCCGGTCCTGGCCCCGGACCGCACGGCCTGCCAGGCGAGCGGCCAGAACGCCACGATCGAGGCGACGCCCAGCACGTAGAAGAACGCGAAGGGCGGAGCCGCGACGGCCACGGCCATCACGATCACCGCGGCCGTCACCACCGCCGTCATCGGCCGGCCCATGATCCCGGAGCGGGCGATCCCCATCGCGAAGGCCAGCGCTCCGAGCACGAACGCGATGGAACCGCTCACCAGCAGCGTCAGGAACCACGGCTGCACGGCCTCCAGCATCGCCACGGTGTCGACCCCCGCCTGGACGGCCGCAGCGACGGCCATCTCGATCGCGGGCAGCCCGGCGAGGAGCACGAGACCCACGATGACCAGCGGGAACGCGAAGGAGCTCCACCGCTCCTCGCCGGCGTTCCGCAACAGGCCGCGGAGCGCCTGGAAGGCCAGGACGAACAGGGCGAAGGCCACGATCGTCAACAGGTGCACCATGGCCCAGTGGGCGGTGTCGGCCTCCACGAGCGGGGCGATGGCCTCCGGGGTCGGTGCGGGGCCCGGCACGTACGGGTGGTACAGGAAGGCGGTCAGGAGCACCACCGGGGCGATGACCATGACGGCGGCCCGGAACCGGTCGCGAACGGGTGCGGACATCGTGTCCACCTCCATATCGAGGGGCCCGGCCCGGGCGTCCGTGCGGGCCGGACACAGAAGGCTGATTCCACAGTACGACTGCGGGCCCTCTCGCGGTATAGGTGGAGGGGTCCGATATCGTCGCAGGTCGCACGGGGTTCCCGGCCGCGGCGCACCGACGCCGCCCGGGGCCTGTTCGTCATCCGAGGGCTTGGACCGCCAGTTCGGTGGCCCGCGCGATGAGGGCGTCGTCGTACCCCGCGCCCGCCTCGTCGCGGCCGGACATGACCGCCAGGACGACGGGGGCGCCCTGCGGCGGCCACAGCACACCGATGTCGTGCCGGGTCCCGTAGCCGCAGGCGCCGGTCTTGTCGCCGACCTCCCAGCCCTCGGGGACCCCGGCCCGGATCAGGTCGTCGCCGGTGGTGTTGGTGCGCATCATGGTGACGAGGATGTCCCGTCGGTCCTCCGGCAGAACGTCGCCCAGGGTGAACTCGCGCAGGCTTCCGGCGAGTGCGCGTGGGGTGCTGGTGTCGCGCACATCGCCCGGAACCGCCTCGGCCATCTCCGGTGCGAACCGGTCCACGCTGGTGACGTCGTCGCCGAGTTCCCGCAGGGCCTCGCCCAGTCCCTCCGGGCCGCCCAACTCCTCAAGGAGCAGGTTGGAGGCGGTGTTGTCGCTGTGGCGCAGCGCGGCGTCGCCGAGCTCGCGCAGCGTCATGCCGGTGGCCACGTGCTC
Organism: Nocardiopsis sp. CC223A; assembly: GCF_030766825.1. Lineage (GTDB taxonomy): Bacteria > Actinomycetota > Actinomycetes > Streptosporangiales > Streptosporangiaceae > Nocardiopsis. Next base: position 32,743 of record NZ_JASFDV010000020.1, read on the forward strand.
CTGCGTGACGGGGGAGTGGAAGACCAGGTCGGCCTCGGAGAAGGTGACGACCCGGTCGAGTTCGTCGATGGGCGTCTGCTGGAGTACGGCGCCGAAGGCCAGGACCTTGAAGGTGGAGCAGTAGGCGAACCGCTCGTCGGCCTGGAACTCCACCGCCTGCTCGGTGCCGGTGTCGAGTGCGTAGACGCCGAGCCGGACGTCGAACTCCTCCTCCAGGCGTGTGAACTCGGAGTCCATGCGGAGTGGAGGGGGCGGCTCGGTGGGCGCCGCGGGCGGCGCGGGCGCGGCGGTGGGTGCGGCCGGGACGTCGGCGGACGAGCAGCCGGTGAGCGGCACCAGCGCGACCGGGACCAGCACCGCCAATGCAACGTTGCGAGTCATGGACCACGGCACCGTGGAACACCTTCTCCCCGTATGCGGACGGTGACTCCCAGAAGTCTCGCGGCTGCCGGGTGTGCTGTCGACGATGCCGACGCCCCGGCGTGTACACCTGCCCGATCATCCCTGCCGGGGCTTCGCCCAGCCGGGTGGATTCCTCTTCAACGACCGGATCTTTGCAGGACTCGGCTTCGGTACCTTCTCCGGCACCTGTTCGAGGGGCACGCCCAGCTCCCGAGCCCACGTCCACGGTTTGCCCGGGCTCTGCGCAGTTCGGCCACGGTGTCCGCGGACAGGCCGAAGAATTCCGCGACGGTTCGGCAGGCGCTGGAGCAGGCCGGTCCGCACGAAGGTGTCAGTACCTCAGGTCTCATGTGTCGGCCTGGAACAGGTCTGTGAGTCTTTTGGCCTGGCGGTCCACCGTGCCTGGCGGGTTCCGCCTCTCCCCTTTCGCGTCGCGGCACAGCAGCACCAACCACACCAGAGCCAGCAAGCGTCGGTATTCGCGAAGCCTTGAAGTCTCGACGGAGGTGAGGTCGAACCCTCTCAGAAAGGCTGCCACGTCCAAAGGCTGTTCCACCCAGCTCCCCACGTGCTCGGTGATCTCCGCCAACTCGAAGACGCGGTCACTTCGGCCGGAGTCCTCGAAGTCGACCACACGGACCAGGGAACCGTCCCAGAGATAGTTGGCGAGGTTCCCGTCGCCAGGGCCGAAGACCGATGGGGAGAGCCGCTCAGCCGAGCCCTCCCAGACGGCATGGGCCGCCCAGGTGAGTCCTTCGTCCATGGCACGGGCCGTATCGCCGGTGAGGCCGGGGCGGATGCGCGGAGCCCAGGTGCGCACGAACTCCTCGACCACCTGCGGCCGTCCGGGGCGAGGGGGACCCGGCCGAGTAGGTCTATGGGGAGTGCCGTGTGGAGTTCGGCCACGGTCCGGGCCAGGGCTCGCGTGCGCGCGGGATCCAGGGCGCGGCTGCGCAGTGGCTCGCCGTCCAGCCGGGACATGACCACCACGGGCTCGGCTGTATCGAAGTCGACCGATAGGGGTTCGGGGGCTATCCCCGGCGCGTGCATGGCCAGCAACGTGAGCGCACGCCATTCCCGGATGCACCGTTCACGGCAGCCCGGTCGGAACCGCTTGGTCACCGTGTCCGAGCCGAACTCGATCGTATGGGTGCTCCACAAGGTGGGGGCCATGGCCGTGGGTCCTCTCACATGGAAGAACTCGGAGGTGGGGCGTTTATCGCGGTAGCGGCCCGTAGCTCCTTCAGGTCGGGATGTGGTTGTACAGCGTCCCCGGGCTGATCCCGAGCAGCTTGGCGATGGAGGTCACCGAGTACTCGGGGTTGGGGAGCATGTCGCGGGCCGCGCGGATCAGGTCGGCGTTGACCACACTCGGGCGGGGCCGCCCACCCGGCCGCGGGCCCGCGCGGCGGCCAGGCCCTCACGGGTGCCGGCCACGATGAGCTCGCGGATGAACTCCGCCAGGGCGGCGAAGACGGGGAAGACCAGGCGCCCGCCGGGGGTGGTGTCGAGTCGCTCGTGCAGGGAGGTGAAGCCGATCTCGCGGCGGCGCAGGTCGGCGACCATGGTCACCAGGTCCTGGAGGGAGCGGCCGTAGCGGTCCAGGGAGGACACGACCAGGGAATCGCCGGGATTGAGGAAGGCATGGCACGTCTTCAGCTCGGGGCGCTCGTCGGTGCGGCCCGACTCGGTGTCGGCGAAGATCCGGCGGCACCCGGCCGCGGTGAGGGCGTCCGGTTGGCGGTCGAGCTTCTGCTCGCGGGTGGAGATGCGGGCGTAGCCGATGCGGATCCCGGTGAGCACGACCGGTTCGGCCGCGAGCGGGTCCGGGAACGGGTCCATGCTCCCGATCCTCTCAGAAAACGGCTGATGGGGGTTCTTGAACACCACGGTTTTCTGAAGGGGTGCTTGAAGGCTCTGGGCGGGTTCCGAAGTCAGCCCGCTGAGGGCTTCAGAGAACGAAGGTTTTTTGAAGCGCTGCGCTTATGGCACAACCATCGTGCCGTGGCAGTAAACCCCGTTGCTCTTTTCCCAAGGACTGGACACAATCCCTGACATGCCTCTTCAGCCTCACGACACCCGTCGACCACACACCCTGGACGAATGGGAACACCGGCCATGAACTACACCATCCGGTGCTACGTGCCTGCTGATGAGTCCTCCTGGCTGCGCTGCCGGGTTCTGTCCTTCCTGGGCACCTCCTACTACGACGATGTCCTACAGGCCAAACCACCCATCGCGGCCCCTGGTGTGGAGTTGGTGGCGGTCGATGACGAGGGCACCGTCGTCGGCCTCATGGATACCGTCATCGAGAACGAATCGGCAACCATTGACACCATCGCCGTGCATCCCGACCATCAGCACCAAGGGCTGGGAAGATACCTGCTCGAGCACACCTGTTCCCTGGCTCGGCAACGAGGAGCGAGGACGCTGGACGCTTGGACCCGGGATGATGCGGACACACTGCGCTGGTACCGGGCGGTAGGGTTCACCGAGAGTGATCACTACCTCCATGTCTACGCTAGCCAGTACGCCTCTCCCGAAGAGCCCGAACACGCGATTGCCGCGACCCGATCGGGGCTGCGCCCCGTGGCTGCCTTCTTCCACGCAAGCCTGGACAGGGAACAGCAGCTACGACGTGAATTCACGAGAGTGCATGTCTGCCGCCGCTTCGCCAAGTCTCTCCCCTCTCCGCCTAGGCACCTTCTCTGACTCCTTTACGGCCTTCTCGACAGGCACCTGGGCGAGATCGCCCAGGTAGTCCACCAGGATCTGTGGTCATGTCATGTCTCGACCGTTTGCCTGCAATGAGTTGCAGGATTCAGGACTTCGCGTTCGGTGATTCGCCCGGCAATGAGGTTCCCAAGGCTCCACCCTCAAAGAGAGGGTGATGCGTGGGGGCGTGGCACGAGCGAACGGGAGGCACTCGACTCCGCTCTGGCTCGGCTCAAGACCTTCGTGAGGCGGGGCCCTGGAGACCGCGCACGTGCGCCTGGTCGCCCAGGGGCTGGGGTCGGGCGAGCGCAGCATGTGGCACCACCTGCGCAACGCCCAGACCGCATGCGAGAGCTGCCGCTCGTCCTACCGACTCAGCGACACCGGCCGAGAGGCCTTCGCGCACTTTCGCGGCAACGTCGCCGCCGTCCGCCGCGCCCGGCAGGCAGTCGTCGAGGGCGTCACGGTCGCAACCGGTATCCCGGTCCCGGAGTTCCTGATCCGCGGTTGTTCCAGAGCTGAGTCGGTGTCGGTGTACACGGCGCCGGCGGAACTCCTCGATCAGGGCTTGGTGGTCATCGGAGCGGACGGACGAGCCCGGCTCCACGAGGCCGTCGCCCTCGCGCCACTGACATTTTCATGCCCGCCGACAGGAGACGGGCACCGCCGCAGGGCTGAGAGTGGGTCCAGGGCCATATGGAGTCCGGCTTTCAGATCTTTCATGAAAACTATTGAAACAACTACGTTGCGTGCCTATCCTCTTACGGGAAGGAGGGTCGATGGGTGACGCGACTGTCGGGCGGCGACGCCTGGGGATAGATCTTCGCAGGCTTCGTGAGCAGCGGGAGATGACGAACGCGCAGGTGGCGCGCGAATCCGGGTTGTCCGAAGCAACGCTGAGCCGGATCGAGAACGGCAAGCGGGTCGTCAAGCCGAGCGAACTGCGTGTGCTCATGGACCTGTACGAGGTGACCGACGTTCAGCAACGCGAGCGGTTCGCCGCGATGTCGAGGCACACCGCCGAGGAGAACTGGTGGGATGACTACGACGACGTTCTGCCCTCCGGCCTGGGGAGCTACGTCGGGCTGGAGGCGGAGGCCGATCGTCTGCGGAGCTACCACCCGAGCGTCATCCACGCACTGCTCGCCACCGAGGACTACGCCCGGGCGGTAACACGGGCGACCCTTCCTGCCTCCGGCGGTTCACAGCAGCACGTCGACCGGTTGGTCGAACTGAAAGTTCAGCGCCGCCAAGTGCTGGAGCGCAGGAATCCGCTGAGGTTGTGGGTCGTTCTCGACGAGGCCGCCCTTCGCAGGCCTTTCGGAGACGCGGAAACGATGCGCGCCCAGTTCCGGCATCTGGTGGAGATGGCGGATCGGCCGAACGTCACCGTGCAGGTCATGCCGTTGAGCCGAGGCCATCATGTGGGGCTGATCGGCCCCTTCACCCTGATCGAGTTCGAAAATCCCGACGATCTGGACCACGTCTACGTCGAATCCCCGGCCGGGAACCTGTTCCTCCAGAAAAAGCCGCTGGTGGCAGAATTCCGGGAGAGGTTCTCCTTGTTGAGTGCTTCGGCGCTGGCCCCTGAGGACCTCGAAGCATTCGTCTCCGGCATCGCGAAGGATCTGACCGAATGACTGTTGTCCCCGACCTCTCCGGTGCGCGCTGGTTCAAGGCCAGAGCGAGCGAGACCGCCCAGGGCTGCGTGGAGGTGGCGCATCTGGAGGAGGGCACGGTGGTGCGGGACTCCAAGGACCCGCAGGCAGGCGTGCTGTTCTTCACCCCGCACGAGTGGGAGTGCTTCCTTGACGGGGCGCACAAGGGCGAGTTCGCCCGGCCCGCTCGGTAACCCAGAAAACCGCCGCCCGGGACGTCATCGAGTTGACGCCCATGCCGTCCCGGGCGGCGCCGACCGAAGGGAGACCCCTTGGAAGAGGACCACACCGACGGCACCACACCTGTTTACCACGACGACCCCGGAGCGGAGTTCTTCGAGCTGCGGCTGACGAAGGGCGAGCACAAGGGGAGGGCGTTCGCCTGGGGAATGGAACTCCCCGACGGCTGCACCGTCATCTACAACATTCTGGACCGCTCGATCATCAAGGGGAGCCTGCCGGAGAACACCGCCCGGCGACTGCGCGCCGAACTCGTCTGGCTCTGACGAGCGGTGGGGCCGGTGCCCGCGACGGGCACCGGCCCCGCTGTTTTCGAGTCATGGTGAGCCGACCGGGTGCTCCCACGGCCCCAGGGAGCCGGCCCGTGCCCGACATGCGCCGCCCGGCAGGTCGACCTCCAGGGAGAACTCCTCCAGGCCGGGCCGGTCCGCCTCGAACAGGCGCCGGTGGGCGTCGCACAGTCGGTCTACCAATGGCAGCCTCCCACCGCCGGTGACCGATCCGTCCGGCCACAGGTACGCCCACGATCCGTCCGGCGTACCGAGGTACACGATCCGGCCGTGACCGCCGTTGAACGGGCGCAGCCCCAGACCGATGCGCACCCCCGGAAACATCAGCATGAAACGGGTGAGCAGATCGCGTTCGACCACGTCACCGGAGGTGAACGGCACGACCGCGGTCGCTTCCGGTCGGTGATCCAACCCGGGGAAGTCCCCGTCCGGGACACGCTGGGTGCGGTCGTGCATGAACACGGCGTCGCGCACGAACGGCCCAGAGGCCTGCCCCGCCCCGGTCCCGGCCAGGGTCACCACGGGTGTGCGCTGCCATTCCGAGGAGGCGGCCCACGGGGTGACGACCACCGCGCCCGGCTCCGCGCACGCGAACCATGCCGGGGGAAGGCGGCTGACCGCGCAGGTGGAGATGACGGCGTCGTAGGTGTCAGATCCGGCTGGCAGTGCCCCGGTGACGACCCGCACCGCGGATCCGTCGAGCCGCGCCCGCGCATGCGCCGCCACATCGGGGTCGATCTCCACGGTCGTGACCTGCCCTGTGGGCCCGACCAGCGATGCCAGGACCGCCGCGTTCCAGCCGCTGCCGGTACCGATCTCCAGAACGCGCATGCCCGGCTCGACCCGGGCCGTGGCGATCATGTCCGCCATGAGCTGCGGCGCCGACGAGGACGAGCTGGGTTCGTTGCGCGGTCCGCCCCCGCCGTCGTTGGCCTGGATGGTCACCGCGTCCTGCGTGTAGACGATCCGGGCCCACCGCTCAGGGTCGGCGGTACGGAACAGCGGCAGGCCGGTCGCGCTCGGCCAGATCATGTCGGGGATGAAACGGTGCCGGGGGTGGTCCGAGAAGGCGGCGCGGATCGCGTCGGGGGTGTCCAGGCCGGCGACGAGTCGCTCGTGCATGTCGTCGAGCGCCACTACTCCACCTCTCCGGTTCCGTTGCAGCCGGGGCAGGTCATGAGGACCTCCTGGCTGTCCCAGTCGTCCTTCTTCTCTCCGTCGTGCTTGCTGATGATGGTGCCGTCACCCCTGCACATCGAGCATTTCCTGGGCGACGAAACCTCACATTCGCGAGTGGGGCGGCTCCGGGGCCCCGGAATCCGGAGGAAACGGGCGCCAGAAGCGCTGTCCGGGCGCCTCCAGCGCGGCCATGAACGATTCCAGGGTGGGCTTGATGACCGTGGGCGCGGTCAGGACGGACGGGGACCGGTCGCAGGCCACCCAAAGACCACCGTTGTGGTGAATGGTGTACCGGTCGCCGTAGTACCGACGCATCGCGGTGAACGCGGTCCGGGTGGGGGCGGCCTGTGGGGCATCGGGCTCGGGGGTGCCCTTGTGGACGGTGAAGGCCTCCAGCGGCCACACGAGTCGTCGTGCGGCGAAGGGGACGTCCCCGGCGGAGACGTTCGGCAGGGACATGGTGGACGGCAGGTGCCCGAGCCGGCCGGCCATCACTTCGGGATCGCCCATGCGATAGCGCAGGACGGACTCTTCGAGAACCATCGAGAAGCGGTGCCCGCCGCGCCTGAGGATGCGCGAACGGTCCATGCGGGCGTCCACCGCCGCCCCGGGTGCACGCCCCGGGTGCGTCAGGGGAGCAGGTCGCTCACCTTCGCCCTGATGTCCGCGATGTGCTCCAAGGACTTTCCGCTCAGGAGCGAGGAGCCGATGTCGGCGTCGATGGACGCGATCATCCACTGCGCGATGGTCCGGCGTTCGCGGGGGGCCATGGTCGGGAAGTGGATCCCCACCACGCTGACGTTCGCGTCCAGGGTGTCCCGCAGCTCGCCGCGGGCCGTGTCGAGGTGGCGCTCCAAAAACCCGAACCACCACGAGGAATTGATGTAGGTGTTCCGTTCCGGATCCCGGTCGAACATGATGACCGCCGTCATTTCTTCGAGTCCTCCGCATGCTTCGGGGAGTCCGATTCTGCCGGGTCGCCACCCGGGGTGCGGCCGCGTGCCCCGCACACCGTGCCGACCCGCCGGCGCCTGCCCGGGGAAGCCGAGGGCGAGCTGTTCGGGGCGGAGCCGGGGCGGTTCAGGCCGTGGCGGTCGGCGACCTCGCGGACGGCGGTGGTGACGATCCGCCGGTAGGAGTCGGGTGTGTAGGAGCCCCGGGCGTAGAGCCTGCGGTACAGCGGCAGCAGTCCGGGGCGTTCGCGGGAGAGTCGGGCCCGGTACCACTCGCGGGTGCCGGGCCGCAGGCGCAGCACGATCGGGGTGGCGCGGGCGGCGACGGTCGCGCGGTGCCCGCCGGTAAGGGCCGGGCGTTCCACGCGCCCCGGTGCCGGTCGACGGTACAGCGGTGGACGGCGATCGGAACCGGTGGGCGGCGGGCGGCGTCAGGAGAGAGGGGAGCCGACGGCGGCTTCTCCGCGTTCCTTCCCACCGCGAAAGGCCTTCCGTGGACCCCCGATTCGCCGACCTGGACCCCGCAGAGGTCCTCGACCCCTTCTACTCCCAGATCCGCCAGGCGGTGGACATGGGGGAGGAGACCTATGACGAGATCGTCGAGCGGGTCATCGACGACAGCCTGATGATCGACCTGCCCCTAGAGATCCAGGCGGGGGAGTACGAGGCACTGGAGGGTGTGGGCCGGGCGGACCTGCGTGCGTGGCTGGTGGAGGTGCTGCGTGCGGAGTTTGTCGCCCACCGGGAGTGGCAGCGCGGCCTGACCGGGGGGCCCACCGACGCCGAGCGGCTGACCGAGGCCCTGTACGCCCTGGAGGAGCACGGGATCGTCGCCCGTGAGGACTTCGCCTGCTGCCAGCGGTGCGGCTTGTTGGAGATCCGCGACGAGGGCCTCGACGACGGCTCGGACCCGCGCGGCTACGTCTTCTACCACGAGCAGGACACCGGCGACGATCCGCTGCACCTGACCTTCGACACCCCGGACGATTCGGACGAGGCCCGCACCGTGTTGGGCGGCGAGGTCGTCGGCGTCCTGCTCGACCACGGGCTGAGCGTGGAGTGGAATGGCGACCCCGACCTGCGGATCAAGGTGAGGATGAGCAGTTGGCGCACACCCCGCCACGGGGAACTCGCCGTGTTCCCCGAGGCGGTCCGGGCCACGGTCACAGGGGACGACACCCCGATCCTGCGCGAAGCGCGGCGCGCCTGGGACCGCGCACCGTTGCGCACCGCGCCGACGGACCCGCTGGTGGACGGGGCCGTCGAGGCCGACGGATTCCACTTCACCGTCACGGAGGTTCGGGACGGGGTCCCGGCGCTGGATCAGGAGGACGGCACCCTGGCCCCGCAGGGCCGGTTCGTCGTCGTCGGGTTGACCGTGCACAACCCCAAACCGGTCCTGGGCGGCTTCTCCCCCGCAGCCCACGTCCTGCACGACACCCTGGGCCGTACCCACACCTTCCACCAGGAGGCGACGCTCGGGCACGCGCTCACCGTGTACCCGCGCGTGTTCTCCGGTCCCGGGACGATCCTGGCCGGCCTGGTGTTCGACCTCCCGCGGGACGCGGTCCCGTCCCACCTCATGGTCAACGGGCACGCCCGCGCCGACTTGCCCGAGCCTCTCCGGGCCCCGGCCCCCGCCACCGCGGCCGGAGGTCGGCTGTGGGCCATGGTCACGGCCGTGCGGACCGACCTGCGCACCGTCGGCGGGGTCCTGGGGAACCGCACCGCGCGCGGCAGGTACGTGGTGGTCGGCGTGGCGCTCGCGGTGCGGTCGTCGCATTCCATGGAGCTGTTCCCCACGGACGGCCACGTGCTCCACGACGCCGACGGCAACGCTTACGAGGTCGACCGGGAGGCCACGCACTGCTTCCAGGGCGGGGGGACGAACGCGATCCTGACCAAGGGGGTCAGGACGGAGACGGTCCTGGTGTTCGACGTGCCCGACGGCGCGGTGCCCGACCGGGTGCGCCTGGCCGGGCCGTCCCGTGAAGAGGGGCTGCTCGAACTGCTTCTCCCGGTGCCGCGCACCTGACGACCCGGTGGTCCCCGGAACGTGCGCCTTTCCCCTCGATCCCGTGGTGGTGAAGCGGAACCCGTCGGCCTCGACAGGCTCGCATGGTGGTGGGGGCACCTCCGCCGGGCGGCCTTGTGTGTGGAAACCGATCGGTTTACGATGAGTCGAAGCCGATCGGTTCTGCTCGGGTGGGCCGGTCGTGTCCGTGATCTGTGGGTGCCGTCGGCGGCGTCGCCGGGTTTTCCCCCGAAGCGGCCGTGCCGTCGAGACCGGAGTGAGAGATGAGCGGGACCCACCCCTTCCGTGTGCTGTGCGCCAGACCCCTGTGGATCGCCAACGGCGCCGTCACGGGCGTTCTCGCTCTGTTGTTCGCCGTGTTCTACGTCGGCGCCAACATCGATCCGGTCGGCCACATGCAGGCGCTGCCCGTCGGGCTGGTCGACGCCGACGAGGGGAGCGGTGTCGGCGGCGAGCGGGTGGACCTGGGGGCGCAGATCGTCGCGTCGGTCACGGATCCGACGATCTCGGACAGGGGCGGGATCGACTGGCAGGTGATGGACGAGCGGGAAGCGCAAGAAGCGCTCGGCCGGGGCGACCTGTACGGTGCACTCGTCGTCCCCGCCGACTTCACCACCTCCGCCCTCGCGCTGACCGACGCCGAGGCCACCGGTACCCCGGCCCGCCCGACACTGACGGTGCTGACCAACCGGTCCGCCGGAGGCGTGGGCTCCGGTCTGGCACTGGATGCGGCGACGCGGGTGGCACAGCGCGCCTCGCTCGAGGTGGGCGAGGTGCTGGCCGCACGGAGCGGGACCGGGTGGGCGGAGCAGCCCGCCGCGGCGCGCGTCCTGCTGGCCGACCCGGTCGCCGTCGAGGTCGAGGACGGCCACCCGCTCGACCCGCGCAGCGGCCTGGGGATGACGGCGTTCTACTACGCGCTCACCCTGGTGGTCTGCGGCATGCTCGCCGCCAACGTCATCAGCGGCCAGGTGGATCACGCCCTCGGCCACACCCACAACGACATCGGCCCACTGCGCCTGCACCGGCCGCTGATCCGGGCGACCCGGGTGCAGACCCTCGCCATCGGAGTCACCCTCATGGTCGGCCTGTCCCTGCCGATGGGCACCCTGGCAGTGGTCGGCGCGGTCGGCATCATGGGCATGGACGCCCCCCACCTGCCGCTGCTGTGGCTGTACTCGGTGTGCGCCATCGCGGTCTCGGGGGTCGGCGCGCTCGCCCTCCTCGCCGTCTTCGGCACCCCCGGCATGCTGGTGGTGACGCTGGTCTTCATCGGGACGGGGGTGCCGACGGCCGGTGCCGTCACCCCTCTGGAGGCGCTGCCCGGTTTCTACCGCCTCCTCGCGGAGTTCGAGCCGTTGCGGCAGATCACCGACGGCCTCCGCGCGATCCTCTACTACGACGCCCGGGCCGACGCGGGCCTGGCCCGGGGCTGGACGATGATGGCCGTCGGCCTCGCGGCGGCCGTGCTGTTCGGCTTCGGTGTGACCGGCTGGTACGACCGTAAGGGGCTGCACCGCGTCCCCGCCGCGGCGGAGCCCGAGGAGGCGGCCGCCCCGGTGTAGCCGAACGCGGTCCGGGTCTCTCACCGCACCTTGGAAACCGGTCGGTTTTCAATCTGGTCGAACCGGGTTAACCTCCCGGTATGAGTACCGAAGTGAAGCCGAGTTCCAGGGACCGGCTGCTGGAGGCCGCGGCCGCGCTCACCTACCAGGAGGGTGTCGGGATCGGCGTCGATGCGCTGTGCAAGGCGGCGGGGGTGTCCAAGCGCTCCCTGTACCAGCTGTTCGAGAGCAAGGACGAGCTGCTGGCGGCGAGCCTGCGGGAGCGCGCCGACGCCTTCGTGGCCGGGCTCCTGCCCGCGGCGGACGACGGCCGTTCGCCCCGGGAGCGGATCCTGTACGTCTTCGAGCAGGTGGAGTCGCAGTCGGCCGAGCCCGACTTCCAGGGGTGCCGGTACCTGGCCGTGCAGGTCGAGCTCAAGGACCAGGACCACCCCGCGAGCCGGGTGGCCCACCGGGTCAAGGCGAACCTGACCGACTTCTTCCGGGCCGAGGCCGAACAGGGCGGGGCGGGCGATCCCGACCTGCTGGCCCGCCAGCTCAGCCTGGTCTTCGACGGCGCCAGCGCCCGGGCGGGGATCCGGGCCGACCGCCTGGCCGGACTGGTCGCGCCCACGGTGATCACCCTGCTCGACGCGGCCGGCGTGCGCTGACGCGCCCGGCCCCGGTGGCGGGGTTCGGGCCGCATGGGCTTGCATGTGGAAACCGGTCGGTTTACCTTGGGGGAAACCGATCGGTTTCTCAAGGGATCCGTCAGTCTCCACCCCTGGGGGCGGGCCGTGTCCGGGGTCTTGAGCCGCAGCCCACGCGCAGGGAGCCAGTGAGATGTCCAGTCCAGAGTCCGGACCCGCGATCCAGATCCCCGGGGTGACCTCCCACGCCCTCGCCCCGAGTGAGGGGCGCCGCGGCCGCGAGGGCGCTCTGCGCTACCTCAAGGCGGGTGCCGGCGCCCCCCTGGTCCTGCTGCACACCGTGCGCACGCAGGCCGAGCACTTCCGCTCGCTCGTCCCCCTGGTCTCGGACCGGTACACCGTGTACGCCCTCGACCTGCCGGGGATGGGCTACTCCGAGATCGTGCCCGGAGCCTCGTACGAAGAGCCGGCCATGCGCGCGGGCGTCGAACGGCTCCTCGCCGAACTCGACCTGCACGACGTGACGCTGCTCGGGGAGTCCATGGGCGCGGTGCTCGCCCTGACCGCAGCGGCCGACCTGCCGGAGCGGGTGCGGCGCGTCGTCGCGGTGAACGCGTACGACTACCGCGGCGGGATCGCCCGATCCGGCCTGCTCGCCCGTCTGGTGATCGGCGGCGTCCTCGCCCCGGGGGTGGGCCCGGTGATCGCCGGGGTGGAGCCCAGGGCCGCCCTCCGCAGGATCCTGCAAGGCGGCCTGGTCGACAAGGCCGCCCTGCGGGAGGACTACGTGGACGAACTCCTCGAGGTGGGCGCCCGCCCCGGCTACCCGGCCGTCGCCCGGGGCGTGTACCGGAGCCTGCCGAGCCTCATCGCGGCCCGCGCGCGCTATCCGGAGGTCGAGGCCCCCGTCCACCTCGTCTACGGGGAGGGGGACTGGTCCCGGCGGTCGGACCGGGAGGCCGACAGGCGGCTGCTGCCGGCCGCCGACTTCACCGAGGTGCCGGGGGCGGGCCACTTCATCGCCCTGGAACGCCCCGACGTGCTCGCCGACCTCCTGAACGGGGCGGCGTGACCTTTCGGCGCCGACCGGACCGCCCCGGCGGCGCGAGGGGCGCGGTGTTCGTCGACCCGGGGTGATCGCGGGTGATTTGCAGTTGGAAACCGATCGGTTTACGGTAGGGGAAACCGATCGGTTTTCTCATCTGCGGAGGTAGTCATGACAGCGATCAAGGGCGCGAGCGTCATCGTCACCGGAGGTTCCCGGGGCATCGGCAAGGTGCTGGTCGAGGAGCTCTACGCGCGCGGCGCCGCCAAGGTCTACGCCACCGCCCGCGACCCGCGCACGGTGGGGCACCCCCACGCCGTTCCCCTGGCGCTGGAGGTCACCGACCCGGCGTCCGTGGCGGCCGCCGCCGGGCAGGCCCGCGACGTCACGATCCTGATCAACAACGCCGGCGCCGCGGCCGGGGCCTCCTACCTCGACTCGCCGATGGAGGACGTGCGCCGGGACCTGGAGACGAACTTCTACGGGCCGCTGCTGCTCACCCGGGCCTTCGCGCCGGTCATCGAGCGCAACGGTGGGGGCCACGTCCTCAACGTCCACTCCGCCCTGTCCTGGCTGGCCGACGGCACGCCCTACAGCGCCTCCAAGGCCGCCCTGTGGTCGCAGACCAACTCCCTGCGCCTGGAGCTGCTCCCGCGCGGCATCGAGGTGACCGGGCTCCACATGGCCTACGTGGACACCGACATGACGGCGGGCGTCGACGCGCCCAAGGCCGACCCCCGCGACATCGCGGTGGCCGCGCTCGACGGCGTCGAGGCCGGGGCGCACGAGGTGCTGGCCGACGACACCACCCGCTGGGTCAAGTCGCAGCTGTCCGAAGACCTGGAAGCCCTGTACGCCCAGCTGAAGAACTAGCGCGCACACCGATTTCCGAGGAGGTCTTCGTGGAGAGGAGGAACCGCCACGCAGGCTACGCCGACCATCCGGTGACGCGGGTCACTCTCACGGAAAAGGGTATTCAGCCGCGTTCTGTCACCGTCCGGGTGCAGGATGTGGGGCGTGTTGACCATCATGGTGCAGCTGAAGCTGGCGCCGTCGCCTGAGCAGGCGGCGGCGCTGGCGGCGACCCTGCACGCGGTGAACGCCCAGGCCGACCTGGTGTCGCAGGTGGCGTTCGACACCGGCACGACCAGGAACTTCCCGCTGCGCAAGTTGGCCTACGCCCAGGTACGGGCGGCGGGGATCGGCTCCCAAGCCGCCCAGCACGTCATCAAGAAGGTCACCGACGCCTACACCGCCCTGGCTGCCAGCATCCGCAACGGCAACCACGGCAGGCCCGGCTCCAAGCGCCGCCGGAAGGTGGAGTCCAAGCCGATCGCCTTCCGCCCCGATGCCGCCCAGCCCTATGACGCCCGCAACCTGTCCTTCGCTCTGGACGCCCGCACCATCTCCCTGTGGACCGTGCGGGGCCGGGTGAAGGGCGTGCCGTTCGTCTGCTCGCCCGAGCAGCTCAAGGTGCTGGCCGAGCACAAGCACGGCGAATCAGACCTGCTGGTCCGGGACGGCAGCTGGTACCTGCTGGTCAGTGTGACCGTCCCCGACACCCCCGAATATGAGCCGGACGGGTTCCTGGGTGTGGACCTGGGGATCGCCAACATCGCCACCACCTCCGACGGTCACATCATGGCCGGGAGGAAGTTGAACCGGTACCGCCAACGCCAGGCACGGCTCCGCGCCAAGCTCCAGAAGAAGGGCACCAAGAGCACCAAACGCCTGCTGAAGAAGCAGCGCCGCAAGGAGTCCCGCCGGGCGCGGGACGCCAACCACTGTATTTCGAAGCGCATCGTGGCCGAGGCCGAACGCACCTCGCGCGGGATCGCCCTGGAAGACCTCACAGGCATCCGGCAGAGGGTACGGCAGAGGAAGCCCCAACGGGCCGCGCTGCACAGCTGGTCGTTTCGCCAGCTGGGAGACTTCATCTGCTACAAGGCGAAGCGTGTCGGGGTGCCGGTGGTGTTCGTGGATCCGGCGTACTCCTCGCGCGAGTGCGCCGACTGCTCCTGCGTCCACCGCCGCAACCGGATCTCCCAGGCCCGTTTCGTTTGCCGGTCGTGCGGCGTCGTTGCGCACGCCGACCGCAATGCTTCCCGTGTCCTGGCCCGCAGGGGCCAGGAGGCGTGGAACGCGGGGCGTGCATCACGCGTCCCTGACCTCCCGTAACGGGGTGTCCGGACGGAGGGGCTCACCCGGCAGCCGGTCGGGCGCCACCTCCAGCCCGGTCCTAGGGCCGGGTCAAGTTGATCATGAGCCTGTCCCCGTACTACACCGACGCCGTCGGCCTGATGGCCGCGGCGGCGCGGGCCCGGGGCGACATCGAGGTCTTCGTCAACATCTCCGAGTACGAGCAGTCGTTCATGACGTTCGAGCGGATGACCGCGCCGGAGGAGGAACGGCGTGCGTCGCTCGGCGGGCTTGTCGCGCAGTGGTCGCCGCAGCAGCGGGCCCACTGGGTCGCCGAGCAGATGCTGGAGTGGTCCGGCGTCCCGACCGTCAACGTGCGGGCGGCCTTCTTCGTCGAGAACCCCATCATGACCTGGCTGGCGCTGGGTTCGCTGGCCGACGGCGAACTGCGGCTGCCCTTCGGCGACCACCGGCTCGCGCCCGTCGCCGCCCACGACGTGGCGGAGCTGTGCGTGAAGATCCTGACCGACCCGGAGCCGCACATCTCCGAGTCCTACGCGCTCACCGGCCCGGACCTGAAGGACATGCACGGGATCGCGGAGGACTTCGGGGCCGTGCTGGGCCGGGACGTCACCTACGTCCCCGAGGACATCGAAACCTGGAACAAGACCTACGTGGACACCGCCATGGCCGGGTACCCGCACATCGCGGAGCACCTGAAGACCCTGACCCGGCTGATCGGCGGCGGAGGGTACACCGGCGCCACCGACCGGCTGGAGACCCTGCTCGGGCGCAGGCCCAAGACCGTGCGGTGGGCACTGGAGAACAACCCGCGCATCCGCAGGATCGCGGCCGGTGAGCCGCTGAGCGGCCCCGGGAGCCGCTGACGGCGCGGCCCCTCCCCGGAAGCGTTCGGGGAGGGGCCGGGCGGGCCCGCCGCGATCAGGCGGGGCGGTGGGCGGCGGTCGAGCCGCGCACGATCAGTTCCGGGGTGAACAGCAGCCGCTCGTGCCGGTGGTCCGGGTCGTCGAGCTCGGAGTTGAGCAGCCGCATCGCCGCCCGGCCCAGATCGTACTTGGGCTGGGCGATCGTGGTCAGTCCCGGGTGGATCAGGTCGGCGAAGTCCACGTCGTCGTACCCCATCACCGAGATGTCGTCGGGCACCCGCAGGCCGCGCCGCCCCAGGCCCTTCATCAGTCCCAGGGCGAGCTGGTCGTTGGCGCACAGCACCGCGCCCGGCCGCTGGCGGGGCCCGCCCGCCAGCACCTCGTCCACGGCCCGCTCGCCCTGCCCGGGGTTGAGCTGGCCGCGTTCGACCAGCCGCACCGACGTGTCGGGGTCCAGCCCCGCCTCCGCGAACGCCGCCCGCAGCCCCTCGTGGCGCAGCCGCACCTGCTCGATGGAGAACGGGCCCGACAGGAACGTCACCCGCTCGTGCCCCAGCCCGATCAGGTGGCGGCCGGCGATCAGGCCGCCCTCGCGGTTGTCCACGCTGACGCTGCACCCGGTGTCCTCGCCCACGTCGCCCCGGTCCAGGGCCACCCAGGCGGTGCCCTGGCGGCGCAGCCACAGCAGGTCGGACAGGTCGTCGTCGACGGGCATCACCACCGCGCCCGCGGCGCGCTGCTCGGCGAGCAGGCGGATGTTGCGGCGCTGGCGCTCGCGCGCCTCGGCCGAGTTGAGCAGCACCACCGCCAGCCCCTGGGTGGCCGCCTCGTCCTCCACCCCGCGCGAGACCTCGGTGAAGAAGGGGTTGGTCACGTCCAGCACCAGGAGCCCCACCGAACTGCTGCGCCCCGAGCGCAGACTGCTGCCCGAGGAGTTGCGCACGTAGTCCAGTTCGGCGATCGCCCGCTCCACCCGCTGCCGGGTGCCGGCGGCCACCCGCTCGGGCCGGTTGAGCACGTTGGAGACGGTGCCGGGGGAGACGCCCGCGTGTCTGGCGACCTCGGTGATCCCCACCTTGGGGTGGGAAGGGCTGGCACTGCTGGACAAGGGGGTCTCCCGGGTGGTCTTCGGGGGCGAGGGCCCTCGCATGGTATCGGCGTGTTCCCGGCCGGTCCGGGCCGCTTGTGACCCCATGGTCACACCGGGATTGAAACGTGTCAATGAAACCGCTCCGGAGGGCCGCCGGGGTGTCGGATGCCGGGCGCGTGCCGCCACTCGGGTCGGCTCCGTTATGCGGTTGACACCTGGGGTTTTCTCGGTGATCCCCTTGACTCGCCGATGTGCGCCACTTAACATCCACTTCATATTAAAACGTTTTTGAAGAGTTCGGCGGGGGAGGCCCCGGCGAACTCGCACCGGAGAAGGAGGGCCACGTGGACCCATCGGAGGTCCCCCCGCCCCTCGCGCTGGTCGACGTCACCAAGTCCTTCGGCAGCGTCCGCGCCCTGCGCGGGCTGTCCCTGGAACTGCGCGCGGGAGAGATCCACGCCCTCGTCGGGGAGAACGGGGCGGGCAAGTCCACCCTGGTCAAGACCATCGCGGGCGTGCACCGCCCGGACACCGGACAGATCCTGTCCGACGGGGAGCCCGCGGTCTTCGCCGCCCCCGCCGACGCCCAGCGCGCCGGGGTCGCGGTCATCTACCAGGAGCCCACGCTCTTCCCCGACCTCAGCGTCGCCGAGAACATCTTCATCGGCCGCCAGCCCCGCGCCCGCCTGGGCACCATCGACAGGGCGCGCATGCGCGCCGAGACCGCCGAGGCCTTCGCGCGCCTGGGCGTCGACATCGACCCCGACCGCCCCGCCAACGGCCTGTCCATCGCCGACCAGCAGCTGGTCGAGATCGCCAAGGCCCTCACCCGGCGGGCGCGCGTGCTCATCATGGACGAGCCCACCGCCGCCCTGTCCGGGGTCGAGGCCGAGCGGCTGTTCACCGTCGCCCGCACCCTGCGCGACGCCGGGTCGGCGCTGCTGTTCATCTCGCACCGCTTCGACGAGGTGTTCTCGCTGTGCGACCGCATCACCGTCGTCCGCGACGGCGCGTTCGTCTCCTGCGACCCCACCGCCGACCTGGACGTCGACACCGTCGTGCGCCGCATGGTCGGCCGCGAGGTCACCAGCCTCTACCCCAAGGAGGAGGCCGAACACGGCGACGTCGTCCTGGAGGTCGAGGCACTGACCCGCACCGGCGTCTTCGCCGACGTGTCCTTCTCCGTCCGCGCCGGTGAGATCGTCGCCCTGGCCGGACTCGTCGGGGCCGGGCGCAGCGAGGTCGTCCGCGCCGTCTTCGGCGTGGACCGCTACGACGCCGGGAGCGTCCGCGTCGCCGGGGACCCCCTGCCCGCCGGCCGGCCCAAGGCGTCCATCCGCGCGGGGATGGCCCTGGTCCCCGAGGACCGGCGCCACCAGGGCCTGGTCATGGAGGAGTCCATCGGCCGCAACGCCACCTCCACCCGCCGCCGCGTGCTCAGCCGCTTCGGCCTGCTCGGCGCCCGCGCCGAACACGCCGAGGCCCGCGCGTGGGGCGAGCGCCTCAACCTCAAGTACGGCTCCCTCGACGACGCCGTCTCCACCCTCTCCGGCGGCAACCAGCAGAAGGTCGTCCTGGCCAAGTGGCTGTCCACCGAACCCCGGGTGCTGTTCATCGACGAACCCACCCGCGGCATCGACGTCGGCACCAAGGCCGAGGTCCACCGCCTGCTGTCCACCCTGGCCGGACAGGGCCTGGCCATCGTCATGGTCTCCAGCGAACTCCCCGAGGTGCTGGGCATGGCCGACCGGGTCCTGGTCATGCACGAGGGCCGCATCACCGCCGAACTCGACCGCGCGCAGGCCGACGAGGAGTCGGTCATGTACGCGGCCACCGGACAGCGACCGAGCGAGGCCGCATGACACACGCACCCGCCACCGCCCCCGAGTCCACGGCCGGGGCCCCGCCCGGCAACGGCGGCCGCCCGGCCCGGACCCGGCGCCGGTTCCGCGAGATCGGCGTGCTCCTGGCCGTCGTCCTGCTCATCGCGGCGACCTGGCTGCACAACCCCGGGTTCCTGTCCACCCAGGGCGTACGGGACCTCTTCCTGGGCGCCACCGTCCTGGTCATCCTCGCGATCGGCCAGTCCCTGGTGCTCATCACCCGCAACGTCGACCTGTCGGTCGGGTCGGTCCTGGGCCTGTCGGCCTTCGGCACCGCCGCGCTGTTCGCGGCCCTGCCCGGCCTGCCCGTCCCCGTCGGCATGCTCGCCGGGGCCGCCATCGGCCTGCTGTGCGGCCTGTTCAACGGCCTGCTGGTGACCACCGTCAAGGTGCCCGCCCTGGTCGTCACCCTGGGCACCCTGTACATCTACCGGGGCCTGGACCACTGGTGGGCGGGCGGCCGCCAGATCAACGCCGCCGACCTGCCCGCCGGCTTCCTCCAGCTGGGCCGCACCGGCCTGCTGGGGATCCCGCTCCCGGCCCTGACCGCCATCGCCGTCGCGATCGCCATCGGGGTGTACCTGTCCCGGTACAGCAGCGGCCGCGAACTCTACGCCATCGGCTCCAACGCCGAGGCCGCCCGCCTGTCGGGCATCCCCGCCGGGCGCCGCGTCGTGCTGGCCTTCGCCCTCAACGGCGCCCTGGCCGGCCTGGCCGGGGTCCTGTTCACCGCCCGCTACGGCACCGTCGACTCCACCGTCGGCACCGGCATGGAACTCCAGGTCGTGGCCGCGGCCGTGGTCGGCGGCGTCGCCCTCACCGGCGGCGTGGGCACCGTCTTCGGCGCCGTCCTGGGCGGCATCCTGATGACCACCATCACCGCCGCCCTGCCCATCTGGCAGATCGACCCGTTCTGGCAGCAGGCCGTCGTGGGCGTGCTCATCCTCGCCGCCATCGGCCTGGACCGGCTGCTCGCGCTCCGCACGGCGCGCAGGCTTCGAGGAGGAGGTGCCCGTGGCGCCTGACAACACCGTCACCGCCCCCGACCGGGAACGGCTGCGGACCACCGCGCCGCGGTCCCCGCTCCGGTCGGCGCTGTCCACGCAGGGGCTGCCCGTCCTGGGCGCGCTCATCGTCGTCGCGGCGACCGCGGTCATGTTCGTGGACATGTTCGGCACCGCCCGCAACATCAACTTCCTGGTGCTGAGCATCGCCGCGATCGCCATGATCGCGCTGCCGATGACGCTCATCGTCATCACCGGCGAGATCGACCTGTCGGTGGCCAGCACGCTGGCCCTGACCAGCGCCACCCTGGGCGTCCTGTGGGAGGCCGGGACACCGCTGGAGACGGCGATCCCCCTCGCCCTGCTGCTGGGCCTGGCGCTGGGCGCCCTCAACGGGTTCCTCACCACCGTCTGCGGACTGCCGTCCCTGGCCGTCACCATCGGCACCATGGCCCTGTACCGGGGCCTGGCCTACGTCCTGCTGGGCGACCGGGCCGTCGCCAGCTACCCGCAGGACTGGGTGAGCGGGATCCGCCAGCCCTTCCCCGGCATCCCGGGGCTGCCCTGGATCGCCGTCGCGATCGGGGCCGTGGCGCTGGTGTTCGCGGTCGCGCTGCACGCCACCGCGTTCGGCCGGTCCCTGTACGACATCGGCAACAACGACGAGGCCGCCCGGTTCACGGGTGTGCCGGTGAAGTGGACCAAGTTCTGGCTCTTCACCCTCAGCGGGGCCGTCGCCTCCGGCGCGGGCGTCCTGTGGACCCTCCAGTACGGCACCTCCCGGGCCGACACCGCGATGGGCCTGGAACTCCAGGTCGTCGCCGCGGTCCTGCTCGGCGGCGTGTCCATCTTCGGCGGCGTGGGGTCGGTGCTCGGCGTCATGTCCGGCGTGCTGATGCTCGGCGTCATCCGCAACGCCCTCCAGCTGTTCGGCATCGGCAGCGACGTGCTCCAGGTCGTCACCGGCGCGATCCTCATCGCCTCCGTCGTCACCCCCAACATCGTGGCCCGGGTGCGCTCCCGCCGCTCGCCCGCGCCCCCCACCGGAGCCGTGTCCGGTGGCCGTCCACTCAACGGAGAAAAGTCATGACACACCGTCCCCGCCACCTCCTCCTGGCGGCCCCCGCACTGGCCGCCGTCCTGATGACGGCCGCCTGCGGCGGGACCACCATCGACGACGCCCGGGACTCGGGCGGCAGCGGCCCCACCGGCACCGCGGACCCCGACGCGGAGATCCCCGAGGGCCTGAGGATCGACTTCCTGCCCAAGCAGCTGAACAACCCGTTCTTCGACATCGTCAACACCGGCGGCACCGAGGCCGTCGAGGAGCTCGGCGGCACCGCCACCGAGCGCGGCGGCACCGAGGCCACCGCCGACTCCCAGGTGGAGTACATCAACGCGGCCAGCCAGGCGGGCAGCGACGTCATCGTCATCGCCGCCAACGACCCCGACGCCGTCTGCCCCGCCCTCAACGAGGCCCGCGACAACGGCGCCGCCATCGTCGGCTACGACTCCGACGCCAACTGCACCGACGTGTTCGTCAACCAGTCCACCACCGAGCTGATCGGCCGCACCCTGGTCGAGATGATCGCCGAGGACCTGGGCGGCGAGGGCACGTTCGCGGTCCTGTCGGCCACCCCCAACGCCACCAACCAGAACGCCTGGATCGAGGCGATGGAGGAGGTCCTGGCCGAGGACGGGTACGCCGACCTGGAGATGGTCGACGTGGTCTACGGCAACGACGACGACCTCCAGTCCTTCCAGGAGATGCAGGGCCTCATCCAGGCCCACCCCGACCTGGACGGCGTGGTGTCCCCGACCACCGTCGGCCTGGCCGCGGCCGCCCGCTACATCAGCGACTCCGAGTACCAGGGCGACTTCGCCGTCACCGGCCTGGGCACGCCCAACCAGATGAGCGAGTTCGTCCACGACGGCACGGTCGACCGGTTCGCACTGTGGAACCCGCTCGACCTGGGGTACCTGGCCGGGTACACCGGCGCGGCGCTCAAGGCCGGGCAGATCACCGGTGCGGCGGGGGAGACCTTCACCGCCGGGCGGCTGGGCGAGTTCACCTTCGAGACCGACGGTGAGATCGTCCTGGGCCCGCCGCAGGTCTTCGACGCCGACAACGTCGACGACTTCGACTTCTGACGGGGGGACCGACCGTGCAACGGATCTGCTTCGTCCTGAAGGTCCGCGAGGACCGGCTGGAGGAGTACGAGGAGCGGCACGCCGCAGTCTGGCCCGAGATGCGCGAGGCGCTGACCGCGGCCGGATGGGGGAACTACTCCCTGTTCTCCGCCGGGGACGGCACCGTCATCGGCTACCTGGAGACCGAGGACTTCGACCGGGCCCGCGAGCTGATGGCCCGCACCGAGGTCAACGCCCGCTGGCAGGCCGAGATGGCGCCGTTCTTCGAGGGGCTCCAGGCGGCCCCGGACGCGAGCATGGTGCCGTTGCGGGAGGTCTTCCACCTGCCCTGACCCGCGGGGGCGAGCGGCGCGGTGGCCACCGTTCACGGCCGCCGCGCTGCGGCGTGGCCGGATGTGCGGTCCCGGCCCCGGGGTGCGGCTCTGTCCGGCCGGGACCGCCGACCTCCCAGGGGGCGCTGACCTGCGGGGGTGAGCGGCGCGGTGGCCACCGTTCACGGCCGCCGCGCTGCCGTGTCCCGGATGTGCGGTCCCGGCCCCGGAGTGCGGCCCTGCCCGGCCGGGGGCCGCCGCCACCCCGGGGGGCGCTCACCGGGCGGCGGGGTGTCGGGGACTCCCGCCCGGTCTGCGGTGCGCCAGAATGGGTGCGGCCTCGATCGAGTGTCCGCCACCATCCTCCGAACGATCCGGACGGTCCCATGCACATCGTCACCGTCGTCCTCGCGGCCGTCGCCGCGCTGATCCACGTGTACATCTTCGTCCTGGAGTCGCTGCGGTGGACCGAGCCCGCCACCCGGCGGATCTTCGGCACCTCGGCCGAAACCGCCGAGACCACCCGCGAACTCGCCTACAACCAGGGCTTCTACAACCTCTTCCTGGCCGTGGTCACCGTCGTCGGCCTGGTGCTGTGGGGGCCGGTGCCGGCCGCCGGGATCGCCCTGATCCTGGCCGGGACCGGCTCCATGGCCGCCGCCGCGCTGGTCCTGGTCACCCGCGACTCCACCAAGATGCGGGCCGCCATGATCCAGGGCACCGCGCCCGCGCTGGCGGTGGTCTCGGCGCTGCTCACCCTCTGAGGGGTCTTCTTCCGTATGCGGGCGGTGCCGCCCCCGGGGCGGCGGCGTGATCGGGCCCACGCGGATCCGTGTCGCGATAATGAAAACGATTATCGTAATATGTGCTGATCAGGCGTGACACGTGTACGCCGTGACTCCCGTGCCCCATCAGGCGCCCAGGGAGCGCTTGAGGACCTTGCCCATGTCGTTGCGCGGCAGCGCCGCCACCAGGTGCAGGGCGCGCGGCCGCTTGTGCGGGGCCAACTGGGCGGCCACCAGGTCGGCCAGCTCCGCCAGCGAGGGCGCCTCGCCCCGGGGCACCACCCAGGCCACCACCCGCTCGCCCAGGTCCGGGTCCGGCTCCCCGGTCACCGCCGCCTCCGCGACCGCCGGATGCGCCAGCAGGACGTTCTCGATCTCCCCGGCGCCGATCTTGTACCCGCCGCTCTTGATCAGGTCGGTGCTCTTGCGCCCCACCAGCCGCACCGAGCCGTCCGCCGCGCGCACCGCCATGTCGCCGGTGCGGAACCAGCCGTCGGCGGTCATCGCCTCGGCCGTCGCCTCCGGCCGGTTCAGGTAGCCGGTGAACAGGTTCGGCCCGCGCACCTGCACCTCGCCCACCGCCTCCGGGTCGCCCGGCGGCAGCGGCGTCCCGTCCTCCTCGACCAGCCGCAGGTCCACCCCGGCCAGCGGGGTGCCCACCCCGCCCGGCGCGGAGCCGTCCCCGGGCCGGACCGACGTGTTCATCAGCGTCTCCGACATCCCGTACCGCTCGACCACCCGGTGCCCGGTGGCCGCCGTCAGCCGCTCGTGGTCGGGCAGCGGCAGCGCCGCCGAACCCGACACCAGCAGGCGCGCCCCCGCCAGGGCCCCGGCCAGCTCCGGGTCCTGACCCACGGCCAGCGCCAGCCGGTGGTACATCGTCGGCACCCCGAACAGCAGGGTCCCGCCGCCGCGCAGGGCCGCCGCCACCGCCGAGGGCTCGAACCGTCCCGTGTGGTGCAGGGTCCCGCCCCGGCGCAGCGGTCCGAGCACCCCCAGCACCAGGCCGTGCACGTGGAACAGCGGCAGGGCGTGGACCAGCACGTCCTCGTCCGTCCACGACCACGCCAGGGCGAGCGCGTCCAGGGTCGCGGCCACCGCCCGGCGCGGCAGCAGCACGCCCTTGGGCGGGCCGGTGGTCCCGGAGGTGTAGACGATCAGCGCCGTCGACTCCCCGTCGGCCTCCCGGCGCGGCGGCGCGGCCTCCGGTGCGGGGGAGGCGTCCACGTCGACCCGGCGCAGCCCGCGCACCGCCTCGGGCAGTTCGGCCCCCGGCGGGGCCAGTAGCAGGTCCGGGGCGCTGTCGCCGACGATGTGCGCCAGCTCCCGGGCCCCCGACCCGGGGTTCAGCGGCACCGCCGCCGCCCCGGCCAGGACGGCCGCCACCACGGCCACGCACGTCTCCAGGGCCGGTGGCGCCCACACGGCGACCCGCCCGCCCGCGGGCAGGTCGGCGGCCAGCCGGGAGGCGGCCGACGCCAGTCCGCGGTAGGTGAGGGAGCGGTCGCCGAAGACCAGGGCGGTCCGGTCGACGGGGTCGACGACGAGCGGGAGCACGGCGGGTTCCTTCCCGGGGACGACAGGGATCGCCCCATCTCTATCGCACCCGGGGCACCCCGGCCCCCGCGCCCCGGTCCCGGAGGCCGCCCGCGCGGCCGTGGACGGCGGTACCGGGCGGGCGCCCCGGCGGGCGGCGCCCCCTCACAGGGATCGACCGGTCAGCCGGCGTCCGGTGACCTCTGCGGCGGCGACCCGCACGTGCACGGAGCCGTTCCGGTCGGCCCAGCTCGCCAACGGCGCCCCGGCCCGCAGCACGGCCTCCTCGTCCGGGTCGCGCACCACCCGTCCGATCCCGGTCACCAGGACGCTCCACCCCTCGCTCAGGACCTCGTCGATCCGGTCGACCTGGAAGGAGACCGGCCCCTGGGCGTGGGTCGCGATCACCCCGTCCGGGGAGGTGCGCACCAGTACTCCGCCACCGTCCCACACGTAGTTGACGGGCAGCACGGTGGGCGCCGCCCCGGACCCGGGGCAGAAGGCGATCCGGCCCACTCCGCCCGGGGTGATCAGGTCCTCGCACTCGGTCCGGGAGAGCGCCCGCAGGTCGTGGTGCGGGAAGGCGGTGGCCGCCGTGCCCGGCGGCATCCCCGAGGCCGAGCCCAGCAGCTCGTCGGGGGAGGTCCGCAGGGCCATCGCCAACCGGTAGAGCGCCGAGCGCGTCAGCACCGGCGGGTGCTCTTCGAGGTAGCCCACGTACCCGGGGTCCATCCCGGCGCGCAGGGCCACGTCCTCGCGGGTCAGTCCCAGCTTCGTCCTGCGGTGCACGACCCGGCGGCAGAAGTCCCCGCCGGGTGCCGCGGACGTGTGCGTCTCCGACATCTCCCCTCCGAACCCGGCTCTGCGGCCGTCGTGTTCGTCCCCCTGGAGCTTCCAGTGTCCCTGTGGGCAGGGGGCGTTGACCAGGGGCTTTCGGTCCCCGTCCGCGGTGATCGGCCCCCGGCCGGGCGCAGGCGCGGCGTCCGGGGGGCGGTGGCGGGCCCGACCCCGCCACCGCCCCGGCCGCGGACCGGTCGGCGCCCCCGCGATCGACCGGTCCGGCGGAGTCCGCCCCGCGCCCGGGTGCCGTCCTGCCCGGGTGCGGGGCGGGGCCGGTGACCGGTTCAGAGGCGGCGGTAGGCGGCCAGCCTCCGCTCGAAGCACGGGTCCACCGGGTGGGCGGCCCCCCTGCCCCGGTCCTCCAGTACCAGCAGCAGGCGCGGGTCGGGTGAGAGCAGGGCGCACACCGCCGCCGCCATCAGATCCGGGTCCAGCAGGGCCTCCGCCCCCGGCACCAGCGGCACCCGGGCCCCGTCGCGGCGGTGGGACCAGCCGCGCAGTTCGTTCCAGTACAGCGTGGTGTCCTGTCCGAACCGCAGCCGGGCGCCCCGCACGTCCCGGTGCTGGAGATGGCACACGGGCAGGTGCACCCGGGGCGGGTCGCTCAGCTCCTTGCGCAGCCGGTCCGCGCAGGCGTGCACGTAGGCGTGGTGGTTGATCGGCCACGGCACCGTGTTGGCGTCCGGGTAGTGCAGCCCGGAGGACATGATGGCCATGGCGCCCTCACCCGCAGGCCAGGACGGTGAACAGCACGGTGACGGGCAGGCCCGCGTAGATGCCGCGCAGCACGGTGACGTGTTCGCGGCCCTGGATCCGGTGCGTCTCGCGCACCCCGGCCAACAGCATCCGCCAGCGGGCGGGCACCGCACCGGTGACGGGGTCGGGGGAGGGGACGTACAGGGGCCCGGGGGCCGGGCCCTCCCCGTCGTCCTGTGCACCGTCGGCCGCGCCCCCGCCGGAGTCGGTGGCCCCCGCGGGCGCGGGCGCGGACGCCGGATCCGTGACCGGGGCGGGGTGCTCGGCGCCGCCGGGGGCCAGGACCGCGTAGTGGACGATCATCCGCCCGTCGACGTCGGTGACGCAGGTGGTCAGCCCGGGCCACAGGGACGGCTCGCGCTCCAGCAGGGCGGCGATGTGCCGTGCGGTGACGATGACCTTGCGGGGCCCGCTCACCGACAGGGGTTCGGCGGGCGGCCGGGCCGGCGGCGCCGGGGGCGGTACGGGGACCCGGGGCCGGGCGGGGGCGGCGGTGCGCGCGGGCGCGGCGAGCGGATCGGAGGACGGTCCCTGCGGTGGCGGGGCCGCGGGGCGGGGGTCGGAAGAACGATCGGAAGTGATCCGGAGGGTGTTCATTCGAATCCTCTTTTCGGGGGTCCGGGACGATCCGGTGGCGGTTCCGGTATTCCTGATTCTCTACGTGCTTTCTCCACGTATCGATTGAGTGATTCACAGGTGATCCGACGGATCCACTTCTTCGGCCCGACCTTCACCGATTCCAGCTCCCGTGCGTAGCAGAGTTCGTAGACGACCCTTTCCGAAAGGTCCAGGATTTCTGCCGCCTTGCGTACGCTGACCAGGAGTTTGGGGATCTCGATCACATGGGTTTCCCGGTGCTCGATCATGGGGGTGAATGTAGCAACGCGGGGGAGCGGGGGACAAGGTCGAACTCTGGGGCGTTTGTTCCCTATGTTCTTTTTCGGGACCTTGTTCTCGATCGCGGAAAAAGAATGCGGCAGTGCAGGGGCCTGTGAGCCCCTGTCGGCTTCACGGGGTAAAGTTACGGGAAAGGGACGTTCGATCTTGCTTTGCCGTGCGCTTTTCGCCGCCCCGGTCCGCAGTGGAGGCGCCCTGCCGCGCTCCTTCGGGACGCGCGGTGGAGAGCGGGCGGACGGCGCCCGGCCATCGGATCAGGCCGTGGGGGATCCGCCTGCGGGGGTCCCCCGCACCCGCGTCGGCGCACAGGCCCCCGCCGCGGACCCGTCCGGTACGCCGCCCGCCGCGGATGGTGTCCCACCGGGTGGTGTGACCTCGTTCGGCTCCAGAGCCCCAGAGGTGACGGCGCGCTGGTCGGCGATGCGTTCTTGTTGGAACAGCCGGTGTTCTCACACCACTCCACGGGGCATGACCCCGCCGCGCACCACGGCCGCCGCCTCCGCGGACCGCCCCGCGGCGTTCCTGACGCCCGCCCCCGCCGCAGGGCCGGGGGCGGGCGTCCTCGCCGCGCACGTGGGGCCGGATCTCCGTCGCGGGGGCCTTCCGGGACCGGCTCCGGGCGAGGGGGCGCCGGAGCCCCGGCCGGGGCTCCGGCGGAGGCGGGTCAGACGGCGGACCAGCCGTTGTCGACCGGCAGGACCGCCCCGTTGACGTTGCTCGCGGCGTCCGAGGCCAGGAACACGATCGCGGCGGCCAGCTCCTCGGCGGCGGCGATCCGGCCGATGTTGTTCGCGTACCGGCCCAGGGCGGTCGGCCCGTCCACGCTGTTCGGGGTGCCGACGGAGATGTTGGTGGCGGTACCGCCCGGGGCCACCGCGTTCACCCGGATGCCGTGGTCGCGGTACATGACGGCGGTCGACTTCACCAGCCCCACCACCCCGTGCTTGGAGACGGTGTACGCGGTCCCCGACGCGCCGCCGCGCAGGGACGCCTCCGAGGCGGTGAACACGATCGACCCCGACCCCTGCTCCTTCATGACCGGCAGGACCGCGCGGGTGAGCAGGAACGGGGCGGTGAGGTTGACCCGGATCAGCCGCTCCCACATCTGGTCGCCGACGTCGGCGGTCGCGGACATGTCGTCCATGATCCCCGCGTTGTTGACCAGCACGTCGACGCCGCCCAGCTCTTCTGCGGCGGTGCGGACCACCTCGGCGACGACCTCCGGCGCGCTCAGGTCGCCCACGACGGCCTGCGCCGCGACCCCCGCGGCCCGTGCCTCCTCGGCGGCGGACCGGGCGTTGTCCCCGTCGATGTCCGCCACCAGGACCGACGCGCCCTCGGCGGCGAAGGCCAGGACCGCGGCGCGGCCGATGCCCGAGCCGCCCCCGGTGACGATGACCTTCCTGTCCTTGAGACCCGTCTCCATCGCTGCCCCCTCGTTGTGTCCGGCCGCGGCCGCTCCGGCCGCACCGGCATCCTACGTCTTTTTGTCGCTGAGTGACATTTTGTCCGTTGGTGACATCGCTGGCTAGACTGGACCGGACGGCGGCGAGGGGAAGGGCGGAGACGATGGGAACGGTGGCGAAGGGCAGGCCGCCCATGACCGAGCGGCGCAAGCGGATCGTTCGGCTCCAGATCGCCCGCGCGGCCATGGACCTGTTCGCCGAGAAGGGCGTGGCGGGGACCACCGGCGACGACATCGCACGCGCCATCGGCATCTCCACGCGCACGCTGTGGCGCTACTTCCCCACCAAGGAGGGCTGCGTCCGGCCGCTGCTCACCACCGGTCTGGAGGTGATGGCCGCCCACCTGCGCGGCTGGCCCGCCGACCTGTCGCTGGTGGACCACCTCGACCGGACCGGTGCGTTCACCGAGGGCGGGGAGGCGGTGGAGGAGCCGGTGGCCGCACTGATCCGCATGACACGGCACGAGCCCGGGCTCATGGCCGTCTGGCTGGACGTGCACCGGGCCGCCGAGGACGTGTTCGCGCAGATCCTCGCCGACCGCCTCGCCGCCGACCCCGGTGACTTCTCCGTGCGGGTCCGGTCCGCGGCGCTGAACGCGGCCCTGCGCTCGGCGGCCGAGCGGCAGGCCCTGCACGGCGGCGAGCCCGCCGGGACGGGCGCCCTGCTGCGGGTGGCGCTGGTCGCCCTGACGGACGGGTTCGGTCCGGCCCCGGCCGGGGAACGGCCCTGAACGGTACACCGAACAGGCGTTTCCCGGGTCTTATCGGTACCGGACCGCGGGTACCGTGACCGGATGAGCACCACACCGGAAGACCACACGGACCCCGAGGACACCGGCCGGGCGTCGGAGGGGGCGGGCCAGCCGACCTTCGAGCCCGCGACCGCCGTGGCCGAGGCGCCCGAGGCCGGGCACGACGGGCCGGAGCACACCGGCGGGGAGCCCTCCGCAGAGGAGGGGGCCGAAGCCGCCGCGGCACCCGCGGGCGGGGGCGCCTTCTCCGCCGAGACCTTCGCGCTCGTCGGTCTGGCCCTGCTCGCCGTGACCATCCTGTCCGGGCAGCTGGTACAGATCCTCACCAGCATGATCCTGGTCGGCGGTCAGCCCATCGCCGCCGAGCAGATCGCCCAGATCCGGGTCCAGATCGCCGCGGGCGGCACGCTGGCCCTGCTCACCGTGGTGGCGTCGCTGCTGTCGCTGGCCCTGCGGGCCGTGGCCACCCGGCCCTGGGCCAGGTGGGCCGCCATGGCCGGGACCATCGTCGGGGCGCTGTTCGTGCTCGTCGGAGCGACCGCCTTCCTGCTGATCCCGGAGGCCGCCCCGCCGCAGCCGATGATGCCGCCCTTCTGAGGCGGCGTCGCCGCAGTCGTTCCACGGCCCCGGACGGTCTCCGTCCGGGGCCGTTCGTTCTTCGGGGCGGCCGCTCAGGGGCGGGGGCGCAGCCCGGCGAGGAGGACGTCGACGAACACGGCCCGGTCGTCGGCGTCGGAGAGGCGGATGGCGTACTCGATCCCGCAGACGAGCCGCTCCACCCGTTCCCCCGACAGGTCGGCGCGCACCGCCCCCGCCCGCTGCGCGCGTTCGAGCACACTGCGCAGCCCGTCGAAGGTGGCGGCCTTGAGCTCGGTGACCTCCGGGCTCATGTCCTGCTCGGCGAGCAGGACGGCCTGGAGGCCGCCCGACTCCAGGTGCAGGTCCACCACGGCGCGCAGCGCGGTCTCGAAGGCGTGCCCGGGGTCGGGGTGCGCCGCGGCCTCGACGGCGATCGCGTTCAGCCGCTCCAGGGCGTCCCGGGTCAGCTCCTCCACGAGGGCGTGCGCCGTGGCGAAGTGCCGGTACACGGTGCCCACGCCCACGCCCGCCTCGCGGGCCACCTCGTTGAGGCGCAGGTCCTTGGGGTCGGCGCGGCGGGCCGCCGCCAGGATGCGGTCGCGACTGCGGGCGGCGTCGGCACGGAGCGGGGTCGAGGTCATGTCCGGGATCCTATCCGGCCGCCCGGGAAGCGGATGGGGGATCCGGATCGCGGGCCTCCCCGCGGAAAAAACGGATATCTCATCCGTTTTGGTGCTAGGGTCTTATGCGGATGAGTTATCCGTTTTTTGGGGCGCGAGGAGCAGACCATGGTGCGCAGGCCGCAGAACACCCCCGGAGCGTCGGGAACGGAGGGGGCGTGGCACCCGGAGCGACTCCCCGACCAGCGCGGACGCACCCTGGTGGTGACCGGCGCGACCGCGGGCGTCGGCTACTTCGCCGCCGAGCGGCTCGCCGGTGCCGGCGCCCGCGTGGTGCTCGCCGGGCGCTCGCCCGAACGGCTGCGGACGGCCGAGGCGGCCATCCGGTCACAGGTGCCCGGGGCCGCCGTGGACCGGGTGGTCGTCGACCTCGCCTCGAAGTCCTCCGTGGCGGCCGCGGCCGCCGCACTGGCCGCACTCGACCGCGTCGACGGCCTGCTCCTCAACGGCGGATCGATGGCCATGAAGGCCGCGGAGGTCACCGAGGACGGCCTGCCCATGCAGCTCGGCACCCATGTCATCGCCAACGTGGCCCTCGTGGCCGGAGTGCTGCCCGCACTGGTGCGCACCGGCGAACGCAGCGGTGTCCCCGCACGGGTCGTGCACACCTCGACGGGCTTCGTCGACCTGCTCCGCAGGCCCGTCACCGACGTGCGCGGGACCTCCCGGGTCGGGGTGGTCGCCTACACCCGGGCCAAAGCGCTCACGGAGGTGTTCGGGTTCGAGCTCGACCGGCGGCTGCGCGCCGCGGACGCGCCCGTGCGGTCCCTGGTGGTGCGGCCGGGCGTCGGCGTGGACGCCCGGACCCCGCACCGCGCGGGCATCCGCGACCGCACGATCCCGGTGCGGCGCAACCCCTACACACCCTGGGCGCAGGGCAAGGACGCCGCCGCGTGGCCCGCCGTCCGGGCCCTCACCGATCCGGGCGCCCGGGGCGGTGAGCTCTACGCGCCCGCGAACGGCAGGCGCGGCCTGCCCGTGCGGATCGAGCCGCGGGAGGTGGCCCCGCCGGGGCGGGTCGGGGACCTGTGGCTTCGGCTCGAAGAACTGGCCGGGGTCGCGGTCCCCGTCCCGGACCCCGTGCACCCGGACTCCGGGCACCGGAACTGAGGTCCGCGGCGGCCGCCCGGGGAGGCCGGGGCGCCGGAGGAACCCCGGACCGCGCCGTCAGGGGTCGGCAGGCGGGCGACCGAGGTGGCCCAGGGCGCGGCGGAGGTTCTCCTCGGGCGGCCGCATCGAGTCCAGGCGCAGCCGGGGCCCTCGCCAGTCCGTGAACCCCGTGCTCCGGGCGGCGGCCGACGCCCAGGAGGGTTCCGGGAGACCCGCGATACCGCGCTCCCGTACCTCCAAGCGGCGGTGCCCGGCCGGGTCCGCGCAGAACACCTCGATGAAGACGAGGGGGCGGCCGCCGCCTTCCGCGAGCGAGCGCCACCGGGCGCGGGCGGTCTCCAGGCTGATCGAGCGGAAGCCGTGTTCGGCCGACCGCGCGAACAGCTCGTCGCGGACCTGCGGGAAGGCGGGCTCCGCGTGCGTGGGCTCGCCCGGGGCGAGCGGTTCACAGGGCGGGGCGGCGAGGCCGTGGACGTCCAGGCTCATGTGTCTCAAGCTCACCTCTCGAAGGACCGTTGAGACTTCTGCCGTTTTCTCAACGGATCGGTGCTGTAGAGTCTCAAAGCGGTGGGTGGATATTGAGACCAGTGGATCTCGCGCACGAGCACGGCATCTCGACCCAGGCGGTGCGCAACTACGAACGGGACGGGTGCCTGCCCGCGGCGGAGCGCACGCCCAGCGGATACCGGGTGTACACCGAGGCGCACGCGGCGGCGCTGCGCGCCTACATGTCCCTCATCGCCGCGCACGGGCACGCCGCGGCCGGGCGGATCATGCGTGCGGTGAACACCGGACGGCTCGACGAGGCGCTGACGGCCATCGACGAGGGGCACCGGCAGTCACTGCGCGACCGGGCCACCCTGGACGCCGTGCGCGCGGCGGTCGACCACCTCACGGCGCAGGGCGACACGGCCCCGGCGCGGACCGGCGACCGCGCACCCCGCACCATCGGCGGGCTCGCCCGGCGGCTGGGGGTGACCCCGGCGACCCTGCGCAACTGGGAGACGGCGGGGATCCTGGTGCCCGACCGGGAACCGGTCACCGGGTACCGGGTGTTCCGCGCGGACGACATCCGCGACGCCGAACTCGCCCACCTGCTCCGCCGCGGCGGGTACCCGCTGGAGCACATCGCCGCGGTGGTCCGCCGCGTCCGCGCGGCGGGCGACACCGAGGCGCTGGCGGCCGCCCTGGAGGACTGGCACCGCAAACTGACGGCGCGCGGACGCGCGATGCTCGCCGCCGCGGCCGACCTCGACCGCTACCTGCGCCGGCACACCCCCGCCGGATAGCGCGCCCGCCCGGGAACGGCTCAGGCGGCCGCAGCCGGACGGTCAGTCGTCGCCCGCGACGAGCAGGGCGATCCGGCCCTGTGCGCGGTCGATGGACACGAACTCGTGGAACTCGCCGTGGATGCCGCCCCAGTCGTGGAAATCCTCCTCCCCGAACCCGGTCAGGTGGAATATCCGCGCGGCCGCGTCCAGAACGTCGAACACCTCGCGCCGCAGGTCGGCCGCCAGGTCCGCGGACACCGCACTGTACTGCTCCGCCCAGGTGCGCAGGACCGCCTCGCCCTCCTGCCGCTCGACGGGCTCGTACGACTCCGGGGTGATCGCCGCCGACCGGTAGGAACCGTGCCGGGTCTCCTCCGGGCGCACGCCGTAGCCCGCGTACGTGTCCCGGAACCGCTCGTGCCCGATGAGCGCGGCGAGCAGCTCCCGGTCGGTCGGGGTGCCGGAGAACCGCAGGTGTTCGACGTTCACCCACCGGACGGCGTGGGAGTGGGGATTCGGGAACCCGTAGTGGCGGAAGTCGAGGAAGACGCGGCCTTCGTGGGTGAGGGTGTACTTCATGGTCGGACCTCGTGGGAGCGCCGGACGGACTCCGCCGGGGGCCGGAGCGCGTGCTCGCGCGGGGGTTCGGTGACCGGGGCTCCTCTGACGGCGACCTCGATGACGCACATGGACCCGTACCCGCCTCTGCTCTCATCGGCACTCGGAAGGCCCCTCCGTCGGGGTTTCCCGGGCACTTCCCATTCTGTGCCCCGCAGTCCGGCCCCGGTACCGGTTCGCCGGACCTGTGGACGGCGCTTCCAGGAGGGGCGTCCCGTATCGTCGGTGCCGGACCGGGAGGGGCGATGGGACGGCCTGAGGTGGGAGCCGCCCTGCGGCGGTGCAACGAATGCGGCGGGTACGAGTACGCGGGCGCGCCCGCGTGCGGCACATGCCGGGACCTGGTGGACGGCGTGGTCGAGGAGGGCTGGGCCGGTTTCGTCGGGGAGTTCGGCGGGGGTGACGAGGTGGCGCTCGCCGCCATGGTGGCCGACGAACCCGATCGTCACGACTGGCGTGTGGTGGACGCCGCCCTGGACCGGCTGGACTGCGCCGACTGTGGTGAGCGGACCGGCCGGGGGCCGCTGGGCTGCGCACCCTGCGATCTCGCGCACGGCTTCCGCTACGCGGCGATCGAGCACGACCGCCCGGGGGTTCCGCGGGGGAACGAACACGCGGTCCGGGTGAACGTGTCGGTGGTGCGGCGGCCGCACGTGACCTCGGAGAACGAGTTGCTGCTGCGGCGCCTGACGCTGCCGGGACTCCTCGTCGGGCTCCTGCCCACCACCGAGGAGGCACAGCGCTTCGTCGCCGCGGCCAGGCAGGTGACCGGCCGGGAGCGCGAGCGCACGGTCGAGCTCATGGTGGAGGGGATGTTCAGCAGCCTCCGAACCGAGGGACGGTTCCGTGCGTGATGTGCAGAAGGTGTGCCGGTGTGCCCTGTGTCCGGTTCTTGAGAACTTGCAAAATCGCCCTGTCTTCGGTGGAATCGTCGCAGGCCATCAAGTCTGCTCCCCGCGCACGCGGGGATGGACCCGTCATCTGGGCGCCCTCCACCATGCCGCCGGCCTGCTCCCCGCGCACGCGGGGATGGACCAACGGCCAGCTTTCGCGTCAACCATCCCCCTGGCTGCTCCCCGCGCACGCGGGGATGGTCCCACGCCGCGGCCGGTGTCCAGCCGGGGCGCGGGCTGCTCCCCGCGTGGGTATGGCGCCCGGTGCGCGATCGTCTTGACCGTGGTGGACTCCTGAGGCCCGTTGGGCGGGGGTGGTGCTGTTCCGCGCGTCGTTGATGGGCGCGCGGAACAGCCGGCGGGTCAGGGGCGGAGGACGTAGCGGCCGCGGATGCCGCCCTTGGCGAAGGACCGGTGGGCGTCGGCGGCCTCGGCCAGGGGAACGGCCGCGTGTACGCGGGTCGGCAGCTCGCCCGCGGCGGTGCGCGCGAGCAGGGCCGCCAGGCGGGCGCCGTCCGGCACCACACCCACGGTGCGCACGTCGACCCCGCGTTCCGGGGCCACCGGCGAGCCCGGCTGCACGCCCACGAAGACCCCGCCGTCGCGTACCAGGTCGCGCCCGCGTCCCTGGAGTGCCGCGGTGTCGGCGACGGCGTCCCAGCCTCCGGCCTCCCGGTCGGTGAAGTCCGCCCCCAGGCCGCGGACGAACTCCTCGTCCGCAGGCCGGGCGAGCCCCGTCACCCGCCATCCGCGCTCCTGCGCGAGCGGCACCACGTATCCGCCGACGGCGCCCGCCGCGCCGGTCACCAGCAGCCGGTTCCCCTCCTGCGGTGCGTCGCCGAGCAGGTCGACCAGCTGGGCGGCGGTCAATCCGTTGAGCGGCACCGTGGACGCCGCGACCAGGTCCTGCCCCTCGGGCACCTCGGCCACGTCGGCGGCCGGGAGCACCAACTGCTCCGCGTAGGTCCCGAAGTCCCGGTCGAGGCCGCCGACCAGTCCCGCGACCCGGGTGCCGACCGCCAGGTCCACCCCCTCGCCGACGGCCGCGACCGTGCCGGAGAAGTCCCAGCCCAGACCCGTGTGCTCGGGCTGGTCGATGATCCCGAGCCCGTGGAAGAACCCGGCGGCGACCGCGAGGTCGACCGGGTTGACCGGGGCGGCGGCGACCCGGACGCGGATCTCGCCGGGGCCGGGTTCGCGCAGCGGCACGTCGACGAACTCGATGGAGTCCGGCCCGCTCGGGACGCGGACGACGGCGGTGCGGAAGGTGGGTGTTCCCATGGTGGCGTCCTTTCAGGCCCCTGGGGGCCTTGCGCTCGGAAGCTGACACACATCACTCTGGTGGGGTAACTCTCCAATGGGAAGTACGCACCTCGAAGTGCGTAGCCCACCCCCGGGTAGGAAGGACCGGCCGATGGCGACGAGGACCGCGGCGCAGAAGCGGACACAGGCGAAGGCCGACTACGACGCGTTCCTGGCGGCCTGCCCCAGCCGCCGGTTGCTCGACCGCATCTCCGACAAGTGGGTCGCGCTGATCCTCGCCGCGCTGGGCGGCGGCGGGCCGCACCCTGCCGGGGAGCCGGGGGAGGAGCCGCGGGCGATGCGCTACTCGGAGCTGGCGCGGCGCCTGGCCGGGGTCAGCCAGAAGATGCTCACCCAGACCCTGCGCTCGTTGGAGCGCGACGGCCTCGTCACCCGTACGGTGACCCCGACGGTGCCGGTGACGGTCACCTACGAGCTGACCGACCTGGGGCTCTCGCTCCACGATCTGATGTGCGGCGTCAAGGCGTGGGCGGAGGAGCACATGGCCGAGGTGCTCGCGAACCGCGAGGAGTTCGACGCCCGGGCGGTGTGAGGCGGGCGCCGTCCGTCAGGGGGCGGCCGGGGCCGCCTGCTCGCGCAGTGCGGGGCAGTGCTCGGGGTCGGGGTGGACGGTGAGCTCGATGACCTGGTCGAGCCGCCGCCCGACCTCCTGGAGTTCGGCGATGCCCGCGGAGATGCGGGCCCGCTCGGCGCGCAGGGACTCCAGCACCCCGGGTGCCGCGCGCCCCGCGTCGACGCTGGGCAGGATGGCGGCGATGGTGCGGCTGTTCAGCCCCGCGGCGAAGAACTGGCGGATGATCCGGACCCGCTCGACCGCGGACGCCGGGTAGATCCGCTGCCCGCTCGGCGTGCGCTCCGGGGCGAGGAGCCCCTGTTCCTCGTAGTAGCGCAGCGCCCGGGTGCTCACCTTCGCCTGCTCCGCCAGCGCACCGATGCGCAGGGTGTCGCCCATCCGCTCTCCCCCTTTGACCCAGATCACCCTGTGCGGGCTTGCCCTTGACGTCAACGTCAAGTCCTACCGTATCCGAACGAGGCGGGCATTCCCGTCCGCCCGCACACGAGATATCGGGGGAACCCATGGACGTCACCGGCTCCGTCGCACTGGTCACCGGAGCGAACCGCGGTATCGGCCGGCGCTTCGTCGACGAACTCCTGGCCCGTGGGGCCGCGAAGGTCTACGCCGCGGCCCGCCGTCCCGAGTCCGTCGAGGCCCGCGACCCCCGGGTCGAGGCGCTGCGCCTGGACCTGCTGGACGCGGACTCGGTGACGGAGGCGGCCGCGTGGGCCTCCGACGTCACCCTGCTCGTCAACAACGCCGGGATCGCCACCGGAACGAACCTGGTGACGGGCGACCCGGACGCGATCCGGCTCGAACTCGACACCCATTTCTTCGGCACGCTCGGCGTGATCCGGGCCTTCGCGCCGGTGCTCGCGGCGAACGGCGGCGGAGCGGTGGTGAACGTGCTGTCGGCGCTGTCGTGGTTCGCCTACGACGGCGCGGGGGCCTACTCGGCGGCCAAGGCCGCCGCCTGGAACATGACCAACGCCGTCCGCCTCGAACTGGCCGGCCAGGGGACCCTGGTGCAGGGGGTCCACCTCGGGTCGGCCGACACCGACATGATGGCCGACTACGACGTACCCAAGATCGACCCCGCGGACGTGGCCCGGGCCAGCCTGGACGGGGTGGGGTCGGGCGCGATCGAGGTGCTGGTCGACGACGCGAGCCGCTCGGTGAAGGCGTCGCTGGCGGAGGACCCCGCCAAGTTCTACGCCCGGGCGCTGGAGCGGTGACGGCGGTCCGGCTGTTCGACGGCCGGTGAACGCCGCGGGGCGGGCGGCGGAGGCCGTTCGCCCCGCGGTCCGACCCGGGGCGCGCCGCACGATCCGCCCGTCGGCGGTCCGGCCGAGGTCACGCCCGGAGCCGGGAACGGAGTTCCTCGCGCTCCGCGCGCAGCCGTGCCGCGTTCTCCGGCCGGGACCGGCCGGTGCGGTCCAGGGCCGACGACTCGTCGGCCAGGTCCAGGACCGCGCGGCGTGCCGGGGCGGGGAGGTCCTCGTCCCCGGCGACGCGCAGCGCGGCCTCCAAGGCCCGCACGGAGTTCCTGCGGAAGTGGTGGGCCCACAGGCCCGAGCCGCCCTCTGCCACCGAGACGGCGACGTTCGCGAACCCGCGGCGTACGAACGGCGGCCGTTCGGGGGCCTCCAGCACAGACGCGCAGGCGGCCGCGACCGGGGTGGTCCCGCGCAGGCGGGCGCGCACCAGCGCCAGGGCGTGCGCCGCGGCCTGGGTGCCTTCGGCGCCCCCGTGCGCGTGGGGGAGGAGTTCGGCCTCCGCGGCGAGGTCGGCGTCCCGGCCGCGGTCGACCGCGCCGAGCAGGAGCAGCCGGACGGGCAGGGACCACCGGCGCGCGTCGCGCAGCACGGCGTCGGCGACCCTGTCGGCGGTGTCCGCGCCCTGTGCGGCCAGGGCCGCCGCGTACGTCACGACGGCGGGCGGGGCGCTCGTGTACGGGTCCGGCTTCACGAAGAGGCGCTTGCGCCAGGTGCGGGCGAACGGTGCCAGATCCTGCGCGCGCAGGGCGTTCGCGCCGTGGAGGAGTTCGAGGAGGACGGCGAGCGCGGGCTCGGAGAGGCCGGGGCGGGTGAGCGCGGCCCGCAGGCCGTCCAGGTGCCGGGCGACGACGGCCTCGCGCAGTTCGATGGCGGCGTCCCGGCCGGGCCGGTGCTCGGGGTCGAACCCGGGTCCCGGGGGCAGGCCGACCGCGGCGCGCACCGCGTCGACGGTGTCGGGCCAGGCGGAGGCCGCCGCCCGGGTCTCGGGGGTGGGTCGCGTGGACGGGTCGGCGGCCAGGACCGGGGAGCGGGTCCAGCGGTCGGCGATGACGGCCCGGAGCCAGGGCGGCACCCGCTCGTCGCGGAGCGCGGACAGGGCGTGGTCGCGGGTGGAGCCGCCGAAGCGGGAGACGAGGCCGGTGGCGGCCGCCAGCACGCGGGGCGCGGCGTCCTCGCCGCCCGCGGCCCTGATGTCCTCGGCGAGGTCGACGGCCGCGGACACGGGGTCCGCGCCGTCGGCGGCGGCCAGGTCGAGGAAGGTCGAGACCTGGCGCCCTTCCAGGGCGGCGGCCCGGGCGGCCCGCACGGCCGCGGGGTCCTTCCACCGGTTGAGCACGCGGCCGTCGGCGCGGCCGAGTTCGGCCAGGACGGTGGCCGCCGGGCGGGCCCGGGGGTGGCCGGTCTCCAGGGCGTGGGCGACCAGGGCGGCGGCCTCGTCGCCGTGGGGCCGCAGCGCGTCGAGGCCGTCGGGGGAGAGAACGGTGTCGAGGTCGGTGGGGGAGAGGGCGCCGCGCAGGCGCAGGGCCCGGGCGGCGGGGGCGTGGAGGTCGCGCACGGCGGGGTGGGCGATGAGCGCGTGCAGGAGTTCCTCCTCGCCGTCGCGGAGGGGGACCGGCCCGGACTGGTCGTCGCCCAGGACGTCCAGGCGGGTGCGCCACTCGTCGGCGAGTGCGGGGTCGGCGCGGCGGGGCGCCGCGTCGCGGCGGAGGACGAACGCCTCGGTGTCGGCGCGCCCGCCCAGGACGGCGAAGCCGTGCGGCTCCAGGAGGGAGAGGGCGCGGGCGACGGCGGCGCGGTCGCCGCCGAAGTAGACGCGTTGGGGACGGACGAGGGCGCCGGAGCGGTCGAAGCCGTCGGCCTGGGTGTGCCAGCCGAGGTAGGGGTGGGAGGCGGGCAGGCCACGGCGCGCACGCTCGGCTCTGGCGCGGTCGTGCACCTCGGCCTGGGTGACCAGGTGGCGGCCGGGCTCGACGAAGAGGACGCCCGGGGCCCGGCGGAGGGTGCCGAGGATCAGGTTGCGCTCCGACATGGGACGGACATTAGCCGGGGTGGGCGACAGGGCCGTCGGCGACGGACGGATCCAAGAAAATCTATGGCGTAAAGGTGGTGGTCCTATGCACCACGAACAGACCAGACGGACCCGTCCCGCCGTCGACGACGGCCGGCACCGGTCATCAGTCCTTGAGCGCCGAGATCCAGGTGTCGAAGGGGTCGGGGTCGGCCGTGTGCCAGTGGTCGGGGACCTCGACGCCGAACTCCGCCTCGACCCAGGCCCGGAAGGGGGCGA
Organism: Nocardiopsis sp. CC223A; assembly: GCF_030766825.1. Lineage (GTDB taxonomy): Bacteria > Actinomycetota > Actinomycetes > Streptosporangiales > Streptosporangiaceae > Nocardiopsis. Next base: position 72,544 of record NZ_JASFDV010000020.1, read on the forward strand.
GGGCCGCCACGGACTCCTCGTCCTCCGACGGCTCCGTCAGGAGATCGGCGTAGGGGATGCCGTTGTAGCCGATCGCGATGAGGCGCAGGAAGTCGATCGCGGAGTCGGCCAGGAGGAATGCCTCTCCGTCCGAGCCCAGGACCACGAACCGTGCCGTCCCGGCGTCGTTCCACAGCAGGCACCAGCTGCCGTCACCGGCGATCTCGCCCAGCGGCACGAGGTCGTCGTGGCCGGGCTCGCCGGGTTCGAACCACCCGCTCAGGCTCTCGCCGGGCGAGAACACGACGCCGAGCTGCCGGTCGCCCGGGTACGGGGTGAGGAAGTACCCGTGCTCGTTGGTGAGCCCGAAGCCCTGGGCCTCCATCCACGCCCAGGCCCGGTCCAGGGGCTCGGGCAGGGTGATCCCGGCGGGCAGGCGGGGTGTCAGCAGGCCGGTCATGTGCGTCATCGATTCGGTGGGCGCGGGAACCCGGTCCTTCAGGGCCGGGAGGGAACGCCCTCCTCCTTCCTGGTGGTGTCGGCACGGCCGGCCGCTCCGTCGAGCGGCCGGCCGTGCCTGTGGTCGATGCCCTGGACGGTACCGCGGGCGGGAGCCAGGGGCTCGGCGGGTGACGTTCGCGTGTACGGGAATTGAGGTCTATGCCACGTGACCCTGAACTCCTGCTCCGGGGCGGTGTGCTGCACACTGTTGGGCACCACATTTTCGCGCTGCCCGCTCCGGCGCCCTCCGAGAGGCATCCCCCATGATGACGCGAACACTTCTGCCGACCTCGATATCGGCCGCAGCCGCGGCCGCCCTCCTGCTCACGGGGTGCGGTTCCTCCTCCGGTGGGGACACCCACCGGTCCGCGGCCGCGGCGGCCCTGGGCAGGGACCAGCTCACGGACGCCACGTGGGCGGAGATCCAGAGCGAGGCCGAGAGCACCTGCGAGGAAGAGGAGGGGATGTTCGCGCTGGCGACCACGATGAGTGCCGATGACGAGGCGGAACTCGCGTTGCGCAGGGTGAACGTCGAGTACGTGTGCCCGGAGCGGCTGGCGGAGCTGGACGAGGTCGTCGCCGGGCTCCCCGGCTGAAGGAGCGGCGGTCGTCCGTCACGCGTTCTCCGCGATCGGCAAGGCGCCCCGGGGCGGTGTTCCCCGGGGCGCCGCCGTGTCCGGGGCGTCCTCTCCTCCTGTCGGCGCGCTCGCTCGGATGTGTCGGTGCTCCGGGGGATGATCGTGCTCCGGGGTGGACCCGGAGCGGAGCCGGGGTGGTCCGGCCGTCCGGCGCCGTTCGCGGGCCGGCGGGTCCGGTCCGCCCGGAGGAGGGGAGGGCCGACATGACCAGGGTGACCTGTGACCTGTCCATCTCGATCGACGGGTATTCGGCGGGGCTCGGCCAGAGCGAGGAGCGTCCGTTCGGTGACGACGGCGGTGACGGCTCGGGGGCGGCGTTGCACGCCTGGATGTTCGACACCCCCGAGGAGAACCGGGTCGAGCTCGCGCGGATGGCGCAGGCCGGGGCCTACATCATGGGGCGCAACATGTTCGGTCCCGTGCGCGGCGGGTGGGACCGGGAGTGGAACGGGTGGTGGGGTGAGGACCCGCCGTTCCGCGCGCCGGTGTTCGTGCTGACCCACCATCCGCGTGACCCGCAGCCGATGGCGGGCGGCACCACGTTCCATTTCGTCACCGAGGGGATCGGGGCCGCGCTGGCGCGGGCGCGTGAGGCGGCCGGGGGCGGGGACGTCGCGGTGGCGGGCGGGGCGGCCACGGTCGACCAGTTCTTGGCCGCGGGGCTGATCGACGAGCTGCGGTTGCACATCGTGCCGGTGGTGTTCGGTGGTGGGACGCGGTTGTTCGAGGGTGTCGGGCCGTTGCGGTTGGAGCAGGTGAAGTCGCGGGCGGCGACCGGGGTGACGCATGTGACGTACCGGGTGGTGCGCTGACCGGGCGCCCGGGTGACCGGGCGGGCGGGGGACGGGCGGGCGGGAAAAATCGGGTGCTGTTCGGGTGCCGGGTCGCCAGACTGGGCGGATGCTCATGCACAGCGGTCAGCTCGTCGTCACCCCGGAGGTCGCGGCGCGGCTCATCCGGGAGCAGTTCCCGCAGTGGGCGGGGCTGCCGTTGGTCCCGGTCCTGCCCGGGGGGACGGTCAACGCGGTGTTCCTGTTGGGGGAGGGGCTCGTCGCCCGGTTCCCTCTGCAGCCGGTGGATCCGGAGGCCGCGCTGCTCGTTTTGACGGGGGAGGACGCGGCGGCGCGTGAGCTTGCGGGGCGTACCCGTTTCGCCACTCCCGAGCCGGTGGCGATCGGTGCTCCGGGGGAGGGCTATCCGATGCCGTGGAGTGTGCAGACGCGGTTGCCGGGGACTCCCGCGGATCGGGTCGAGGCCGGGGGCGGTGCCGGTTTCGCCGTGGACCTGGCCGAGTTCGTGCGCGGGGTGCGTGCGATCGACACCCGGGGGCGGGTGTTCGCCGGGCGGGGACGCGGTGGCCGTATCGCCGATCACGACGAGTGGGTGCGCACCTGCCTGGAGCGTTCGGAGGGGTTGCTGGACGTGCTCGGGCTGCGCCGGTTGTGGGAGGGGCGGCTGCTTGACTTCCTCCCCTTCCTGAAGGAGGGGGATTCCGACCGGGCCCGATGGCCCGGTTCCGCTCACGCGGACTGCCTCACAACAGCGGTTTCCTGTTTCGTCGCCGACCGCGGCAGGGGGGACCCCGGCCGTCTCACACCGGCTCCGCAGGCATACCCCGGGGCTTTCCCCCGGAGCACGGCACGTCCTGCCGCCTCGATGTTCTTCGCCGCGTTCACCTCACGGTCGTGCCGTACGCGACAGGCCGGACACTCCCAGAAGCGGGTGCCCAACGAAAGACTCCGGAGGAGGTGCCCGCACTCCGAGCAGGTCTTGGAGGAGGGGAACCACCGGTCGATCACCACCACGGTGTGCCCGCACCGTTGGGCCTTGTACTCCAGTTGGCGGCGGAACTCCCCGAAGGAGGCGTCCAGCACCGCCCGATTGAGACCGGCCTTGCACCGCACCCGCTTCCCCGGCGCCTGAAGGGTCCCGGACGCGGAGGCGGTCATCCCCGAGACGTTGAGGTCCTCGATCGCGATCACGTCGTGTTCGCGCACCAACCTGGTGGTGGTCTTGTGCAGGAAATCATTGCGGGCGTGGCGGACCTTGCGGTGCGCCACCGCGACCTTCCGTTTGGCCTTGCGCCGGTTGTTGGACCCCTTGACCTTGCGGGCCATCCGGCGCTGGTAGCGGGCCAGGTTCTTCGCTTTGCGAGCCAGGTGGCGGGGGTTGGGAATCCTCTCCCCGGTGGACAGGGTCGCGAAGTCGGCCACGCCCAAGTCGATCCCGACCACGGGCCCGACCCCGGGTGCGAGGGCCGGGTCGTCGACCTCCACGGCGAAGGTCGCGTACCAGCGCCCGTCGGGCTCGCGCGAGACGACCACCGTGGTCGGGTCCAGCGTGCGCAGGTCGACCTCGTCGAAGGACCACGCCAGCCGCAGCGGCGTCTTCTGCTTGGCCAGGAACAACTCCCCGTCCCTGATGCGGAACGCCGACCGGGTGTAGTGCGCCGACTGGCGTCCCGACCGGGACTTGAACCGGGGGTGGCGGGCCCGCCCGGCAAAGAAGTTGGAGAACGCGGTGTGCTGGTGGCGCAGCGTCTGCTGCAACGGCACCGAGGACACCTCGGACAGGAACGCCAACTCCTGGGTTTTCTTCCACCCGGTCAGCGCGGCGTCGGTCTGCTGGTAGGTGGTCCTCTCGCCGCGCTGGTGGTAGGCGGTACGGCGCTCGGCCAGGGTCTTGTTCCACACCAGGCGCACGCACCCGAACGTGCGGCCCAGTTGGGCCGCTTGTTCGGGGTCGGGGTAGGCCCGGACCTTGTACGCCGTCCGCATAGGACGAAAATTACACCAGGGCGGAGCAGGGGGCGGGGGAAACAGAAAAATGCGGTCGCCTGCCCGGGTTCCTCCCCGGCCTGAAGGCCGGGGCATCCTCCGGGAAACATGGTGACCTGCCGCGTGGGGGCGATCCGGACGTGATGACGCACGGAGACCTCATGCCGGGCAATCTGCTGGTGCGGGAGGGGCGCCTGGTGGGTGTGGTTGAGGGGCCCTGCTGTTTCCGGACAGGGTTTGAACCGCCTATTTCACGCGGCCAGCCGTATCTCCTGATGCGCCGCGAACATCTCCGCCGGCGTGTTTGGGCGGGTTGGCTGCGGCGGATCCGGCGCTGGACCTGGTGTGCGTCTGGCATGTGTTGGAGGAGGGGCCGCGGGCGGTGTTCCGGGAGGCGTCGGGGGTCGGTGACGCGGAGTGGGAGCGCGGGCGGGCCTGGGCGTTCGAGCAGGCGTTGGGGCTGGTCTGGTACTACCGCGAGAGCAATCCACCGATGAGCCGGATCGGCCGCCGTACGCTGCGGCGGATCCTGGAGGGTGAGGGGTGAGGTGGGTGTCGGTGGTGGTGGCGTCTCGTCCTGTCCGGTGGGTGTGACGGGTGGGGTAGGGGCGGGGGCGGTACCGGCGCTTGTGGTCGGGGGCACGGGGTGCGGGGGCGGGTTCCGTGGTGAGCCAGTGGGCGCGGTGGGCCCCGGCCGGGTGCGGGGCGCCGCGGCCGGGACGGGCGGGTCCTTCGGGTGCGGGGGCGTTTCAGGGGTGCCGGGCCTTGTGCCAGGGGGTGGGCAGGGCGCCGCCCCGGCACAGGTGGGCGTGGAGGATGCCGAAGGTGTGGTCGGCGTGGCGCAGGGCGGCGACCGGGTCGGCGCCGGGTTCCTTGATGTCGCGCAGGGCGGAGGAGAGGGCGTCGAAGAGTTCGTCGGCGCGTTCCTGCTGGGCCGGGGTGGGGGGTCGCCTGCGGCGGGGGCCGCCGGGTCCGGTGCGGGACATGTCGTGGTTCCCTTCTGCGGTCGGTCGGTGTGTGCGGGTACGTCGTGGGAGCGGGGGCCGTTCGGCCGGTCGCGGTGCCGGGACCGGGCGGGCGCGTGGCGCGGTGAGCCGGGCGAACTCGGCGAAGGTCAGGGGGTTCACAGTCGTCCCAGGAGTTCGGTGACGAGGTCGCGGGCCAGGGTGTCCTCGTCGCCGGAGCGGGCGACCGGGACGGTGGTGTGGGGTTCGCCGGGCATGGGCCGCCACCATCGGTGGTCGGTGTGGCGGACGGTCACCCGGCGTCCCGCGTATTCGGCGTGGACGGAGCCGGGGAGGTCGCCGTCCCTCGCGGCGATCCCGCGCCGTCGCAGCGCGGAGTGGAGGGCGAGGACGGCTTCCTCGTGGAGTTCGGAAGAGGGTGCGGGTGGCATGTGGCGGCTCCTGGCACATGGTGAACTCGGGTACGCCTGAAGTGTCCGCCGCTGGAAAGTGCCAGGTAAAGGGGCTTGTTCGCTCGTCGGCGAGGTTCCGGTGACTTCGGAATTTCGCGGAATCGCTCCGGTGGGAGCGGAGGATGTGCTCTCCTGGACGTATGCCCCCTGTACCGAAGCAAGTCCTGCTGCGTTACGGCCGTGAGGTGGCACGTCTGCGCACCGAGGCGGAGTTGACGCAGACCGCGCTGGCCAATCGTGTCCAGAGCAGCAAAAGCCAGATATCGGATGTGGAGCGCGGGAAGGCGCCGCCGTCGCCGACGCTTCGAAAAGCGCTGGACGAGTCGATCGGTTTCGGGAGACTCTCGCGCCTGTGGGAAGACCTGACCGGCAACAACCGTGCTCCCTGGTTGTCGGAGATCGCCACGGCGATTCAGGATGCGGAGGCCATATGGGAGTATCAGGCTTTGGCTTTGCCCAGCTATCTACAGATCGAGCGGTATGCCGAGACGCTGATCCGTACGGCTCTGCCATGGCTCTCTCCGGATGAGCTGGAGAGAAGCGTGACCGAGCGTGTCACGCGCGCGGGGCATTTCGCGAACTCGCTGCGTCCGTTGCTGTGGCTGGTGCTGGATGAGACCTTGCTGCATCGCAGGTACGGGGGAGTGAAAGTCATCAGGGAGCAGCTCACCCACCTCGCTGATCTGGCGGAGGGCGGGCGCATTACGCTACAGGTCATGCCAGCAGATCACCCCAGGCATCCCGGTAACTCAGGTTCCTTCCGGGTGATCACCATGCGAGACTCCACGGAACTCGCTTACGTTGAGAGCGCTGTAGAAGGACGCATCCTGACCAGCGCGACGGTGGTTGCTCAGCGCAGGATGTTGCTGGGGACCCTGCAAGGGCTGGCATGGGATCCGGAGGCCTCTCTCCGGGCCGTCCGCGAAGAAGTGAAGAGGTTGGGCAGTGACTGAGTGGCACAAGTCGAGTTACAGCGGTGGAAGCAACGACTGTGTGGAGGCGCGTGAGTTCGCCGCGGGCGCGAACGTCCGGGACACGCAGAACCGCGAGGCCGGGTACCTGACCTTCGACCGGGTGGAGTGGGCCGCTCTTGTCCGGGCCGTGAGCCGCTGACCTTTCCGGTTCCCCCTTCGACCCTCCGCGTTCGCGCGGGGGGTTTCCTCGTGCTCCACCCGGGGGCCGGGTCCCCGCCTCCGATCAGGGCGGGCGCGGGTCCCCACCTCGCACGTGCGTGTTCTGTTCCTCGATGGGAAACACGGTGTACAAGTAGGTCGAAGCTGTCAAAGAACGCGAAAGGTATATCCATGGACGAATGGCGCAAGAGCACCTACAGCAACTGTGAGGGCAACTGCGTGGAGGTCCGGGAGACCCCCAGGACCACGGACGTCCGGGACACGCGGCACCGCGAGGCAGGCCACCTCTCCTTCGCCCCCGGCGAATGGTCCGCGCTCCTGCGCTCGCTGACCCGCTGACCCGCGAGGGGACCGCGGTCGCGCCGACGACGGCCTCCGTCGGCGCGACCGCCCCGGCGGCTACATGGCGCCGGTCCGGGCGTCGCGCCACAGGTCGACGCCGCCGTCGATCGCGTGCTCGTCGATCGCCGCCAGCTCCTGGTCGGTGAACTCCAGGTTCCCCAGCGCCGCCACGTTCTGCTCCAGCTGCGCCACCGACGACGCCCCGATGACCAGCGACGTCACGCGCGGGTCGCGCAGCGCCCAGGCCAGCGCCAACTGCGCCAGGGTCTGTCCGCGCTTCTCGGCGATGTCGTTGAGCGCGCGCAGGTGTCCCAGCGTCTCCTGGGACAGCCATCCGGTGTCGAAGGACTTGTCCTGGGTGGCCCGGGAGCCCTCCGGGACCCCGTCCAGGTACCGGCCGGTGAGCAGCCCCTGGGCGAGCGCGGTGAACCCGATGACGCCCACGCCGAGTTCGCCGACGGTGTCGAGCAGCCCCTCCGTCTCGATCCATCGGTTGAGCATCGAGTAGGAGGGCTGGTGGATGAGCAGCGGTGTCCCCAGTTCGTGCAGGATCTCGTACGCCCGCCGGGTGCGTTCGGCGTCGTAGGAGGAGATGCCCACGTACAGGGCCTTGCCCTGGCGCACGGCGGTGTCCAGCGCCCCCATGGTCTCCTCCAGCGGCGTGGAGGCGTCCAGGCGGTGGGAGTAGAAGATGTCGACGTAGTCCAGGCCCATGCGCTTCAGTGACTGGTCCAGGGAGGCCAGCACGTACTTGCGGGACCCGCCGCCCTGCCCGTAGGGGCCCGGCCACATGTCCCAGCCGGCCTTGGTGGAGATCACCATCTCGTCGCGGTAGGGGGCGAAGTCCTCGCGCATGAGGCGGCCGAAGTTGATCTCGGCGGCGCCGTAGGGCGGACCGTAGTTGTTGGCCAGGTCGTGGTGGGTGATGCCCAGGTCGAAGGCGCGGCGGGCGATGTCCCGCTGGGTCTCGAAGGGGCGGTCGTCGCCGAAGTTGTGCCAGTACCCCAGGGAGAGCACGGGCAGGTCCAGGCCGGAGCGGCCGGTGCGACGGTAGAGCATGGTCCCGTCGTAGCGTTCGGGTGCGGCGACGTAGGTCATCGTGCGGGCTTTCTCGTGCGGCTGGTGTGGCCGGTGCGCCCGGTGGGGGCGGCGGGTCGGCCGGTGAGACGGTCCCACTCTGCTCCGGTCCGCGCCGGTTGTCCAACAGGTGCGAGCCGGAGCAGGGGGTGCGTTCCGAGGGGTCTCGCCGGTGCTCAGCGGGGCGGGACCGCCTGGGGGTAGCCGAGTTCGGTCAGTGCCCGGCGCAGCCGGTCGGCGACCTCGTCCAGGGCCGCCTCGTCCTTCTCCACGGGCAGGTCCGACACGTCGAGGTCGCCCAGTTCCCAGATCGGTGAGACGTGGATGTGCAGGTGGGGGACTTCCAGTCCGGCGATGAGCAGGCCTGCGCGGGGGGCGTCCCAGGCTTTCTTCACGCCCTGGCCGATGGCCTGGGCCACGTCCGTGCAGTGGGCCAGCAGGCCCGGGTCGGCGGTGGTCCAGTCGTCGACCTCCGCGCGCGGTACGACGAGGGTGTGTCCGGGGCGCAGGGGCGCGATGGTGAGGAACGCGACGGCGACCGGGTCCTCCCAGACGAAGCGGCCCGGCAGTTCGCGGTCGATGATGCGGGTGAACAGGGTCGGCATGGTCGGCCTTTCCGGAAGGTGGGTGCGGTCGCGGGGGAGGGGCTCCGGGGCCACGTTCTCACGTCCGGCCCGTATCCGGCTCACGTCCGGTCGGGCTGCGGGCCACGGGCTTGCGGTTCGCGGGCGGGGGCGCGGTTCAGCGGGCGGGTGCGGCGGAGGCGGTCAGGACCTCGTCCACGGCCCGCAGCTCGTCGAGCAGGCGCACCGACTCCACCAGGAGCACCCCGTAGGGGAGCGCGGGGTCGTCCAGCGGCGGGCCGCCGTCGCCGCGGCAGTGCGCCTCCAGTTCCTGTTCGGCGCGGTCGGTGCGTTCGACGGCCGCGTGGAACTCCTGGACCGGGGGGTTCCAGCTGGGGGAGCCGGTGTCCTCCCAGCCCTCCAGGACGTGCCAGGCGTCGGCGGCGGTCAGGAGCAGATCCGCGCACCGCGCCATCATGGCGGGTCCGGTGTCCCCGTCGTCCGGGTCCGCGCGCGAGAGGCTTCGGGCGATGGAGGCGGCCTGGTGGGCGGCCCGTTCCAGGGCGTCGATGAGCCGGTCGTGGTCGCGGACGCGGAGCCTGTCGGTGTGCAGCAGGCGGCGCGGGTTGTAGAAGGTGCTCTCCTGGGCGGTGCCGGTGGCCTCGCGCGCCTGCCGGGCGCTGCGCAGGAGTTCGTCGGTGCGTGCACCCCACCGCTGTGCGGTGTCGGGGTCGGGTCGGCCCTCGTGCATGGCCTCGCCCATGTCCTGGCACAGGCGGCGCAGTCCGCCCGCGAGGGAGGCGACGGCCGCGGCGGCGCCGCGCAGGCGCAGCGGCGGTAGCAGGAGGAGGTTGACGGCCACCCCGATGGCGGCTCCGACGAGGACGACGGCGAAGATCTCGGCGGCCTGGGCGACCACTTCTTGGGCCCCGTTGAGGGACACGAAGACGGAGAAGGCGAAGAACGCGGCCGTGGCGACCTGGGTCCCCTGGTCGCCGAGGCGGCGCCAGCGGCCGATCAGCAGGGCCGCCAGCGCCGCCAGGGCGAAGACCGCGTACCCCGGGCCCGCCAGGATCGCCAGGACGGTGGTCAGGGCGATGCCCAGCAGGACCGCGCCGAGCATGCGCAGCGAGCGCAGCAGGGAGCGGTAGAGGGTGGTCTCGATCATCATCAGGGCGGCGAACGGTGCGAACGCGGGTGTCGTCGCCTTGATGAGGCCGAAGGAGACCAGCCAGGCCAGGGTGGCGGCCAGGGCCGCCTTGAGGATCACCAGGGCGGTGTCGCGCTCCTGTGTGCCGGGGGTCAGGATCCGTCGGGTCCGGCGGGCGGCGCGGGCCGGGAGCCGTTCGGTCCGGCGGGCGGCGCGGGTCACCTGTGTCCCTTTTCAGTTCGTGGTGTCCTCGCGGTCCACCCGTTCCTTGAGTTTGTCCAGGGTGGCGGCCAGGAGCCGGGAGACGTGCATCTGGGAGCAGCCGATCTCCTCGGCGATCTGCGCCTGGGTGAGGTCCTCGAAGAAGCGCAGCCGGAGCAGGACGCGTTCGCGGTCGTCCAGGCAGCACATGGCCGGGCGCAGGGACTCGCGTTCCAGTACGAGTTCGTAGGAGTCGTCCTCGCCGCCGATCCTCTCCTCCAGGGTGGGGCTGTTCTCCTCGTCGCGGTGGTCGGGCAGGTCCAGGGACAGGGTGCTGTAGGCCTCGGAGGCCTGGAGGAGTTCCTCGACCTCGGCCCGGGGCAGGCCCATCTCGCGGGCGAGTTCGTCGGTGCGGGGTTCGCGGGCGTGGCGCTGCTGGAACTCGACGCTGACGCGGTGGAGGCGGCCGCGCCGTTCCTGGTGGCGGCGGGGGACGCGGATCGCCCAGGTGTGGTCGCGGAAGTGTCGTTTGATCTCGCCGGTGACGGTGGGCAGCAGGTAGGAGATGAACTTCTTGCCCCGGTCGGGGTTGTAGCCGTGGACGGCCTTGACCAGGCCCAGGTGGGCGGTCTGGCGCAGGTCCTCGTAGGGTTCGCCGCGTCCGCTGTAGTGGCGGGCGATGCGGTACAGCAGGGGCCGGTACAGCTCCAGGACCTCCTCCTGGATCCGGAGCGCCTCCGGAGTGTCCGGGAGCAGGGTGCGCAGCTCTTCCAGGAGTTCTTCTGCCGAGCGCCCGTCGACTTCTTCTTCCTTCACGTCGACGGTGGGGCCGGTCTCGATGGACATGCCTTCCTCCGCGTGAACGGGAGTGGTGCTCGCGGTGCGGTCCGCGGTCGGCGGGTGCCGGTGCGGTGTCCGCTGCCTTGTCGGTGTGCCGGTCGGTGTGCCGGTCGGTGGCCCCACGTGCTCGTGTGGGTCGTGGCGGGCGGGTCGGACACCGCGTTCACCCGGTGCCGTCGGGGTGGTCTCGTGGGGTGACCTCGGGGCCTATGTGCCCACTGGGACGGCGGCTAACATTTCGGTCTCTTCTTTTTTGGAGAGTTGACCCCGGCATGGGGTCTGTGAGTTCGGCGGTTCGGGGGGCGCTCAGGGGGCTGCGGCGGGTGGCGGTGACCGTCCGGGGGCGGGTGCGGTGGGGGCGCGGTGCCCTGCGGCCGGGGGGCGGGGCGGCCCGGGGGTCGGCGTACCGCCGGGGGAGGTGCGGTACCGGGAGGGGCCCGCGGGCATCGGGTGCCCGCGGCGCGGGCGGGTCGGTGGCGGGGCCGTCCGGTCCCGGTGAGCGGATCACCGGGACCGGGTGCGCACCGGCCGGTGCACCGCCGTCCGGTCCCCCGTGAGCGGACGGCGGGCGCCCGGCGCGGGGCGCCGTGTCACCGGTTGGGCGCCGCGGCGCTGACGTCGGCCAGGGCCGAGTTCCGGTCGATGGCCTGGGCCAGGTCGCCCATGGTCACGACGCCCACGACCCGGTCGCCGTCCACGACGGGGAGGCGGCGTACGGCGCCTTCGCGCATGGTGTTCACCGCGTCGCGGATGTCGCTCTGCGGTGGCACGGTGGCCACCTCGGAGCTGCAGATCTCGCCTGCGGTGTGGCCGGCGGGGTTCCCGTCCTCGGCCACGCACCGCACGACCAGGTCCCGGTCGGTGAGGATGCCCACCAGGTGGCCTTCCTCGGTCACCAGGACGTCGCCCAGGTCGGAGTCGCGCATGATCCGCGCGACCTCCTGCAAGGACGTGTCGGGCGAGACGGTGTGCACCTGGGTGGTCATGATGTCGGAGATGCTGTTGGTCGCCATTTCCGGTCCCCCTCCTCGGGTCGGAGCCAATGGGAGTGCACCTGGCCACTAGCCCGCGCCGCATCGCGTAAACACCGTCCTTCGGTGGTGCGCCGTCGCGGAGCGGCCCACGTTTAACGGCCCTTTCCGCAGGTAGTCGAGTACGTGCGGCGGGCTTGGGCCCGGTTGTCGGTCCGCGTGTCCGGGAGGAGGTCGGATCGCGTGCGTGTCCGCGGGCGGGGGTGGGGCGGCGCCCTTCCCGGCGGGGGTGCGGGGAGGGCGCCGGGTCGGGGTCAGGAGGTGTGTTCGCGCAGGTATTCGGCGAACTTCTCCAGGCCGTCGATGTTGCGGGGGCCGGAGATGCCCTCGTTGTAGTCGAGGATGAAGAAGTTCTCCTCCGCCACGGCGGGGACGTCGGCCAGGGCGGGCTGCTCCGTCAGGAACGCGATCTTGTCGTCGGCGGGCTGGTCGCCGTAGTCGAGGATGATGATCACCTCCGGGTCGGCCTCCACGACGGCCTCCCAGCCGACCTGGGTCCAGCGTTCGTCCAGGTCGGCGAAGATGTTGCGTCCGCCCGCGAAGCGGATGATGTCGTTGGGCGGCACCTGGGAGCCGGCGGTGAACGCCTGGTCGGTGCCGGAGTCGTAGAGGAACACCGGGACCGGGTCGCCCTGGGGTGCCTGTTCCCGGACGGCCTCCACGCGCGCCCGGTAGTCGGCGACCACTTCCGCGGCCCGGTCCTGGACGCCGAAGATCGCCCCCAGGCGTTCCAGGTCGGTGTACAGGCCCTCGAACGGGGTGACGCTCTCGGGGTATCCGGGGTAGTTGAAGCACGACTCGGTGTGCATGAAGCTCTGGATGCCGAGCCCGTCGAGGATCTCGGGGGTGATGCCGCGTTGGTCGCTGAAGCCGGAGTTCCAGCCGGCGACCACGAAGTCGGCGTCGGCGTCCACGACGAGTTCGCGGTTGAGGAGGTCGTCGCTGAGGAATTCGACCTTCGCGTATTCGTCGGCCCAGGGGGATTCGGTGACCGGTGGGTTGGCGGGCGGCATGACGTATCCGTGGACGTGGTCGGTCAGGCCCAGGGCGAACATCTTGTCGGCGCTGCCGCCCTCGTAGACCACGGCGCGTTGCGGGGTGGTGTACTCGATCTCCTCGCCGCAGCGGTTCACGGTGACGGCCTCGGGGGCCGCGCCCGCCTGAGCGGGGTCCTGTTCGACCCGGGCGCCGCAGCCGGTGGCGGCCAGGGCGGCCAGGGCCATGGACGCTGCGGTCAAGGGGCGTAGGGGGAGGGGGAAGCGGTTCACGGGGTGCCTTCCTGGTGGGTGAGACGGTAGAGGAGTTGGGGGGCGCCGGTCAGCGGGTGCGGGACGACGGTGGCCTCCACGCCGAACACCTTGCGCACCAGGTCGGGGGTGAGGACGTCGGCGGGGGTGCCGGTGGCGACCAGGTGTCCGGCGTCCAGGACGCCGATGCGGTCGCAGGCCGCGGCGGCCAGGTTGAGGTCGTGCAGGACGACCAGGGTGGTGGCGCCGACCTCGCGCAGCAGGGAGAGCAGGTGGATCTGGTGGCGGACGTCGAGGTGGTTGGTGGGCTCGTCCAGCACCAGGACGCGGGGTTCCTGGACCAGGGCGCGGGCCATCAGGACGCGTTGGCGTTCGCCGCCGGAGAGGGTGAGGACGCCCCGGTGGGCGAGGTGGGTGATGTCCATGGCGTCCATGGCGTCCGCGCACAGCCGCCGTTCGCGGGCGGTGAGGGGGGTGTTGCCGCGCTGGTGGGGGACGCGGCCCAGGGCGACGACCTCGGCGACGGTGAAGTCGAGGTCGCCGGTGTTCTCCTGGGTGAGGGCGGCGATGCGGCGGGCGCCTTCGCGGGGTGTGAGGGTGGCGAGGTCGTCGCCGCCGACGCGGACGGTGCCGCCGGTGGGGCGCAGCGCCCGGTAGATGCAGCGCAGGGCGGTGGATTTGCCCGAGCCGTTGGGTCCGACGAGGCCGACCACGGAGCCGTCGGGGACGTCCAGGGACAGGGAGTGGACGAGGGTGGCGCCGTCGAGGGCGACGGTGAGGCCGTCCAGGTTCAGGTGCATCAGCGGCCTCCGAAGAGGTAGCCGCGGCGGCGCATGAGGGTGAGGAACACCGGGACGCCGATGAGGGCGGTGAGGACGCCCAGGGGGAGTTCGCGGGGTGCGGCCAGGGTGCGTGAGGCCAGGTCGACCCAGATCATCAGGACGGCGCCGGCCAGGGGGGCGATGGTGAGGACGCGGCGGTGGGCGGCGCCGACGAGGATGCGGACGACGTGGGGGACGACCAGGCCGACGAATCCGATGGCGCCGCTGACGGCGACCATGGCGCCGGTCATCAGGGCGGTGACCAGGAACAGGACGCGGCGCAGCCGGTCGGTGTCCACGCCCAGGCTGGCGGCGGTCTCGTCGCCCAGTGCGGCGGCGTCCAGGCGGCGGGCCAGGGTGTGCAGTACGGCCAGGCCGGCCAGGACCAGGGCGGCGACCACGGGCAGGGCGCCCCAGGTGGCGGCGCCGAATCCGCCCATGGTCCAGAACAGGACGGTGGCGGTGGCCTCGTTGCCGGGGACGAGGTAGACGATGACGCTCATGAGGGCCTGGAACCCGAAGGAGAGGGCGACGCCGGTCAGGACCAGGCGCAGGGGGGTGATGCCTGCTGCGGTGCGGGCGATGAGGCGTACGAGGAGGGTGGCGGCCAGTGCCCCGGCGAAGGCGCCGGCGGAGACGGCGTGGGGTCCCAGGGCGGCCAGGGCGCCCAGGACGGTGACGGTGACGGCGCCGACGGAGGCGCCGGAGGAGACGCCGAGGATGTAGGGGTCGGCGAGGGGGTTGCGGACCAGGGCCTGGACGGCGACGCCGACGGCGCCCAGGCCGGCTCCGACGAGGGCGGCCAGGAGGACGCGGGGGGTGCGGATGTTCCAGATGATCTGGTAGCGGGTGACTTCGTCGGGGGTGATGGTGCCGCCGGTGAGGGCGGCCCACAGGTAGTGGGCGGTTTCGGCGGGTGGGACCAGGGCGGTGCCCAGGCCGATGGCGGGCAGGGTGGAGGCGGCCAGGAGCAGGGCCAGGGCCAGGGCGGTGGTGGCGGTGCCGGTGGGGGTGGTGAGCCAGCGGGGGCCGGTGGGGTGCGCGGGTGTCGGGGGTGGTGGTGCGGTCAGCGGGGGTGCTGGGGTCGGGGACACCCGTGCTCCTGGTGGGTCGGGGCGTGGTCGCGCCACGGTGCGGAAATGACAACGGTTGTCATGGTAGGGGGGTGCGTCCCCGGTGGGAGGGGAACGCGGGGATGCGGGCCGGGGGCGCCCCCGCCGTGAGGAGGGAGAGGAGGGGGCGGGGGCGCCCGGACCGGGAGGGGCGGCGCGGGCCGCTACCAGCTGGACTTGGTGACGCCGGGCAGTTCGCCGCGGTGGGCCATCTCGCGGAAGCGGATCCGGGAGAGCCCGAACCTGCGCAGGTGGCCGCGGGGGCGGCCGTCGACGGAGTCGCGGTTGCGCACGCGGGTGGCGCTGGCGTCGCGGGGTTGGCGGCGCAGTTCGGCCACGGCGGCGGCGCGGGTGTCCTCGTCGGTGTGCGGGCTCTTGATGAGGCGTTTGAGTTCGGCGCGGCGCTCGGCGTAGCGGGCGACGACGGCCTTGCGCTGCTCGTTGCGGGCGATCTTGCTCTTCTTGGCCATCAGACCTTCTCCCCGCGGGCGCGGATGTCGGCGACGACGCGTTCGATGCCGCGGGCGTCGATGACCTTCATGCCCTTGGTGCTGACCTTGAGTTTGACGAACCGCTGTTCGCCGGGCAGCCAGTAGCGCTTGGTCTGGATGTTGGGGTCGAAGCGGCGTTTGGTGCGCCGGTGGGAGTGGGAGACGGCGTTGCCGAAGGCGGGCGCCTTGCCGGTGACCTGGCAGATACGGGACACGGGCCGGTTCCTCTCTTTGTCTCGGTGGTGGTGTCGGGTCCGGGGTGTCAGCGCGGGGAGTGGGGTCCGGGGTAGGGGAGCAGGGCCATCTCGCGGGCGTTCTTGATCGCCGCGGCGATGAGCCGCTGCTGGCGGGCGGTGACGCGGGTGACGCGGCGGCTGCGGATCTTGCCCTTCTCGGAGATGAACCGGCGCAGCAGGTCGGTGTCCTTGTAGTCGATGTAGTCCAGGTCGCCCAGGGGGTTGGCGAACTTGCGGGGCGCCCTCTTCTTGTCGGGGCGGCGGGCGGTCGGCATGCGGGTTCTCCTCTCAGCCCTCGGCGGCGGCGAACGGGTCGTCGGCGAAGGCGGTCTCGTCGTCGGTGGTCAGGCAGGAGTCGAGCAGGGCGGTGAGCCGGTCGGCGTCCAGGTCCACGCCGGTGAACGCCAGGTGCTGGCCGCGGTCGCCCACGGTGGGGTCCCAGTCCAGGAGGGCGCTGGTGCGGCGGGCGTCGGGCACCATCTCCAGGGCGGCCTCGGGCAGCGCGGCCAGCCAGGGGCCCGCGGCGGCCACGGTGGCCAGGTCGCGGTGGGAGTCCCACACCAGGACGGTGTCGGGGCGGCTGCCCAGCCACAGGCGGCCGCGGCCGCGCAGGGTCATGGACACCAGGTGGTCCATGGCCTCGTGCAGGCGGGCGGGGTGCAGCGGGCGGCGCCGCGACCACACGACGGTGCTCACCCGCCCGGTGGTGCGGCCGCAGTGGTGGACGCCCAGCGGGTCGGTGCGGTTGTGCGCGGCGGCGGTGTCGAACCGGCCTGCGGTGAGGGCGGAGGTGTCGGTGGGGTCCAGGACGGCGGCGGCCGGGTTGAGGTGCTCGATCAGGGCGCGGGCCTCGGCGAGGTGGCGGTGGCCGTGCAGGGCGATCGCGGTGGGGTACTCGATCTGGGAGGTGAGCACCTCGCTGACGGCGCGGTCGTCGTTCTCGGCGATGTCCAGGCCGCGGTCGACGAGGTCGTCGTGGCAGGCCAGGTCGGGTAGGAGCCGGTCGGCGTCCACGGCGGTGACGACGGCGGTGAGGGTGAGTTCGGGTTGGGCGGCCACGGCTTCGGCGATCATGCGGGGCTCGACGCCGTCCCAGGCGTCGACGACGCACAGGTCGTGTTCGCCGATGGCGGCGGTGGCCAGCAGGAAGGGGATGAGGTCCTCGCGCAGGGTGCACGAGGCGCAGGCGTGGACGAGGTGGACGGGGTCGCGGCCGAGTGTGCCCCGGTGGTCGCGGGTGACGCGGGTGACGTGGCCCTCGCCGATGGCCGACAGGTCGTGGTGGACCACGAGGGTGCGGGGCAGGGTCAGGGCGGCGTCGACGGCGCGCTCGCGCGCTGGGCGGTGCAGGCCGGTGATCACGGCCACGCGCATGGTCGCCTCCTCTCTTTGGAAATGAAAACCGTTTTCAAAACATACACGACATCGTCCAAGGCCGGGGCATCGGGGGTGGGAACCGCCTCCCACGGCCCGGGACCGGAGGGCCGGGCCCCGGGCGCGCGGTCCGCGGGGCCCGACCGGGGCGGTCCCCGGCGGGT
>NZ_JASFDV010000021.1 GCF_030766825.1 Nocardiopsis sp. CC223A
CGGTGTGCACCACCGGGGCGGCGGGGGCCGCGGCGGCGACGGCGGGGGCGTCCAGGGCGGGGTCCTGGGCGAGCACGGCCTGGTGCAGGGCGGTCAGCTCCGGCCCCGGGTCCAGGCCCATCTCGTCGGCCAGCAGGTCGCGCAGCCTGCGGTAGGACTCCAGGGCCAGGGTCTGGCGGCCGGACCGGTACAGGGCGAGCATGTGGGCGGCGCGCAGGCGCTCGCGCAGCGGGTGCTCCTCCACCAGGTCGCCGAGCCCGTCGGCGACCGCGGCGTGCTCCCCCAGGTCCAGGCGGGCCCGGGCCTGGTCCTCCAGCGCGGTGAGCCTCCGCTCCTCCCAGCGCAGGACGGCGGTGCGGACGAAGTGGTGGTCGGCCAGGTCGGCCAGGGCCGGTCCCCGCCACAGCGCCAGGGCGTCGGCCAGCAGCCCCACCCGCGCGGCCGGGTCGGCGGTGTCGCGGGCCTCGCCCAGCAGGCCCTCGAAGTCGCGCACGTCCAGCAGACCGGGGGCGGCCTCCAGCAGGTAGCCGGGGCGGCGGGAGACCAGCAGGGCGCGTCCGCCCGGTTCCGCGGCGTCCAGGACCCGGCGCAGCTGGGAGGCGCGGGTCTGGAGCGAGGCGGTGGGGTCGGCGGGCAGGTCCGCGCCCCACAGGTCGTCGACCAGGCGGTCGGCGGGCACCACCCGGCCGGGGTCGATGAGCAGCGCCGCCAGCAGCAGCCGGACCTTGAGCTCGGGCACCCGGACGGGCTCCCCGCGTTCGTCCCACACGGCCAGCGGCCCCAGCACCCCGAATCTCATGATCCGAACTCTAGAGGTCCTCACGGCCCGGCCCGCCACCGTCCTGAGTCCGCCCGAAGGGTTTCCGGAGCCCGGGCCGCCACGGTGGTGACCGTTCGATCCGATCCCCGAAGAAGGTTCACGATGCCACTCGATGTCACTCCCCGGGCGACCGCCCGGACCTGGGCGGGCCTGGCGGTCCTGCTGGCGCCCACGGTGCTGCTGTTCCTGGCCATGACCGTCCTGTTCCTGGCCACCCCCTACATCGCCGCCGACCTGGGGCCCACCGGT
The DNA here is from genome assembly GCF_030766825.1 of Nocardiopsis sp. CC223A. Classification (GTDB taxonomy): domain Bacteria; phylum Actinomycetota; class Actinomycetes; order Streptosporangiales; family Streptosporangiaceae; genus Nocardiopsis. The sequence continues at coordinate 1,070 of NZ_JASFDV010000021.1, forward strand.
GGCCAGCTGCTGTGGATCAACGACGTCTACGGCTTCGTCATGGCCGGGTTCCTGGTCACCATGGGCACGCTCGGCGACCGGGTGGGGCGGCGCCGCCTGCTGCTGGTCGGCGCGGCGGTGTTCGCCCTCGCCTCGGTGGCGGCGGCCTACGCCCCGAACGCGGAGGTCCTCATCGCCGCCCGCGCCCTGACGGGCCTGGGCGCGGCCGCGATCATGCCCGCCACCCTGTCGCTGATCACGGTGATGTTCACCGACCCGCGCCAGCGCGGCACGGCGATCGGCCTGTGGGCGGCGTCGGTGTCGGCCGGTGTGGCGCTGGGCCCGCTGGTGGGCGGCCTGCTGCTGGAGGCCCTGTGGTGGGGCGCGGCGATGCTCATCGGCGTCCCGGTGATGGCCCTGGTACTGGTCTCGGTTCCGTTCCTGGTGCCGGAGTACCGGGCGCCGGACGCCGGCCGGCTGGAGCCGCTGAGTGTTCTGCTGTCGCTGGCCGCACTGCTGCCGTTCGTGTACGGGATCAAGAAGCTCGCCGAGGAGGGCCTGGCGACCGTCCCGGTGGCGGCGCTGGCCGCCGGTGCGCTCTTCGGGGTGCTGTTCGTGCGGCGCCAGCTCAGGGCGGCCGATCCGCTGCTGGACGTGCGGCTGTTCTCGAACCGCGTGTTCAGCGGGTCTCTGGTGGTGTTCCTGCTGGCGGCCGTGGGCATCGGCGGCATCTACCTGCTGTTCACCCAGTACCTGCAACTGGTGGCGGAGCAGTCGCCGCTGCGGGCCGGGCTGTGGATCCTCCCGGCGGCGATCCTGCTGGTGATCGCCTCGACGGTCACCCCGGCGATCGCCCGGCGGGTGCGGCCCGCCTACGTGATCGCCGCCGGTATGGCACTGTCGGCGGCCGGGTACCTGATGCTGACCGGGGTGGACGCCGCGGGCGGGCTGCCGCTGCTGGTCGCCGCGTTCTACGTGCTCTACCCGGGTGTGGCCCCGGCGATGGCGCTGGTGCCGGGGCTGGTGGTCGGCGCGGCCCCGGCGGAGAAGGCCGGTGCGGCCTCGGCGGTCAACACGACCGCCAGCGACCTGGGCACATCGCTGGGCGTGGCGCTGCTGGGCAGTGTCGGCACCCTGGTCTACCGGGCCCGGATGGCGGGCGCCGAGTCGGAGGCCGCCCGGACGCTGCCGGGGGCGCTGGAGACGGCGGCGGGTCTGCCGCAGGAGGCGGGCGCGGCGCTGGCGGAGTCGGCGCGGATCGCGTTCACCGACGGGCTGAACACGGCGGCGTGGGTGGCCACGGCACTGGCGGTGCTGGGTGCGGTGGTGTCGCTGACCCTGCTGCGCCGGGTCCCCGCCGCCGGGGTCGCCGAGGACGCCGATCCGGCGGAGCGCCCGGAGAAGGAGACCGCCGGACGCTGAGCCGGAGGGTCCGGGCCCGCTGCGGAGAGGGTGTCCCGCAGCGGGCCCCGCCGTGTACCCGGCGGGTACGGCGCGCGGGCGCCCCGGCCGCCGCCGACTCGCGCCGGAGCCGGTGCCCACCGTCCGCTGTCGGGTGCGCGGCACCTCCGGCCCGGCCGCGGGGTGCGGCGCGTCACCACCGCCGACGTGCGTGCGGACGGTCCGGACGTGGTGGAATGGCCGGTCGGTACACCGTTCTCACCAGAAACCCGCGCCCCATGTCCACGCAGACCATCCTCCTGATCCTCGACCTCGTCGGGATCTTCGCCTTCGCCGTCGACGGGGCCCTCACCGCCATCCGCACCGCCCGGGTGGACATCGTGGGCGTCCTGGTCCTGGGGCTGGTGACCGCCATCGGCGGCGGCATCATCCGGGACGTGCTGCTGGGGGTGACCCCCGCGACGTTCCAGGACTGGCGGTACGTGACCGTGGCACTGGCCGGCGGAATGCTGGCGTTCTTCCTGGGTTCCCTGCTCACCCGGCTGGCCAAGCCGATCCTGCTGTTCGACGCCGCGGGTCTGAGCCTGTTCGTGGTCATCGGGGCGGCCAAGGCGATCGAGCTGGGCTTCGGCCCGTTGCAGGCGGTCCTGCTGGGGGCGATCACCGGTGTGGGCGGCGGCACCATACGCGACGTGCTGCTCAACCGGGTGCCGACGGTGCTCAGCGCCAACTCGCACCTGTACGCGATCCCGGCGCTGCTGGGCGCGGGGACGGTGTCGGTGGCGCACGTGCTGGGGTTCGACGCCGGGTGGGTGGCGGTGGTCGGCGCGCTGCTGTGCTTCACGATCCGGGTGCTGGCCCTGCGCTACCGGTGGAACGCGCCGCGCCCGCCGGGCGTCCCGCCGCTGTAGCGGCCGCTCACGGGGTGGGCGCCTCCTCCAGGGCGCGTGCGGCGACCCCGCGCAGGGTGGCGACCAGCTCCGGCAGCGGTTCGGGGGGGCGGCGCCGGTGCACCACGTACACCTCGCGGGCCAGCCGGGCTCCGCGCAGCGGACGGCTCACCCAGCCGCCGCGGCGGGCCGCGCCCAGGATGGTGGAGGGGATCAGTGCCACCCCCACGCCCACCTCGATCAGGGCCAGGGCCACCTCGTAGTCGCGGGTCTCGTAGGTGACGGTCGGTTTCACCCCGGCGGCCGCGGCGGCCGCGTCCAGGGTGGTGCGGTTGGCGATGCCCGGGGCCCCGCAGATCCACTCCTCCCCCGCCAGTTCGGCCAGGGACATGGGCCGGTCGGCGATCGGGTGCCCGGTCGGGGCCACCACCATGAGCGGGTCCACGAGGATGCGTTCGCGGTGCAGTCCCGGGGCGCGCGGCAGCGGGACCGCCGGGTAGCGGTGGGTGACGAGCACGTCGAGTTCACCGGAGGTGACCAGGTCGTGGCCGCCGGGGGGTTCGATGTCGGCCAGGGACAGGCGCACGTGCGGGTGGGCGCGGCCGAACGCGGCCAGGGTCTGGGGCAGCAGGATCTGGCCCGCGCTGGCGAACGCCCCCAGGGACAGGTGGTCGGGCGGGGTCCCGGCGTGGGCGCGGACGGCCGCCTCGGCGTCGCGCAGCTCGCCCAGGACGCGTTCGCCGTGTTCGAGCAGGATCCGCCCGGCGTCGGTGAGGGTGATGCCGGTGCGGCCGCGCTCCACCAGCACCGCGCCGACCTCGCGCTCCAGCTTGGTGAGCTGCTGGGACAGGGCGGGCGGGGTGAAGGAGAGCCGTTCGGCGGCGGCGGCGATGGACCCGGCGTGCGCGATCTCCACGAGCACGCGCAGGCGGTTGGCGTCCAGCACGGCGTCCCCCTCGAACAAATATAGGTACAAAGTTCTGCTTATGGATCTTTAGTAGACCCAACTTTAAGTTAATCGTCGGTAGCGGCAGCATGGTGCCATGACCACGACCGCGCACGCCGTGCCCACGGCCACCGACGTCCGTGCCGCCGCCGAACGCATCGCGCCCTACGCCCGCCGCACCCCGGTGATGCACACCGAGGTCGACGGCAGGCCCGTGACCCTGAAGCTGGAGTACCTCCAGCTCACCGGCGCGTTCAAGCTGCGCGGCGCGCTCAACGCCCTGCTCGGCGGCGGCCCCGTCGACCGGGTGATCACCGCCTCCGGCGGCAACCACGGGCTGGGGGTGGCCACCGCCGCCCGCCTGCTCGGGGTGCGCGCCACCGTCTACGTGCCCGAGACCGTCCCCGAGGCCAAGGCGGCGCCGCTGGCCGCCACGGGCGCGGAGATCGTCCGGGTGGGCGAGCACTACGCGGTGGCGGCCGAGGCCGCCCGGGCGCACGCCGACCGGGAGGGCATCCGCTACCTGCACGCGTTCGACGATCCGCTGGTGGTCGCGGGCCAGGGCACCCTGGGCCTGGAGATCGCCGCCGACGCCCCCGAGTGCGACGGCATCGTCGTGGCCGTGGGCGGCGGCGGCCTGGTCGCCGGGGTGCGGCTGGGTGCGGGCGGGCGCGAGGTCGTGGGCGTGGAGCCGGAGGGCTGTCGGAGCCTGCACGCGGCCATGGCCGCGGGTCGCCCGGTGCAGACCCCCGTGGACTCGGTGGCGGCCTCCGCGCTGGGCGCGTCGACGCTGGGCCGGGTGCCGTTCGAGGTGCTGCGCGACAACCCGATCACGCGGACGCTGGTGAGCGACGCCGAGATCGTCGCCGCCCAGGACCGGCTGTGGTCGGAGTTCCGCATCGCCACCGAACCCGCCGCCGCGGTGCCCTTCGCCGCCTGGCTGGCCGGCCGGGTGCCGGGCGAGCGCCCCTGCCTGGTGGTGTGCGGCGCCAACGCCCGCTGGGACCGGGTGGGCTGATCCCCGCCGACCGTGCGGACGCGCCCGCTGCGGGAGCGGAACAGGGCACCGTCGGCCGCGCGGGCACACTCCATGCGGGCACGAAGCGGGACGCTGTCGGCCATGCGGACGCACCCGCTACAAGGACGAGGCGGAGCGCTGTCGGCCGCGCGGGCACACTCCATGCGGGCACGAGGCGGGACGCTGTCGGCCATGCGGACGCACCCGCTACAAGGACGGGGCGGGGCACCGCGGACGCGGGGCGTCGCGGTGCCCGGGCCTGGGGGCCGACCCCGATGGAGAACACACCCGTCGACCGGGCCGCCGCCCGGCGGCCGTGGCAGGAGTACCGGTCGGCCGGACCCGACCCGGCGATCGGCCCGGAACCGCCGTCCGTGGGGTACTTCGGCGACCACCCCGAACCGACCGACGAACGGCTGGGGCTGGTCCTGGCCGGGACCGAACGGGCCACCGCCGCGCCGGTCGCCGAGTTCGCCGCCGCGGGCGACCCGCTGCCCCGGGTCGGCGGCCACTGGATCGCCTGCGACTCCGCGGGGCGCCCGCCGGTGGTCCTGCGCGGCACCGAACCGCGGCCGGGCGGGTCCGCGGGCGCGGACGCGGCGTTCGCCCGCGACCGGGGAGAGGGGACCTGTCGCCGGAGTACCGGCGCGAGGGGCACCTGCGGTACCGGCGGCGGGTGTGCCGGGGCCTGGGCCTGGAGTGGGGCGAGGACCCGGAGATCGCCTTCGAGCGGTTCACGGTGGTCCGGCCGCCGGAGCACACCGACGGCCGACCGTCCTGCGCGCGGGCCTGTTCCCGGATCGGCACCGAGGGCAATTCCGTTGCACGACAACGGATGAATGCGCCGCCCGGTTCACTCTATTCGGTTTCGATCCGGAAAAGAATCCCCGGCCCGCCCCAGCGCCGTGAACAGCGCTTTCGCGACCGCACCACCGAAACCGTACCCAGCGCACAAGGCCGCTGGAAAGGTCCGATCGAGGCATCGGGTTCCGGTCTTTCCGAATATGCGAAGAAAAGTTTTTTTCCGTAATATTCTGATCCGAATGCCCGGTGGCCGCATCCCACGCAGAGAGTCGGCCCCACGGTCGTTCATCCCCCGACCACCCCTGCACAGAGAGAAGCAACCGTGTCCTTCGAGATCGTCGGAACCGAAGGCGCCCTCTCCGGGCACCGCTTCCCCGTCGGCGACGCACCGGTGACGTTCGGCCGCCATACCGACAACACCGTGGTCTTCCCCGGCCGGGCGGTCTCCCGCTTCCACGCCGAACTGCGGCGCGAGGGGGAGAACCACGTCCTGCGCGACCGGGGCAGCAGCAACGGCACCCTCGTCAACGACGAGCGGATCACCGAGCACCTGCTGCTGCCCGGCGACCTCATCACCATCGGCGAGGAGACGTTCCGCTGGGAGGCCGCCGAGACCCCGGGAGCGCCCTCCGACCTGCCGGTGACCCAGATGTTCGTCCGGCCCGAGGTGTTCTCCGGGCCCGTCCTGAACGTCACCGTGTCCGGCGGCGGCCCCGTCGGGCTGTCCTTCGCCCTGCTGCTGGACCACCTGCTGGGCCCGCAGGTGTCGGTGACCGTGTACGACGCCCGCTGGACCCGCGAGGACGGCCGGGTCGTGTGGAAGAACGAGAAACAGGGCAACGTCCGGCGCCGCCAGGTGGTGACGATCCAGAGCCGCCAGTTCCTCAACCTGTCCGAGGAGATGCTGGAACGGCTGTTCGCCCCCGGCGAGTACACCGAGATGTGGCCCTCGGGCGCCGACTCCGTCGGCGGCCTGGGGCCGCGCAACATCCGCATCTCACGCATCGAGGACGTGCTCCTGGCGATGTGCGGCGAGCGCCCCGACCGCATCCGGCTGGTCCCGGAGAAGTTCGACGTGACCGCCCCCGGGGCGCTGGAGGGCCGGCACGTGCTGGCCGTGTGCGAGGGGTCGCGCTCGCGCACCCGCGAGCACTTCACCGGCGGTTTCGGGCAGGCCGACAGCGGCATCTACTCACTGGACGGCGAGCACGTCGAGGACGTGGTGCTGGGGCTACAGGTGCGGTCGACCCTGTCGGACCCGGCGACCGTGCTGCTGACCGTGGCCCAGAACCGGTTCCTGCTCAACTCGCTGCGCGGCGAGGGCTTCCTCAACATGCGCCTCACCGACGAGGAGGCGCAGGAGGTCGTGGGCATCGACCCGGTCCGGCGGTCGTTCGAGGAGTGCGTCGGCTCGCGCCCGTGCGTCATGGCCCGCGACGAGGAGGGCGACTTCACCTGCTCCACCCACAGCACCCTGTTCCTGCCCGCTCTCGTCAAGGGGTCGAAACTGTGGAAGCGGGTGCGCCAGGGGCTGGAGTTCTTCGGGGTCCCCGAAAAGGACCTGAGCGCCGTCACCGCGTTCCGGCTGAGCATGGTGCAGCGGCCGCGGTTCACCGCCCAGCTGCGAGCGGCCACCCCCTCCTCCCCGGGCACCTACGGGTTCCTGCTGGGGGACGCCGCCAACGCCATCCACTTCTGGCCCGGGCGCGGCCTCAACAGCGGGCTGGCCTCGGCGATCTCGCTGGCCCGCTCGCTGAGCAGCGCCTGGAACGGGCGCCCCTTCCGGGACGCGGACTTCATCCGCCACGAGGCGGCCATGTCGATGCTCCAGTACCGGCACAAGAGCCGGGCCTGGAAGGCGATGGTGACCAGCGACGCGGACGGGGTGACGAGCACGGTCAAGGGGCTGATCGCCCGGAGCCTGACCGAGGAGGGCGCCGGGCGGGAGGCCGACACCGCGACGCTCATGGAGCGGTTGGGGTCGATCCGGGCCCGGCTCGCGGACCGGATCGAGGGGCTGCCCGACGACGAGGCCCTGCGCGAACACCTGGCCGGGCTCACCGACGAGACCCTGCGTTCACTGGTCGCGGGAGGGGCGTGGGACACTCTGACGGTCGGCGGCGAGGAGGTCGACATCGACATCTTCTACCGCGAGGAGGCGGCCCAGCCCGCGCGGGCATGACACACGGCACGGGGCGGGCCGCGAACGGCCGGTGCGCCCCGCTCGCCCGTGTCGTCCCTGTTCGGTGAGCTGCGGCACTCTCCGTACCGGAACCGCTCATTACCCGCTGGTCACCCTTACATTGGGGTCGACCACCACCCGGAGTGAGGGAGACCACGTGCTCTACGATGTCCTGCGGCAAACGGCGTCGCTCCTGGCCCGGTCCCTGTGCCGCCCGACCATCGAGGGCCGCGAGAACGTCCCCACGACCGGGCCGGTGCTGCTGGCCAGCAACCACCTGTCCTTCGTGGACAGCGTGGTGATCCCGCTGTCGGTGACCCAGCGCCGGGTCCGGTTCCTGGCCAAGAGCGACTACTTCGAGGGCAAGGGGATCAAGGGCCGGGTCACCGGCACCGTGTTCGGTGCGCTGGGGGCCATCCCGGTGGAGCGCCGCAACGCCCGCGACGCCCTGGTGTCCCTGGACGTGATGCTGGAGCGGCTGCGCGAGGGCGAGGCCTGCGTGATCTACCCCGAGGGCACCCGCTCCAAGGACGGCCGCCTGTACCGGGGGCGCACCGGGGTGGCGCACCTGGCCCTGGAGTCCAAGGCCCCGGTGGTCCCGGTGGCGGTGGCGGGCACCCAGGAGGTCCAGCCCATCGGGGCGTCGATGCCGCGCCCGCGCCCCTTCACGGTGCGCTTCGGCGAACCGCTGGACTTCTCCACCGGCTACGACCACCTGGCCCCGGGCAAGGCCCGCCGCCAGATCACCGACCGGGTGATGGACGCCATCCACTCCCTGTCCGGGCAGGAGCGGGCGGACCACTACAACTCCCTGAGCGGCCACTGAGCCCGGACCCGCCCCGGCGCGGGTGGGTGCCGGACCCTGCCGGGTTCTCCGAGAGCCCCCCGGACACAAGGCGATCGCCTGTGGTGACGTGGCCACCACGGGGTTCGGGACCGGGGCCGCCTTCCGGGACCGGCGCCGGGCGGTCGCGGCGACGCCCCCAGGTCGAAGGTCATCTCCCGCAGATGGTCCTCCGCCGGGGTGTCGCCGCAGGACAGGTGGACGGTGCGGCCCCGGGCGGAGGGCGCCGGCCAGGCGGCGCGGGCCTCACGGGCCGCGACCTCCGAGGTGGCGAGCGGTTCCTCGCCCGGGACCTCGCCGTCGAACCGGTCGCCGACCTCCTCCGGGGTCCGCCCCTCCAGCAGAAGCGGCACCCACGGCTGCTCCGTGGCCAGGTGGTCGACCAGGTCGTGGACGTCCCAGCCGGCGCAGGGGGTGGGCGGTGCCCGGTCGGTCGTCCGGACCAGGCGCACCCGCCGGTCGAACTCCTCCGGAGCGGTGCCGTGCAGGTCGATCAGCCGTTCCGTGTCGGTTCCCCTCCGCGGTGTTCGGTCGCTCCGGGCCCTCTACCCGCCCCGGGGCTCCCGGACACCCGGGTGAACGGTGCGGACACGGCCGGCCCCGCGAGGGGACCGGCCGAGGTGCGGATGGCGGCTAGTGTGCGGCCGCGGCCGCCGGGGCCTCCGCGGTGGCGGTACGGCGCACGAAGAACGTGGCCGCGAACGCCAGCACCGAGATCGAGGCGCCCAGCAGGAAGGCGATGTGGATGCCGCCCGCCATGGCCTCGACCTCCGGCAGGCCCTCGCCCAGGTAGCCGGCCGTGGAGGCCGACATCACCGCGACGAACGCGGCCGTGCCCGCCGCCCCCGCGACCTGCTGCACGGTGCCCACGACCGCGCTGCCGTGCGAGTACAACCGCGGCGTGAGCGATCCCAGGGCGCCGGTGAGCAGCGGCGTGAACATCAGACCCAGGCCGACGGTGAGCAGGATGTGGGTGGCGATGATGAAGCCGAGCGGGGTCTGGGTGTCGAACATCGTCATCCCCCACAGGGTCGCCGACACCAGCCCCGCGCCCGGGATGATCAGCGGCCGCGGGCCGAGCTTGTCGTAGAGGCGGCCCACGAACGGCGCGATCAGGCCCATGGCCAGACCGCCCGGCAGCAGGGTCAGGCCGGTGGTCAGGGTGTCGTGCTCCAGCACGTTCTGCATGTACAGCGGCAGCAGGATCAGGGTGCCGAACAGCGCCATGAAACTGACCGCGACCAGCCCGATGGAGATCGAGAACTGGGTGGACCGGAACACGCGCAGGTCCAGCAGGGCGCGGTCATCGTTCTGTAGGCGGATCTGCCGCCACACGAACACCACCAGTGCCAACGCTCCGACCCCGAGCGCCAGCTGCGGCGGGACCGGGCCGCCGCCGTGGCCGCCCAGGCTGGAGAAGCCGTACACCAGGCCGCCGAACGCGAACGCCGACACCAGCACCGAGAACATGTCGATGGTGGAGGGGCGCGGCTCGGTGACGTTGCGGATGAACAGGGCGCCCAGTGTCAGGCCCAGGATCGCGACGGGCAGCACCAGGCCGAACATCCAGCGCCAGTCCAGGACGCTGAGGATGAGGCCGGCCAGGGTCGGACCGACGGCGGGCGCCACCGATATGACGATGGAGATGTTGCCCATGGTGCGGCCGCGCCGGTCGGCGGGCACGGTGTTGAGGATGGTGGTCATGAGCAGCGGCATCATGATCGCCGTGCCCACGGCCTGGACCACCCGCCCCAGGAGCAGGAACGCGAAGCCCGGTGCCAGGAAGCACAGCAGGGTGCCCAGGGTGAACAGCGACATGGCGGCGATGAACACCTGCCGCACGTGGAAGCGCTGGAGCAGGTAGCCGGTCGCGGGGATCACCACGGCCATCACCAGCATGAAGGCGGAGGTGAGCCACTGCCCGGTGGAGACGGAGATGCCCAGGTCCTCGTTGAGCGCGGGCAGGGCCACGCCCATGATCGTCTCGTTGAGGATGACGACGAACGCCGAGACCAGGAGCAACGGGATGACCAGGCGGTCGGCGCGCGGTCCCGGCCCGGTGTCGGCCGTCTCCGGCGCGCGGTCGGATGGTGTGGGTGTCCCGGTCACAAGAGTCCTCTGTGGTCGTGGTGTCCGTCGGTGTGCGCGGGGGATGCAGGGAGTGCAAATATTCTCTCCCGGAAAACTCCCAACCTTCCACATGGTTAGGACATTCCCGCACCAGGACCGTGTTCCGGCACATCCCTCCACCGGAGCCGTGACCGCACGTCGGGGAGCACGCCCCCCCCGCGTGCCCGGGACGCCGGGAACTCCCCGCGGCCCGGAGGTGTTATGAAGGACGCCGCACGAAGAAAGGGTGGTCATAGATGACGACCGAGCGCGCCGTCCTGGCCGGAGGCTGTTTCTGGGGCATGCAGGACCTCATCCGCAAGCTCCCCGGGGTGATCGACACCCGGGTGGGCTACACCGGGGGCGATGTCGAGAACGCGACCTACCGCCACCACGGGACGCACGCCGAGGGGATCGAGATCCGGTTCGACCCGGAGCGGATCTCCTACCGGGAGCTGCTGGAGTTCTTCTTCCAGATCCACGACCCGACGACCCTGAACCGCCAGGGCAACGACATCGGGATGAGCTACCGGTCGGCGATCTACTACGTGGACGACGACCAGAGGAAGGTCGCCGAGGACACCATCGCCGACGTGGACGCCTCCGGCCTGTGGCCGGGCCCGGTGGTCACCGAGGTCGAGCCGGCGGGGGCGTTCTGGGAGGCCGAGCCGGAGCACCAGGACTACCTGGAGAAGTACCCGAACGGGTACACCTGCCACTTCCCGCGGCCCGGCTGGCGCCTGCCCAGGCGCGGCGCCACCGCGTGAGGATGTGAAGCGAGGCCCGAGGGGTCCCGGCCGGACGGCCGGGACCCCTCGGTGTTCCGGGAGGCCGGGAGCGGGTCAGCCGCCGGTGAGCCCGGCCTCGGCCAGTACCGTGTGGATGCGCTCGGAGGAGAGCAGCAGTTCGCTCATCACCGCGGTGACCGAGGCGTCGGAGCCCGGCGGGATCTCGGTGACCAGGCCGCCCCACTCGGGGACGGGGACCACCAGCACCCACCAAGGCGCGGGCCGCCCGCCGTTCTCGTCGCGGCCGCGGTAGCGCAGCAGCAGGTGGTCGGGGCGGCCCAGACCCCCGGGGCGGCTGAGGGAGGGCAGGGTGGTGCCCACCCCGGTGGAGAGGGAGGCGAGCATGTAGGAGCTGGAGGCCGACTGCTCGGCGCGCGCCGTCGCCGTCTCGTCGCCGGGGCGCCCGGCGTGGCCGAGGAGGACGCCGTCGAGGTCGAAGGCGGCGGTGTGCGCGGCCCCGGTACGCGCTTCGAAGTCGGCCAGGAGTTCGCCGACCAGGGCGGGGGACTCGCCTCGCACGAGGGAGCGCCCGTTCCGATTGTTGATCATGAGCGAACCTTAGAGTGACGGGAGGTGCAGGTGTGAACCAAGATTCCCGTAACCACAGGGATTCTCGAAGGCGCGGGCCCCGGACCCCCGCTCCCGGCATCCGCAAAGGCGCAGATCAGAGCACCTGTGATGGTGAAGTCACCGTCCGGAGCCGTTCCATCGAAATTCCCTGATTTTCCCGCCTTTTCGGTCGTCCGTCCGGGTCCACGGGCGGGCGCCCCGGTCAGGCTTTGCGGGCCAGGCCCCGGGCGGCGGCCGCGGAGACGGTGAGCGCGACGGTGTCCTCGATGAGCGCTCCGGCGGTGTCCGGGCCGACGCGGCCCCAGGCCTCGCGCCAGGCGACCCCGGCCCGGGCGCCCACAGGGGCGGCGGCGCCCGCGATCAGGGCGGCGGGGAGCACCGGGGCGCCCGCGGTGCGGGCGAGGAGGGCCCCGCCGACGACGGCGCTGGCGATGCGGGGCGCCAGCCCCGCCCAGCCCAGGCGGCTGGGGGCGCCGGGGAGTTTGTCGCCGACGAACTCGGCGGCGGTGCCGAGCACCGTCAGGGCCGTCAGCGCCGGACCGCCCCAGGGGACGGTGCGCAGCGCGGTCCCCACGCCCAGGCTCGCCCGCGACCCTGCGGCCAGGCCCAACAGACAGGCCCGCACCGGGATGCCCTTCCGCTCCGCCATGGTGTCCTCCCCGTGTTGTGATCCCGTTTCCGATCCTGCGCCATGTCCCGCCCGAACACCGGGACCGCCTCGCCGCTCCGCCCGGAACATCACCTGGGAGCACTCCGCCACCTCGTCCTTCCGCGCTGGGCGGCACGGGCGAACGCGCGTGCAGGGGTGCGTGCGACTTCCCGTGATGTGGTTGACGCGCACGGTGACGGGAACACCTTCGTGTGTCGACGTCGAGAGAAGCCCCCATGACCCCCCAGAACTCCGCGGGTGCGGTGAGCGGCGGCACCGTCCTACAGATCGGTGCCGTCCACGGAGATGTACGCCTGGCCTCCCCTCCTGTGCCCCGGCAGCCGCCCGCGCCACCGCGTTTCTTCACCGACCGCGAAGCGGAACTGCACCGTCTGCACGGTGTGCTCGGGGACCCCGCCGGGCGCACCGTCGTGCTGTCCGGGACCGGCGGGGTGGGCAAGTCGGCGCTCGCCCTGCGGTTCCTGGACGCCGCGGCCACCGAGTTCCCCGACGGGGTGCTGTACACCGACCTCAGGGGCTTCACCGAGGGCGGGCCCGCCGACCCCGCCGACTCTCTGGACGCCTTCCTGCGCGGCCTGGGCGGCACTCCCGGCACCATCCCCCGCGACCTGGCCGGGCGCGCCGCCGCGTTCCGATCCCTGACCCACGGCCGCCGCGTCGCCGTCCTGGTGGAGAACGCCGTCTCCGCCGCCCAGGTGCGGGTCCTCTCCCCCGGGCCCGGTCCGCACCTGGTACTGGTCACCACCCGCCTGCACCTGACCGGTCTGCGTGTGGACGGGGCCGAGTTCCTGGACCTGCACCCGCTCGCCGAGGACGACGCGGTGGTCCTGGTCGACCGCATCCTCGCCGACGACCGCACCCGGTCCGACCCCGGGTCCGCGCGGGAGCTGGTGCGGCTGTGCGGGCGGCTGCCGCTCGCGCTGCGGGCCGCCGCCAGCGGGCTCCTGTTGCGCCCCCGCCGACCCCTGAGCCGCATGGTCGCCAGCCTGGACGGGGAACACCTCCTGGACCGTTTCGGCGAGGCCGAAGAGCCCTCCGTGGACGCCGTGCTCACCGCCTCCTACCGGTTGCTGCCGCCGCCGAACCGCCGACTGCACCGGCTGCTCGGGATGCTCCCCGGCCGGGACACCACCGCCGAGGCGGCCGCGGCCCTTCAGGGGTGCGCCCCTGAGCGGGCCGAGGAGCTCCTGGCGGAACTGGTGGCGGCCAGCCTGTTGGAGGAGACCCCACAGGGTCGGTTCGTCCAGCACGACCTGGTGCGCCTGCACGCCGCGCGCCGGGCCCGGGAGGAAGATCCGCCCACCGAGCGCGAACAGGCCCTGGACCGGCTGCTGCTCCACCTGCTGGCCACCGCGGCGGCCGCCGACCGCACCCTCAACCCGGGCCGCTGGCACCTGGCGCCGGTCTTCGAGGAGCCGCCGGTGCGGGGATTCGCCTCCCGGCGGGAGGCGCTGGAGTGGCTGGAGACCGAACTCGACGTTCTGCGCGCCTGCGTGGACCTGTGCACCGGGACGGGGCGGCACCGGTGGGCGTGGCAGTTCTGCGAGTGCCTGCGGAACGTGTTCATGCTGCGCAAGCACTTCGACGCCTGGGAGCGAACGCACCTGGCCGGGCTGGCCTCGGCGGAGGCCCTGGGCGACCCGGCCGCCCAGGGCAACGTGCTCAACGCACTCGGCGGCCTGTACCTGACGCTGGGGGACGTCGACCGCGCCCGGGAGATCCACCTGCGGGCCCTGGCTGAGTGGACGCGGGCCGACCACCGGTTGGGGCGGGCATCGGCGCTGGAGGCCTGCGGCGTGTGCGAGCTGGCGCGGGACCGCCCCGCGGACGCCCTGCCCTACTTCGAGCGCGCCCTGGAGATCCACACCGACCTGGGACGGCGGCGCGGCATCGCCCTACTGCACCGCCGCCTGGGCGAGGCCCGGCGGGACCTGGGGGACCATGACGCCGCCGCAGAGCAACTGGGCCGCGCGCTGGAGTTCTTCACGGAGGACGCCGATCCCTACATGAGGGTCCGGTCGCAGGTGTCGCTGGCCGCCGTCCACGTGGCCGCGGGCCGCCCCGAACATGCCCGGGAGGTGCTGGCCGAGGTGCTGCGTCTCGCCGCGGACATCGGAGCCCGGGCGGAGGAGGCCCGGGCGCGGGTGATGTCGGCCGACCTCGCCGAGGCGGAGGGCGACCTGGATCGGGCCCGGGGCCTGCTCACCGAAGCGCTCGCCATTCACACCGAACTGTCCGCCCCCGAAGCCGGAGAACTGCGGAGGCGGTTGGGGTCCCCGCCGTACACGGACGGTCCCTGACCCCGGAGACCACGGCAGAGGGGATCGGCGGGTCGTGCGGGACGAGGGGGCGCACGTCGGCGAGGGCGGCGATGATCCCCGCCGTCACGGCGTCCGGGACGGGAAGGGGCGGTCCCCCGTCGCGCAGGTGGACGGCCGGGGATGGGCCCAGGGCCACCACCGCCCGGCAGCCGGGGAGGCGGGCGAACACCTCCGCGGCCATCGGGGCGGACGGGATACCGACGGTGTCCGCGGCGTGCAACCAGCGGGGTTCGAGGTCCGGGGAGAGGAGCACCTGGAGCTGGCGCCCCAGCAGGCGCGGGCCCCGGGTGTCCACCTCGACCACGTCGCACAGGAACACCCGGTGGGCGGTGGGCGGGTTCACGCCGCCCTCCCTTCCGTGATCCCGTCCCCGACGAACCAGGGGGTCCCCGGCGGCGGCGGGACGGCGGGCCGGCCGGGTTCGGGCAGGCGCATCATCCGGTAGGTCAGGGCCCGCAGCAGCTCGGCGGACTGACCGGGCGCGGAGGTCAGGTGCCCGGCCACCCGGGCGGTGTGCCCGGGCGTCCAGCGGCGCGCCGTTTCAGCGAGGGCCTGGGGCAGAGGTTCGTCGTCCCGGAGGTGGGCGGCGACCCGGTACAGGGCCTCCGGGGTGGAACCGGGGACGACGTCGGTGAGCCCGCCCCCGGCCAGCAGGGTCGGCACCCCCAGCGCGGCCGCGTAGGCGGTGACGCTGCCGGAGTCACCGATCACGGTGTCGGCCGCCACCAGCAGCGACGACCACGGGGAGGCGGGGGCGAGGACCCGCAGCCCGCGGGCGCGGGCGCCGGACAGCCAGGCCAGGACCTGGCGGGGGCCGTGGGCCCACCACACCCCCGGGTGGAGGATGAGCGCGATGACGTGGTCGTCGGGGGCCTGGGCGCAGAGGCGGTCGACCAGGTGCGGGCGGACCCCGAACAGGCCGGTCCGACCCGCGGAGCTGGTGACGACGGTGAGGTGTTCGGCCTCGCCCACCCCGGCCGCCCGCCGGAGGCGGGACCGGTCCGGCAGCGCGGCCGCCGCACGGTCGAAGGCCGGGTCCCCGACGACCTCGATGATGCCGTCCGCCTCCGGGACGACGGCGGTGATCTGGGCCCGCTGGCGCTCGTGCGCTATGCCCAGGGCGGCGGGTACCAGCCGCCCGTACCTGACCAGCGCCCCGTACACGGCGCCGCCGACCGGGCGGGCCACCGGAGGCCCGTAGCCGAACCCGCGGGCGGTGGAGCGGGAGAAGCCGGTGCCGTGCGGGAGCACCAGGACGGGCGCACGGACCTCGTCGAGGCGGCCGTGGTTCGCGGCCAGGGCGAGGTCGTAGGTGAACGAGGTGGCGTCCTCCCAGGGCAGGACGGCGGCGTCGAGGGTGCGCATGAAGGCGGCGCCGCCGGCGTGGTGGAGCGCTCCGGGCGCGAGGGTCCAGACGACCTGGACGCGGGGGTCCCGCTCCAGCTCACCGACGAACTCGCAGATGCGGTCGCCGGACTGGTGGCTGTGGACGACGGCGAGGACGACGCGCTGCGGGCGGACCGTCACGGGTGCGACGGGGCCCGTGTCGCCCCGGATCCATCCTCTGGTGGCTGCCATGGGGGTCTTCCTTCCGGCCTCGGTTACGGGTCGGTTCCCACGGTGGAAGGGGAATCTGGCCGGGACCGTGGCGCCGGCTTGCAGCGCCCTTGCAGGATCTTGCAACAGGACGGCCCTCGCCTTGCAACCTCCTTGTCCTCGGCAAGGGCCGATCGCGTCGAACGGGGACTCAGCCTGATTCACCCCACACGGTGTCGTCTCCGTCAAGGGCCGCGGAGCCGAGGGCACAGCCGTGGCCCACGTTGGAGTCCGGGAAGGTCATACTGATCTATCTCCACCCATAAAGGACAGAATTTAACGCCATATAGGCACCCAAAAGCGGACCGACGCCTCGGTCGGCCCAACTGACCCGGATCAAACTAGCGTGCGAGGGAACATCTGTCCGGCGGTTGCGGAAATTCTGCGACTTCTACTGAAAAAGCGAATCGCAGGCATGCGCGCTGCCGTCAAGCTTTACCCTGATCATGTCGACTTGATACACCTTGAGGGGTTCAAGCATCTGAAGGGCCTCTTGCCAGAATTTGCGCGCCCTTCCGATATCGCCTTCCTGAACGCACAGATCTCCCAGATGGTCACAGGCCAAGCCCTCCGTGACCGGATTCCCCCGAGCCCGCGCCAGCTGACGCGCATTCTGGTACTGCAAGCGCGCCATGGAAAAGCGCCGCCGCTCCAGATGGACATCACCCAGGAGGTTGAACAGGACCGGTTCGAGGTCCCCGAGCAGGGGACCCCGGGCGCGGGGCAGCGCGTCCTCCACGGCCCGCTGCGCCTCGGCCACCCGCCCCAGGCCCAGGAGGGCCTCGGCCGATCCGGTATCGGCCCTGAGCTCGCCCAGCCCGTACCCCAGCACGCGGTAGCGTTCGCGGGCCTCCATGAAGCACTCCAGCGCGTCCCGGTATCGCTGGAGGTAGTTGAGCACCATCCCGTGGTTGTTCCGGGCCAGCGCGGCGTTCATCCGGTCACCGGACTCCTCGAACAACCTCCGGCTCTCCTCGCAGTGGATCCGCGCCTCACGGTGAAACCCCAGATGCAACAGCGCTCCCGCGTCGTTGAGCATGGCCTGGGCCCGGGTGCGGTCGTCGCCGAGTTCCTCACTGAGGGACGCCGTGATCGCGAACATCCGCGTCGCGCCTTCGAGATCCCCGGTCCTCCTGAGCACGACTCCGATGTGGTTGAACACCTGGGCCCGGCCCCAGCGGTCCCCCGTGCCCTGGAACCCGAGGAGCGAGGCCCGGTGTTCCCGCATGGCCTTGCCGTACTCACGCGCCACGGCGTAGACGGTTCCGAGCCGGTCATGGGCATAGGCCGCGCCGCGGGTGTCACCGACGGCCTCCCAGCGGGCCTTCGCGGAGTCGATGTCCTTCCGCGCGCCGCCGAGGTCGAAGAGCCGTTCGCGCATACAGCCGCGCTCGTAGAGGGCGTGCGCGACGCCCTCCTCTGCGCCCAACCCGCGCCAGGCCTCCACGGCCAGGTCCAGAGCGCGTTCCGCCCGGTCCCAAGGACCGCAGCCGTCCAGGAGACCCGACATGGCCAAAGGGAGCCATGCGACGTGAGCGGTGTAGCCCTGTTCCCGGGCGAAGGAGAGCACCTCGTCGAGGTCGGCGAACGCGTCCACGAACCAGTCCCTGGCCTCCTTCGGCCCCGAGAAGGACTCCTCCGCCGTTCGCCCGATCATCGGCAGACCGAGGCGGAAGCGGCCGGGCCGGGCCGCCCGGTCGGCGGCGTCGGCCGTGTGCAGGTAGTGGTCGAGCACGCGCAGGTCCGCCGCACGGCGTTCCGGCTCCGTCATCACCTCGTGCGCCCGCTCCCGGGCGAACCGGCGCACCAGGTCGTGCATGCGGTAGGCCTCGTCGGCGGTCTCCTCCACCAGATGGCGGTCGAGCAGTTCCTCGAACGCGGCCTCCGTCTCCCGGCGTCCTCCGACCGACGCCGCCACGGCGGGCAGGCGCAGGTTCGCCACCGGGTGCAGGCCCGCGCAGAGGAAAACCCGACGGGCCACCGGGGAGAGGTTGGCGTAGGAGATGTCGAAAGTCGCGTCCAGTCCCCGATGCGTTCCGTCGACCTCGGAGAGTCCGTTGCGGGCGATCCGATCGGCATGGGTCCGGCATCCACGTCCGGGGTGGATCCGGAGCTGGGCGGCGGTCAGGCGCAGCGCGAGCGGCAGATTCCCCAGCATCGCGGCGAGGTCGGCGATGCCCTCGTCCTCGGCGAGTCGGCTTTCGAATGCCGCGAGCATCCGGATTCCATCATCATCCGAAGGCGGGCGGAGACGGAGATCACGGGCGCCGTCGAGCTCCACGACCAGGTTCTCGCGGGTGGTCACCAGGACGACCCCACCGGGTGAGGCGGGGATCAGGGGCGCGACCTGGCCGGGCACGGCGTCGTCCAGAACCAGGAGCACACGCCGCTCCGCCGTACCGGTGCGCCACATCTCGACGCGCCGGTCCAATCCCGGGGGGACGGCCTCACCGGGGACGCCCAGCACTCGGAGGAGGTGGAACAGCGCCTGCTCGGTGTCGATGCCGCGCAGGTCGAGGTGGAGGCGGAAGTCGAACCGGTGGCGCAGGCGGTGGGCGACATGGAGTGCGAGGACCGACTTGCCGACTCCGCCCAGCCCGCGGATCACCTGAACCACGGTGCCGCTGCCGCCGTGTTCGGCGCCGTCCAGGATCAGCCGCACCTCCTGTTCCCGGGCGGTGAAGTCGCCGAGGTCGTGCGGGAGCGTGTCGACCACGACCGGTCCCGGAGCGGGGGCGGAACCGGCCGCCGGCGGAGGGGAGTCGGGCGGAGCGGGGCGAAGCGAGAGGGTTTCTCTCCGGATCAGCTCTTCGTAGAGCCGCCGTGTCTGCTCATTGGGTTCGAGGCCGCTGTGTTCGAGTCGGTGGTCTCTCAGAACGTGGTAGCAGTCGATGGCCTCGGAATCCCGCTTCAGCTCTTTCAGAGCGCGCATACGCAAGTAGACGAGACGCTCCCGAACGGGATGGTCCTCAAGACGGTCGAGGAGCTCCTCATACCCGCCGAGTTCCAGAGCGTTCTCCGCCCACTGGGCGAGCACCCGGAGGCGGTCAGCGCGCATCTTGAGGCGCCTGGCCTCAGCCCAGTCGCCGCCCACGCGGGCCAGTGGGTCGCCGTCCCACTGGCGCAGGGCCTCGTCGTACAGCCGGGCCGCTTCGTCACGATGGCCCCGGTGGACGTTCTCCCGAGCGGTGGAGACCAAGCGGGTGACCCGGTGCCGGTCCACACACCGGGGGTCGACGTTCAGGAAGTAGCCGGGGCCACGCGAGACGACGACGTCGTCGCGGAAACCGGCGGCACGCAGGGCACCGCGCAGGCGGCTCATGAGGGGATGGAGCGCCGCAGGGCCCTGCCGGGGCGGGTACCGGCCCCAGAGGGCGTCCACCAGATCCGTTTTGGACACGACGTGGCCTACGGAGTCGGCGAGGACGGCAAGGGACAGGGCCGTCTGGGGGGAGCCCACGTCGATCGGCCGATCGTCGACCAGAAGCCGTGGGCCATGAGCGAGGAGCCTGATATCCAGCCTGCCATAACCCAGCACAGGAACAGGATGACACCGCGCTTTGCGGATTGTCGAGATCGCCAATAAGGACATCCGCGAAGGACCGAAACCCAAGGCCCTCGACCTGCAAGAACACAAACCAAACACGTTCGAGGACAGGGTTTTCTCACCGAAAGGAAGGTGGGGGCCTTTCGCTTTTCCGAGAGCACGACTAACATGCACACATAAATGCACGGAAATTCAGCACGCGCCCCGGAACGCCATTCTGCACATTCCACGGCACGTGCACTCCGGCGACGGACTCCGCCACCCGACCCGCACATGCCGCATCCGCCCTCGCCATCGCGCCGCCCACCTGCACGGGAACACGACCGCGCACACCCCGGGGCCGGACACGATCAGGGACACTCCCGTACTCGACTCGCGATTCGGGGTCGTCCGCAGACCCAAGGATGTCCGTTGTTGCGGCGGGAGGATGCGCTCGACCGTGGATTCGGGGGAGGCGCGCCCCCACCCCGTCCCACCACCGAGCGCGCAGGACCTCTGCTCCGCACCCTTCGCGGACACCACTACTCTGTGATACTTTATAGCAGTACCCGGTGCCACGGAGTACCTGAAGGGTTGAAGAGGACCTGCGATGGAAGACCTGACAGAGATGCTGAAGGGCACGCTCGAAGGCTGCGTGCTCCAGATCATCGGCGGCGAGGAGACCTACGGGTACGCCATCACGCGGCAGCTGAACGAGCTCGGCTTCGCCGACGTCGTAGAGGGGACGGTCTACACCATCCTGCTGCGCCTGGAGAAGAACGGCCTCGTCCAGGTGACGAAGCGGCCGTCCGGGAAGGGGCCGCCGCGCAAGTTCTACGCGCTCAACGACGCGGGACGCGCGGAGCTGGCCAGATTCTGGGCGAAGTGGGACTACGTCTCGGCGCGGATCGACGAGCTCAGGAAGGACGGGAGATGAACCTCTGGGAGACCGTGACGGGCAGCGACCTCACACGGGAGTGGAAGGCGTTCGGGGTCCGGGCAGAGGCCCTGCCGCCCGGACACCGGGCGGCCTGGGAGCAGATCAAGGGCCACCTGTTCCTCTACTCGGACTTCTCCGGCCGCAACCTGACACCGATCTTCGACGGCGTCCTGGGGCTGCTGGAGGAGACGGCGGCGGACGGACAGGACGTCGAGGACGTTCTGGGCGACGACATCGCGGGCTTCTGCGCGGCGTTGGCCGGCGGGGAGGGCGCCCGGAGCCACCGCGACCGGTGGCGCGAGCAGTTGAACCGGAACGTCGCAAGGAAACTGGCCCGGCTGGGAGGCTGATGTGGGCGTCCAGGACATCATCGAGGGCAAGCGGCAGTGGCGGGCGCACGTGGCGCGGGTCAAGGCGCTGCCGCCGGACTACCGGATCGTCTACAAGGAGATCCAGAGGTACTACTTCAAGGTCGGGCCCGTCGGCCTGGCCGAGGGCGACCTGCTCTCCGGGATCGTCGACTTCTTCGAGGAGGGGGTCGCGTCCGGCAAGGGGGTCATGGAGCTCATCGGCCCCGACGTCGCCGCCTTCTGCGACGACCTGATCAAGGACACGCGCACCTACGCGGACCTCTACCAGGAGTCCGTGGCCAAGGGTTCCGGCACCTCCGGCGCATGAACCCGCCGCCGACACGCCGGCGGCCTGCTCCCCTCCCGCCCGGGGAGAACGGCCCGACGCCGGGTGCGGTGGTGCCCCGCGCGCGGACCGTGCCTCGGCCGGGGTTCAGGGCGCCGTGCGGCCGTCCGGGCCGGGGGCGGTCAGGGCCGCCGTGGCGGCCAGGTCGCCGACCACCCGGCTGGGCTTGCCCGACAGCGCCGAGGCCACCAGGCGGTCCACCCCCGGCAGGGCCGACAGCCGCAGGACCACGCGGCGCAGCCGCAGCCGCAGCGCGGTGTCGGGCAGGAACCAGGACGTCCCGGTGAGGGCCGCGTCTTGGCGCTCCTGCACCACCGGCCGCCACCGCGCCTCGTAACGCTCCAGTCCCTCGCGCACCGTGGCCGCCCGGACCAGCTCCTCGGCCAGTACGAACGCCCCGCCCACCCCCATCGAGGCGCCCTGGCCCGCCAGCAGTGACACCGCCTGGCAGGCGTCCCCCAGGAGCACCACCCGCCCCTTGGACCAGGAGTCCATCCGCACCTGGGCGACGTGGTCGTAGTAGACCTGCCCGGGTTCGGGGCACAGCTCCAGCGCCCGCGGCACCTCCCAGCCCAGGCCCGCGCAGGCCTCGCGCAGGGCCCGGCGGGGGTCCTCGGGCAGCGTGGTGTCCCGGGTGCGGTGCACGGTGAAGACCGCCACCCTGTCCCCGTCCAGGGCGTAGAAGCCCATCTGGGCGCCGAGGCTGTCGGTGAGCAGGAAGCGCCCCTGGGTACGGGCGTGCAGGTCGGCGTCCTCGAAGACGAAGGCGCCGGTGTGGAAGCCCAGGTGGAGCAGGTGATCCTCCTCCGGGCCGAAGACCAGGCCCCGCACGGTGGAGTGGATGCCGTCGGCCCCGGCGAGCAGGTCCGCCTCCAGGACGCGGCCGTCGGACAGCCGCACCACGACACCGTCGGCGTGCTCCTCCACTCCCGTCAGGGCGGCGCCGTAGACCAGGTCCACGCTGTCGGGGAGGGATTCGCGCAGGGCGAGTTCGAGGTCGGGGCGCATGATCGAGACCAGGGACCCGCCCAGGGCCTCGGCGAAGCGCTGAAAACCGACCGAGGCGCGCCGACGGCCCTGTTCGTCCACCAGGACGGCCTCGGAGAAGTCGTGGCCCAGCTCCTGGAGCCGGGGCAGCAGGCCCATGGCCCGGGCGGCGTCGTAGCCGGGGCCGAAGAAGTCGATCATGTAGCCCTGGGGGCGCGGGCCCGGGGCGCGTTCGACGACGGTGACCCGTCGGCCGTGGTGGGCCAGGCGCCGGGCCAGGGCCAGGCCCGCGATCCCGGCACCGGCGATGACGGCGTGGGGTGTGCTCATCAGTACTCCTCGACGGCCCCGGTCAGGAGCCTGCGTAGAACGGGGACGGCGGCCTCGGCGGTCAGGGAGGGGTCCAGGGGGCGGTGCAGCATGAGCCCGTCCATGGCCGCGGCCAGGACACGGGCGGTGGCGTCGGGGTCGGGGACCCCGGTGGCGCGCAGCCAGTCGGTGAGCAGGACACGGAAGTCGGCCAGCAGCCGGGTGAGGGCCCGGCGCAGTTCCTCGTCGCGCCCGGCGGCCAGGTAGGTCTCGGTGAAGAGCACCGACACGGGGTCGCCGCCGGTGTAGGCGTCCAGGGCGCCGAGCAGGAGGTCGAGCCCCTCCCGGGCGGTGGCGCCCGCAAGGCGGTCCGCCCCCTCCTGGACGACGGCGGTCACGGCGTGCAGGGCGGCCTCGTTGAGCAGGGCGCGCAGGGAGGAGAAGTGGTAGTGGACCAGCCCGGGCCCCACTCCGGCCCGCTCGGCCAGGACCCGGGTGCTCACCCCCGCCCACCCCCGCTCGGCGATGAGCTCCGCCGCGGCGGCCAGCAGGCGTTCCCGCACCTCCTGCGTGCGCTGTGTGGTCATGCACCCCTCCCGATCCAAGATTTGGGCGATCGCCTTGGGCGAGTGCCCAAAATCGAGCATGCCACATTCCCCGTCTCCTGTACACCCCTACCGAGCCCCGCCCCACCCCACGCGAACCGCCCGCCCCCGACCCGGACCTATGAGCAGGGCCACACCCCATCCCCGCGTGCGCAGGGAGCAGCGCAAGGGCGACCGCGAAGGCCCCCGCAGCCTGGGACCATCCCCGCGTGCGCGGGGAGCAGTCCGGCGCGGGCCTTGGTCTGCCTGCGCAGTAGGGACCATCCCCGCATGCGCGGGGAGCAGGCTGGTGAGGCAGTCGGGGTCTTGGCCGCCCAGGGACCATCCCCGCATGCGCGGGGAGCAGTGCCCGCCGCAGGTGCTCGCCGATGGCGGCGAGGGACCATCCCCGCGTGCGCGGGGAGCAGCGGACGGGGGGTCGCACCCCCGGACCGGCACCGGGGACCATCCCCGCGTGCGCGGGGAGCAGACCCATCCCCTGGGCCTCCCCGAGGACCACTGGGGACCATCCCCGCGTGCGCGGGGAGCAGACTAAATGACCTGCACAGATTCCACTGGAAACCGGCCGATTTTGCAACTTCTCAAGAAACGGACAAAACGCCCAGCTTTTGTTCGTGTGCTCTCAGGGGTTTCTATCGAATGGATCCGGCCGGAGCAACGGGGGTCGTGGACCGGCGGGCGACTGACAGTGCGGGACACTACGGTGAGGGCCACCACCAGGCGACCGATACAGGAGGGCGGCGGCATGGATTCCACGGTCGAGAGCGTGCTTTCCCATGAGGCAGACGGGCACGGTTCTCTCGCCGACCGAGTGGCGGAGCTGACCGACGAGCGTCGGTTGTGGGAGCTGATGAGCGCCTACAACTGGGACGAAGGCTTCGAGGTCCCCCTCGCCGTGGTCACGCACCCCCGCTGCGACCGGGCGTTGGCGCTGCGCCTGTTCTGGGAGCTGGACGACACCGCCCGCATCCACCACTCCGACGAGGCCAACGCACTGCGGGAGAACCACACCGCCGAGGCCCGCTATCAGCCCGAGGACTTCGACCGGATGGTGCGCTACTGCTCGACATTGGTGTCCGGCCTGTGGGAAGGGACCTTCCCCATCGGGGCCAACTCCTTCGACACCGGCTTCTTCGGCCTCGACGACCCCGCGCTCACCGACCGCCAGCGCGCTCTGCGAACCGACCGCACCCGGCGCGCACAGCAGGAGTACGAGGACGGTTTCCTCCGCCCCGTGACGCCCCGGAGCGCGGACGGCACGGATCCCGGCGAACGCGGCGTCTGAAATCCGCCAGCATCTCCGCGCTCCGCCGGACGAGAATCCCCCCATGACCGTTGGAGCACAGGGAATCCGCATCCGGCATCGCGGCCATGAACCGCAGGTCCACCCCACCGCCTACGTGGCCCCCACGGCCACGCTCGTCGGTGATGTTCGCGTGGGGCCCAGGGCGCGGGTGATGTACGGCGCGGTGCTCGACTCCGAGGGATCCCGGATCGAGGTCGGGGAGGCCGCCGTGGTCTGTGAGAACGCGGTGTTGCGCGCGTCCGCGGTCGCCGGTGACCAGCCGGTGCTCGTCCACGACCACGTCTTCGTGGGGCCGCACGCCACGCTGCTGGGCTGCGAGGTCGGCAGGTGCGCCTATGTGGCGACCGCGGCGACGGTCCTCCAGAGCGCCCGGCTGGGAGCTGGTGCGGTCGTCGCCGTGGGAGCACTCGTCCATGCGCGCGCGGTCGTGCCGGACGAGTTCTTCGTGCCGCCGCACAGCGTGGCGCTCGACGCGCCGCTGCGGCTGCTGGCCCCGGGCGATCCGGGCCTGGCGGAGGCCATCGGGCGGGTGGGCTTCGCGAAGGCGGCGTTCGGCGTCGACGCGGAGTGGACCGACCGGATCAGCCGGTACGAGCGCATCGCGGAGGTGCGCGTCGCCGAGTTCGGCACGCACACGGACGATGAGGTCCTGAATCCCGGCTAGGGCCGCACCAGTGCCGGTCCTGGCGATGGTCGAAGGCTCAGGAGCGCGCTCGCCCCACCGGCCCCGAACGCCACCGGCCAGGCACTGCCCGCGCCGGGCAGGGGATACCGGCCTGCCGCCTGTACCGCCGAGGAAGACCGGGACCGCCGGGAAGTGGACGAGCACGCCCTGCCGAGGAGTCGTTACCGCCGCCCAGAGGAACAGGGAGGCCCGGCCGACGTGGACACCCGCCACGAAGCGGTACGCGTTGCCCGCCTCCGCCATGCCGGTCGGACCTCCCTGCACTCACCGTCCTATGCCGTCCCCTGGGGCAACGGCGGCGGCCGTCATCACGAAGCCGTCCCGGGGGTTGGCCCCGGGCCTGATGGTCAGACCTGTTCGGTGGGGCGGACCAGCACCTCGGCCACGGCCACGTGCCGGGGGCGGGTGACGATGAAGCCGATGCTCTCGGCGACGTCCTGGCTCTGCAAACGCTCGATGCCTCCCATGACGGCGGCGAGTTGCTGCTGGACGATGTCCGAGTTGTGGCTGCGCAGTTCGGTGTCGACGCTGCCCGGCTCGACCACGGACACACGGACGTGCCGGCGTGCCACTTCCTGGCGCAGCGCTTCACTGAACGCACCGACACCGAACTTGGTGGCGCAGTAAGTCGCCTGCATGGCGTAGGCGTTGAGCCCGGAGAGCGAGCCGACGTTGACGATGTCGGCGACCTGACGCGGCCCGTCGGCAGCGGCCTTCACCAGGTGGGGAATGGCTGCGTGAGAGGTGTACATCAGGCCGCAGCACGTTCGGCGCCCACGGCGTCGCCAGCGTGCTCGGCGCACCAGAGCGACGGCATCGGCCTGTCCCTGATCCGCCCGGGCCTCGTGCCCGCCCTCTACAACGTGGCCGAACCGCTCTTCGGCGCGCTCAGCGACCGGATCGGTCCCGAGCCCGTGATCGTCGGCGGGGTCTGGCCGCGTTCACCGCCGCGGGCCCGCCCGTCGCCCTCGCGGCCCTGGCCGCGGCCGCTCTGGGCGGCGGCGCCCCGAGCCGGGCCGTCCTGCGGACACCCGGGGAGCCCGGGGAGCACCCCGGCGTCCGACCCGCGCCTGAGCAGGGGGACCGTGACGGCCCGGGCGGCGCGGACCGGGCGGGCGGGGTCCGGAAGCGCCCGGAGGTGCGCAAGGACCGCCCCACTCCCCCGGCTGCACGTCCCCCCTTCGCGCCCGCGTGGATCAACCAGATGGTGCGCCGGCGGAAGGCATGCGCACCTGCGCGCCGGAACGGACACCGGGGTCGAAAACTCCCCTACGATATTCGGGCCGACCTCCCGGATCCCCCCGCATCCGCCGATACCGGGAAGCGGCCGACACCGAGGAGATCGCTGATGGGCTACGCCATGCCCGGGCTGTGGGTCACCGAGCACACGGTCACCGTCCCCCTGGACTGGTCCGACCCCGACGGGGAGCGGATCGAGCTCTTCGTCCGGGAGCTGGTCGCCCCCGAGCGCAAGGGGGACGACCTCCCCCTGCTCGCCTTCCTCCAGGGCGGACCGGGCGGGGCCAACCCCCGCCCGCTGGAGCCGTCCGGCTGGATCGGGGAGGCCGTCGGAGAGTACCGGATCGTCCTGGTCGACCAGCGCGGTACCGGGCGCAGCACCCCCCTGGACGCGCGGGCCGTCGCCGAACGCGGTGACGCGGCCGCCGGGGCCGACCACCTGTCCCGGTTCCGCGCCGACTCGATCGTGCGCGACATGGAGCACGTCCGGGAGTCCGTGTACGGCGGCAGGCGCTGGACCACCCTCGCCCAGAGCTACGGCGGCTGGCTGACCCTGGCCTACCTCTCCCACGCCCCCGAGGCGCTCAACGCCTGCTACATCTGCGGCGGCGTCCCCGGGGTCCCCGCCGACGTGGAGGAGGTGTACCGCCGGACCTTCACCCGGATGGAGCGCAAGACCGCCGAGTACCGCCGCCGCTACCCGCAGGACGTGGAGGCGGTGGCGGCGATCGCCGACCACCTGGCCGCGAACGACGTGCGCCTGCCCGACGGCGACCGGCTCACCGTCCGCCGCTTCCAGACCCTGGGCATCGAGTTCGGCCGCAAGCCCGGGTTCGAGCGCATGCACTGGCTGGTGGAGAACGCGTTCATCCGTCCCGGGCGGCTGTCCGACGGCTTCCTCCAGGAGGTGCTGGTGCGCACCTCCAGCGCCGCCGACCCGATGTACTGGACGCTACAGGAGGCGATCTACGCCGACCGCCCCGGTCGCGCCACCGCCTGGGCGGCCCAGCGCGAAC
Source organism: Nocardiopsis sp. CC223A (assembly GCF_030766825.1). Classification (GTDB taxonomy): domain Bacteria; phylum Actinomycetota; class Actinomycetes; order Streptosporangiales; family Streptosporangiaceae; genus Nocardiopsis. The sequence continues at coordinate 28,497 of NZ_JASFDV010000021.1, forward strand.
GCGACCGGCGCCCGGTGTTCGCCGAGGACGCCCGGCCGCTGATGTTCACCGGCGAGATGGCCTTCCCGTGGATGTTCGAGGAGGTGCGCCTGCTGAAGGCGCTGCGCCCCGCCGTGGAGGAGCTGGCCCGGCGCACCGACTGGCCGTCGCTGTACGACGAGAAGCGCCTGGCCGCCAACGAGGTCCCCGTGGCGGCCGCCGTGTACTACGACGACCTGTACGTGGACGCCCACTTGCAGTTGGACACCCTGGAGGGGGTGGGGAACTCGTGGGCGTGGGTCACCAACGAGTTCGAGCACGACGGCATCCATTCCGGCCGGGTGTTCGGACGGCTGCGGGAGTCGGTGCGCGACCGCGGGGGCGAGCCCCGCTGAGCGGGCGCGTCCCCGTCCTGGTGCGAGGGCGGGGACGCCCGGGTTCGGCCCGGGCCGGCCCTGGTGGGGGCGGTCACGGGCTCGCCCTCGATCGGCGCCGCCCGCGGGTGGGGACCCCGCTCCCGTCGCGGATGCCGCAGGGGTGCCGGGCGGGGACGAACGTGTGCGCGGCGCCGCCCGGCCGGGTCAGCCGTGCCACTCGCAGAAGAGCACCGTGGCGTCGTCGTTGAGCGTGTCGTGGTGGTACTCCAGCACCTCGTGCACCAGGCGCCGCAGGGTCTCGGGGACGGGCAGGTTGCCCGCCTGGTGGCGGATGACGAAGTCCACGAACCGTTCGACCCCGAACTCGTTGCCGTCGGCGTCGCGGGCCTCGATGACGCCGTCGGTGTAGAGCAGCAGGCGATCGCCGGGTTCGAGCCGTTCCCGGCACACCGTCACCGGCAGCCCCAGGTCCATGCCCAGGGGGTGGGAGGGCTCGCACTCCATCTCGCGCACCTGTTCCCCCCGGATGAGCACGGGGGGCAGGTGGCCGCAGTTGACCCACTCCATCTCGCCGGTGGTGAGGTCGAGTTCGGCCAGGACGGCGGTGGCGAACCGGGTGCGCACGAATTCCTGGATCAGGGTGGCCTCCACCCCCTGGGGGATCTCGGCCAGCGGGGTGCCCTTGCGGCGCTCGTTGCGGAAGGCCCCCACCGCGAGGTTGGCGATGAGTCCGGCGGCGGTGTCGTGGCCCATGGCGTCGAAGATCGCCAGGTGGGCGGTCTCCCCGACCAGGGCGTAGTCGAAGGAGTCCCCGGCGTTCTCGTAGGCGGGTTCGGCCGCGGCGGAGATCGTCACCCGGGCGTCGGCGAAGGTGCCCGGGGGCATGAGCGTCCACTGCATCTCGGCGGAGACCGACATGGGTTCGGTCCGGATGAGCCGGGCGTAGGAGTCGCTGTTGGAGCGTTTGGCGATGACCAGCAGGCCCACCATCGAGGCCAGGTCGCGCATCGCCGAGCGGTCGGGGTCGCCGGCCCAGGTCACGTGGAGCACGCCCAGGCGTTCGGCGCCGTCCAGGATGGGCACCCAGTAGTGCGGGCTCCGGTCCTCCCGCACCGCCACGCCGGTGATGTAGGCCTGCCCCGCCGGGGAGTGGTCGATGGGCAGGTCCTCACCGCCACGGTGCGCGTCGGGCCCCACCCCGGTGACCTCGCGCAGGACCTGCTGCTGATGGTCGGCCAGGTAGAAGCGGGCCTCGGGCAGGCCCGCCGCATCGGCCTTCTTGGCCACCAGCGCGGGCAGTTCCTCGAAGGTGGCCAGATGCCCGGCCCGTACCAGGGAGACCATCAAGTCGTTGGACGCATGTTGTACGGGCATGGAAACCCCGTTCCCCCCGAGGACCCCTCGGCCCTCCCCCGCCGCCGTGTCATCGCGACCGAACGTCCATGGTCGCACGTTCGCCACATCAGGCACAGATACCCACATATCACTCATTTCGACCAGACCCCGCCCATCGAATTCGGTTCGAGTGAGGTTAGGCTCGCCTCACAACATCTGTTGCATCGAGGAGGAACACAGTGACAGGAGCACGCGGGCGCACCGTCCGGCTCGGAGGTATCGCAATGGCGGGGCTGCTGGCGGCCGCGCTCACCGGCTGCGGGGCGGCGGCACAGGACGATGCCCCGGCACCGGCGGACGGGGACGGCGCCTACCCGATCACCGTGACGACCTCCCAGGGCGAGGTCACCATCGAGTCCGCACCCGAACGCGTGGTCGCGCTCGGCTTCTCCTCCACCGACGAACTCATCTCCCTGGGCGTCGACCCCGTCAAGGTCGCCGTCGACCCCGACACCCTCCCCGAGTACGCCCCCTGGCTGATCGACCCCCTCACCGAGGCCGCCGCGGACGGCGACCCGGCATCGGTCGCCGACCCCTCCCTGCTCGCCGCCGACGGCAGCCCCGACCTGGAGGCGATCGCCACCGCCGCGCCGGACCTCATCATCGCCGAGGTCTACCAGGTGCCGGACCGGGCGGCGTTCGAGCGGCTCAACGCCATCGCCCCCACCATCACCCCCGACACCGACGCCTTCAACCCCGACTGGGACGAGCGCCTGCTCGCGACCGCCGCCGCCCTCGACCGCACCGAGCAGGCGCAGGAGCTGATCACCGAACTGGAGGCGGAGTTCACCGACATCGGTGCGGAGGTGCCCGGGATCGAGGACCGGACCTACCAGTGGGTGCGGGCCGACGACAACGGCTACACCTTCGGCAACGGCTCCCTGTTCGAACTGTTCGGGATGCGCCCGGCCGACAACCAGGACAACACCCAGACCGGGGCCGCGCTCTCCCTGGAGAACACCGCCGAACTGGACGCCGACCTGCTGGCGGTGTGGGCGCAGACCGGGGAGCGGCAGGCGGAGCTGGAGGCCGACCCGCTGTTCCGGGAGCTGCCGTCGGTCCGCAACGGCACCGTCTACTTCGCGGGCCTGGACTTCGCCAACGCCATCAACTCCCCCGCACCGATCTCCCTGCGCTGGCTGCGCGACGAACTGGCCCCGGTGGTCGGCTCCCTGGCCTGACGCGGGACCGGCCGGGGTGCCCGCCCGGGTGGGGCGGGCACCCCGGAGTGCGTCCCGGCCGGGGCACCGTTAAAGTGCCGACCATGGACGGGCACCCCGGCACACGCGGCACACGCACCCTTGCGGTGCTGTTCGCCGTGCTCATGCTGACCTGCCTGGCCTGCGCCCTGGTGCGCACCGACGCCACCGCCCGCGCCGCCCTGCCCGCGAGCGCCGCCGTCCCGGTGGCAGCGGCCACCGATCCCGCGGGCGGCGACGTCGGGCACGAGGACCACTCCTGCGGGGTGGCGCCCGCCTCGGCGTCCGCGGCGGGCATGCCGCTCCTCCTGGCCCCGCTCCCCCTGCTGTGGGAGCTGGGCCGCACCGCGCACGCACCGGCCCCGCCCGCCGAGGACGCCCCCGCGGCACCCCGGCACGGGCCCGGGCTGCTCACCCTGCTCTGCGTGCAACGGGTCTAGACCACGACCGCGCCGACGCCCGCCGCGTCCGCGCCGCCTCCCCCTCCCGGACCGCCCCGCCGGCGGTCCCGTCGTGATCCCGCCGTGCCCCGCGCACGGACCCGTTGGAACGGAAGAACCCGTGAACCAGAACATGACCTTCACCCTCGTGATGCTCGCCGTCCTGGGCCTGCTGGTCGGCACGCTCGCGTACCTGTCGAACCGCCCGCAGGACTCCCCCGGCTCCGTCGGCGCCGCCGCCGCGGCACCCGGCGAGGAGACGGCCTCCCCCTCGCCCGCCCCCGCCGAACTGCTGGTCCGCGAGGACAGCCGGTACCTCGACGACGTCGAGGACGCGCCGGTCACCGTCGTGGAGTTCCTCGACTTCGAGTGCGAGGCATGCCGCGCCCAGTTCCCCGTGATGGAGCGGATCCGGGAGGACTACGACGGCCGTATCGACTTCGTCGTCCGCTACTTCCCGCTGCCCGGGCACACCAACTCCGAGCCCGCGGCCGCCGCCGTGGAGGCGGCCGCCCGCCAGGGTGCGCTGGAGGAGATGTACGCCCTCATGTACGAGACCCAGGCCGAGTGGGGCGAGTCGCAGGAGGACCGCAGCGAGGTGTTCGTCGGGTTCGCCGAGGAGCTGGACCTGGACATCGAGCGGTTCACCGCCGACATGGGGTCGCAGGAGGTCGCCGACCGGGTGCGGGCGGACTTCGACGACGGTGTGGCCCTGGGCGTGCAGGGGACCCCGACGATCTTCGTCAACGGGTACCGGACACCGAGCATGCCGACCTACGAGATGCTGGCGTCGCTGATCGATGCCGGGACGGCCGAATGAGCGCCGCCACCGGGCACCGGGAGCCCGGTGCCGGCCTCCCGGGCCGTGCCCTGCCCTGGCTGTTGGCCCCGGGCGGGGCCGTCGGCCTGCTCGCCGCCCTCGCCCTGTTGGTGGAGAAGGTCCGCGTCCTCCAGGACCCCGGCCACGTGCCCTCGTGCAGTATCGACCCGGTGCTGTCCTGCGGGACGGTCATGCGGACCTGGCAGGCCGAGGTGTTCGGGATCCCCAACCCGGTCCTGGGCGTGGTCGGGTTCTCGGTGGTGACCACCGTGGGCGTCGCCCTGCTGGCGGGGGCGCGCCTCCCGCGCTGGTTCCACCTGGGCCTGTGGGCGGGCACGCTGTTCGGTGCGGGGTTCGTGCACTGGCTGATCTTCCAGAGCCTGTACCGGATCGGCGCGCTGTGCCCGTACTGCGCGGTCGTGTGGGCGGTGACCGTACCGATCTTCTGGTACACCACCCTGCACGTGCTGCGCGCGGGCCACCTCCCGACACCGGGCGTCCTGCGTCGGCCCGTGGACACGATGCTCCGCTACCACAGCACGCTCCTGTGCCTGTGGGCCCTGGCCCTGGTCGCGGCGGTCACCCAGGCGTTCTGGACCTACTGGACGACCCTGGTCTGACGCCGCCCGGTCCCCGAACGCCGCCGCGGGCGCCCGCCCGCGCCCCCGGACGTACCACCGGCCGCCCCGTCCCGTCCCCGGGACGGGGCGGTCTTGTCGCGGCCGACACCGGCGGCTGTCACCTGCCACAAGTACCCGCCGGTATCCCGTGAACCCCGCTGACCTGTGCGGACGCCGGGCGTACCGTCGGGACCGCGCGATCGGCGTGCGACAGCCGCGAGGGGGCGACGATATGGCCGGGGCAGTCGGTATCGATCTGGGGACCACCAACTCCGTGATCGCCGCGGTGGAGGGCGGTCAGCCCACGGTGATCCCCAACAGCGAGGGGTCGCGGACCACACCGTCGGTGGTGGCGTTCACCGATACCGGGGAGCGCCTCGTCGGGCAGCCGGCCCGGCGCCAGGCCATCCTCAACCCCAAGGGCACCGTCTACTCCGCCAAGCGCTTCATCGGCCGCCGCTTCGACGGGGTCGACAGCGAGATGAAGGCGGTGTCCTTCGACGTCGTGGAGGGCCCGGAGGACTCGGTGCGGTTCGAGGTCGAGGGCCGCGGGTACGCGCCCGAGGAGATCTCCGCGCTGGTGCTGCGCAAGCTCACCGAGGACGCCGCCAAGTACCTGGGCGAGAAGGTCACCGAGGCCGTCATCACCGTCCCGGCCTACTTCAACGACGCCCAACGCCAGGCCACCGAGGACGCCGGGCGGATCGCGGGGCCGGAGGTCCTGCGCATCGTCAACGAGCCGACCGCGGCGGCCCTGGCCTACGGGCTGGACAAGCACGAGAACGAGACCGTGCTGGTGTTCGACCTGGGCGGCGGCACCTTCGACGTCAGCATCCTGACCGTCGGCGAGGGCGTGGTCGAGGTGATGTCGACCTCCGGCGACGGCCACCTGGGCGGCGACGACTTCGACCGGCGGCTGGTCGACCACACGGCCGACGAGTTCCAACAGGCCGAGGGCGTGGACCTGCGCAACGACCCGCAGGCACTGCAACGGCTCTTCGAGGCCGCCGAGAAGGCCAAGGTCGAACTGTCCTCGGTCACCCGCACCCAGGTGAACCCGCCGTTCGTCACCGCCACCGAGAGCGGGCCCAAGCACCTGGTCATGACGATCATGCGGTCCACGTTCGACGAGATCACCCACGACCTGGTCGAGCGCACCCTGGGACCGGTCGAGCGTGCGATGGCCGACGCCAAGGTCACCGCGAGCGACATCGACGAGGTCATCCTGGTCGGCGGGTCCACCCGGATCCCGGCCGTGCAGCAGGTGGTACGCCGCCTCACCGGCGGGTCGGCCCCCAACATGACCGTCAACCCCGACGAGGTCGTCGCGATCGGCGCGGCCGTCCAGGCCGCCATCATCAAGGGCGACATGCAGGACGTCCTGCTGTTGGACGTCACCCCGCTGTCCCTGGGCGTGGAGACCCTGGGCGGGATGATGACCAAGGTCATCGAACGCAACACCACCATCCCGGCCCGGCGCACCGAGACGTTCAGCACCGCCGACGACGAGCAATCCGCCGTGGACATCGTGGTCCTACAGGGCGAGCGCGGACGCGCCGCCGACAACCGGGTGCTGGGCCGGTTCCGGCCGGAGGGCATCCGGCCGGCACCACGCGGCACCCCGCAGATCGAGGTCACCTACGACATCGACGCCAACGGCATCCTCAACGTGTCGGCCCGGGACGAGGACACCGGCACCGAGCAGCGGATCACCATCACCGGGACCTCCACCCTGGACAGCGCCGAGGTCGAGCGGATGGTCGCCGACGCCGAGCGGCACCGGGACGAGGACACCCGGCTGCGGGAGGGGGTCGACGCCCGCAACGAACCGGACGGGACGGCCCACCGGGTGGAACGCAGGCTCGCCGAACTCGGGGACGGGGTCGCCGCCCACGACCGGGCGCGGGCCGAGGAGCTGGTCGGCCGGGCCCGGGCCGCGGTCGCCGAACAGGCGCCGGTGGACCGGGTGCGGTCCCTGTCCCAGGAACTACAGCAGGTCTTCCACGGGCTGGGCGCCCGGCCCCGCGGAGAGGCCGGGGGCGGCGGGACGGCGCAGGTCCTCGGCGGGCACCGGGACGCTCGCCCGGTACATCTCCACCCGGTCGACCACCGCGTCGAACACGTCGTCGACGAGCCGGGGCAGGCGTCCTTGCGCCCAACCGGCGAGTTCGGCCAGTGCGGCCCGGGTCACCGGGTCGTACCCGCCCTTTCGCGGTCCGTTGCGCTCGGCCTCCACCCGGGCATCGTCTCACCCCCGCGGCCCGGGGCGCCAACCGGCGGGGCGGGGCTCATCCGGCCGCGGCCGGGGTGACCCGGACCCGGATGTTCTTCATCAGCGGCTGGTCGCTCTGGGTGCTGTAGTCGGCGGCCCCGACCAGGACGTTCATCTCCGGCATGTACCCGGCGGCGCTGCCGCGCGGCAGGTCGTAACGCAGTGCCCGGTAGCCGCGCAGGTGGCGGTGCGCACCGTCCTTGGAGCGGGACTCGATGTCGACCAGGGTGCCCTCCGCGATGCCGCGGGCGCGCATGTCCTCGGGGTTCATGAAGATCAGGGTGCGCAGGTTCTGCACGCCCCGGTAGCGGTCGTTGTCGGAGTAGACGGTGGTGTTCCACTGGTCGTGGGAGCGCATGGTCTGTAGGACGAGCACGTCGTGGTCGGCGGGCACCACGTCGGGCAGCTCCGCGCTGGAGAACTCGGCCCGCTCCGAGGGGGTGAGGAACACCAGCTCGCGGGCGGGCTGCTTGATGCGGAACCCCAGCGGGAGCCGCACCCGGCGGTTGAAGTCCTCGAACCCCGGCAGGACCTTGGCCATGGTGTCGCGGATGCGGTCGTAGTCCTCGATGTAGTCCTCCCAGGGGGTGGCGCTGTCGGGCAGGGTCGCCCGCGCCATCCCCGCGATGATCGCCGGTTCCGACAGCAGGTGCGGGGAGGCGGGGCGCTTCATGCCCACCGACAGGTGGACCATGCTCATGGAGTCCTCCACCGAGGTGGCCTGCACGCCGGTGTGCTGCTCGTCCTTCTCGGTGCGGCCCAGGCACGGCAGGATGAGCGCCTCCCGGCCGTGTTCCAGGTGGCTGCGGTTGAGCTTGGTACTGACGTGCACGGTGAGGTCGCACCGGCGCATGCCCGCCGCCGTGTACGGGGTGTCCGGGGCGGCCATGACGAAGTTGCCGCCCATGCCGACGAACACCCGGATCCGGCCCTCGGCCCGGTCTCCCCGGTGCATGGCCCCGACGGTGCCGACGGTGTCCAGGCCGTGCTCGCGCGGCGGGTCGATGCCGCACACCGACGCCAGCCGGTCCAGGAACGCCGCGGTGGGCCGGTGGTCGATGCCGCAGGTGCGGTTGCCCTGCACGTTGCTGTGCCCGCGCACCGGCGAGGGTCCGGCGCCCTCCCGGCCCAGGTTGCCGCGCAGCAGGAGCACGTTGACGATCTCGCGGACGGTGTCCACACCGTGTTCGTGCTGGGTGATGCCCAGGCACCAGCTGATGAGGGTGCGCTCGGACCGGTGGTACACCTCGGCCGCCTCCAGGATGGCGGCGCGCGGCAGCCCCGACTGGTGCTCCAGCTCCTCCCAGGGGGTGTCGGCGCACACCTTGCGGTACGCCTCGAACCCGGACGTGTAGCGCTCGATGAACTCGGGGTCGACGGCCTTGGGGTCGCTCTCGGCGCGCTCCAGCAGCGCCTTGGCGATGCCGCGCATGAGCGCCATGTCGCCGCCGGGCCGGACCTGGAGGTCGAGGCTGCTGGTGGGGGTGGACCTCATCAGCGCCATGTCGACGAAGTCGTGCGGGACGATGGCCCTGCGGGCGGCCGCCTCGACCATCGGGTTGACGTGCACGATCTTCGCGCCGCGCTTCTCGGCCTCGGTGAGGGCGGTGAGCATGCGGGGGGCGTTGGAGGCCGCGTTGACGCCCATGATGAACAGGGCGTCGGCGGTCTCCCAGTCCTTGAGGTCGGCGGTGCCCTTGCCGGTGCCCAGCGCCGCCTGTAGGGCGCGGCCGGACGCCTCATGGCACATGTTGGAGCAGTCGGGGAGGTTGTTGGTGCCGAACTCGCGGGCCATCAGCTGGTAGAGGAAGGTCGCCTCGTTGCCCAGGCGCCCGGAGGTGTAGAACGCGGCCTCGTCCGGGGAGTCCAGTCCGCGCAGGTGGCGGCCGACCAGCGCGAAGGCGTCCTTCCAGGCGATCGGCACGTACTTGTCGGTGCCGGCGTCGTAGACCAGCGGGCCCACCAGCCTCCCCTGTGCCTCCAGTTCGTGGTCGCTCCAGGTCTTGAGCTCGGTGACGGTGTGCTCGGCGAAGAACTCCCTGCCCGCGCGTTCGTGCGTCATCTCCCAGGTGACGTGCTTGATGCCGTTCTCGCAGATGTCGAGCTTGAGGCCCTTGGTGTCGTCGGGCCAGGCGCAGCCCGGACAGTCGAAGCCGCCGTTCTCGTGGTTCATCTTGAAGATGGCGCGCGGTCCGTCGATCCACTCGCCCTCGCCCTTGAGGACGTTCATGACCGATATCGCCGCACCCCATCCGGCCGCGGGGTGGTGGTAGTCGCGCTGGGACCACTGCTTCTTCTCGTCCGCCATGAGGCCCTCCCCGTCGTCGTCCGCCGTTCCCGCCGCCGCGGCGGACGGAAAAAGAAGAATTCCTTGCGGACATTTGAATCGGCCGATACCGAATAATTCCGGGGCGCCGGACCCCGGGCGCGTTCTCTGTACCGCAGAACCCTCTGTGTCGCAGAAGCACAGTTCACGGCGTTGCCATCATACGGCCGGGGGGATGCCCGGACAATCACCGGCAAAGCCGCCGGGGAAACCCGATCGCGACACACCACGGCCGTTGTCATGCGGAACAAAAGAGCCTGCGGCATGCGAACCTGAAGGGCGGGAAATGATAAATTCGGCCCCTTCCGGGAAATGTCCCGGGGCCGGGCGAGCGGGAGGGCGTGGGGCGGATGGCGGACGGGAACCGATCCCAGGCGGTGGCGGTGCCGCCGGCCAGGGCCGCGGTGGTGCTCGTCCTGACCGTGCGGCCCGGGCCGCCGGGCCCGGTGCGCGAGCTGCTGTCGGACGCCGCCGGGATCGTCCGGGCCGTGGGGTTCCGCGCCCCCGACGAGGGGCTGAGCTGTGTGACCGGGATCGGCGCGGACCTGTGGGACCGGCTCTACGCGCTCGCGCGCCCGCCCGGGCTGCACCGCTTCCGCAAGATCTCCGGGGACCGGCACACCGCGGTCTCCACCCCCGGCGACCTGGTGTTCCACGTGCGGGCGCACCGCATGGACCTGTGCTTCGAGGTGGCCCGCCGGCTCACCGACAGGCTGTCGGGCCTGGCCGACGTGGTCGACGAGGTCCACGGGTTCCGGTACTTCGACGAGCGGGACCTGCTGGGGTTCGTCGATGGCACCGAGAGCCCCACCGGGGCGGAGGCGGTGGACACGGTGCGCGTCGCCGACGGCGACCCGGTGTTCGTCGGCGGTTCCTACCTGGTGGTGCAGAAGTACGTGCACGACCTGGGCGCCTGGGACGCGCTGCCGGTGGAGGAGCAGGAGCGGGCCATCGGCCGCCACAAGCTCAGCGACATCGAGATCCCCGACTCGGAGAAGGCGCCGAACTCCCACGTCGCGCTGAACACGATCACCGACGCCGACGGGAACGAGCGCAGGATCGTCCGGGAGAACATGCCGTTCGGGTCGGTGGGCGAGGGCGTGTTCGGCACGTACTTCATCGGCTACGCCGCCGACCCGGGCGTGATCGAGCAGATGCTGCACAACATGTTCGTCGGCGACCCGCCCGGGAACCACGACCGGATCCTGGACTTCTCCACGGCGGTCACCGGGACCCTGTTCTTCATTCCCCCCGCCGACCTGTTGGAGGACCCGCCACCGGCACCGGGACACGAGGGGCCGTCGTGACGGCCCGGGTCCCGTCCGGCGCGTGGCCGCGCCTGGTGCTCTCGGTGGTTCCGGGGGTCCTGGTCGGGGTGGCCGCCATCCGCCCCCGGTCAGCCGGCGGAGGGGTCGTGGTGGCGGCCGATGGGCAGCATCAGCGGCCTCCCCGACACCGGGTCGGTGATGATGCGGCTGCGCAGGCCGAACACCGCCTCCACCGTCTCGGGCGTGAGCACCTGCTCGGGGGTGCCCGCGGCGTGCAGCCTCCCGTCGGCCAGGGCGATGAGGTGGTCGGCGTAGCGGGCCGCCAGGTTGAGGTCGTGCAGCACCATCACGATGGTCGTGCCCAGCGACCGGTTGAGGTCGGTGAGCAGGTCCAGGACCTCCACCTGGTGGCTGACGTCGAGGAACGTCGTCGGCTCGTCGAGCAGCAGCAGGTCCGTGCGCTGGGCCAGCGCCATCGCGATCCACACCCGCTGGCGCTGTCCGCCGGACAGCTCGTCCACCGGACGGTCGGCCAGATCCAGGGTCCCGGTGGCCTCCAGGGCGGCGGCCACCGCCTCGTCGTCCTCGCGGGTCCACCGCGAGAACACCCCCTGGTGGGGGTGGCGGCCGCGGCCCACCAGGTCGCTCACCGCGATCCCCTCCGGTGCGATGGGCGACTGCGGCAGCAGCCCCAGGGTGCGGGCCACCCGCTTGGACGGCATCCGGTGGACCTTCTCACCGTCCAGCAGCACCTGTCCGGACCGGGGCGACAGCAGCCGCGACATGGCCCGCAGCAGGGTGGACTTGCCGCAGGCGTTGGCGCCGACGATCACGGTGATGCGCCCCGGCGGCACCACCAGGTCCAGTGCCTCGATGACGACCCGGTCCTGGTACCCCAGGGTCAGGTCCTCGACGAGGAGCGAATGGGCCGTGGTCACAGGGAGCCTCCCGCGCGGTGGGTGCGGACGATCAGGTACACGAGGTAGGGCGCGCCCAGCACGCCGGTGACGACGCCGACGGGGTAGCGGGTGCCGAGCAGGAACTGGCCGGCGAAGTCCGCCACCAGCACCAGCAGCGCGCCGACCAGGGCGGACGGCAGCAGCAGGGATCCGCCCGGGCCCACCAGGCGGGCCGCGATCGGACCGGACAGGAACGCCACGAACGCGATCGGCCCCGCGGCGGCGGTCGCGAACGCGATGAGCCCCACCGCGGCGATGATGAGGACCAGCCGGGTACGGTCCACCCGCACCCCCAGTGCCGCGGCGGTGTCGTCGCCCAGCCGCAGCGCGTCCAGGTCCCCGCCCCGGGCCAGCAGCACCGGGGCCAAGACCGCCAAGGCGATCGCGGCGGGGACGACCGCCGCCCAGTCGGCCCCGTTGAGGCTGCCGGTCAGCCAGCGCAGCGCCTCCTGGAGGTCCCACTGGGCGGCCCGGTCCAGAATGTGGTCGATGATGCCGTTGAGCATCGCCGCGATGCCGATGCCCACCAGCACCAGCCGTCCGCCCGCCACCCCGTTGCGGTACGACAGCAGGTACACCAGCAGCGCCACGCCCAGGCCGGACACGATGGCGAACGCCGACACCCCGACGCCCTCCAGGGAGAGCACCACGATCGCGAAGGTGGCGCCCGCCCCGGCCCCGGCGCTGATGCCGATGATGTCGGGGCTGGCCAGCGGGTTGCGCAGCATGGTCTGGAAGGTGACGCCGGCCAGGCCGAAGCCCAGCCCGGTGACCACGGCCAGCACGGCCCGGGGCAGCCGCAGCCGCCCGACGGTGAACGAGGCGCCGGGCACGTCCCGGCCCAGGATCACCCCGATCACGTCGGCGGGCGGGTAGAAGGTCCTCCCGACCATGAGGGTCACGGCGAACCCGGCGACGATGAGGACGCCCAGGACGGTGATGACGACGAGGCGCCGCCGCCCCCGGGCGCGCCGCCCCCGGGCGACGGCCGTCACCACGGCGTCATCGGGGACGGGGACGGAGGACCGGGTGGTGTCGATGGCGGAACCGCTCACAGTGCACGGACCTTGTGTCGGCGGACGATGGAGATGAAGACGGGGGCGCCGATGAGCGCGGTCACGATGCCGACGTCGAGTTCGGCGGGCCGGGCGACGATGCGGCCGAGCACGTCGGCGGCGGTCAGCAGGGCCGCGCCGCCCAGCGCGGAGAACGGCAGCAGCCAGCGGTGGTCGCCGCCGATGAGCATGCGGAAGGCGTGCGGCACCACCAGGCCGACGAACGCGATGGGCCCGGTGACCGCGGTGGAGGCCCCGCACAGGATCACGGCGCCCAGGGAGGCCGTGGCGCGGGCGGTGGCCACCCGGGCGCCCAGCCCGGCGGCGAGTTCGTCGCCCAGGGCGAGCAGGTCCAGTCCGCGTGCGGACAGCAGGCACAGCAGGAGGCCGACCACCAGGAACGGCAGGACCTGGGAGATGGTGTCGAAGGTGCCGCCGCCCACACCGCCGATCTGCCAGGAGCGGACGCTCTCGGCGATGTCGCCGCGCGGCAGCGCCACGGCGGTGATGAACGACGCGAGGGCCGCCGAGGTGGCCGCCCCGGCCAGCGCGAGCTTGAGGGGGGTGGGGCCGCCCCGGCCCAGGGAGCCGACGACGTACACGGCGACGGCGGTGGCCCCGGCCCCGGCGATCGCCACCTGGATCTGGGCGGTGGCCGTGGCCAGCCCGAAGTAGGCGATGCCGGTCACCACGGCCAGTGAGGCGCCCATGTTGACGCCCAGGATGCCGGGGTCGGCCAGCGGGTTGCGGGTGACGCCCTGCATGACCGCCCCGGCCAGGCCCAGCGCGGCCCCGGCCAGCACCGCGAGCACGGTGCGCGGGATGCGCTTGGCGACGGCCGCCCGGCCGAAGCCCTCGGTGTCGCCGCCCAGGGCGGCGACGATGTCGGGCCAGGAAACGCTGCGCGAGCCCACGGTGATCGAGGCGAACATCAGCCCCAGGAGGACCGCGATGAGCAGGAGCAGCCACAGGGCCTTGGCGCGCCGGGGGCGCCGCACCACGGCGGCGCCCGCGACCACTGCGGTGTCGTGCACGGTCACTCGGCCTTGTCGGCGGCCTCGGACAGCAGCGACAGGTAGTCGTCCAGGACCCAGGAGATGGCCAGCGGGGTCGGGTTGGCGGCGGTGCCCAGGGGGTCGGTGCCGGGCAGGGCGACGATGGCTCCGCTCTCGACGGCGGGCATCTGGGACAGCAGCGGGTCGGCCTCCAGGGCCTCGACGAGCTCGTCGCCGCCGTAGGTGACGATGATGTCGACGTCGCTGAAGGCGTCGGCCTGTTCGGCGCTGTGGGTCAGGGAGAACGCGTCGGTCTCGGCGGAGGCGGTGGCGACGCTCTCGGGGGTGGAAAGGCCCAGGTCCTCGAAGAAGAGGGCGCGGGTGTCGTGGGTGGTGTAGAAGCTGACCTCGCTCAGGTCGGAGGTGTCGACGTGGGTGAGGAACATCGTCGCCTTGCCCTCCAGGGAGGGGTGCTCCGCGGCGGCCGCGGCGATCTCCTCCTCCAGGTCGGCGACGAGCGCCTCGCCCTCCTCGGCCATGCCCATGGCCTGGCTGTTGAAGCGGATCATGTCCTGCCAGGGGGTGCCCCAGGCGGTCTCGGGGTAGGCGACGACGGGGGCGATCTCGCTGAGGGTGTCGTAGTCGTCCTGGGTGAGGCCGGAGTAGGCGGCCAGGATGACGTCGGGCTCGGTGTCGGCGACCGCCTCGAAGTCGATGCCGTCGGTCTCGTCGAACAGCACGGGGGTCTGGGCGTCGAGTTCTTCGAGCTTCTCGGAGACCCACGGCAGCAGGCCGTCGCCGTCGTCGTCGCCGAAGTTGGCGGCGGCCATGCCCACGGGGACGACGCCCAGGGCCAGGGGGACCTCGTGGTTGGCCCAGTTGACGGTGGCGACCCGCTCCGGCTCGGACTCGATGACCGTGGTGCCCAGGGCGTGCTCGATGGTGATCGGGGTCCAGTCCCCGGAGGCCCCGCCCTCCGGCCCGGCGGGCTCGTCGGAGGAGCAGGCGGTGAGCCCGAGGGCGAGCAGGGCCGCCGCGGCGACGGCGGTGGGCGTGAGAACGCGGGACATGGTGTCCTTCCGATCAGGGGACCGCGCCCCGGCGGCGGTCGCACCGCTCGCCGGGGAGTCGTCGCAGGGCAGGGGCACCCGCGACAACGGAAGATAAGGGTTGCCTAACCGAACTTAGGGTGCATTCACCCGGCGCGCAATCACGCAGATGTGACAGCCTTTGTCGCGAAACGGACATCCGTCCCCCGGATCGCCGTCACCGGTCCCGGAAACGGCCGGGGCTGGTGCCCGTGATACGGCGGAACGCCGTGCCGAACGCGCTCACCGAGTGGTAGCCGACGCGCACCGCCACCTCCTCGATGTCCTCCCCGTGCGACAGCAGGGAGATCGCGTGCCGCACCCGCGCGGTGGTCACCCAGCGGCTGAAGCCCAGCCCGGTCTCGGCCCGGAACGCCCGGGTGAGGGTGCGGGAGCTCACCCCCAGCCTCGCCGCCCACGCGGCCAGGGTGGTGGTGTCCGCGGGGTTCTCCAGCACCGCCGCCACGATGGGGGCCAGCAGCGGGGACTCGGGGACCTGCAACAGGATCTCGTTGCGGGCGGGAGCGATCAGGTCCAGCACCATGGCCTCGGTGCGGGTGCGCTCGTCCCCGGACAGGTCCTCGTGGTCCAGGCGCTCCAGCAGCAGCCGCAGCAGCGGCGTGACCTCCACCGCCACCGGCCGGTCGGCGATCGCGGGCACCGCGTGCACCCCGAAGTGCGCCGCCCGGTGCCAGGTCCCGGCGGGCGTCCACCCGCTGTGGCGCACCCCGGCGGGGATCCACAGGCCCACGGTCGGGGTGATGGTCCACACCCGGGCCCCCACCGCCGCCGAGGAGGCGCCGCGCTCGTTCCACAGCAGCTCGTGGGTGGGGTGGGCGTGCTCCTCCCAGAAGGTGTCGCGGGCGATCACCTCGTCCGAGCCCCGCACCACGAACGGCACGTCGATCTCCCCGGCCTCGTACACGGGCAGCCGACGGTTGTCGAACCCCGGGTCCGCACCGGGAAGGACATCTCGTATGACCACGTCGTTCAGGGTACGGCCCCGGTCCGCACACCTACGGCCGCACCCCCGCAGGTGCCCGCGGGGGCGGTCGGTGCGATGCTGTCGGTGGTCCGCAGGCATTCGACGGAGGAGTCCCATGGCGGCGTTCGACCTCACCGCGTTCCGTGCGCAGTTCCCCTCGCTGGGTTCGGGGATCGCCCACTTCGACGGGCCCGGGGGCACCCAGACCCCCGTACGGGTGGGGGAGGCGATCGCCCGCACGCTCACCGGGCCGCTGTCCAACCGGGGGGTGTCGGCGGCCTCGGAGGCCAACGCCGAGGCGGCGGTGGCGGCGTTCCGCCGCGCCTACGCCGACCTGCTGGGGTGCGCGCCCGAGGGCGTCGTGTACGGGCGCAGCGCCACCCAGATCACCTACGACTTCTCCCGCCACCTGTCCAAGGACTGGGGTCCCGGCGACGAGGTCGTGGTCACCCGGCTGGACCACGACTCCAACGTCCGCCCCTGGGTGCAGGCCGCCGAACGCGCCGGCGCGACCGTGCGGTGGATCGACTTCGACCCGGCCACCGCCGAGCCCGACCTGTCCGACCTGGACGCGGTGGTCAACGGCCGCACCCGGCTGGTCGCCGTCGGGGCCGCCGCCAACCTGCTGGGCACCCGGGTCCCCGTGCGGACGATCGCCGACCGCGCCCACGAGGCGGGGGCCCTGGTGTACGTCGACGGGGTGCACCACGCCGCCCACGCGGTGGTGGACGTGCGGGAGCTGGGCGCCGACTTCTACGTGTGCTCCCCCTATAAGTTCCTGGGCCCGCACTGCGCGGTCCTGGCCGCGGACCCGGCGCTGCTGGAGACCATCGCCCCCGACAAGCCGGTGCCCTCCACCGACGCGGTGCCCGAACGGTTCGAGTACGGCACCCTGCCCTACGAGATCATGGCCGGAGCCACCGAGGCGGTGGACGTGCTCGCCGACCTGGCCCCCGAAGGCGGCGACCGGCGCGGGCGGCTGGCCGCCGCCCGCCGGCTGCTGGAGGAGCACGAGACGGCGCTGCGCGACAGGGTCGAGGCGGCCCTGGCCGGGCTGGGCGGGGCGGTGCGGGTGCACTCGCGGGCGGCCGAGCGCACCCCGACGCTGTTCATGACCTTCCCCGGCCGCCGCAGCGCCGACGTGTCGCGGTTCCTCGCCGGACGCGACGTGCTGGCCCCCGCCGGGAGCTTCTACGCCTACGAGGCGTTCGCCCGCCTGGGCGTCGACGACACCGCCGGTCTGCGCGTGGGCATGGCGCCCTACACGGCCGGGGAGGACGTCGACCGCCTGCTGTCCGCCCTCACCGACGCCCTGCGCTGACCGGTCGTCGGAGGCCGGAGCGGCGCCCGCGCCGGGACCGGACCCGCCGCGGGTCACACCGCGTGCTGGGGGTCGTCCCGTGAGGTGCGGTGGACGGTGCCGTGCGGGTGCTCGGCGGGGGCGTACACCGAGTACAGCTTCAGCGGGACCTCGCCCACGTTGACGATGTTGTGCCAGGTCCCGGCGGGGACGAGCACGGCAGAGCCGTCGCCCGCCTTGTGGACGAGGTCCAGGGCGTCCCGGGCCGGGCCCATCTCCACCCGGGCCAGGCCCGCCTCGATGCGCAGGAACTGGTCGCGGTCCTCGTGCACCTCCAGCCCCACGTCATCGCCGGGCTCAACGGACATGACGGTGACCTGTAGATTCCCTCCCGTCCACAGGGCGGTGCGGAAATTCCCGTTCTGCACGGTCAGGTCTTCGATATCGAGAACACACGGTCGCGGACCCTGGTCTTCCATTTCTGCCTTTCCTTCGCTCCCGGGCGCCCGGGAGGTCCACGGGCACGGGGGAGTCGTCCCGTCGTCCGAATCGCGATCGATCGGCCGGGAACCGATGCGCCCGCGGCGGGGCCGACGGCCCCGCTCCCCCATTCCTTGCCTTTCCCGCGTGTTCCCACACCGCGTTCCCGGACGAGGTTCCGATCCGCGCCCTCGGCCGGGGGGCACGCCCGGGAGACCTGGGCCGAAAGCCCCTTGCGGAAAAGGCGCAGATCGTTTTCGGGACGGGAATTCCGGCACCTTCCGCAAGGCGCCGCTCGGCCCAGGGCGTCCATCTGGGGGGCGACCAGGCCCCGGTAGGCGGGGCAGTCCCGGATCAGGTCGGCGTGGGTGCCGTCGCCCACCGGCGTGCCCGCGTCCAGGACGATGATCCGTTCGGCGTGCACCAGGTGGTCAGGCGGTGCGCGATGGTGATGGTGGTGCGGCCCGCCCGGGCGGCGGCGATCGCCTCCCGGACGTCGTGTTCGCCGACCGCGTCGAGCCGGCTGACGGCCTCGTCCAGGATCAGCACCCGCGCCGGGTTCAGCAGGGTGCGGGCCGGGGCCGGCCGCTGGCGCTCGCCGCCGGACAGGGAGCGGCCGTTGTCGGCGAGCACGGTGTCCAGGCCCTCCGGCAGCCGCCGGACCACGTCGTCCACCCGTGCCGCCGCCAGCACCCGCCACAGGTCGGTGTCGTCGAGGTCGTCGTCGGTGGCCAGCAGCAGGTTGTCGCGCACCGTCTCCCGGAACAGGGGCACGTCCTGGGGCAGCAGCGACACCACCCCCGGCAGCGCCGAACGGGTGTAGCGGGGCAGGGGCGCGCCGCCGACCTCCACCCGGCCCTGCCCCGGGTCCACACACCGGGCCAGGACCTGCGCGAACGTGGACTTGCCCGACCCCGACCGCCCGGCGATCGCGATGTGCTCCCCGGGCCGGACGTGCACGGTCAGGTCCCGCAGGGCCGGGCGGGAGGACGCCTGCGGATCGACGTCGCTCCACCGGAAGGCCACCCCGTCGGCCCGGACCCGCCCGCCCTCCTCCTCGGGCGGTGCGGCCAGGTCGCCGTGGGCGGCGACCGGCGGGCGCGCGGTCAGCAGCGCGCCGATCCGCGCCGCGGCCTCGCCGGTGGTGCCGTAGTGGCGGGTCATCGCCGCCCAGTGCAGGATCGGGGCGGTCGCCATGGTGGCCGACCCGATCGCGAAGGGCACCGCCCCTGGGGCGAGCGTGCCGCGCTCCAACTGCCAGGCGGCGGCCGCGGCGGTGGCCACCGCCGCCAGCAGGGCGATGGCGCCCAGCACGGCGGTCTCGGCCCCCGAGCGGCGGGCGTTGCGGAACTGGGCGGTGAGCAGCCGGTCGTCCAGGGCGGCCGTCCGCTCGGCCCGGTGGGTCACCAGCCCGTAGCCGACGATCTCGCGGACGGCCCCGGTGTTCTCGGCGACCTCCCCGCCCAGGTCGGCCAGCGCGGTGCGGATGCGCTCGCCCTGGGGGCGCGCCCACCGCCGGGCGACCAGGGTGAGGGCGACGGACAGGAGCAGGACGGGGGCCGTGAGCAGAGCGGCCGGAGGGCTCACCGCGGCCAGCGCGACCCACAGCAGCGGGGTGGCCGCCCAGGCGCTGAGCGTGTAGATGGAGGAGTGGGCGTAGAAGATCTCCGGCGCCTCGGCGTCGGACAGGGCGGAGGTGAGCAGGTCGCCGGAGCGGCGGCGGGAGAGCCCTGCGGGGGCGAGCCGGGCCAGGGCGTCGTACACCCACAGCCGCACCCGGGCCAGCACCCGGAAGCTCAGGTCGTGCGAGAGCCAGGTCTCCAGCCACGAGGCGGCCGACCGGACGGCCACGGCCAGCAGGGTGGCGGCCGCCGGTGCCGCCAGGTCCGCGGGCCCGCCGCCGGCCAGGACCGCGCCGGTGGCGGCCGAGGCCAGGATCACGGCCATGAGCGCGATCGCCAGGAGGAGGGCGGCGGGGAACCCGCGCCGCCCCGGCCGGGCGGTCCGGGTCGGGGGTGCCGGGAGCCCGGCGCGGTGCGGGCTGCGCGTGCTGATGGGTCGGGGGATTTCCTCTCTGGCCGCGGGGGCGCGGGCGGCCGGGAGGGGGTGCGCCCCGACCATTTGCGATAATGAAAACCGTTTTCGTTTCATGAGTATAGACCGCCGCGAACCGGGACGGACCCGCCGCCCGCCGGACCGCCGTCCCGGGCACGCGGAAGGGGGCGGAACAGGTGTTCCGCCCCCGTGGACCCGCCCGGACCCGCGTTCCGGTCAGGAACCGCTGGAGTGCTCGTCCCAGTGGCCCTCGTGCTCGCGGTGCAAGTGCCCGTCGTGCACGTAGTCCACGTGCCCCTGGTGGGGCACCGCCACGTGCCCGCACCCCTCCCCGTGTCGGTGCTCGTGGTCCTCGTGGACGGCGTGCCCCTCGTGCTCGCACTCGTCCCAGTGGCCGTCGTGACCGTGGTGCAGGTGCCCGTCGTGCACGTAGTCCACGTGCTCCCGGTGGGGCACCGCCACGTGCCCGCAGGAGGCACCGTGGTCGTGGGCGTGGTCCTCGTGTACGAGATGTCGCGTCGCCATCTCTCCCCCAGGGGTTGCGTCGGTTCCGCACCGGCCCGCCGCAGCACCGTTCACGGCCGCACGACGGGCCGGTCGCCTAGAAGACCAGTCGATCAGAGGACACCCCCGCGGGGAACCTCCGTGGGGCCGGACCGGGGAAAGCTTGACCCGCGCCTCACCTTCCGGTGGGACCTCCGTCGACCTCCCGGGGCAGCCCTTCCTCCATGCGCAGGACGCGGTCGGCGCGGGCGGCCTCCCGCTCGGAGTGCGTGGCGTGCACGACGGTGACACCGCGCGCACGCTCCTGGTCCAGCACCGCCCCGATGCGGGCACGGGAATCCGCGTCCAGGCCGGTGGCGGGCTCGTCGAGCAGGAGCAGGTCCGCCTCCTGGGCCAGCCCCTGGGCCAGCAGGACCCGCTGGCGCTGCCCGCCGGACAGCTCCCCCAGTCTGCGCCGGGCCAGGTCGGCGACCCCCAATCGCTCCATGCACGCCCCGACCTCTTCCCGGTCCCGGCGGGTCAACCGGCGCCACGGCCCCCGCAGCCCCCACCTGCCCATCTCCACGGTCTCCCGCGCGGTGACGGGCAGTGCGTCGGAGACCGCACTGCGCTGCACCACGAGGGCGGGGCGGCGCGGCGTGCCCAGGGTCACACCCCCCGAACGCGGGGCCAGGACCCCGGCCATGACGGACAGCAGGGTGGACTTGCCCGAGCCGTTGGCCCCCACCAGTGCGGTCACCGTCCCGGCGGGGAGCGCCAGGGTGACGCCGCGCAGGACGTCGCGGCCGCCGTGGCCCGCGTACACGTCCGACAGTTCGACCGCCGGCACCCGTGCCGTGCCGGTCCCGTCCGAGGCCATGCCCACCTCCGATTTGGTAATGAAAACGGTTTTCATTATAGAGTGCCCGACATGGAAGCCCTATTCGCCCCCTTCGAGGTGGTCTTCGTCCAACGCGCCCTGTGGGGAGGCGTCCTCGTCTCGCTCATCTGCGCGCCGTCCGGAACCTGGGTGGTCCTGCGCGGGATGGCCTTCCTCGGTGACGCGATGTCCCACGGGATGCTCCCCGGGGTCGCCCTGGCCGCACTGCTGGGCGGCAACCTGTTCATCGGCGCGGCCCTGGCCGCGGCCGGGATGGCGCTGGGGGTCACCGCACTGAACCGCTCGGCGCGCCTGTCCCAGGACACGAGCATCGGCCTGCTCTTCGTCGGGATGCTCTCGGCGGGGGTGATCATCGTCTCCCACTCCGGGTCCTTCGCCGTCGACCTCACCGGCTTCCTCTTCGGCGACGTCCTCGCCGTGCGGGAACAGGACCTGGTCCTGCTCGCCCTGGCCCTCCTGGTGGCCCTCCCCGTCGCGGCGCTGGGCCACCGCTCCTTCACCGCACTGGCCTTCGACCCGCGCAAGGCCACGACCCTGGGCCTGGCCCCCCGGGCCGCACACGCCGCCATGCTCGGGCTCATCACCCTGGCGGTGGTCGCCTCGTTCCACGTGGTCGGCACCCTGCTCGTCTTCGGCCTGCTCATCGCCCCTCCGGCCGCCGCCGCGATCTGGGCCAGGAGCATCCCCGCGATCATGGCCGGCGCCGCCGTACTGGGCAGCACCTCCACCTTCGTCGGCCTGCTCGTCTCCTGGCACTGGGGCACCGCGGCCGGCGCCAGCATCTCGGCCACCGCCGTCGCCCTCTTCTTCTGTTCGGCCGCCCTGTCCCGGTTCCGCTCCGGCACCGGCCCCACTCCCCCCGCCGACGGTCCCCGCGCGCCCCTGCACACGAACGAAAGGTCGACCGCGTCATGACCCGCACCCACCGCACAGGGCGGCTTCCGGCCTCGGGCGCCGGGCTGCTCGCCGCAGCGCTGCTCGCCGGATGCGGCCCCGCCCCGCAGGAGGAGCCGGCCCCGGACGCCGAGCCGACCCCGCACGGCTACGTCGAGGGTGCCGAGGAGACCGCCGAGCCCCAGTCGCGACTGGTCCTGGCCGACGACGAGGGCCGGATCCAGGTCCTGGACCTGATCACCGAGGAGTCCACCCTGCTGGACCCGGTCGGCGCCGTCGACGGGATCACCGGCGACGGGCGGTTCGCGTACCTGACGTCATCCGACCAGCGGACGACCTCCGTCGTCGACAGCGGCGCCTGGACCGTGGACCACGGCGACCACTACCACTACTACCGGGCGGAGATCCGCCCGGCCGGGACCGTCCCGGGAGCCACCGCCGCGGGCGCGGCGACCGACACCGCCCTCACCGCCCTGAACGGCACCGACGGCACCGTCGCCCTGCTGGACCGGCCCGCTCTGGAGGACGGGGACGCCGCCACCGCCGCCGTCCCGGCCACGACCGGTCTGACCGTCCCCTACGCCGAGCGGCTGATCGTGGCCGAGGACGGCCCCGTGCACGTCCTGGACCGGGAGGGCGACCCCGTGGAGACCCTGGACGAGGAGTGCGCCGACCCCCGCGCCTGGGCCGTCACCCGCCGCGGCCTGGTCCTGGGCTGCGCGGACGGCGCGCTCGTGATCACCGAGGACGACGGCGCCCTCACCGCCGAACCCCTCCCCCACCCCGACGGCCTGCCGGCCGACGCCGCCGTCACACGGTTCCACCACCGGCCCGGGGCCGCGGCCCTGGCGGCGGTCCCCGCTCCGGACACCGTCCTCGTGCTCGACCTCGTCGAACGGCGCTGGGACCACTGGGAGCTGCCCGGCGTCGTCACCGTGACGGCGGTCGGCGAGGGCGCCTCCGTGCTCGCCCTCACCGAGGACGGGGCCCTGCACGCCCTGGACCCCGCCACCGGCGGGGAACGGGCCCGCACCGACCTCCTGGAACAGGTCGACGCCGAACACCCCCCGACCCTCCAGGTGGACACCTCCCGGGCCTACGTCAACGACGTGCACACCGGACGGGTCCACGAGATCGACTACAACGACGACCTGCGCGTGGCCCGCACCTTCGACACCGAGGTCGCACCCCACCACATGGTCGAGACCGGACGGTGAACCGATGATCAGCCCCGACACCCCGCGACCGCGCACCGCCGCGCTCGCCCTGGCCCTGGCCGCGGCCCTCGGGCTCACGTCCTGCTCCACCGGCGACGGCCCCGGCGAGGGGATCGTGGTCACCACCAACATCCTCGGCGACCTCACCCGCGCCGTGGTCGGCGACCAGGCCGAGGTGACCGTCCTGATGAGACCCGACGCCGACCCCCACTCCTTCGGGATCTCCGCGCAGGAGGCCGCCCTCATCGAGGGCGCCGCCCTGGTGGTGCACAACGGCCTGGGCCTGGAGGAGGGCGTGGCCCGCAACGTGGCGGCCGCCGAGGAGGCGGGCGTGCCCGCCCTCGCGGTGGGCGAGGCCGTGGACCCCCTGCCCTACACCTCCGACGAGAACGAGGGCGAGCCCGACCCCCACTTCTGGACCGACCCCGGGCGGGTCGCCACCGCCGTGGACCTCATCGCCGACCAGGTCATCGAGCGGGTCGACGGGGTCGACGCCGCGGCGGTCCGGGCCAACGCCGAAGCCTACGGCGGGGAACTGGACGAACTGGACGGGTGGATGACCGACGAGTTCGCCGCGATCCCCGACGAGGAACGCAAGCTGGTGACCAACCACCACGTCTTCGGCTACCTCGCCGACCGCTACGACTTCGAGGTCATCGGCGCGGTCATCCCCTCCGGCACCACCCTGGCCTCCCCCAGCGCATCGGACCTGCGATCCCTCGCCGAAGCGGTCGAGGCCGCCGGAGTACGGGCGGTGTTCGCCGACTCCTCCCAGCCCGACCGCCTGGCCACGGTCATGGCCGAACAGGCCGGCGTGGAGATCGACGTCATCCCGCTCTACTCCGAATCGCTGACCGGCGAAGACGGGGGAGCGCCCACCTACCTGGACATGATGCGCTCCAACACCACGGCCATCGTCGAAGGCCTCACCGCGCCCTGACCCCTACCCCCCGGCCGGGGCGCGGCCCGCGCCCCGGAGAACACCGTCCCCTGAGAAACCACCCCGAAGAACACGAGGACCAGAACACCATGAGGACACCGCACACCGTGACCAGGGCGGCACTCCCCGTCTCCCTGTCCGCCGCGCTGCTGCTGACCGCCTGCGGAACCGGCCGGGACGGAGCCGCCGAGGAGGCCGCCGCCGACACCCCCGCCGAGATCACCGTCGAGAACCCGATCGCGGTCGCCTACGACGGCGGCGTCTACGTCCTGGACGGCGAGACCCTGGAGGTCGCCCGGGACATCGAGCTTGAGGGCTTCAACCGGCTCAACCCCGCAGGCGACGACCGCCACGTGCTCGTCTCCACCCCCGAAGGCTTCCAGGTCCTGGACGCCGCCGCGGGCGAACTCACCGACACCGTGTTCGCCGCCGACACCCCCGGCCACGTCGTCCGCCACGCCGGGCGCACCGTGCTGTTCGCCGACGGCAGCGGCGAGGTGACCACCTTCGACTCCGACGCCCTGGGCGACGGGCTCCCCGAGGACCTGGACGTCTACACCGCCGAGGAGCCGCACCACGGCGTGGCCGTGGAACTGGAGAACGGAGAGTTCCTGGTCACCATCGGCAACGAGGAGAGCCGCGTGGGCGCCCTCGCCCTGGACGCCGACGGCGAGGAGATCGCGCGCAACGAGGACTGCCCCGGCGTCCACGGAGAGACCACCGCCGAAGGCGAGATGGTCGTCATCGGCTGCGAGGACGGCGCCCTGATCTACAGCGACGGCGCGTTCACCAAGGTCGACGCCGAGCACGACTACGGCCGCATCGGCAACCAGGCCGGGTCCGACACCTCGCCCATCGTCCTGGGCGACTACAAGACCGACCCGGACGCCGAACTGGAGCGCCCCGAGCGGGTCGCCCTGATCGACACCCGCGACGCCTCCCTGGCCCTGGTCGACCTGCCCTCCAGCTACACCTTCCGTTCCCTGGGCCGCGGCCCGCAGGAGGAGGGCCTGGTCCTGGGCACCGACGGGTCGCTGCACGTCATCGACCCCGAGAAGGCCGAACTGGTCGACTCCATCGAGCTGATGGACGCCTGGGAGGAGCCGCTGGAGTGGCAGCAGCCCCGCCCGACCCTGTTCGTCCGCGGCGGCACCGCGTACGTGACCGACCCCGCCACCCGCCAGGTGCACGCCGTGGACCTGGAGACCGGCGAGGCCACCGCCTCGGTCACCCTCGACGGCACCCCCAACGAGCTGAGCGGCGTCACGGGCTGACGGTCGCGCCCGGGCGGGCCGGTGCGCGCACCGGCCCGCCCGGGTCAGCTCCCGACGCGTGCGGTGTGGTCGGCGATCAGACCCGTCAGCCGGTCCACCACCCCCGGGGCGAGGTGGTGGGCCATCCCCGCGATCTCCACGAACCGGGCCCCCGGCACGGCCCGCGCGGTGGCCCGCCCGCCGCTGGGGTGCACCATGAGGTCCACGTCCCCGTGCACCACGAGCGTGGGGGCGCCGATCCGCGCCAGCTCCCGGGTGCGGTCGCCCGAGGCGTGCACGGCCCCGATCTGCCGCGGCACCCCGCTGCGGGCCCGCACTCCCCCGGCCCGCTCCCACAGCCCCCTCGCCCAGGCGGCCTCCTCGTCCGGGTCGGGCGGGAAGACCGCCGACCCGATGTGCCGCAGGAACGCCAGGTGCCTGCGCACGGACTCCTCGGCCGTGCGCGCCGGCCGCCCGCCCATGCGCGCCAGGGTCGACCACGCCACCCGGCCCACCCGCCGCTCCCCCGTGGTGGAGAAGATCGACGTGAGCGTCGCCGCCCGGTCGGGGTGGCGTGCCGCCAGGGTCTGCCCGATCATGCCGCCCATCGACATCCCCACCAGGTGGGCGCGTCCGATGCCCAGGTGGTCCAGCAGGCCCACGGTGTCCGCCGCCATGGCCCCCAGGTCGTAGGAGTCCGGGCGCGGCCGGCCCAGCACACTGTGCAGCGGGGACGGCGACGGCGTCGGCACCCGCGTGGAGCGCCCCGCGTCCCGGTTGTCGAACACCACCACCCGCGCCCCCTGCTCCAGGAGCCCGTCGACCATCCGCCGGGGCCACGACGTCAGGTCCAGCCCCAGACCGGCGATGAGCAGCACCGGGACCCCGTCCGGCGGCCCCTGGACCCGGTAGCAGATCCGCGTGCCGTCCGGCAGGTCCGCGAACCGGTCCGCCCCCGTCACGCCGACGTCTCCGTCCGCACCGGCGCCGCCGCCCTCGCGAAGCGCAGCTCGGGGTCGACCACCCGGTCCGCCCGCAGCAGCGCCACGTCCGAGGTGTAGCTCGTCGAGGTCAGCCACGGGCTGCGGTCGCCCTGCCGGGGCAGCTCCGCCACCGACCGGCGCACGTACCCGGCGGCGAAGTCCAGCAGCGGGCGCGTGGGCATGTCCGGGTCCGAGGGCTCGGGCACGCAGGTGTCGTACCCGCGGGCGTCCATGTGCTCCAGCAGGCGGCAGAAGTGCTCGCACAGCAGGCCGATCTTGAGCGTCCACGACGCGTTGGTGTACCCGATCGCGAACGCCAGGTTGGGCACCCCCGACAGCATCATCCCCTTGTAGGCCACCGTGTCGGCCAGGCGCACCGGCGTACCGTCCACCGTCAGCCCCACACCGCCGAACGCCTGTAGGTTCAGGCCGGTGGCGGTGACGATGACGTCGGCCTCCACCTCCCGGCCCGACTCCAGCAGCAGCCCCTTCTCGGTGAAGGAGGCGATCCGGTCGGTCACCACCGACGCCCTCCCCGAGCGGATCGCCCGGAAGAAGTCACCGTCGGGCGCCGCGCACAGCCGCTGGTCCCAGGGGTCGTAGGGCGGGTCGAAGTGCTCGTCCACCGGATACCCGGCGGGCAGCTGCGCGATCGTCACCCGGCGGATGAGCCTGCGCGCGACCCTGGGGAAACGCCGGCAGAACCCCCAGACCAGGGCGCCCTTCCAGATGTTCTTGCGCCGGGCCATCCGGTACCCCCGCTCGTCCCCGAACACCTTGCGCAACCGGTCGGCCAGCGCGTCCCCGCGCGGCACCGGCATCACGTACGTGGGCGTGCGCTGCACCATGGTGACGTGCCCGGCCTGCCCCGCCATCGCCGGGACCAGCGTGACCGCGGTGGCCCCGCTGCCGATCACCACGACCCTCTTGCCCGTGTAGTCCAGGTCCTGCGGCCAGTGCTGGGGGTGCACGACCGTGCCCGCGAACCGCTCGCGGCCCTCGAAGTGCGGGGTGAAGCCCTCGTCGTAGCGGTAGTAGCCGGAGGCGCTGAACAGCCACCCGGCGCTCAGCCGCAGCCGCTCCCCGGTGTCGGTGCGCTCCACCTCCACCAGCCACCGCGCCCGCTCGCTCGACCACTCGGCGCCCAGCATCCGGTGGTGGTACCGGATGTGCGGCCCCAGGGCGTTCTCCTCGACCGTCTCCCGCAGGTAGGCCAGGATGCGGTCGGCGTCGGCGATGGCCTGCCGGTCCCGCCACGGCTTGAACTCGTAGCCGAAGGTGTGCAGGTCCGAGTCCGAGCGGATGCCCGGGTACCGGAACAGGTCCCAGGTGCCGCCGGCGGCCGCCCGGGCCTCCAGGATCGCGAACCGCTTGCCGGGGTGGTGCTCCCTCAGGTACCGCGCGGCCCCGATCCCGGAGATGCCCGCCCCGACGACGAGCACGTCCAGGTGCTCCACCTCTGTCCGCTCATTGGTCATGGACCGCTCTCCTCCGTTCGGCGCGCCGTTACCACCCTGTGTGATCCAGGCCATGTTGTGCCAGCGCACCGTGCACCATGATCCTGGGTCGGGTGGTGCACAACGCTACGGCGACCTCTTCCTGGCCGACCCTCTCACCCCGCGTCCTGGAGCTGTTCCGGCGCGGGGCCGAACTCGCCCTGGACCCGCCCCGGGACTGGGTGGAGCAGTTGCACTCCGCCTCCCTGAGCGGGGAGCGGATGCGACCGGTCGCCGAGGACCCGGTGCTGGCCGCGGAGATCCGCGGCGCCAACCTGGCCAACCTGCGCCACTGGGTCGCCGCCAACCTGGCCCGCCCCGGCGAGAGGGTACCCGTCGACCTGCGCCCCGAGCTGCTGGAGGCCTCCCGCGACCTGGTCCGGCGCGGCCTGGACGAGGGCGCCCTGGACTCCTTCCGCAACGGGCAGAACATCGCCTGGCGCCGCTGGATGGACATCTGCTTCGGGCTGACCGCCGACCCGGTCGAGCTGCGCGAGCTGCTGGAGGTGTCCTCGCTGTCCATCAACACCTTCATCGACGACACCATCAACGCACTGTCCGAACGCATGCGGGTCGAACGCGTCGAGCTCACCCGCGGCAGCCACGCCGAGCGCCGCGCCGCCGTCACCCTCCTGCTGGAGGGCGCCCCCATCGGGCGCGCCCGGGCCGAGCAGCGACTGCGCCACCCCCTGTCGGGCCCGCACACCGCCGCCGTCCTGTGGGGCGACGCGAGCGACCGGCTGGAGGCGGCGGCCGAGAACGTGGCCCGCGCCGCGGCGGCCGCCCACCGGCTGACCGTCATCGCCGGGGCCACCGCCCTGTGGGTGTGGCTCCCGGTCGCCGCCGCCCCCTCGCAGGAGGACCTGGAGGGAGCGCTGGCCGCCCACCCGGACGCCCGCCTGGCGGTGGGCCGCCCCGGGACCGGTGTGGACGGGTTCCGCCGCAGCCACTTCGACGCGGCCGCCGCCCAGCGGATGCTCGCCGCCTCCCCCACTCGGCGCTGCGTCCGCTACGGCGACGTCCGGCTCGCCGCCCTGCTCTCCGACTCCCCCTCCCAGGCCGACGGGTTCGTGAACGACGTCCTGGGCGGCCTGGCCACCGCCGACCCCACCCTCCGGGAGACCGTGCTGGCCTACGTGCATGCCCTGGGCAACGCCTCCCTCACCGCCGAGCGCTGCTACACCCACCGCAACACGGTGGTGCGGCGCCTGGCCCGCGCCGACGAACTGCTGCCCCGCCCCCTGGCCGAGAACCCCGTGGACGTCGCCGCCGCCCTGGAGCTGCTGCGCTGGCGGTCCCCCTGATGCGGCACCTCCCCTATCGCCCCATCGAGCAAAAAGGACATATGCCTTTACGGGCTAGATTTCAGCCCCCGGACCCGGGTGTCTCCGGGCGCGCAGCACCCCGGCGGCCCCCGCCGGGGTGAGCGTGTCATCGCTCCGGCAGGAGACCTCCGGGTCATGTCCCGTCGAGTGGTGTGAGAACACCGGCTGTCCGGGCAAGGACTCGCCGACCGGAGCGTTGTCGCCTTCGGTACCCGGGGGCCGAACGGAGTCGCACCCCTCGGCGGGACACCACCGGCCTCCGGCCAGGACAGGCGGCCGTCCTCCACGAGGACCGGCGCCCGGGCCGCGATCCGCGGGCCCGCCTCCCCCGCCTCCCCCGCCTCCCCCGGCGCCGCCGGGGCCGCCGGGGCCGTCCCGCGCCCGAAGCAGGCGGTGCCGCGGCCGCGGCCGCAACGCCCGCGCACCCGCAGGTCGGCCGCCTGGACGCGCAGCGCCGGATGGACCGGGCCGGCCGGGTCCAGGAGTGCGTCCAGCGCCTCGGCCGCGTCCCGGGGAGGGCTCTCGTTTCCTTCGCGCGAACGTGACCGTGCGCGAGGGCCGGCGGACTTCGTCCCCCGCAGCGCAGGCCGCGCCGACACCGCGAACCGCGCCCCCGCCCCGTCCCCGACGGGTGGCGGTCGGCGGGACGCGGGGTTTGCGTCCGGTCCGATTCCCGTGCGGATCCGGACCGCACCGATCACCGGAATCTCCCGGAGGCCGGTCGGACCGGGTCCGCCCACGGCACCGGTACCCCCGCACCGCCGCCGTGCCCGCGAACACGGATCAGGCCCCACCACAACCCTCCCCCGTCTCGAAAAGCCGTGGCGGACACCGGATCGCCGGAGGCAGGATCACACAGCCGACGCCCCCGGATCAATGAGGAGTTCGATGCGTCGATCCCGCAAGCGACCCACCGCACCCGCACCGGCCGCCGCCCCCGCAGAGCCCGCGGCCGCCGCCCCCTCCGACACCGGTTCGGAGGAGGACCTCTCCGCCACCAAGTGGAACTTCTTCACCGAAGAGCTGGTACGCACCGGGCTGTGGGCCAAGCTGACCCGCGTGCCCTCCCTCACCGCGGCCGCCGTCGGGTGGGCCTGGCGCGCCGGCCGGCGCGACCTGCTGGTCGCCCTGGGGGCGAGCACCGT
This sequence comes from Nocardiopsis sp. CC223A, assembly GCF_030766825.1. GTDB lineage: Bacteria > Actinomycetota > Actinomycetes > Streptosporangiales > Streptosporangiaceae > Nocardiopsis. The sequence goes on from NZ_JASFDV010000021.1 coordinate 58,747, forward strand.
CGCCGCCGTCCTGGCGGCGGTGAGCCTGGTCTCGGTGACCCGGGTGCTCGACGCCCTGCTCGCCCCGGGCCCCATCACCGCCCGGGTCGAGGCGGCACTGCCCGCGGTGGCGGTCGTGGCCGGTGTGGCGGCCCTGTCGGGCACCGTCCGGCTGGTCTCGGAGCTGGCCCTGTCCCGGCTGGGCACCCAGGCCGAGCGTCTGGTCGAACTGGAGCTGTTCGGCCTCACCACCCGGGCGCACCTGGTCGCGTTCGACGACGAGGAGTGGGCCGACGCGATGTACCGGGCCCGCGACCGGGGCATGTACGAGGTGCCGCGGATGGTCACCGCCACCCTGGAGGGGCTGGCCGGACTGGTCTCGCTGGCCTCCATGGGCGGGGTGCTCGCCGTGCTCCACCCACTGCTGCTGCTCCTGCTGGTGGTGGGCGTCGTGCCCACCGGCTGGGCGGCCACCCGGGCGGCGCGGATGGAGTACGAGGCCCAGCGCAGGCTCAGCACCGGGCGCCGGCGGCGGTGGATCCTCGGCGACCGCATGGCCTCGCGCGACTCCGCCGCGGAACTGCGCTCCTACACGATGCGGGACTCCCTGATGGCCGACTACGGCGACCTCGCGGACCGGGAGCGCGAGACCATGCTGGCGGTGGCCTGGTCGCAGACCCGCACCCGGGCGGTGGGCGGCCTCGCCTCGGGGGCGGCGACCACCCTCACCTACGTCTCCCTGGGCGCGCTGCTGGTGTCGGGGATGATGCCGCTGGCCGCCGTGGGCACCGCCGTGCTGGCCCTCCAGCGCACCCAGGGCCAGATGCAGAACCTCCTGTACCTGCTGAACAGGGTGTACGAGTCGGGGCTGTACTTCGCCGACTTCACCGAGTACTGCGCCCTGGCCCGGGCGCACCTGCCCGCCCCGCCCACCGCACCGCCCCCGGCCCGGCTGGAGCGGCTGGAGGTGCGCGACGCGGTCTTCACCTACCCCACCGGCGGTGCCCCCGCCCTGCACGGGGTGAACGTGCACGTCGAGAAGGGCGAGACCATCGCCCTGGTGGGTGAGAACGGGTCCGGCAAGTCGACCCTGGCCCGGCTGCTCGGCGGGCTCTACGAACCCCAGGAGGGCACGGTCACCTGGAACGGCACCGATTTCACCGCGATCGGCCCGGCGGTCCGCGAACGGATCAGCGTCATCATCCAGGACCACACCCGCTGGCCCATGACCGCCCGCCGCAACGTCACCATGGCCCAGGACTGCGACCCGGACCGGCTGGCACACGCCGCCCGCCTCAGCGGCACCGACGAGGTGGTCGCCGAACTCCCGCGCGGCTGGAACACCCTGCTGGACACCACCTTCGCCTCCGGCGTCAACCTGTCCGGAGGCCAGTGGCAGCGCATCGCCGGGGCCCGCGGCTTCTACCGCCCCGCCGACCTGCTCATCGCGGACGAACCCACCTCGGCGCTGGACGCCCGCGCCGAGGCCCGCTTCTTCACCACCATCGGCGAGCACGCCGACCGCACCGGGGCGGCCGTCGTGCTCATCACCCACCGCATGGCCTCGGTGCGGATGGCGGACCGCATCTACGTCCTGGACCGGGGCCGGGTCATCGAACACGGTACCCACGCCGAGCTGATGGCCGTGCCGGGGCGGTACCGGGAGCTGTACACCCTCCAGGCCGACGCCTACAGCGCCCCCGGCCAGGGGTGACGCACGGGGGCGGCGCGGGCGGACCGCCGGGCGCTGAGCCGTTCGGTCCCGGCGGCCGCCTCGCGGTCGGGCCCGTCCAGCGGCGCCTCCGCGGCCTCCGGATCATCCGGTACCGACGGGAGCGCGGACAGGGGCACGCCCAGCGCGGTCGACCTCGTGATCCGCAGGAGCCGCACGAGGTCGCCCGCGTCGTAGCGCCGGCAGCCCCCGGTCGAGCGCGGGGGCTCGGACGGCAGGCCGATCCGGTGGCGGCGGCGCAGTGCGCGGACGGTGGCACCGGCCGGTTCGGCGGGTGCGCCGCCGAGCATCGGGCGGCTCCTCGCCCTGCCCTCTCACCCTCTCCACCCTGCCCGAACGAGACCCGGGGCGGGATGCCGGGCCGCCGGGGGTCCGCCGCCGTCGTCGTGCGGGCTCATTTCGATGAAGTGTCAACGAATTCTGTAAACTGCTCCCATGAATGAGGAACCACGCTGGCTCAGCCAGGACGAACAGAGGGCCTGGGAGAACTTCATCCGTATGCAGGAAGCACTCATCGGAAGACTGTCCCGCCTCGTCCGCTCCGACTCCGGACTGTCCGCCGCGGACTACATGGTGCTCGTCCGGCTCACCGAGGCGAAGGACGGCCAGATGCGCTTCCTGGAACTGGCCAAGCTCGCCGAATGGGAGAAGAGCCGTATGTCCCACCAGGTCACGCGGATGGCGAAGCGCGGACTCGTGACCAAGAGGGAATGCCCCGACGACGCGCGCGGAGCGTTCGTGGTCGCCACTCCGCTCGGCTACCAGGCGATCCGGGAGGCCGCACCCGTGCACGTCGAGCACGTCCGCCGCCTGTTCATCGATGCCCTGACCCCGAACCAGCTCACCACCTTCGCCCGACTCTGTCATCGCGTCCAGGAACATATGGAGAAGCAGGTGGACTGATTCGGCGGCACGGCCTTCCCGCGGATCCGCGTCGGCCCTCCCCGACGGTCAGCGGTGCTCGGGGTTGGCGTTGTCGGGACTACAGCCGGCGTCCCAGGCGGCGCGCTGGTTACCGTAGGCCGGGAAGCCGCCGGCGCGGCGGAGCATCGCGGCCGTGTGCATCAGGTTGTGGGTCATGAAGCTGATGTTGCGGTTGGCGAAGTCGTTCTCCGGGCCGCCGGAACCCTCGTCCAGGTAGGACGGGCCGGGGCCGACCTCACCGATCCAACCGGCATCGGCCTGGGGCGGGATCGTGTAGCCGATGTGCTGGAGGCTGAAGAGGATGTTCATCGCGCAGTGCTTGAGGCCGTCCTCGTTGCCGGTGAGCAGGGTGCCGCCCACGCGCCCGTAGTAGGCGTACTGCCCCTGCTCGTTGAGCACGCCGGAGTAGCCGTAGAGCCGCTCGATCACCCGGCGGGTCACCGAACTGTTGTCGCCCAGCCAGATCGGTCCGGCGATGACCAGGATGTCGGCGGCCAGGACCCGCTCCAGCAGCGCGGGCCACTCGTCGGTCTCCCACCCGTGCTCGGTCATGTCCGGGCGGACTCCGGTGGCGATGTCGTGGTCGACGGCGCGGAACCGGTCCACGCCGACCCCGTTCGCCTCCATGATCGCCGCGCTGCGGTCGATCACCCCCTGTGTGTGGCTGAGCTGCGGGGACCGGTTGAGGGTGCAGTTGATGTAGAGCGCGCGCAGCCCGCTGAAGTCGGGCTGCTCGCTCACGGGCACGGTCATGGGATGTCCTTGGTGTCGTAGGTGTCCGGAACCGAGGTTCCGGCGCCCGGAGGAGCCGGGTGCGGCTGATGGCCCGTTGCCTTCGAGCGGCCCGAAAGGACCGGCCACCCGGTCCCTCCGGCCGCTGATGGGAATCCGTGCTCGATCGCCGCCTTCGGCAGGCTCGGCCGTGCCGACCGGCGACTCGGTGCCGTCGTCCGCCGGTCGGCTTCGAAGAGAAGGCGGGACGGGGCGGGCCGACGCCCCGGTGAGGACCCGGCGTGCGGTCTTCGATCGGCCTTGAGGGTCGCCTCGACGGCGCGGTGACGCCGGCCGGGACCACGACGGTCCTGTCGACGACGAACCCGGCAGCGCCCGGAAGAGCCGTGTACTCGGACTCGGTACGTTCCCGCCCGCCCGCCACCGTCAACATGATCGGATCGCTCGACTCGCCCGGGTGCGGCCCGTCGCCCGAAGACGGCAGCGAGTCGGGCGCCCGGTCGGGCCGCCTCGGTGATACACGCGAGCAGCCGCGCGCGGTCCTCGTCGGACCGGTCGTGCAGGACCGCGGAGAGCAGGCGGACGTCGGCCGAGGGCACCCCGGCGGAGAAGCCGCCGCCGACCGCGCTCACCCGGTCGGCCGGTCCGGCCGCGCGCGTCCGGGAGGTGGCGGCGCGGCGGCCGCCCTCCTGGTAGGTCACCGCACCGACACCGCCGAGGGTGTGCAGGACCCGGCGCAGTGGGTCCTCCGGTACGCCGGCCTCCTCCGCCGGGTCGGCGGCCGTGCGCGGTCCCGCGAGCAGCTTCGCCGCGAGATCGAGTCCGGCGACCGCGTAGGGGGCCCGGGAGGCGGCGAACCCCGACAGCATCCCCGTCATCCGGGCGGAGGGCGCGTCGGGGGGCAGCTCATTCGAGGTGACCGGTGCCGCTTCCGGGTCCATGGTGAACCTCGTTTCACTGGGTTCGGGCCGCGCACTCGGCGGTGCGGCCCCGCTGGCGGCCAGAATTGAGGTTAGACAGTGTGCATTGAATACGTCAAGCGTGTAGCAGATAGAATCCACGGGTGTCTTCCCAGCCCAGGGCCTACCGATCCCCCCGCCGTGAACGCGACGCCGCCCGCACCCGCGAGGAGATCCTCCAAGCGGCGCGCAAGCTGTTCGTCGGTCGCGGGTACTCACACGTGACCATGGCCGACATCGCCCGCGAGGCGGGAACCGCGGTCAAGACGGTGTACGCCAGCGCCGGAACCAAGGCCGAGATCCTGCGCGAGCTGCTCAGGCTGGACGTGGCCGAATCCGCGGCCCCTGCGACCATCGAGGAGCTCCGTTCCGCCCCCGACCTGGCCGCGGCCACCGCCTGCCTCGCCCGGGGGACCCGTTCCGACCACGAACGCTTCAGCGACTCGATCGACCTGCTGTACGCCTCGCTGGGCGACGAGAGCGCCGACCGCATCTGGGGGCAGGTCATGGGGAGCTACCGCGGCGCGCTGCGCGAAGCCGCGGCCGTCCTCGTCGCGAAGGGGTTCGTGTCCGAGCGCCTGGACGTCGATGAGGTCTCGGACCGCCTCTGGTTCTACTTCGGGATCGCAGCCTGGCGCACCCTGCTCAAGGACTGCGGCTGGGACCACGGACGGGCCGAGTCCTGGCTCGGTGCCCAGGCGGCCGCGGCCCTGGGCGGGCCGGGCTCCGGCTGACATCGTCGGTCGGATCGCCCTCCCCCGATGGTCGCTCTGCTGCCGGACCGCCGGCGCTCCGGCAGCGATGTTCATGATTCAACTCTATTGGTTGACTAATCACCAAATTTCAGTGCCGCCGAGGAGTACCGGAAAGCTGCCCTGAAGTGGGTTTTCGGCGTTGCGAAGGCCTGGGTCCGTTCGGCCAATTCTCAGCAAATGGGTTGATGAGTCAACTACATGTTGCTAGCCTGACGACCAGATCAAACCAAGCAGGCCCGGACCGGCCCAGGCCGGTCGACGAAGGGCACCGCGGTGACGGGGGCAGGCATGAGCGGCGGATCCGGAAAGAAGACGTACGAGGGGCGTTCGATCGCGGTCACCTTCGAGGCGGCGCGCTGCCGGCACGCCGCCGAGTGCGTCCGCGGCCTGCCCGAGGTGTTCGACATCGGGCGGCGTCCGTGGATCCGACCGGACAACGCCTCCGCCGATCGCACGGCCGAGGTGGTGCGGCGCTGTCCCTCGGGTGCGCTGGAGTACCGCCGCGTCGGATGAGGCGACGGCATTCGAGCAAGCGGGAGAGGACCATGGGCACAGGTGCACACCTCGCGGCCGACACCTCGATGGGCGCCGTCGCACCGAACGTCGCGGACCTCGACGGAATGACCGCCCACCCTCCGTCGGTGACGTCCGGACCGCGCGGCTTCCACGCCTCCGGGCCGGGGGCTTCGACGTGCCGTTGGCCCTGGGGGACCAGGCCGTGTTCGTCGGCGCGGGGGAATACCACCACATGGCGATGAACGTCCGAAAGAGCCGGAGCGCCGGTCGCCGCCGGCAGACCCCCGACCTGGGACGGGTGGACATCGAGGTGCCCTCCGCCGACGACGTCGGCGAACCGACCGAGCTCATGCGGCACTACCGGGTCAAGGTCCGGGACGACGGCCGGACGGTCCGCTTCGAGGACCCCTGGGCCGACGCGATCCGCCTCAGCGTGGCTCCGGCTCCGAAGGACACCGCGGCCCCGCCGAACAGCAAGAGCGGCCGGAACACCTCTCCGACGTGACCTTTCAACCCGACCGCCGGATTCTCCGGCAGTGAGAGGCAGGAAATCCATGACCGCGCAATTGGTCGGCAAGAGCTACAGATTCGACCTGGGGCCGTTGAAGGTGAAGTTCACCTTCGACTCGCCGTCGCAGGGCAGCTTCGTCGTCGAGGAGGGCGGAGGGCTCACGCCGGACGGCCACGCCGAGACGGTCAGGCTCAACCTGAAGAAGATTCGCGAGGGCGTCTACCTGAACTCGTGGACCGAGGCCGGCGGTGCCACCGTGACCCACGTGGAGGACTTCGCCAACGCGACCCTGTACTCCAACGTCACCGTCGACGGCACCCTGTACAACCTCGTCGGCACCATCACGGAGGCGTGACCATGACCCGCGACACCGCCACCGGAACCGGGCCGGCCGAGCGCAACACCGAGATCGTGCTCACCGCGATGCGGGAGCTCTTCATCGAGAAGGACCTCACCGCGCTGGACCGGTACTGGGCCGAGCCGTACGTGCAGCACAGTCCCCAGATGCCCGACGGCCTCGACACGCTGCGCGCCGTGGTGCCCGGCCTGGAGGGGTTCTCCTGGGAGCCGCAGCGCACCGCGGCCCAGGGAGACCTCGTCTTCACCCACAGCCTGGTCCACGGCTGGGGGCCTGGACCGGTGGTGATCGTGGACGTCTTCCGGCTGGAGGACGGCCGCATCGTCGAGCACTGGGACGTCGTCCAGGACCTCGCACTCCCCGAATCCACGGCCGGTGGGAACCCCATGGTGTGAATCGGCGGGCGGGACGGCGCGTCAGGCCGTGCCGACCCGAAGCGCGGTCCCGCTCGGCCCGGTTCCGGGAACAGGGCCCCTCATGGGCCGCGGTGAACGACAAGAACACGGCTTCGGTGCGAACACGCCCTGTCGCCGCACGATCCGAGAACCGAGAGAAGGCAGATCATGGGTTACGTCACCGTCGGAAACGAGAACGGCTCCCCGATCGAGATCTACTACGAGGACCAGGGCGAGGGCCGGCCCGTCGTGCTCATCCACGGGTACCCGCTGAACGGGCACAGCTGGGAGCGCCAGACGCGGGAGCTGCTCGCGGCCGGATACCGCGTCATCACCTACGACCGCCGCGGGTTCGGCAGGTCGTCCAAGGTCGGCTCCGGGTACGACTACGACACCTTCGCCGCCGACCTGGACACCGTGCTCACCACCCTCGACCTGCGCGACGTGGTCCTGGTCGGGTTCTCGATGGGTACCGGCGAGCTCGCCCGCTACGTGTCCCTGTACGGCCACGAGCGGGTCGCCAAGCTCGCCTTCCTCGCTTCGCTGGAGCCCTTCCTGGTCGCCCGGGACGACAACCCCGAAGGTGTGCCGCAGGACGTCTTCGACGGTATCGAGGCCGCGGCCAGGGGGGACCGCTACGCCTGGTACACGCAGTTCTTCGCCGACTTCTACAACCTCGACGACACCCTGGGCACCAGGATCAGCCAGGAGGCGGTCACCAACAGCTGGAACGTGGCGGTCTCCAGCGCCCCGGTGGCGGCCTACGCGGTCGTCCCCGCCTGGATCGAGGACTTCCGCGCCGACGTCGAGGCGGTCCGCGCCAGCGGCAAGCCGACCCTGATCCTGCACGGCACCGCGGACAACATCCTGCCCATCGACACCACGGCCCGCCGGTTCCACAAGCTCCTGCCCCAGGCGCGGTACGTGGAGGTCGACAACGCCCCGCACGGGCTGCTGTGGACGCACGCCGAGGAGGTCAACACCGCCCTCCTGGACTTCCTCCGCTAGGGCGCGACGGATCATTCCTCCCGTCCGTCACCCACCGCCACCCTCGACGGACGCCTTCGGCGCGGTGCCTCCGCGGAACCGCCGGGGCGGCTCTCGCGGCGCCGCCTTCGCTCGGACGGCCGGCCCCGGGCGGGCCCCCGCCGTGCGACACCGCCGAGCCTGCGAGGCAATGCACGGTGGGGGCACCTGCGCTCGTCGTCGTGCGGGAGATCGCCCGGCGACCGCTCGTGTCCTTCGGCGCGAGCGCCGAACCGAACGAAGGCATCCGCCGAACACGCCCCGGCGGTCGGCCGGCCGCCGAGGACCTGCGGGTCGTCCTCGGCGCATCCGGATCCGTGCGGTCCGGCGCAGACCCTTCCGCCGGACTGCACGGCACGGGTCCCGTGCGCACGGACGACTCGTCCGATCCGCGCGGACCGCTGCCACCGGCCGCGTGGTAACGCGCACCTGCGCGGCACCGGCCGGCAGGGGTCCCACACCGGCAAAGTAGTTGACTTATCATATAAGTTGAACGAGTGTACGCCTGCATCCGAAGATGTCAGAAGGAGAAGACATGTCCGTTGAAGTGAGTGACGCGCCCGAGGCGAAGCGCTACGAGGCCCGCGTCGACGGAGCGACCGGCGTGGCCGGTCTGGCGCAGTACATCCGCACGGACGAGCTCATCGCGTTCGTGCACACCGAGGTGTCGCCGGAGTACGAGGGCCGGGGGGTCGGGTCGGCACTGGTGCGCACGGCTTTGGACGAGGCCCGCTCCGCCGGCCTGGGGGTCCTCCCGACCTGCCCCTTCTTCGCGGGCTGGATATCCCGCCACCCGGAGTACCAGGACCTGCTGTACCGGTCCCGCAGCAACGTCAGCGACTGAACGGAGACGGCCCTGGTGACGACGGTGCCCGCAACCGGCGGCTCGGCCCCGGGCCGAACGACGGACGGCGGTTCCTGTTCCGCAACCGGCCGGTCCTCGGTTCGACCCCGGTCACCGGGGTGTTCATCGCCGTCCTGAGCGTTTCGCAGACCACCCTCATGCCCGTCTACTTCACCGAGCGGGACCTTTCCGAGCCCACGTGTCCCGCGATCGCCGCAGGCGGTATCGGCGGCTCGGCGCTCTACCCGGCCTTCGCGCTCCGGGTCCACCGACGGGTGTGGTCCGTGATCGGGACGCCGGGCGCGCCGGTCGGGTCCCGGCTCAGGAAACGGAAAGAGAGAGATGGGAACCGACGAGCTGAAGCCACGACCGGCCGGTGTCCTGTGCGGGCTCCGGCCCCTGCGGCGCTGGCTGCCGCTGCCCGCCCTCGCGGTGGTCGCCGGTGTGCTCCTGTGGCTCAACCAGAGCCCCTGGTGGGGGTGGGTACTGATCGCCGTGCTGCTCGCGGCCCTGGTCGCGACGGCCCGCTGGTGGCTGCGTGGCCCCCGGCTGCTGCGCGCCGGGGCGTGGCTGCTCGCGGGCGTACTCGTGAGCGCCACGGCGGTGGCCGCCTACCCGGCACCGCAGAACCGCCTCGCGGGAGGCCGGGACCGCACCCCGACCGAACTCGTCGAGACGCGGGAGGGGCCGGTCCGGGGGGTCCTCGACGACCCGGGCACGGTCGAGACCTTCGCAGGCATCCCCTATGCCCGGCCGCCGGTGGGAGAACTGCGCTGGCGGGCGCCCCGGCCTCCGCTGCCGCGTACCGAGGTGTTCGAAGCCGACCGCTTCTCCGACGTCCCCGTCCAGAGCGAGTCCGCCTTCACCACCCGGGCGCTCGCGCAGGTCATCGACGTCCCGCTGGAGGGCACCCTCCTCAACCCGTATCCGGTCGGCGAGGACAGCCTCACCCTCAACATCTGGCGGGCGGCCGAGCGCGGCACGGAACCGCTGCCCGTCCTCGTCTACATCCCCGGCGGGGGTTTCATGACCGGCTCCGGCGCGCTGCCGCTCTACGACGGTGCCGCCCTGGCCTCCCGGGGCGAGGTGATCACCGTGACCCTCAACTACCGGCTGGGCGTCCTGGGCTTCCTCGCCCATCCCGACCTCGCCGAGGAATCCGGGGGCGAGGCCTCGGGCAACTACGGGATCCAGGACCAGATCGCCGCCCTGGAATGGATCCGCGACAACATCGCGGCCTTCGGCGGCGACCCCGACCGGGTGACCGTGGCCGGAGAGTCGGCCGGCGGCGAGAGCGTGTGCCTCCTCGGCGCGACCCCGCTGGCCGAGGACCTCGTGGACGGCGTCATCGGAGGTAGCGGAGCCTGCATGGGCACCGCCGGGGACACCGGGGACGGCGACCAGTTCGACACCCGCGCGGCGGCCACGGACGCCGGACTCCGCCTGAGCGAGGAACTGGGCGGAGCCACCCTGGAAGAGATGCGGGCGATGCCCCTGAACCGGGTCCTGGACGCCGCGGAATCACTGGGCGGCCACTGGCGGCCCTTCATCGACGGCCACGTGCTCCGCACCACACCCGCGGACGTCTACGCCTCAGGAGACCAGCTGGACGTGCCGGTCCTGGTCGGCAGCAACGCGGACGAGTCCTCCCTGGCCCTGGCCCTGCCACCCGACACCGGCGTCGACGAGTACCGTGCCTCGGTTCAGGAGGAGCACGGCGAGGACGCGGAACGGTTCCTGGAGCTCTACCCCGGAGAGACCGAGGAGCAGGTCCTCGACTCGCTCCTACAGGCCCGGACGGACAAGGTCATGACCCGGGCGATGCACCGCTGGGCCCGGCTACAGACACGGTCCGGCGCGTCGGACGCCTTCCTCTACTTCTTCTCCCACGTCCCACCGGAAGAGGGTCTGGAGAAGTACGGCGCCTACCACGGAGCGGAGGTGCCCTACGCCTTCGACAACCTCGGCGCCGACGGCGACGCCGACTACACCGAGACCGACTACCGGCTCCGCGACCAGATGAGCGCCTACTGGGTCAACTTCGCGCGCACCGGCGACCCCAACGGGCCCGGCCTGCCCGCCTGGCCCACGGTGGCCCAGGAGCCCGAACAGGTCATGGAGTTCGACGGCGGCAGTGCGGTGGCGCCCCGCCCGCGCCCGGAGGCGGTCGACTTCTGGATGGGGTTCGACGGCCCGGTCCCCTGATGAGGGGTCACCGCGGTACGTGCGCCCCGCCGGTGTCGGGGCGCACGTACGGCCCGACCGCGATCCGCTCAGGGGTCTGGAGCGACGCGAGGAACTCGTCCGTCCTGCGGACCTCGTCGCGGTCGTAGGTGCTGACGTTCGCGAGGACCTCCGAGGCACCGGTGCGCTCGACGAGCCCGGTGAGCGAGGCCTCCACCTGCTCCGGGGTGCCGAAGAGCGCACCGGCCACCCGGTCGTCCACCGCCTTCAGCCTTCTCTCCCGGGTGGTGCCGTCGAGTAGCCGGCGTACCTCCCCGACCGGGCGCTGCGCGCGGAATTCGCCGACCTCCCGAGATTCCGCGTATGCCCAGGCGTCGGGCAGCAGCAGCTCGCGGGCCCGCTCCTCGGTGTCCGCGACGGAGACGTCCACGTTCAGCACCAGATAGGGCTCTGACGCGGTCGCGTTCGGGCGGAAGTCGCGGAAGTACGCGGCCAGGCGCTGTTCGTCGTACACGGTCGGCCCGCCGACCACCGCCGGCAGGCCGAGTTCCGCGGCCAGGGCCAGGCCGCCCCGGACGGCCAGCAGGAAAACCGGCGGAGGCTCGACGTCGGGTCTGGCGGTGATCTCGGCCCGGCCTTCCAGATACTCCCGGACCCGCTCGACCTCGATCGGATAGTCGTCCTCGTGCAGCGCGGTCCGCCCGAGCGCGCGCCGGATCGGAGCGGTGAAGCCCAGGGAACCGCCCAGCCCCAGGTCGATCCTGCCCGGGTAGAGCGCCTCCAGCAGCAACGCCTGCTCGGCGATCACCAGCGGGTTGTGGTTGGGCACCATGACCCCGCCGGTGCCCAGGCGGACACGGCGCGTGCGTGCGCCGATCGCCGCGAGCAGCACGGTGGGGGCGGCGCCGGCGATGCCCGGGACCGCGTGGTGCTCGGCGGTCCAGAACCGGTGGAAGCCCAGTTCGTCCGCGCGTACCGCCCGCTCGACGGTCGTCGCGATCGACTCCGCGTCGGACTCGCCCTCGCGGGTCCGTGAGCGGTCGAGCAGGGAGACACGCATCAGTTCCAGACCCCGTTCGTGCGGTGCGGCCGTCCTACCGCCGTGGCGGGCCGTCCGCGCCGCGGACCGCCACGACAGTAGGAACCACCGAACTCTCCCACCTACTCCCGCCCGTCCCGCCCGCTCCTACCGGATCACCGGATGTCCGCTGGCGATCGAGATGCGGTTGAACGCGTTGATCAGGGTGGTCGTCCACTCCACCGCGGAGATCTGGGCGGTGGTCAGATGGGCGGCCGCGCGGGCGTTGACGGCCTGCCGGTCGAGGGCCGGGTCGATCACGGTCAGGGACTCCGCCAGTTCGAGCGCGGCCCGCTGCTGATCCGTGAACAGCTTCGTCTCGCGCCACGCGGGCAGCACGTCCAGGGTGCTCTGCTCCACCCCGGCCCTGCGGGCCTTGGGGAAGTGGATGCTCAGGCAGGTCGAGCAACCGTTGATCTGGGACACCCGGATGTTGACCATCTCGATGAGGTCGTCGCCCAGACCGGCCTCGTGCGACGCGGTCCGGGAGGCCGCGGCCGCCTTGAGCATCGCCCCGTAGACCTTGGGGTGCTCCTTGTCGATGAAGGGGCGTTCGGCGTTCACGCGCCACCCGTGTTCTGGACCGTCTCCTTGACCAGCGCGAGGTCGGCCGGGCGCGGCCGACGGAACCTCCCGCCCTCGGCCTCGTACTCGTCGCCGTGCTTCTTCAGGTGCGCGGCGAACAGCGGGCACACGGGCACGACGGTGAGGTTCCTGCGGATGCTGTCGGCCAGTGCCTCGCGGACGAGCAGTCCGGCCAGGCCCCGGCCGCCGAACTCCGGTGCGACCTCGGTGTGGAAGAAGACGCGCTCGTCGGCCGCCTGCGGCGGGTCGACGAAGTCCGCGCGTCCGGCGATGGTCCCCCCGTCCACGCTCACGGTGTAGGCGTTGATGGCACGGTCCTGGTCGAGTGCGATGGACACGGGAGCACCCTTCTTGTCCGTTCGCTGTTCGGTCATGTCGGACACCTCTTCTCGCTTGTCTGCGGGCACGGTGTTCGGCCCGGTCTCCGGTGGGTGCGTTGGACGCGGCCGTCCCCGGCTCCTGGCGGGGCTCGTGTGCGCGGTGCCGGTCAGCCGTTGAACCGTGCGTGGGGCGGCGGGTTCTTCCTGGGGCGCATCCGGACCGGGGGCAGCTCCGGGGCGGGGATCCTCGACATCCCCTCGCGGTTGCGGCCCGGGCCGCCGTGCCCCACGTAGCCCTCCACCTCCCCGAACCGCTCGCCGTGGTTCTGCCATTCCTCCCGGTAGCGCGTGATCTCCTCCGTCGTACGGCCCAGGAAGTTCCACCACATGAGGACCTCCTCGCCGAAGGGGGTACCGCCCAGGAGCACGAGCCGGGCCGGTCGGTCGCCCTCGTTGGCCACCCGCAGGGTCTGCGCACCCACCCCGGTGTAGCCCATGGCGTCCTTGGGTACGTGCACGCCTTCGAGCGTGACGCTCTCACCCGTGTCCACCAGCAGGCCGTGTTCGAACCCGGGGTCGACCGGCAGGGTGAGGACCCCGCCGGGCTTCAGCCTGAGCTCGGCCCCCACCAGCGGCGTGTACGTGCGCACCGGCGACCGCGAACCGAGCAGGGAGCCGAGGAACACGAGCGCCGTGCCCGCGTCGAACTCGACCGGCTCGGGCACGTGGTACTCGAACCCGCGTTCCGGGCTGTGCCGGACCTCGTCGGGCAGGGCGACCCAGAGCTGCACGCCGTGGATGCGGACCGCCTCCGGGGTGGAGGTCTCGGAGTGGCAGATACCCGCCCCCGCCGTCATCAGGTTCATCTGGCCGGGCAGGATGGTGCCCGCGTTCCCGCCGGAGTCGTTGTGCTCGATGACGCCGTCGAACAGCCAGCTGACCGTCTGGAGCCCCGTGTGCGGGTGCGGGGCCACGTCCATTCCGCCGGTGTCCGCCACCTCGTGCGGGCCGAAGTGGTCGATGAAGCACCATGCGCCGATCAGCGAGCGCTGCCGCTGCGGCAGGGTGCGGCGCACGTTCATCGCGCGCGGCCCGCCCAGGGGCACGTCGCGGGCGGTGATGATCTCGACCGGAGCGCCGCCCTCGCACGCGGCCAAGGGGCCGGGGAGGCCGCCCTCGCTACATACGAAGGCGTCCGGGTGGGTCTCTGTATTGGTCATTGCGGTGCTCTTCCTGGTGCACGGAAACGGATACGGGCGCGGGCGCGACCCGGCGGGCCGGCGCGGATCGGAACGGGTGTCCGTCCCGCGGGTTCGCCGTAGCGCCTCAGCCCGTCACCGCCGCGGAGGCGGCCCGGGCGGCGAGCGGCGAGGCGTGGGGGGGCGTCGGGCACGCCGGCCGGGCGGTTTCCGGCGAATTCCCTCCTCAGCTCCGGCAGGACCTCCTCACCGAGGATGTCGAGCTGCTCCAGCACGGTCTTCAGAGGGACCCCGGCGCCGTCGACGTTGAACAGCTGGCGCTGGTAGTCGCCGAAGTTCTCGCGGAAAGTGAGGGTCTTGTCGATGATCTGCCGGGGACTGCCGACGGCCAGCGGGGTCTCCTCCATGTACTGCTCCAACGACGGCCCGCCGCCCATCAGCGGGGAGTGGTCGAAGTAGGGCCGGAACTCCTGGACGGCGTCCTGGGACCTGGCGCGCATGAAGATGTGACCGCCGACGCCGACGATGGCCTCCTCCGGGGTGCCGTGGCCGTAGTGGGCGAAACGCCTGCGGTAGAGGCCGATCAGTTTCTGGAAGTGCCGTTTGGGCCAGAAGATGTTGTTGGCGAAGAAGCCGTCTCCGTAGTAGGCCGCCTGCTCGGCGATCTCCGGGGAGCGGATCGAGCCGTGCCAGACGAACGGGGGTACGCCGTCGAGCGGTCGGGGGGTGGAGGTGAAGCCCTGTAGCGGGGTGCGGAACCTGCCCTCCCAGTCGACCACGTCCTCCCGCCAGAGCCTGTGCAGGAGGGCGTGGTCCTCCAGCGCCAGCGGGATGCCCTGCCGGATGTCCTGGCCGAACCAGGGGTAGACCGGGCCGGTGTTGCCGCGGCCCATCATCAGGTCCACCCGGCCGTCGGCCAGGTGCTGGAGCATCGCGTAGTCCTCCGCGATCTTCACCGGGTCGTTGGTGGTGATCAGCGTGGTGGACGTGGACAGGATGATCCGCTCGGTGCGCGCCGCGATCCAGCCGAGCACGGTGGTCGGGGACGAGGGCACGAACGGCCGGTTGTGGTGCTCGCCGGTGGCGAACACGTCCAGCCCGATCTCCTCGGCCTTGCACGCGATGGCGACCATCGCCTTGATCCGCTCGTGCTCGGTCGGCGTCCGACCGGTGGCGGGGTCCTGTGTCACGTCACCGACGGTGAAGATCCCGAACTGCATCGCACCCGCCTTCCGGTGGTCGCTGCTTCGGCTGGTGCGGTGAACGAGGCGCCGGGCCTGGTCGCTCCTGCCCCGTCATCGTCACCGTCCGGTGGCTCGGTCGACTGTGAGCTTCGGATTTTTTACCGACCTATCAACATTGGCGTTTGCCCGCCGATCGCGGCCGCAGGCCGCCTCCGGTGGAACCCGGTCAGCTTCCGTCGCCCTCCGTGGTCGTGGGTGTTCTGTGCCAGCGGAGGGGGTCGTCCTCCAGTGCGGGGCGGTCCCAGTGCCCCAGGTCCGCCGCGGCCTCGTAGGTGGTGCGGAGGAACTCGGCGACCGCGCGGTCGGGATCGGGCGCGGTGCGGGCGGCCTCGTAGGGCAGCAGGAACTGCTGGAACTCGGTGCTGTAGTACGCGCCGTCGGGGCCGACCGGCCGGTCGGCGAACCCCGCGGGGGCGGGGTAGGCGTAGGAGTAGAAAGCGCCCTCCTCACCGCCGCCGGGCCAGAACCCGCAACTGGACAGCTCCCGGGAGTAGCCCTCGACCATGACCCAGTCCCCGCAGTTGGGCGCCCCGCCCGGGTGCGGGGGCGCCGACCGCCCGGAGAAGCGGGTGCAGGCCAGGTCCATCGCCCCCCAGAAGAAGTGCACCGGGCTGGCCTTGCCGACGAAGTGCGACCGGAACTCACCGATCACCCGGTTCGCCTGCAACAGCTGGCGCCAGAACAGGGCGGCCGCCTCCCCGTCGTAGGAGGCGTGCTCGTGGTCCTGGGCGAAGGGGATGGCCGGGTCGACCTCGTTGGGGCGCGGCCGGATCGGCGCCCCGATCCCGAGCCGGTCGAGCGCGTCCAGGGTCCGGGCGTAGAACTCGGCGACCGGCATCGGCCGCAGCGGGAAGCCCTGCACGCCGCCGTCGCTGCTGCGGGCTTCGAGGCGGTGGCCGAGGAAGTCGAACTCGATCTCGAAGGCCCCGGTGCCGTGCGGGACGGCCGAGGTCGTCAGCCCGCGCGGGCTGACGTAGAGGGTGACCTGCCACCAGTGGTTGACCAGCGGGGCGTGGGCCATGCGGATCTTGCCCACGATCTGGGTCCACATGTGCAGGGTGTCCCGGGTGGGGGTCCAGTCCGAGACGCGCAGGCTCGGCCAGTGCGTCGTCGACGGGTCGCTCATCGGTGCTCACGTCCTTGGTCATGCCGCGCCGGGGCGGGGCCGTGTACTGCGGGCGGGATGGTGTCCTGCGGGCAAGGTCTCGTGCCCTGGTGTACCCCGACCCGGTGCGACGGGTCGCTCATCGGTGTTCACGTCCTTGGTCGTACCGCCGGGGCGGGGTGGTGTCCTGCGGGCAAGGTCTCGTGCCCTGGTGTGCCCCGACCCGGTGCGGATCCGGGCGGTGATCGCCGCGTCGACCACATTGTAGATGATGGGTCAACTTTTCGGCGGGGTCCGCCCGCGGCCCGGCGGGTCGGATCCGAGCCTCCTCGACCCTTTCGGTTGACACATCAAGTATCGACACTACATTGGTGGATGCATCATCTACTCGGGCGGGGTCGGGCCGCCACGCGGGCACCGCCGCCCCGCCGCCCGTCCCCCCGCCATGACCCCCTCGGAGAGGCACCCCCTTATGAGCACCCAGGCCAAGAACGGACTCGACGCCCTGTTGACACCGCAGGAGAGCGTCCTGCTCCTGATCGACCACCAGCCGTTCCAGGTCGCGAACCTGCACAGCCACGAGCCGACCATGGTCGTCAACAACGCGGTCGGCCTGGCCAAGGCCGCCAAGCTGTTCGACGTCCCGACCGTCCTGACGACCGTGCTCGCGGACCGCGGCGGCCACCTCCTCCAGCAGATCCAGGACGTGTTCCCGGAGCAGGAGCCGATCGACCGCACGCTCATCAACACCTGGCAGGACGAGCGGGTCGTCGACGCGGTCGGGGCGACCGGCCGCAGGAAGCTGGTCATGGCCGGTCTGTGGACGGAGATCTGTGTGGCCATGCCGGCGATCCAGGCCGCGGGCGAGGACTACGACGTCTACGCCGTCACCGACGCCTCGGGCGGGGTGTCGGTGGAGGCGCACGAGATGGCCGTGCGGCGGATGATCGGGGCCGGTGTGACGCCGCTCAACTGGTTGGCCGTGGTCGCGGAGTGGCAGCGCGACTGGGCCCGGGAGGAGACCGTGCCGGGCCAGGCCGAGATCCTGACGCAGCACGGCGGTGCCGGCGGCATCGCCTTCACCTGGGAAATGCAACTACTGGCCGGTCGGCTCTGACCCCATCGCCCTGATGGCCCGGCCTGGTGCCGACCGGGCGCGGCTCGCCCTGTTCGCCGACCACGCCGGCGATCGAGCCCTGTACCCACAGGTCCACCGGTGGCTGCTTGACTCCGGTGTCCCCGTGCTGGTCGTGTGGGGGGAACGACGAGACCTTCGACATCGCCGGTGCCACGGCGTTCCGCCGTGACGCACCGGATGCGCGTATCGCACCCCCCGACCGTGGTCACCTCCTCCCGGAGTCCCACCTGGGCGAGGTCGTGCGGATCATCCGGGACCGGCGCGCTGCCGTCCGAACCGGCCTGTGACAGCGAGTGGACACGAAACGAGAAGGAGCCGACATGTCCGTCGAGCCATCGCATCATCAGGCCTACGGGTGGCAGCGCGCGGAGAACGCGCTGATCGCCGTCGGCATCGTCCTCGCGGTGATCGCGTGGGGGCAGCCGTGGTGGCTGCTGCTGGTCGCGTTCCTGGCCTTCGACCTCTCCGCACTGGGTTACCTGGCGGGACAACGGGTGGGGGCGTGGTGCTACAACCTGGTGCACAACTACACCGCCCCCGCGGCCCTGGTGACGGGCTGGGCCGGCCTGCGGCTCGGTGATATCGACGCCGATGGGCTGGTGCTGCTCGCGGCCTGCTGGGGGTTCCACGTCGCCGTCGACCGCGCTCTGGGCTACGGGCTGAAACTCGGCCCGTTCACCCACACCCACCTCGGCGTCATCGGCAGGGATCGGCGCGCCGAGAGGTAGCGCGCCAGCGCGGTCCGGGTCTCGTGGGCGGCGTCGGGGCGGGCCGCTTCAGCCTCGGCGCCGATGCTTCCGTTGGCGGCTCCATGGTGTGCTGCTCGCAGGCCAGGGGAGTTCGGTGGGGGTGTCATCGCGGATCAGGGCCCGGGCAAGTTCCGGCTCGGTGCAGATCGTCCGGTCCGGGGAGATCACGGCCGTACACGCGGACAGGCACGGGGGCCCGTGATCATCGCGGTGTCGAAGCCGAATGATCCCGAAGGTCTCCCGTGCCCGCCCCGCCGTCATCCACGGCCCCGGCCGTCCTCGCCGAACCCGTGCCCCTCGGCCCCCGCGACATCCGGACCCGTGCGCATCGGCTCCGCGGACCCGACCCGCCCTTCGAACAGGGCACTGCCGTCGGTGACCGCGGAGACCTCCTGCTCCGGCCACGCGCGCGGGCACCTGCGGCGGGGCGCACCGGGCCTGGCGAGCAGATCCTCGGCCCGCCCGTCCGGTCGCACAGCGCCCCCACCCGCACGACCGCAGAGCGCACGCTTCGCCCCCGGGTCCCACCGGCAGGACCCGTATGCCGAGGCACCCGGGTGCGCATTCCTCCTGTTCCGTGGGTTTTGTAAGCTTTCCCGGACATCAAAACCCCTCGCAGGAAGCGGTTCATGACCCCCAAGCCGCGCAACACCGCAGGCACCAGGTCCATCCCGGACGTCATCCGCGACCCCCGGCAGTGGTGGTGGGGTGTCCAGGGCGGCAACCCGCAGATCGCCGAGCAGGACCTGCACGACCTCCGTCAAGGGCGTCCCCTTCAGGCCGTCGCCCACCTGCGCAGGGGACGCTTCTTCCGGCAGGGCCTCCTGGTCATGCACTTCGCGGCCACCGAACGGCTCACCTGGCGCAAATGGCGCCCGTTCCTCCCCGACGCCCCGCCCGTCCCGGCACCGACCCCGGTCGAAGCGGTCACCGTCCGAGAACCGTCCTCCTTCCAGGAGCGGCAACTCGGAGACGTGCGCATCATCGACTTCCGCGCGGGAGCACAGGAATGGGAGATGGCCGTGGTCACCATCGACGTCCCCGTGGTCACGACCGCCCTCCGGGAAGCAGCATCCTGGTCCCAACGTCCCGCCCCAGAGGACCTTTGATCCGATGGCCGACCGGCCCCGGCCATAAGGAAACCCCAGGGCGGGCGGGGTGGACCCGCCGCGCCAAGGTCCACGATGTCCCGAGGAGACCAGGGGCCGGGGACCGGGGACCGGGATCATGGTCGGCGGGCCCCGGAGCAGGCGGTCCACCGACTGCGCCGTGTCGCCCGCCGGCACCGGTCCTGCGCGGTACGGCGACCGGCCGCGCTGCCCCGCCCGTGGCCCCGGCCCACCGTTGATGACACCGACAGAACAGAGGAACCGCCGTGACCGCACTCGACGACGCCCGCACACCCGCGGCCGCGGACCGGACGGCCCGGGTCGTCACCGAGGTGTTCGCGCCCGGTGTCCTCGTGATCGCCGTCCTGCTCGCGGTCGGGTGGTACAGCACCCACAGCCTCGCCGGTCTGGGCTGGGGCCTGCTCTCCGCACTGTTCTGCGGCATCGTCCCCTACGCGATCATCATCCTCGGTGTCCGGCTCCGCTGGTGGACCGACCGCCACGTTCGGGAGCGCCGCCAGCGGTTCGTTCCCCTTCTGATGGTCATCGCATGCGTGACCCTCGGTACCGCGACACTCGTGCTTCTGGACGCGCCCCGCGAGCTGTTCGCGCTCGTCGTCGCCATGCTGACCGCGCTGATCGTCACGCTGGCGATCACGGCGATGTGGAAGATCTCCGTCCACACCGCCGTGGCCGGCGGTGTCTCCGTCGTCCTCCTGCTCACCTACGGTGCGCTGACGGCGGTCACGGTGCCGCTCATCGCGGTCATCGGCTGGTCCCGGGTCCGCCTGCGGGACCACACACCGGCGCAGACCGTCGTGGGAGCGGTGTTCGGCGCGGCCGTCGCGGCGACCGTCTTCTCACTCCTTCGCTGAACGGGGCCGGGTGCCCCGAAGCCGAGGACACGGCCGGGGCGGCCGTCGACCACGCCCCCGAAGAGCGCCCCCGCCGGGGACCCCCGGTCCGATCGGCCTTCGGTCCCGCCCACGAGGAAGGCAGGGCGGACGGGGCGAGCCCACCGCACGGCCCCGGGTGGCCGCTGCCCGTGTCGTCCCCCGGTTCGTATTCGTCCGGGTGTCGGCTCTCGTTCAAGCAGGGGACGGAAGGTCCGGATAGAAACCGTGGGTGACCACTCCCCCACAACGAGGAGCCTCCATGGCACGCACCCGCCTCTCCCGTCGATCCGCCCTCCGCCTCGGTGCCACGGGCGCCACGGGCGCGCTCCTGGCCGGAGGCGGGGCCGCTCCGGCCCTGGCCCAGGGCCGGAACCGCCCGGTCCTGACGCACGGCATCCAGCTCGGCGACCCCCGCGCCGACGGGGCCGTGGTCTGGACACGGTCCGACCGCCCCGCGCGGATGGTCGTCGAGGTCGCCACCCGGCCCGACTTCCGCGACGCGCGCACGATCCGCGGGCCGCGGCTCACCCCGGCCTGCGACGGCACGGGACGGGTCCGCATCACCGGGCTCGACCCGGGCCGGGAGGTGTACCTGCGGGTGCACGCCGAGAACGGACGGTACTCCAGCGAAGTCCTCGAAGGCGGCTTCCGTACCGCCGGAGGCGACGACGGCACGATCCGCTTCGTGTTCTCCGGAGACGTCGCCGGCCAGGGGTGGGGGATCAACCCCGATATCGGCGGTATGCCGATCTTCGCCGCCATGGCCGATCGCGACCCGGACTTCTTCCTCCACTTGGGCGACACCGTCTACGCCGACGGCCCGATGCAGGAGCGCGTCATCCTGCCCGACGGGCGCACGTGGCGCAACGTGGTCACCGAGGAGAAGGCGGCGGTCGCGCAGACGCTGGCCGAGTTCCGCGGCCAGTACGCCTACAACCTGCTCGACGACGCGCTGCGCGGCTTCGCCGCCCGGGTTCCGCAGATCGTGCAGTGGGACGACCACGAGGTCGTCAACAACTGGTACCCGGGCGAGATCCTCGACGACGACCGCTACACCGTGACCGATGTCGACCTCCTCGCCCGGCGGGCCCACCGGGCCTTCCACGAGTGGATGCCCATCGTTGCGGCCGAGGCGGCGGACGGCAGGATCTACCGCAAGCTGTCCCACGGCCCCGACCTGGACGTCTTCGTCATCGACATGCGTCCTCACCGGGACACCAACTCGGCGGGGACCGCCGCCTTCGAGCGCATCCTCGGCGACGCCCAGGCGCGCTGGCTGGTCGACGGGGTCTCGGCGTCCACCGCGACCTGGAAGGTGATCGCCTCCGACATGCCGCTCGGCCTGGTCGTGCGCGACGGCGACGACATCGAGGCGGTGGCCAACGGCCTGCCCGGCGAACCGCGCGGGCGCGAGGCCGAACTCGACGGGGTGCTGCACGGCCTGCACCGCCGGGGCGCGCGGAACGTGGTGTGGGTGACGGCCGACGTCCACTACACCGCCGCGCACCACTACTCCCCCGAGCGGGCGAGCAGCCGCGAGTTCACCCCGTTCTGGGAGTTCGTCTCCGGGCCGCTGCACGCCGGTGCGTTCGGGCCCAACGCACTCGACCCCACCTTCGGGCCCGAGGTGGTGTTCCAGAACGCCCCGCCCGCGGCCAACACCTCGCCGCTGGACGGCTACCAGCACTTCGGCGAGATCGAGATCGACCGGGAGAGCAAGGAGCTCACCGTCTTCCTGCGCGACGCCAACGGGGACTCCCTCTGGACGCGGACCCTCACCCCCGAGGGCCGCTGACGCCGTCCGAGTCCGCCCGGTGCGGGCCCGGGGCCCGCACCGGGACCGGCCACCGGCACGGAAATCGGCCGAGCACCTCCCGGGGGACGGTCCGGCGGTGAGAGGGTGGAGCGACCGACGGGCGCGAGGACGCCGAACACGAACGGGGCGGGCAATGGACGAGATCGAATTCGACGCGGTGGTGGTGGGGGCCGGACCCGGTGGCGAGGTCGCCGCCGGAAAACTCGCCGACGCCGGGCTGAGCGTCGCGATCGTGGAGGCCGACAAGGTCGGCGGGGAGTGCTCCTACTACGCCTGCATTCCCTCCAAGGCGCTGCTGCGCCCGGGCGAGCTGCTGGTCGAGGCGCGCCGGGTGCCGGGGGTCGCCGAGGCGGTGACCGGACCGCTGGACATCGGGGCCGTGCTGCGCCGCCGCGACGAACTCGTCGGACGCGGCGAGGACGGTGAACTCCACGACGACGGCCAGCTGCCGTGGCTGGAGGAACGCGGGATCACCCTGTTCCGCGGCCGGGGGCGGCTGGCCGGCGAGAAGCGGGTGGCGGTCGGCGACACGGTACTGCGGGCCCGGCGCGCGGTGATCCTGGCCGGGGGCACCCGGGCGGCGCTGCCGCCGATCGACGGGCTCGCCGACGCCCGGCCCTGGACCAACCGGGAGGCCACGACCGCCCGGGAGGTCCCGGGGTCGCTGATCGTGATCGGCGGCGGGGTCGTGGGCGCCGAGATGAGCCAGGCGTACCGGTCGCTGGGCGCCGCGGTGACGCTGGTGACCAGTGCCCGGGGGCTGCTGCCCCGGGAAGAGGACTTCGTCGGCGAGCAGGTCGGCGCGTCGCTGGCGGAGCAGGGCGTGGACGTCCTCTCCGGCCCCCGGGCGGCATCCGTGCGCCGCGACGGCGGGCGGGTGACCGTGGCCCTGGCCGACGGCACCGAACTGCACGCCGACGAGGTCCTGGTGGCCACGGGCCGGGTCCCCCAGAGCGCCGGGCTGGGGCTGGCGGAGGTCGGGGTCGAGACCGACGGGTTCGTGAAGGTCGACGAGCGCATGCGGGTGCCCGGGCTGGAGTGGCTGTACGTGATCGGCGACCTCAACGGGCGCGCCCGGTTCACGCACATGGCCAAGTACCAGGCGGCGATCGCGACCGCCGACGTCCTGGGGTCGGACATCTCGGTCGAGCACCTCGGGGACGGCGGCGGGGCACCGCGGGTCATCTTCACCGAGCCGCAGGTGGCCTCGGTGGGGCACACTGCGGCCGACGCGCGGGAGGCGGGGCTGCGGGTGCGCGTGGTGGACGTGCCGACGGACGGGAACCCGGGCGGGGCGTTCACCCGCGCCACCCGGGGCACGGCCCGGTTCGTCATCGACGAGGACGCAGGGGTGCTGGTGGGCGCCACCATCACGGGGACGGGCGTGGCCGACATGCTCCAGGCGGCGACGATCGCGATCGTCGGGCAGGTGCCGGTGCGCAGGCTGCGGCACGCGGTCCCGGCGTTCCCCACGCGCAGCGAGATCTGGCTGCACCTGTTCGACGCCCTGGGCGTCTGACCCGGAACGGTGCCCCGGGGTCCGCCCCGGGGCGCCCCGGGGCGGGGCGGTACCGGAGCACCGGGGCACGGCGGGTGAGGGCGCGTGCGCGGTAGCACGGAGTGTCCGCCACGCTTCCGTCCGGTGCCCCGGCCCCTGAAACTCCCCCACCCCAGGAAACGACGCCCCGATGGAACCCCTTCCCCCAGACGACCCGCGCGCGTTCGAGCCCTACCGCACCCTGCGGCGCGTCGGTGCGGGGGCATGGGCGTCGTGTTCCCCGCCGTCGGCTCGGAGGACGAGCCGGATCTGGCGGCGGTGAAGTCCATCCGGCCCGAGTACGCGGCCGACCGGGAGTTCCGTGCCCGGTTCGCGGGCGAGGTGGCCCTGGCCCGCCGGGTGAGTGGCCCCTACACCGCCCGGGTGCTGGCCGCCGACGGAGCGGGGCTGGACGGTCGGCCCGCCCGTGTCGTGATGATCGGCGCGGGGCTGCGCACGGCCCCGGAGCACACTCTGCTGTTCGAGCGTGTGGTCAACCTGATCACCTCCCTCGTCCCGGGGGTGGTGTTCTGCTTCAACACCTCGCCGGACACCACGCTCGACGCGCTGCGCCGGTGGGTGCGGCCCGACCGTTGACCCCGGGAAGTGCCTCGACCGCCACGGGCCGCTCCGCCCCGCCCTCGTCGGCGGTGACGCCGGACCCGTCACCGGGCACCCAGGTAGAGGAAGTCCACCTCCGTCTCGACACCGCCGCGGCCCCGGGACGGGAGGCGGAACCCCGTCCTCAGGTCACCGGCGCCCCCGGGATCTGCGGTCCCCGCCGTCGTGTCCAGCAGGCAGTGGCGGAGTTCGGAGCCGGTCACGGCGAACCCGGTGGGGCTCCCGGTGAGGACGAGTGTGCGCGCCGTGACCGCGCAGCGCAGGTGGTCGCGGTACTCGCGGTACCGTGAACGGTCTGCGTGGCCGCCCTCCCACTCGGGGAGCGTGTCGGCGGGGAGCACGGCGGTGTGGGGGCGTCCCGTGTCCAGCCCGGCGCGCAGGTCCTTCCAGGCCGAGGCGGGGAACCGCAGGGAGTGGTGGACCAGCAGCAGGTCCAGTGTGTCCCAGGCGGGTCCCCACGAGGCGTCGGGCACCGGCGCGGATCGGACCGGAAGGTGGACGATCGACCGGGGGGAGCGCGCGGCCAGTGCCCACAGCCCGACGAGCCGTTCGGCGCCGGTGCGGTCCACGCACACGAGCAGGAAGCGGTCACCGTCCTGCACGGTCAGCCCGGTCATGGGGTACCGGGGTCGCAGGACCCGCGGCACCGCCCTGCCGGACCGCCCCCGGTGCACCGTCACCGGTACCCGTGTCCGCTGCCGCCGCGCCGGTCCGCCGTCCATGCTCCCCTTCCACGGTTCTTCGTCCCGGTCGGACACTGCCGTGTCCCGGGCTCCCTGGCAAGGGGTTTCCCGGACCGCACGGCGCGGCCCCTGCGGATGCCGACCGTGCCGAGCCCGCAACGGCGGGATCGCGTCCGTCGGTCGGCGCAAGGACCGCGCCGGAGCGGGAGAGCCGGCCCGCCCCGGGGCCGTCCTTCAGGTCGTGCGGAGCGCGGTGAAGAAGGCGCGGATGTCGCCGGCGACGACCTCGGGGACCTCCAGGGCGGCGAAGTGGCCGCCCTTGTCGAACCGGTTCCAGTGCACGATGTTGGAGTTGTCGCGCTCGGCGAAGACCCGGATGGTCTGGAAGTCGTCGGCGAAGACCGCGACTCCCGTGGGCGCCGCGTTCACGCGCGGCTCGTCCTGGGCGCGCGCGTTCTCGAAGTAGGAGCGGCCCATGCCGGAGGCCGCGTTGGCGAACCAGTTCACGCTCACCTCCAGGAGGATCTTCTCCAGCGGCACCAGCGAGGTGCCGTTGCCGAAGGAGTTGAACAGCTCGCTGTAGGCGAGCAGGCCCACCGGTGAGTCGCTGAGGCCGACCGCGACGGTCTGCGGACGGGAGGCGTTCATGGTGTTGTAGCCGCCCACCGACTGGAACCACTGCATGTGCTCCAGGCCGGCGTGGTCCTGCGGCTCCAGGCGCTCGAACTCGGCGGGGTCGCCGGAGGGGAACGAGAAGAGCTGGAGCACGTGCAGGCCGAGGAACCCGTCGGGGTTCAACAGCCCCAGCTCCCGGGCGACCATCGCGCCGTTGTCGGAGCCGTGCACGCCGTAGCTCCCGTAGCCGAGTCGGCGCATCAGGGTGTCGTAGGCGGCGGCGACGCGGGCGGTGGTCCAGCCGCCGGAGGCCGGCGGCTGGGAGAAGCCGTAACCGGGGACGTCCGGGATGACCAGGTGGAAGGCGTCCTCGGCGCGGCCGCCGTGGGCGACCGGGTCGGTGAGCGTGTCGATGAGGTCGAGGTAGTCGACCGAGGAGCCGGGGTAGGTGTGCGCGAGCAGCAGGGGCGTGGCGTCGGTGTGCGGGGAGCGGACGTGGATGAAGTGGATGTTCTGGCCGTCGACGTCGGTCGTGAAGTGCGGGACGGCGTTGATGCGCGCCTCGGCGGCGCGCCAGTCGAAGTCGCGCCAGGCGGCGATGGCCTCGCGCAGGTAGGCGTTGGGGGTCCCGGCCTCCCAGTCGTCGACCGGGGCGGGCTGGGGCAGCCGGGTGCGGGCGAGCCGCTCGTGCAGGTCGGCGAGTTCGGCGTCGGTGACGGCGACGGTGAAGGGGCGGATGTCGGTGGCGGCGGCGGAAGCGCTGGTGTTCTCCATGTCTCCGACACTAGGCTCCCATTAGGCACATTCACTTCCTAATGCCTCCACGGTCCACGGAAATCTCGGAAAGGGTGCCGGATGTCCGACACCGCCGCCAGGCTCCTGGCGCTGCTGTCCCTGTTGCAGTCACGGCCCGACCGGACCGGGCGCGAACTCGCCGAGCGGCTCGGGGTCAGCGGCCGCACCATCCGCAAGGACGTCGACCGGCTGCGCGAACTCGGCTACCCGGTGGAGGCGGCCCGCGGGTCCACGGGCGGGTACCGGCTCGGGCCGGGCGGCCGGATGCCCCCGCTGCTGCTCGACGACGAGGAGGCCGTCGCGGTGGCCGTCGGGCTGCGCGCCGCGGCGGGCATCTCGGGGGTCGCCGAGTCGGGCGGGCGGGCGCTCGCCAAGCTCGAACAGGTGCTGCCGGCGCGGCTGCGTCCGACCGTGGACGCGCTGCACGGGTCGATCGAGCACGCCCCGGAGAACACCGACACCGACGCGCCCGACCCGGAGGTCGACGCGGGGGTGCTGCGGGCGGTGGCGCGCGCCGTCCGCGACGGCGAGTGGCTGCGGTTCGACTACCGGGGCGAGCCCCGGCTGGTGGAGCCGTACCGGCTGCTGGCCTGGCAGCGCCGCTGGTACCTGGTCGCCCGCGACCCGCGCGACGGGGAATGGGCCACCCACCGGGTCGACTGGATGGCGCCGCGACCGCCGACGGGGCGCCGCTTCGACCCGGTGCCGCCGCCCGGGGGCGACCACACCGCGTTCGCCATGCGGACGATCGCGTCGCAGGGGTGGAGGGTGCACGCGCGCTTGCGCGTCGATGCGCCCGCGGAACGGGTGCTGGAGCGCGTCAATCCGGCGGTCGGGGTGGTCGAGCCGGTGGACGAGGCGACGTCGGTGCTGGTCACCGGCGCCGACAGCCTGGACACGGTCGCCGTGTACGTCGGCATGCTCGGCATGGACTTCACGGTGGAGTCGCCACCCGAACTGGTGCCGCTGCTGCGCGCCCTGTCCGAGCGCTACGCCCGCGCCGCCGACGGCTCCCCCGTCTGACGGCGGCCGGGCCTACAGGTCCTCGAAGGATTCCTCGCCCGGACGCCAGGCCATCCAGTCCCTGTCGCCGAAGCCGGACAGATAGGCAATCTCCGGCCCCGTGAGCTCTTTGGGGGACGGGTGGAGGCGGACGGCGTCGTCGCCGAAGTCCAGGCGCAGGCCGGTCCCGGTCGCCTCGTGGGTGGCGGTCACCTGCCGCGGGATGAGGGAGCGCAGCGCCCCGGCCCACGCCGGGTCGGCGGGGGTGGTCCACCGGCCGCCCGTGAGCACGTGCGGCAGGGCGTCGCAGTTGAGCAGCGGGCTGTGGGGGGTGTCCTCGTGGTCGAAGTGGAGCTGGACGTAGTCCATGGTGAACTGGACCGAGTACAGCCGGTGGCCGACGAGGCGGCTCAGGAACCTGTTGGGTGTGTAGGTCACGGTGGGTAGTGTAGGCCGCCGGGAACGGGGGCTCCCGGCGGCCCTGTGGTCACTCGTACTCGGTGCCGCCCTTGCGGGTGAGGTAGGCGTCGGAGACGAACTTGGCGATCGCACGGCCGGCGAGGACCGGCGAGTAGCGCTCGCGGGACGGTCGGACCACCACACCCTCGCGCAGGTGGGCGCCGCGGCCGCTCCAGGTCTCGTCGCCCTGGGCGACCTCGAACAGCGCGGCCTCGTCGTAGGGGCCGTTGTAGAGCTCGGGCACCGCGGGCAGGCCGACCTCGGCGAGCACGCCCGGCAGGTCGGCGGCGTCGATCCAGGACACGGCGCCGTCGACGTCCAGGCGGACGTCGAACACCGCGTACCCCGGGCGCTCGCTGCGCCCGTGCTCGCCGTAGCCCAGGTCCTGCACGCCCGCGCCGAACACCTCGCCGAACACGCCCACCCGGGCCGCGCCGAACTTCTCGGCGATCCGGCGGGCCGCTTCGGGCACCCCGTGGGTGCGCACCGAGCGCCAGTACAGGTTGTCCTCGGCGTAGGCCAGCGCGAAGTTGCGCGATCCGTGCCCCTTGGAGGAGACGAACTCCTCGCCGGTCTCCACGACCAGGGTGAACAGGCATGCGGTGCCGTGGATCTTCTCCGTGGCCACCACCGGCTCACCGGGGGTGAAGATGTCCGGGTAGCGCTTGGCGTTCTCCACCTCGATCCAGCGCAGCAGGTCCGGGGCGGCGACGACCTCCCCGCTCATGTGCACGGGGATCTCGGGCACCCACTTGGTGACGCCGAGCTCCGCGGCGAAGTCCGCGCCCTCCTCGTGGGCCGCCGCCAGGTCCCGGTCGGCCAGCGCCCGCGGGCGGCAGACGATGCCCTGGGAGATCTCGCCGCGCAGCCGGATGGCCTTGACCCGGTTGCGCTTGGAGCCCGCGAGCCTGCCGGTGAGGCCGAGCTCGTCGATGAGGGCGTCGGGCAGCAGGGCGTTCTCGGGGATGTAGACGGCCCAGTCACCGGTGCGGTAGGCGCCCTTGGCCACGACCGCGCGGAACAGGCCGACCTGGGCCAGTTCGAGCGCGTCGGCGTTGGGGTGGGGGTGGACGGTGAGCCTCTCCGCGGTGACCCGGAGGGTGGACATGGGTTTCCCTTCGTGGTGGGGGCGGGGTGCGCCGGGGCAGGGGCGGGGTGCCCCGGCCACTATGGCCGAATCCCGACATGAACGACAAAAACTTTTCCCGTGCGCGGGCGTTCGCGGCCCCCTCAGCGGGGGTGGATCCGGTCCAGGTCGCCGGGTGAGGCGGGGTCGGGGGCGTCGGCGGGCAGCAGCCCGCCCGCGCGCAGCACCCGCCCCACGGCGGGGCCCCAGGCGGGCCGCAGCCGGGCGCGGGCCAGCAGCGCGGTGTCGGCGAGCACCTGCCCGGTCGGCCCCGACGCCAGGACCGTCCGGTCGAGCACGAGAGCGTGGTCGGCCCAGCCGTGGACCAGGTCCAGGTCGTGGGTCGACACGACCAGTGCGGTGCCGCGGGCCCGCAGGCCGTCCAGGGTGGCGACCAGTTCGGCGACCCCGGCCGGGTCCAGTCCCGCCGTGGGCTCGTCCAGGATCAGGACGTCGGGCAGCATCGCCATCGCCCCGGCCAGCACCACCCGTTTGCGCTGGCCGTAGGAGAGCAGGTGGGTGGGGCGGTCGGCGAGGCCGGTGACGCCGAGGGCGTCCAGCGCCCATGCGACCCGCTCGCGGACCTGGTCGGCGGGCAGGCCCAGGTTGAGCGGGCCGAAGGACACGTCCTGGCCGACGGTGGCCGAGAACAGCTGGTCGTCGGGGTCCTGGTAGACCATCTGCACCCGGCGGCGCAGCAGGTCGCGGCCCCGGCGGCCGCCCGGCGGCGGGGCACCGTCCAGCAGGACCGAGCCCCGGCCGGGGACCAGCCCGCCGGACAGCAGCCGCAGCAGCGTGGTCTTGCCGCCGCCGTTGGGGCCGAGCACCGCGAGCAGGCCGCCGGGGTCGACCCGCACGTCCGCCCCGGTCACCGCGGGTGCGGTGTCCTCGTAGGCGTAGTGCAGGCCGCGGCCCTCCAGGACGGGCGGGGCCTCGGGGTCCGCCCCGGGGGCGCGGGAGGGCATGGGCGTCTCCGTGAATCGTCGGGCGGCCCGGTGGGCCGGGGCTCACCGCAGGGCCGTGTAAATGAGGGCGAGGGCCGCGACCAGCAGCGGCGGGGCGGCGGCTGCGGCCCACTCCCCCGGGCGGACCGGGCGTTCGTCCACCAGGACGGTGAGCCGCCCCGTGTACCCGCGGCAGGCCAGGCCCTCCTGGAGCCGCCGGGCCCGGTCCAGGGAGCGGATGAACAGGACTCCGCCCAGGGCCCCGGCCGATCGGAGGCATGCGCGACGGGACCGGTACCCGTGCCGGGCCGCCTGTCCGGAGGCGACCCGGTGCGCGGTCCCGAGCAGGACCATGAGCATCTGGTAGGTGAGGGCGACGATCTCGACCAGCGCGGTGGGCAGCCGGGTGCGGGACAGCCGGGCGAGGAGGTCGGCCGTGGGTGTGGTCAGGACGAACAGGAGCTGGGTCCCCAGCGCCGCCGCGCCCCGCGCGGCCACCTCGGCCGCACGGGC